>NZ_JAQQDU010000016.1:0-128937 GCF_046027825.1 Paraburkholderia sediminicola
ATCAGGATAATCTGGAGCAACCAAAGCGATTCCACGTCGTCATCGACGAGAAGGATGGTAGACATTTCAAGAATCCGAGGATATTCCGGTTTTCCGCAACACCCATGCCTGCCAGACCTGTGTGGGGCCCGCGTCGCTTTCGAGTTATGCATGCGCCGTCGTGATCTTCCCGACTCGGTAAAGCCAGAATAAGTCCACAGTCGCCGCACCGAAGACTGTTCGTTTGAGCGTTGGGCGCGACGATCGATGCCATGGCAAATAGAAGCGAGGGTTGGCCAGAACATGGAAAGGCCCAGCGACCGCACAGGTCACGCTTTCTTCAGGATACGTCCGGGGAGGCCATGCGCCTGCGCTGGCGTGCAAGCGTCTCACGATAGATGCCGGGGACGGCGGCCAGCTCCGTCGGCGAGCCGTCCTGAACCACACGTCCTCGATTGATCACGACGATGCGATCGAACGTCTGCAGAGTGGAGAGGCGGTGGGCAATGGCGATAACAGTACGGTTTTGCATCAACCGTTCAAGGGCTGACTGTATCGCGAGCTCTGAAACCGTGTCGAGTGCTGAAGTGGCTTCATCGAGCAGAAGGATAGGCGAGTCCTTGAGAACAGCGCGCGCGATGGCGATTCTTTGACGTTGGCCGCCCGATAACTTTGCGCCGCGGTCGCCAGCGGTGGTGTCGAGTCCTCCCGGCAAGGCGGCGAGGAAATCCATACAGTTTGCGTCCTCGCACGCACGGCGAACATCGGCTTCCGTCGCGTTTGGGACGCCGTAGCGAATGTTATCCAGCAGGGATCGGTGAAAGAGGGGCGCGTCCTGCGGCACGATTGAAAGTGCCGCTTGCAGACTATGTTGGGTTACACGGGAGATATCCTGCCCCGAAATCCGCACGCTGCCTGTCTGCGGTCCGTAAAAGTGCTGGATCAAAGCGAAGATGGTCGATTTGCCGGCGCCAGAAGGACCAATCAGACCCACCCGCTCGCCAGCGCGAATGTGCAGGTTAAATGCGCTGAGCACCGGCCGGCGGCCAGAATAGGCGAAGGACACGTTGTCGAAGTCCACGGTGGCCCGTTCTATATGCAGGGGCTGCGTATTGCCGAGCTCTGTCATCTCATGCGGGATAAGCAGAGTCCGCGTCGCCTCGCCTAGACGCGCAATATGTTGCGTGAGGTCGACAAGCGCCACCGCGAGATCCCGAGTGCCGTGGAGGATTGCAAAGCCGAGCGAGCTGATGAGCACTACGTCACCGGTCGTCGCACGTTCCTGGCTCCACAGCCACAGTATCCAGCCCAGAAGTCCTGCGGAGAAGAGTGCCGTAGTAGCGGAGTGCAGTAGACGAAGTTTTTCGAGGTAAAGTAGGCTTTGCGTGCGGGCGGCGCCTTCGGTGTGCAGGTGTGCGTCGAGCCGTTGACACTCCAGCGGCACCGCTGAAAATGTGCGTATAAGTCCCATGTTACCGATCACGTCCACGAGTTCGCCATCCACCGATGCGGCCTGCGCGGCAAATGCCTGATGTCGCGCTGTTCCTTTGCTCGCAAGCCGGAAGAGCCACAACGCGAGCCCAACGGAGACTGCGACGAGCGCGAGGCTCATCGGCGCGCTGACAACAGCGACCATGGCAATGGCGCCCACCATGGTCAGGCACGGCGGCAGTGCCGTCCATGCAATAGTATTTTCTACGGTGTAAACAGCGTTCGCCATGGCCGATACCCGGCTGGACAGGACACCAGGCTGCTTGTCGGCGAAGAATGCCGGAGCATGTCCCGACAGGTACGCGAACATCTCGTTGCGGATATCGCCCGTCACTCCGACGAACGCTCGCGCGGCGATCCAGCCTCCGACTCGCCAGAACAGGTTGTCGGCCAGAATCAGTATCACCAATAGTGCGAAGGCGCGAATCACGGTCTCCGGATGTGCACGTCCGGCCGGCAGTGCATCGATAAGGTTCTTGATGCCGTATTGCGATGCCAGCGCGCACCCCACCGCGATCAGGACGCTTGCCAGCACTGTGGCATGGGCTAGCTTGCGGCGGCCAATATAGCGCCAAAGCAAGCGGATCGGCTTGCCCGCGTATCTCGAGATCTCGCGTGAGCGCCGACGACGGCGCACGCGTCCAGCCCGGCTATTGTCAGCATCATCTGCAAGTTGCATCGTTTAACTCCGCGGCGGCGACGGAGCGATAACCTGGTTGCGGCGACGACTGCAATCGGCGGCGACAAAGAGGATGGAATGATTCGCTCCCGAGACATGCAGGCGCAACCGCCGTGCCACGCGGCACGCTCTCAACCTGTCAATATCCGCCAAACGCGAGGTCTGGCATGCGCATTCCGGATCTTTCGTTCTACTGCACGAGCCTGACCGAAGTGGGCAGGGTCCCCTTCGGCGGGAACAACGCTTGCTGATCCCGACGTTCGAGCCAGTGCGAATCATCGCCTGGCACCGTCAACGCAAGGAGTGTTTCCATGGCACGTAAAACCGGCCCCCGCCAGCCCACCACGCCGGCCGACGACAGTAAATCGCAGGATCTTGAAGCGTTCCGCGTGCGTCCCGGCGGTGAGGCGCTGCGAACCAACCAGGGCGTCAAGATCGCCGACAATCAGAACACATTGCGCGCCGGCCCGCGCGGTCCCTCGCTGCTCGAAGACTTCATCATGCGCGAGAAGATTACGCACTTCGATCATGAGCGGATTCCCGAGCGAATCGTGCATGCACGCGGCTCCGCCGCACACGGCGTGTTCCAGTTGTACGAGGCGATGACCGAATATACAAAAGCCGCGTTCCTGCAGGACCCGGCCGCGCAGACACCGGTCTATGTGCGCTTTTCGACCGTGCAGGGGCCGCGCGGCTCGGCGGATACGGTGCGCGACGTGCGCGGTTTCGCGGTGAAGTTCTACACGCAGGAGGGCAATTACGATCTGGTAGGCAACAACATGCCGGTGTTTTTCATCCAGGACGCGATCAAGTTCCCGGACTTCGTCCACGCCGTCAAACCGGAGGCGCCCAACGAGATGCCCACCGGCGGTTCCGCGCATGACACGTTCTGGGATTTCGTGTCGCTGGTGCCTGAATCCGCGCACATGGTGCTGTGGACCATGTCTGACCGCGCTATCCCACGCAGCCTCCGCACGATGGAAGGCTTCGGCATTCACACCTTCCGCTTCGTGAATGCGCAAGGCAAGGCGCGATTCGTCAAATTTCACTGGCGCCCGGTGCTGGGCTCCTATTCGCTGTTGTGGGATGAAGCGCAAAAGCTCGCCGGCAAGGACCCCGACTTCCATCGGCGCGACTTGTGGGAAGCGATCGAACGGGGCGACTTCCCCGAATACGAACTCGGTGTACAGATCGTCGAGGAACACGATGAACACAGCTTCGGTTTCGATCTGCTCGATCCGACCAAGCTGATTCCGGAAGAAAGCGTACCGGTAAAAATTATTGGCAAGATGACGCTCAATCGTAATCCGGACAACTTCTTTGCCGAGACCGAACAGGTTGCATTCCATCCGGGTCACGTGGTACCGGGCATCGACTTCAGCAATGACCCGTTGCTGCAAGGGCGGCTCTTTTCGTACACGGATACGCAGATCAGTCGGCTAGGCGGCCCGAACTTCCACGAAATTCCGATCAACCGGCCGGTGTGCCCGTTCCAGAACAACCAGCGCGACGCGATGCATCGCCAGGCGATTCATGTCGGGCAGGCGTCCTATGAGCCCAATTCGCTGAACGGTGGCTGGCCGAAGGAAACCGATCCGGCGCCGTCGGACGGCGGCTTCGAGAGCTATCAGGAACGCGTCGACGGCGAGAAGATCCGCGTGCGCAGCGAGTCCTTTGCCGATCACTTCTCGCAAGCCGCGCTCTTCTATCGCAGCATGTCCGAGGTCGAGCAGGAGCACATTAGCGCGGCCTATCAATTCGAACTCGGCAAGGTCACGAAGCCGGAGATTCGCGAACGTGTGGTGAACGAAATTCTGGCCAATTTCGACGCCGGGCTGGCCGCCAAGGTCGCGGCCGGGCTCGGTTTGCCCGCCCCGAAGAAGGGTAAAGCGCCACCCGCCTCGGAGCCGCAGACTTCGCCGGCGCTTAGCCTGCTCAATCGTGTAAAACCGGGCATCAAGACATGCAAGATCGCGCTGCTCACGGCGCCCGGCGCCGATACCGCGTCGATCCATACGCTCCTGACGGCGTTGCGGGGCGAGGGCGCCACGCCGCTCCTCATCGCACCGACCCTTGCTGCGATCGACGGTTTGCAGCCGGACGCGACGATTGCCGGGATGCCGTCGATCATGTTCGACGCGGTGATCGTCTGCGGCGGCGAGGCCAGCGCAAAAACGCTGGCGCAATCCGGCGAGGCGCGGCATTTCGTGCTCGAAGCGTTCAAGCATCTGAAAGCGATTGCCGCCCTCGGGGCGGGGCGCGACGTGCTGGCCGCGGCGCAACTGCCCGATCATGCCGACGGGGTCGCGACCGGCGGCGATGGCCAGAGCGCCGACGTGCTGAAGGCGTTTATCGCGGCGGCGGAGCAGCACCGCGTGTGGTCGCGCGCGACGTTAGCCGAGTCCGTGCCAGCGTAAGGACGGTCAAGGCAATCGCGGCCCCGTTTGCCTTGACGTACCGAGGCCCGATCGGGGCACGGCGAAGTCTGCGGGGCGGGAGCGAGACAAATAAGCCTGCACCTGGCAGGCCGGGCATACCACCGGGCATGCCAGGTTACTCACTCATGCAACCCGTGTGGGAATGCGTTCGGCACGAATCATGTGCTGCCAGTAGTTGGGCCCGCTTGTATGAATCGACTCACCCAGCAAATCGATGCCGACGGTAACGGGCATGTCTTTGACTTCGAACTCATAGATGGCTTCCATGCCGAGATCGGCGAACGCGACCACGCGCGCGTGGCGGATGGCTTGCGAGACCAGATAGGCCGCACCGCCGACCGCAATCAGATACGTGGTGCGATGACGGTGAATAGCCTCGCTCGCTGCCGGTCCGCGCTCCGCCTTGCCAATCGTCAGCAACAGGCCCGTGGCGCCGAGTACGCGATCCATGAACTTGTCCATCCGCGTCGATGTGGTCGGCCCAGCAGGCCCGACTGCTTCATCACGCACAGGGTCGACCGGGCCGACGTAGTACAGCGCGCGCCCGGTAAAATCGGCCGGCAACGGTTGTCCAGCGTCCAGTAACTCGACAATGCGGCGATGCGCTGCATCGCGTGCCGTCAGCAACTTTCCTGACAGGAGCAGCGTCTGTCCGGCGCGCCAGGTGGCCATCTGTTCTCGCGTGAGCGTATCGAGGTCGACGCGCACCGCATCGGCCGCGGCGGACCAGGTCACGGCTGGCCAACTGTCCGTCGCCGGTGGAGTGAATGTCGCAGGGCCGCTGCCGTCCAGCGTGAAGCTGATATGCCGGTCTGCTGCGCAGTTCGGAATCAGTGCGACCGGTAGCGATGCGGCATGTGTCGGATAGGTCAGTAGCTTGACGTCGAGCACGGTGGTCAGGCCCCCCAGTCCCTGCGCACCGATACCCAGCGCGTTGATCGCCTCGTATAGCTCGATACGTAACGCCTCCACCGGAGATTGCGGGCCGCGCTCCAGCAAGTCGTGCATATCGATCGGTTCCATCAGCGATTCCTTGGCAAGCAGCATTGCCTTCTCCGCGCTGCCGCCGGCACCCAGGCCAATGATCCCCGGCGGACACCACCCCGCGCCGAGCGAAGGAATGACGGAGAGCACCCAGTCACGCACGCTGTCCGACGGGTTGAGCACCGCGAAGCGACTCTTGTTTTCGGCGCCGCCGCCTTTGGCCGCCACCGTGCAGCGTACGCTGTCGCCGGCCACGAGACGCACGTGCACGACGGCCGGTGTGTTGTCACGCGTATTGATCCGCGAGAACAGCGGGTCGTCGACAACCGACGCGCGCAGTGGATTGTGCGGATCGGTATAGGCCGAACGTACGCCCGCATTGACCAGCGTTTCAACATCGTGCGGCGTATTCCAACGCACCGCCATGCCGATCTCGAGGAATACGTTGACGACACCCGTGTCCTGGCACAACGGTCGTTGGCCCAGCGCGGCCATGCGCGAGTTCGTCAGGATCTGCGCGATCGCATCGCGTGCAGCCGGTGAACGTTCGCGAGCGTGAGCGCGAGCAAGATGGGCGAGATAAGGCGCCGGGTGGTGAACAGCAATGAACTGCAGTGCGTCCGCAATCGAACGCACGAAATCATGTTCGTGGATGACGGTCATAGGTCGGCGGAAAGAGACGCGCCCGCCCGCCGGCCGCGCCGGTCGGTGCAGAGGCGCGTGGGAATGCGTGAGGAAAAGCGGCTGCCGAAGCGTGCGTCTAGGCTGTCAGCCCGAACAGTTGCTTCAGGTCGTGAATGCCGAGCTTCAGATAAGCGTTCTTGCGATGCGTGACGACGCTGGTCGGCGCGATCTCGAGGTGCCGGGCGATCTGTTTCGCGGTCAGCCCGGCGAGAATGCCCTCGCACACTTCGCGCTCGCGGCGGCTGAGTTGCGGGAAACTTGCGGCGAGCCGCGCAGGCGCTGCGTCGCGTCTGGCGCCGGACGATGCCGCCACCTGCGTGGCCAGTTGCGCCTGCATTTCGGTCATATGCAGATGACGTTCGGTGGCGCTGGTGACGATGGGCGCCACCGTGCTGAGCAGATCGAGGTCGCTGTCCGAGAAGAATCCCTGCGAACGATCGCGATAGATGTTGACTGCAATCCACGTATCGCTGCCTGCGCAGCGTGCCTGAACCACCGAGACGCGATCGATGATGCCCGGCTGGTCGTAACACGAAGCACGGTAGCCATCGTCGAGCACATCGTGCGAGCGTTGCCGTTGGACGAACAGCGCCTGACCGTTCAGCGTGCGACTGGCCTCGCGCAACGACAGCGTCGGGTCGGCGAGGTAGTGGCGATCCAGATAGACGAAGGCGGTGTCGTGGGCGATACCCGGCGACACCACGCTGCTGGTGCCGAGCAATTGTGGCGCGTAGTGCGGCCGGAACGCAAAAGCGGACAGATGCCCGACGCGCAGGATTCGCGCGAGCGAGCTGATCAGGTCGCCGGCAAAACCTGCTTCGCCGATCCGCCCGACAATCGCGGCGGCTATCGACGCGCAGTCGGCCGGCCCGGCGGGCGACAAATCGATCGTTCGCACTTCCACGGCGTCCTCCTTGTGCAGGCAGGTCGAACCTGCCTGTAGCCGACGGTTGTCTCGCTGTCCCTGCGTCGACGGGGTGCTGGCAGGGTATCGCCGGTATTGTCCGCATCGCGTTCAGGCCGTCAATCCGTGAATGTCAGGATGCCGGCGGGACATACTGAACCACGCGCTGGTCGATCGCACCGAAGATCGATTGTCCGCTTGCATCGAACATCTCGACTCGCATCCGGTCGCCAAAGCGCAGGAGCGGTGTGACGGGCGCGCCGTCGCGCACGGTTTCGAGCGCCCGGCGTTCGGCGAGGCACGCCGAGCCGACGCTGCGATCCGCATTCGACACCGTGCCGGAGCCGATCACCGTGCCGGCGCCCAATGCCCGGCTCTTTGCCGCATGAGACACGAGGCGCGGAAAATCGAACACCATGTCCGTGCCGGCATGCGGGGTGCCGAGCACGGCGTCGTTGACCTGCACCGTCAGCGGCAAATGCAGCCGGGCGCCGTCCCAAGCATCGCCGAGTTCGTCGGGCGTCACGGCCACCGGCGAGAATGCGGTCGACGGTTTGCTCTGGAAAAAGCCGAAGCCCTTCTTGATTTCCGCCGGGACGAGCGCGCGCAGGCTGACATCGTTGACCAGCATCAGCAGCCGGATGTGGCGGCCGGCGTGCTCTGCGCGCGACCCCATCGGCACGTCGCCGGTAATGACGGCGATCTCGCCTTCGAGGTCGATGCCCCAGCTTTCCGATTCGAGCGCGACGTCGTCGCGCGGGCCGAGAAAGGTGTCCGAGCCGCCCTGATACATCAGCGGGTCTTGCCATAACTCTTCGTCGAGCAACGCGCCACGTGCGGCGCGCACCAGTTCGCTGTGGACCAGGTAGGCGCTGCCGTCGGCCCACTGATAAGCGCGTGGCAACGGCGCGGCCAGCGTCGTGGTGTCGAGCGCAAACGCGGATGCGGCACGACCAGCGCTGAGCGCGTCATAACGTTGCGACAGCGCGGGAGCGACAGCCTCCCAGTGGTCGAGCGCGGTCTGCAGCGTCGGGGCGATGTCGGCGGCGCTCACGCCGTGACTGAGGTCGCGGCTCACCAGCAGGAGTTCGCCGTCGCGCGTGCCGTTTTTTCGGGTTGCAAATTTCATGGGATGTCGCCGATCAGTTGTGCAGGGTGTTCCAGAGGGCCTGGTCGCGCTCGGCGGTCCAGACGCGCGGGTGTTCGATGCCGGTCAGTTCGTCGTAGGCGCGGGAGACGTCGAAGGCCAGCACGTGCTGGTAGATCGGCCAGTCGCCGAACTTCGGCCGCATCGCCGCATCGGCTAGCGCGTGACAGGCTTTCAGATCGCAACCGTCACGCAAGCCGGCGCCCACTGCGTCGAGCAGCGTCGAGATAAAGTCGCGGGTGCTGTCGATCGCCGCATTCACGTCCTCGCGCGAACGCAGTGCGGCGCCGCGGCCGGGCACCATCGTCGTCGCACCGAGGCTGCGCAGATGGCCGAGCGTGACGGTCCAGTCGCGCAGATAGGCGTCGCCCGTGTAGACCCCGCAATGATTTTCGACCAGATCGCCCGAGAACAGCACGCCGCAATCGGGCAGCCAGCACACCGAATCACCGTTCGAATGACCGCGTCCCAGATGCATGAAACGGATCTCGTGCTTGCCGAACCACATGCTCATCTCACGTTCGAACGTCACGTGCGGGTAGGTGAGTCCGGGTACTTCTTCAACACCATTGAAGAGCCGCGGAAAGCGGCCTACCTCGGAGTGGAAGTCGGCCTCGCCGCGCTCGTGAATCCAGTCGTGGGTGGCGCGTGACGCGAAGATGGTCGTATTGCCGAACGCGGCAGCACCGAGTACCCGCACCGCGTGATAGTGCGTGAGAAAGATATGGCGCACCGGCTTGTCGGTGACGGTCCGGATGTCGGCGAGCCAGTCGCGTGCGAGTTGCGGCGTGGCACGCGTGTCGATGGCCAGAACCGAATCGTCGCCGACGATGAACCCGCAGTTGGGATCGAACTCGCTGATATAGCCGTAGACGTTGGACGCGAGTTCCACGAGTCGCGGTTTCTGTTCAAGCAGGTCGGAAGCGGATGCGAATGAGGTGGTCATGATGGTTCAGTGTTGGGAAGTTGGATTGCGGGCGGCGCGCAGGCAGGCAAGCAGCACGTCGTGATCGCCGACCTGGTTGGCAAGCAGGAACAACAGCCGGGCGTTGAGCCTGGCGCTTTCGGCGCTTTCCAGTCCACGATGGACGTCGATCAGCGCGGCGTAGAAACTGTCCGCCTCGGGAATGTTCAGGTGGGTTTTCATGCGGTGATCTCCAGTGGCTGGGCGAGCGCGGCGGCGAGTACGTGATCGAGTGCTTCAGACGTGGGGGCCAGGAGGCGTGCGGCGAGATAAAGGTCGGGCCGCAGAAGCAATAGCGTGCCGGGCGCTTCGTCAAACGCACCGCCGTCGTCGAGATCGGCGCCTGGCGCACAGACGGCGATATGCAGCAGCGACCATTTGTCCTGATGTGCTCGCAAGTGGCTTGCGGTCGCGTCGTTCTCGTTCAGCGGAAAGTAGAGCGCCAGCAAGCGGGTCCCGTTTGACAGGCTGTAGCGCGCGAGCGTGGTCGGTCCTCGCGGGGTTCGCACGGGCAGGTTCTGGAGCGATTCACCCGCGCCGTCAATACCGGCAGCATTCGGATATCGATTCGGCACGGACAGGCGACCCGTATTGACCAGCGCACGGGCGAACGGATAGGCGCGTGCCAGCGACAGTACGGCGTCGCGCAGCAGCCGTTCCACATCGCTCTGCGGTGACAGAAAGCGCGCGGTGCGTTTGGTGACGGCGATGTTTTCCGCGGCGGCGGCGCGTCGTTCGGTGCAGTACGAATCGATTAGCGCATCGTTTGCCTGGCCGTTGAGGACCAGTGCGAGCCTCCAGCCCAGGTTGTCCGCGTCCTGAATGCCCGAGTTGCCGCCACGCGCGCCGAACGGGCTCATCGCGTGCGCCGCGTCGCCGATGAACAGCACGCGGCCGAGGCGAAAGTGATCGAGCATCTGGGTGCGGTAATGCCATGGGCCAATCCAGACCATGTCGAATTCGACGTCTTCGCCGAGATGGGCGCGCACACGTTCGCGAGCGACGTCGGGGTGGCTGACGCGCTCCGGGTCGCAGTCCGGGGCCATCTGGTAGTCGAGACGCCAGACATCGTCCGCCATAGGATGCTGCCAGACCGCCCGTCCTTCGTTGAACGGTGCGGCGACCCATGTCCAGCGTTCGGCCGGCAACGGCTTTTTGAAGCGAACGTCGCAGATGCACCAGCGGTCGGTGCCGTGCTCCGGCTGGATCGGTACGCCGAGATAGTCGCGCAACGGGCTGTTGGCGCCTGTTGCGTCGATGACCCAGTCCGCTTCGATCGCGTAGGCGCCCTCGGGCGTGTCGATCTGCAGAGCCGTGTGGTGCTCGTGACGTTCGGCGCCGGTCACGCGATGCTTCCAGCGCATGTCGGTGAGGCCAAGCTCGGCGATCCGATCGACCAGAAACCACTCCAGATAGAACTGTTGCAGGTTCAGGAACGGCACCTGCGCCGACAGGCTGGCGGGTTTTGCGTCGAAGCTATAGACCTCGTCGGTATCGGCGAGGGTTCGGCCAACCGACCAATGCACGCCTTTGGCCAGCAGGCGCTCATAGATGCCGAGCCGGTCGAACACTTCGAGACTCTTTTGCGCGTAGCACATGCCGCGGCTCGACGCACCGCGGACACCGACGGTATCGTCCTCATCGAGCACGACGGCGGCGATACCGCGGGTCGCGAGGTCACAGGCGAGCGTGAGGCCCACCAGCCCGCCACCGACGATGACAACGGAATAGCGCCTCGCTGCCGCGCCGGCGAGTTCGGGCGGCGTGACGAAAGGAAATACCGGCAACTGATAGCCGGCGCCGCCGTCGACCATGGTGTGCGTGGCCGGCGATGACGGCGGAGTGGTGATCGTGCGTGTGTTGTCCGGCATGCTCACGCTCCGTTCGCCTGGCGGCGCGCTGCTTTTCTGACCGTCCAGCGGTCGAGCTCGCCACGCGCGGCCGCCTTCTTGCTGCTCATGTACTCCGGCGAGCCGACATGGGTGGTCAGTTCAAGCCGGATGCCGTTGGGATCATGGAAGTAGATCGAGCGGATGAAGTGATGATCCACCACGCCGATCACGTCGATACCGGCCGCTTCTAGCCGGGCCTTTGCGTCCTTTAGCGCGGCTTCGTCGTCCACCTGCAGCGCAAGATGATTGACCCAGCCCGGTGTATTCGGCGACGGCGCCGCGATCGTGTCGTCACCCAGGTCGAAGAACGCCAGATGCGAACCGTCGCGCAGCCTGAAAAAGATGTGCACGTACGGGCAGTATTCGCCGGTGCTCGGCACGTTATCTGCCTGAACCAGGTGTACGAGCGGCAACCCGAGGATGTCTTCGTAGAAGCGGCGGGTTTCTTCTGCGTCGCGGCAACGCCATGCGAAATGATGCAAGCCATGAATCGGAACCATCGTGTCTCCTCAAATCAGAGTGTTGAACGCCCTGTTGAGGCTCATTGTGGACACGGGATGCCGGCATCGCATTCCTCCCGGAAGAGGAGGCCAGCGTGCGGGGGAGGGCGAAAGTCATGGCGCCGGGTCGGACTTCCTCTCTTGGGAGGATAGGCGGGGCGTCGCTAGCGGCGTAGAAATGAGCCCCATCCCAACTGGAGCCTAGCGATGCAGCTTTATTCGTATTTTCGTTCGTCCGCCGCCTACCGCGTCCGCATTGTGCTGAATCTGAAGGGTCTTCCCTTCGATACCGTGCCGGTTCATGTGCTGCGCGGCGGCGGGGAGCAGCACCACCCGCGGTATAGCGACATTCATCCGCTGCGGCTGGTGCCTTCGCTCGAAGTCGAGGGATCGCTGATGAGTCAGTCGATCGCTATCTGTGAGTATCTGGAGGAACGCTGGCCCACACCGTCCGTGTTGCCGGAGAGCCTTGAGGGGCGAGCACGCGTGCGCTCGATCGCCGCGGCCATCGCTTGCGATATTCATCCGCTGAATAACCTGCGAGCACTGCACTATCTCGTGAAGGAGTTAGGCCTCAGTGAGGCGCAGAAGCTCGACTGGTATCGACACTGGATCTTGTTGGGTATGGAGGGCGTGGAGCGGATGCTGGCCGATTCTCCCCAGACCGGCACGTATTGCCACGGCGATACGCCGACGCTCGCTGATGCGTTCCTGGTGCCGCAGGTTGCGAACGCGTTGCGCTATCGGTGCGACATGGATGCTTATCCGATCGCAATGCGGATCTATGCGATCTGTTCGGCGCATCCGGCTTTTATCGCGGCAGCTCCGGATCAGCAACCAGACAGGGAGTAAGCGTATAGGCAGCAAGTTTGATCGTAGCAACATTAAATTTTGCATAACTACATAAAATAATGAATGGAGACAACCCATGGAAGGTACCGTCGCACTTGACAGCCCATTATCGGATGCTTCATCCGATCGCCTTTACCGAAAGATCACCCTTCGCGTCATTCCGTTCCTCTTCGTTTCATACGTCATCTCCTTTCTGGATCGCATCAATATCGGCTTCGCACAATTGCAGATGAAGCAGGATCTCGGCTTTAGCGACTCGATCTATGGACTCGCCGCGGGGATGTTCGCGGTGGGATATGTTCTCATGGAAGTGCCGAGCAACCTGATGCTGGAGAAGGTCGGGGCGCGCCGGACCTTCTCTCGGATCATGTTGTGTTGGGGCGTGATCTCGTCCTGCATGATGTTCGTGAGCTCGCCGTGGCAGTTCTACGTACTGCGTTTCCTGCTCGGCGCGTTCGAGGCGGGCTTCTTCCCGGGGATCGTGCTCTATCTCACGTACTGGTATCCGGCGAAATACCGCGCGACGGTTGTATCGTGGTTCTTCGCCGGGGTGGCAATCGCCGGTCTGGTCGGTGGGCTGGCTTCCGGATGGATCATGCAGGGCATGGCGGGTGTCGGCGGCATGCATGGCTGGCAATGGATGTTCCTGATAGAAGGGGCGCCCGCCAGCGTTCTCGGTGTCATCGCTTACTTTCACCTGGTCGACGATCCGCAGAAGGTCGCATGGCTGTCCGACGCGGACAAGCGCAAGCACGCACAGACGCTTGAAGCTGATCGTATCGCGCGTGGCAGCGATCATCCCCACACGTTTCGTGCGGCGCTCAGGAGCGCCAGAGTCTTCGCCCTTGCGTTTGTCTATTTCACGCTGGCCTGTGGGTCGTTTGCGATCAGCTTCTGGGTTCCGACACTCATCCGCGGCTTCGGCGTCAAGGACGTGCTGTCGATCGGCCTGTATAGCGCGATTCCGTACGGAATTGGCGCGCTCGGCGTCGTGTTGATCTCGCGGCGCTCGGATGCACGGCTCGAGCGGCGGCGCCATTTTGCCGTATGCGCCGTAGGCGGTGCCGTCGCGCTATCGCTGCTGACGATACACAGCAGTAGTTTGCCGTTGATGCTCGCGATCCTTAGCGTCGCCATCGTCCTGGTGTATGCCGCGCTTCCGGTGTTCTGGACGGTTCCACCCGCGCACCTGGGCGGCGCCGCAGCCGCCGGCGGCATTGCATTGATCAGCAGTATCGGTCAGACCGGTGGTTTCGTGAGTCCCTATCTGATCGGCCTCATCAAGTCGCAAACCGGCAGGCTCGACTACGGGTTGTATCTGATGTCGATATTGCTGTGCCTCGGTGCCCTTGTGCTCTTCGTCACGGTTCGTGACGAACCCAAAGTGGAATCTTCCTAAGCCTTGCTTCCGGCTGGGAAAACAAAAAAATATCTAAAAGGAGACGCGTCAATGAAGAATCGATGGTCATGCGCAACGGCGCTCATGCTCGTATCGTGTCCTGTGCTTGCGCAAAGCAGTGTGACGATTTACGGCCTCATATCCGAAGGAATTGGCTGGGTCAACAATGAAGGTGGAGCACACAACACCAAGCTGATCAGCGGCCCCAATCAGAACAACCGCTTCGGCTTCAAGGTCGTCGAAGATCTGGGCGGCGGCAAGCGCGCGGTTGCGCAGCTTGAGAACGGCTTCGACATCACGAACGGCAAGTTCGGTCAAGGCGGCCGGATGTTCGGGCGTCAGGCATTCGTCGGCCTGTCGAGCAATACCTGGGGCACGGTCACCGCGGGGCGCCAATACGATATGTTCTGGGACTATATGGCGCCGCTATCCACCGCGTCTGCGACGGGCGGCCTGGCGGCTCACCCCGGCGATGCCGATAACCTGATGGGCAGTTGGCGCTACAGCAATTCGATCAAGTATGCGTCGCCGACCTTCGCGGGACTGAATGCGGAGGCGCTGTATGCGTTCAGCAATGCGGCCGGGGCATTCGCATTCAATCGCGCGTACAGCGCGGGAGTGGGATATGAGTACGGGAGGCTGAAGGTCGCGCTTGCGTACCTGCAGATCGACAATCCGGGTCTTGGCAACCCGAACGGTGCAGTGTCGGACGATTATGCGGGCGCGCCGTTCTTCCTGTTCCGGACGAGTCCACTGAATCCGTTGGCCGGTGTCGACAGGCAGCGCAACGTGGGTATTGGCGGTCGCTATGACTTTGGTCATGGGGTGCGCTGGAATGTGATGATCGACAATATTCAGTATTCCTATCACGACGGAACCAGTCTCACGTTGACCAATTACGATACGTCACTCACCTACAGCGCGACGGCTGCGCTAACGCTTGGCGCGGGGTACATCTACACCCATGGCAAATACGGAGGCTTGAACGCCAATCCACACTGGCATACGGCTCAGGTCAGCGTGGACTATCTGCTGTCTAGGCGGACCGATATCTATATCTTCGACGACTTTCAGCAAGTGTCTGGGCCGTATGCGGTTGCGGATATCTATCTGAATGCGCCGTCGAAGAGTCGGAACCAGAACCTGTTGCTGGCTGGGATTCGCCACAAATTCTGATTGGCATCGGGGCTGTCTTCTCGTCTGGATTTCACGATCAGGCAAGGCTGACGACGCGCGATGAAGCTTGAATTGGCGGCTGCTGAGCGCCCTGCAGTGTCAGGGCGCAGGCACGACGCGGTAGTAAACCCCGTTGGCGCCGTACGCGGGTTGGAACCACGTATTCCCGCACAGATAGTAGGTCGTGCCGTGAACGTTCGGCGAGGCGCAGCCTGCGGGCAGCGCTGCGTAGATCGCGCCCATCGCGAAACCCGCATTGCCGGCGGCGCCGGCCGCTCCGGCGGCCACGCCGGCGTTGTATGCATTCGAGGTCGCCGCCGCCGTGTTGGCGGAGGCGATCGCAGCACCGGCCGCGACGCCGACTGCCGCGCCTGCCGCGGCGGCTCCTGCTGTAGACCAGCCTCCGCAGTTGTAGCATCCGGAACCGTAATTGTTCACGGCGACCGGGGGATGGTAGGCGGGGTATCGCGCGCCATAGTAGGCGTTGTGGTAAGCCGTCGCTCCGGAGGCACTGGTGTAGGTCGTGGTTGCGGATCCCGTGGCATGGTACGCGCTCCCGCCATAGCCGTTGCTGGCAGATGTGCCCTGGCCGTACGTGTGAGTCGCACTCCCGCCGTATTGATTGGTCGCGGTCGTCTGGCCCGAGCCTGCCTGATGGGTGGCCGTGTCGCCATAGCGGCCCGTCGCGGTCGTGCCTTGTCCATAGGTGTGCGTTTCGCTGCCACCGGCATAGTCGGTGCGGGTTGTCGACCCCGAGCCGGGCGCGTGATATGTGCCGCCCCCGTACGCGTTCGCATGCGACCACGCGCCGACATAAGCCGGGACGAGTGCGGGGATGAGCAGAACCGCCAGACGGATGACGACGTTGTTCATGTGCGTCTCCTCACTGGGCTTTTTGACGCAGGACCTTAGGCGGCGGCTTCATACCCGGTGCATCCGTGGCATCCGGACGCGCAAAAGCGATCCGCGCCGCGCCACTCGCATCCGCGGCGAGGAAAGCGTCAGCCGGCACAGCGATATCCAACTGCCAGTCCGACAATTCCAGTACGTGACGCAGGCGAGCGCGATCGTTGAGGTAGATGGCGTAAATGCGGCGCGGCAGCTTGTCTTTTTCGCCGATCCATATCTGGATGAACACACCGTTGGTGACGTATGCCACCATGTCCGTGGTTGTGCCGCCAACCACGTTCGATTGCCCGATATAGAACGCGGTCGTCAAACCGTCGGCGATGTCTTTGTACGGATCCGCGACGATCACATCGCTGAACGGAAAATAGATCGCACCGGAAACGAACGCGGCCTGCAGCGCGGCGTCGATGGTGGGCGGGGCATCGGCGATGGCGACGAGTTTCTCCACGGGCGCGAAGGCCGTCATGGTTTTGCCGTCGTAGTAGAAGTCGGAAGGCGGCCCGTCGCCGAGCGTGACGACCTTGAGCTTGTCGGGCCGTTGCATCGTCACCTCCGACCGGGTGGAGTAGACGAGCGGGAGACCGAGGCGGCTGGGGCTTTCATACGAGACGACCGCGGTGAAGGACATCGAGTGGGCGGCAGCGAGGCGGGCACACGCCTGCTTGAGAATATCGACGGCACGCGGCTCGAGACCGGCTTTGAATGCGGGCACAACGTTCTGCGCGACCGGCTTCGCTGCTGCTTTTGATGTGTTGTGCGTCTGTTGGGCATAGCTGCCCACAGTCAGCGCCAGGCAGAGCGCGACGACCGCAAGGCGCCTGAGCAGTTTCGCGTGGGTCATCTGTGCCTCGTCGAGTCAGACGATTGACGGCGTGCGGCCGGCGGCAATCACGGGATCATGCCGCATTCGAACAGCTTGTTGGCAATCGGCGCGGCGACCTTGTCGATGAACGCGGCGCGCATCTGCGGATCGTTACGCAGCAACTGCACGGCTTGCTGTTCCCGCTCGGACTTGGGTTGGCTATTTTTCTGCGCGCGTTCCTGCCATAACTGCTCGCAAGTCGATCCCTGGTACTTCTGAACGACTTTGCCTGCGACCATGTCGATAGCCGGATATTGCGCAATGGCCACGGTACCGAACAAAGCCACCGAAACAATTGCCAACCATCTGAGACGCCTGGCCATGATGATGCCCTCGCTTCGTTGCATTGCGGTTGCGGCCTTTCAAAGCGGACCGCGATACGAAACAAGGCTCCTCACGCGCAACGTTCAACTTGCGCGAGGGAGCCGGCTACCGGATCACGGCGTGTATTTGGTGATCTTTTGCCCTTGTACGCCGAGACCTGCCATCAATCCTTGCTGGCCGAAGATGAACGCATAGACGTCGTCTTTCAGGGTGGTGGTGGTCATTGATTTACCCATTCCCTGGTCCACGACCACCACGCTCGGACCGACGCCGACCGACCATCCGTCGCTCGAGTTGAGGTAATTGACGGCTTCATCGGTCATCAGGAACATGGCTTCAGAAAAGGTCTGTCCGCCGGCCTGCAACCCCCAGGAGACGGCTCGCGCGCTGTAGTAGCCCAATACTGTTCCATCCGGGCCGAACATCACACCCTTGCCGCCCTGCGCGCCGGCAATGAATCCCACTTTGAGAATATCGGGGAACACGAGCACGGCTTTTGCCCTTTGCTGAAGTTGTGGCGTCCGTGGCGCGGTATTAACCAGTTGTTGCAGCGCCGCGCGAGCTTTCGCTTCGAGCTCCGGGTCGGTCCCAGGCGTCGCGCCAGCCTGTTGTTGAGTCGAACAGGAAACCGCGAGCAGCATGAGTGGGACAGCAAGGATAAGCCGAAGGTACTTGAACATGTTCGTGCTCCATTCAGGGAAATGACGTCACGTTGTGAACGCGGTTGGCGCGTCGGATTGTTCGCGGCTTGGAACGACGGTGAGGGTGCGGCCCATGCCGGTTGCAGGACGCTTCGACTGGAATAAATAGTGGTGTTGCGCTCACATAAAGACAATTGGACCTTGGTCCAATAGCGTTTCATGGCTTCCCCCGTACTAGCTCGCGCCGTCGCTAGCGGCGAAAACTTCCGCCTCCACCGCCACCCCGCGCGCCCATGCTGCTGCCTGCGGCGCGACCGGCGCCCGCGGGTTGGGCGTAGCGTTGGCTCTGTGCGGCGCCTCGCTGCCGATTCTGCATCTCCTGATTAAGATCGGCGGAGTAGGGCTGCGCGCTGGCCCGGTTGATTCCGCCGGCGCCCCTTTGAGCTTGGGCAGTGGGCGTCACTGGAGGACGTGCTTGCGGGTTGGCCTGGGTGGTTTGCTGCGGTGCCCGCACGGTATTGGGCTGTGCTGCGGCGGGGCGTGGCGGCTGATTGTTCGGGATATTCTTCGCCGAGGTTGCGGCGTTGGTAGATTGAGTGTTCGTGGCGCGTTTCGGCTGGGTGTTCTGCTGAACGGCGGCCGCGTTCGCCGTGCCGGTCGTTTGCCGCGTTTGTGTGCTTGCCGGTCTTTGCGCAGCGGACTGCGACACCGATTGAGACGCCGGCTTGTTCACCGTGGACCAGGAGCCGTTGTCGTACTTCTGCCAACTGCCACCGGTGTTCTTGTAGACGTTCCCGTCTCGCCCTGCATACAGATCGCCGTTGGCGGTCTTGCCCGCAACCGCGCGGCCGTTGGCCGTGCTGCCGGCGACGGCGTTGCCGCCTGCTGAATTCTGATAGCGCGCAACCGTGCCATTCGCTGTGGTGGTGTGTTGCGTCGCGGCCCACTGATTGCCCTTCGTCACGACCGAGCTCCCCCACTGGCCATACGCGTTCGATCCCTGATGGCTCGCGGCGTAGGCGCCGGTATAGGGGTTATAGGTTTGCGCGACGCTCGCGCTGCCGTAACGTCCTGAGGCCGTCGCGCCGCGTGCATAGGTGCCTGTATAAGGGTTGTACGAAGCGCCCCAGCTTGCACTGCCAGCCGGGCCATAAACGCCTCCACGTACGCTGCTTGCACCCGTATATGGGTTATAAACCGGATAGCCATAGGGCGCGGGGCGCGGATAGTAAACCGGATACGGCCCGTAGCCGATGCGTACGTACGGCGGATAGTAGTAACCGTTGCCTTGCGCGACGATCGCACCGATCGCGGCGCCCGCGATGAACACGCCGAGATATCCGGCGGTGTAGCTTGCTTGAACCGTTCCGCCCGGCACCACCTGCTGGGTTACGTAAGTCACGTTATAGACAGGCGAAGCCGGTGGGATCGTATAAATCACTTGTGGGACGGACGTGCTGGTCGTCCACGGTCCGCTTGGCGACGGCGAGTCGAACCATACGCCGCGCGAGCAAAGGTAATAGTGATTCTGGACTTTGATTATCTTGTCCGGGGTGTTGGTTGCATAGGCGAGCGGCGTGCCTTCGATCGGTGCGAATTGCGGCTCGCCGCTGTAGGCCACTTTGATCTCCGCCGCGGCTGCGACGGGGTTCACCTCGACGGTCGTCGGAATCTGCGCGAGCAGCACCGCGTCGTTCGCCTCGGGCGTGCCAGGTACCGACGCGAGCACGCGTGAGGCGGGGCTATCGCGGGGAATTCGAGCGAAATCGGCGGGCAGTTGGTCGGTCGCGTAAGCCCAAGGACCGCTGGGCGCGGTCGATGAAAACCAGCGGCCGGCCGTCAGGTAGTAATAAGTTTTCGTCGGCGTATAGACGAATACGTCGCTGTCCGTGTTCTTCGCGAACACCAGCGCGGTTCCAGGAATCGTGCTGTAGACCGGTTGGCCGTCGAAGCTGATCAACTCAGCAGGCGTGCTGCTATAGAACACTGCGGGGGCCTTGCCGGTGTGCTTTGCCGGTGCCGGGATAAAAGGTTTCAGGTCCGCCCAGGTGGGGTCGGCGGACACTTTCGTCATCTTCGCGGGGAGCGTTCTGATTTCTGCCCAGCCCGTTTTCATATCCGTCGACGTCATCCACGAACCGCCCGTGAACAGATAGTACTGATGGGTGGCGTTGTCCACGAAGAGCGGCCAGCTCGCGTTGACGACAAAGGCGATGTCCGAGTCTTTGATCGGCGCCAGCACAGGATCGCCATCGACGAACAGCAGCAGCCCCGGGCCAAAGCTGACAAAGATGGCGGGCGGATCGCTTTTGATCGGGACAGCCGGCGCAGCCTGTTTTTTATCGATGCTGGCCACCAATCGATCCATCGACAACGTTAGCGTCGCCTGAGGATTGAGAAATTTTCGCACCACCTGATCGAGTTTCTGGGTCGCCGCCCGGTCGGCACCGGGAAACGATGTCCCGGTAATTTTCGGATCGCTCAAGCGTGCGTTGCGACTGTCGATATCCACATCGGTGTGCGCTTGCATCGTCACGACACCCAGCTGCGGCTTGCCGCCGCGCAGGGTCACGCTCACCGCCATGCGGCCGGTCAACTCCCTGAAATCCTTCCAGTCGTCGATCTGGGGCTGGTAATAGGTGAGCGTTGCATCGTCGCGGACAATCTCACGCGGCCAGCCGGGATCGAGGTTGGAGGCGCGATTCGTCTGCACCGCGGCTAACAGGAGTGACAGCGCCAATGTCAACGTTCGCAGGCGTGGTCTGAAGATCGGCATGCTGTGCTCCTCGCCGGACAAAGGCGCTTGCGCCGTGCGACCGCTGCCAGTGATGGAGAACGAAATCGCAGTCACGGGTCCAGCTTTCGCGAGCTGGGTCGTTGTCGCCCACCGCAGGCAGCTAAAACCATAAGTGCCCAGCGTTGCGTGTGCAATTGGACCTTGGTCCAATTGCACACTGCAGCGCGGCGCGCAAGATGTCGAATCGCTAAGTGTGTGACCAGGACGGAGGACAGCCGGGTGAATCACCTCGTCGACGCGGCAATCGTATTCGTATGCGTTTTCGGCAGCGCACTGCTCGGTTCGTATCTGCGCCGCGTGCTGCCGCAGCACCACCTCAGCGAGGAATCCATCGGTGTCGTCAAACTGGCGACCGGTCTCGTCGCAACCATGGCCGCATTGGTGCTGGGCCTGCTGATATCATCGGCAAAAGGCTCTTTCGACACGATGAATACGGAGCTTTTGCATAGCGCCGCCGCTATCGTTCGCCTTGATCGCGTACTGGCTCATTATGGTCCGGAGACGCAGGATATTCGCAGTGCGCTTAAACGCACGACCGAAGCTTCTATTGCGGCGATGGTTTCCGGCGATCCTGCTCAACTGGCCAAGCTGAGCAGCCCCGAGACGGTCGCCCGCGGAGAAGCATTCCAGCGTCAAGTGGAGGAACTCTCGCCGCACAGCGACATGCAGCGTCAATTGCAGGCTCGGGCGCTGCAAATCGTCGACGATGTACTCGCCACGCGGTGGCTGGCGCTTCTTCAGCAAACCGGCTCGGTTCCGGTGCCGTTGCTGATTGTCCTGGTGTTCTGGCTGGCGATCCTCTTCGGCACGTTCGGGCTCGTCGCGCCCCGAAACGGCACGACGATGACGGCGCTTGTGATGTGTGCGCTGTCGACTTCCGGCGCGATCTTCCTGATCATGGAAATGAATACACCGCTCGACGGAATAATCAAACTATCGTTCGCACCGATGCGCGCGGCGCTCGCTATTCTCGGGCACTAGGCGCCGCGCCGTGCTTTGAGCGAACCCGTTACATAGGCCAGCGCGCCTGAGCGGGTTCAATGATTAAACCAACGGTACTGAAGCGTGATCGAGACGGTCTGGAAATTGCCACCCACACGCGTGACGAGACCTCGCGACCACGCGAGCTTGGCGGACCATTTCGCGGCGAGAGGAACGGACAGCGTGACACCGTATCGCGCGCTGATCTGGTAGTCCTGATCCTCGACTCCGTCGACATGAGTGCGTCCGCCCGTAAAGTACGTCACATCAGCGGCGAGCCATAGTCCGGGGCGCCAGGTGTAGCCTCCGTGCCATTGGAAAGTTGGCATCGGATCCTGGCTGCGCCGGTGGCCGCCGAAGAAATCGTCGTTGTCGGTGAAGAGCCACACACCTGCCGCTGCGTCCATGAACCAGTTGCCGAAGGGTTGGGACAGCCCGACCTCGGGTTTGAACGACCAGCGGTTGGCGCCGATGTTGATGAGACGGGCGGGCACGTACTGGCCTGTCGGCGCCACCGCGCTCAGGCTGACGCCGAGGACCGTGCTGGGTGTGCGTCGCGCGAATTCTTCCGGGGAGAGCGCCGGGTCGCCGAGCAGGTTCGCCGCGATCCTGAAGTGCACATCGCCGAGACCGGAGCGGTATTGCTGCTGATAAATGCCCTTCACGTCGCCATTCACATTCGCGTTTGCATAGGGCTCTGATACCGCGACACTCACCGTATGTCCCGCGACGCCGAAACTGTGCGAATACCCGAGGGTAAACGTGTTGATATGCGCCTGCACGTTAGTGATCGGTAACGACGGATCGAATGACACATCGCCGCTCGATCGCGCGTAGTCGAACACCACGAAATTGGTCCCCACCGGCACGGCAGAATAGGCGCGTGGCTCCATCTCCTGCGCGTGAACCGGGGGGGCGGATATCGAATACACGAGAGCGGCGCCGAACCACGCGAGCCGAAAGCGCCGCGGCTGCGGGAGTGTTCGGCTCGAATAAGTCGATGCATGCAGCATTGCGATCAAGTCCACTTCACTTGTTGCGTGATGTGCCGGGCGAACCGTCGCGAGCCCGGCGCGCAAGCATTGAGCCAGCGCTCCCGCTGCGGAACGATCTCCATGAGGCGGCTGAAATGGCGCGGCTTGCAATAGGACTAAAGTCCAATAGGCACGCGAAAGGATGGGGTTAATCTGGAAGACGTGGCGGGCGCAGCCGTGCCTGTGCCTGCTGCTTCAGGAGACGATCATGAAAGTGTTGCTCGTGTTGATAGCCTGTGCGCTGTCTTCCAACGTATTCGCGGAGTGCGCCACTAACGCGCGAGGGATGACCGAATGCAACAACGGGCAGGCGGCCGGTGGGTACAACCCGAACACCGGAAACGCATGGAAGTCGCAACGGAATCAGAATGGTGTCGCGACCACAACGACGAGCAAAGGCGGAGAAGCCAAAACCAAAAACGGTAAGGGTGTATATAAGAGCCCAAGCGGAGAGACCTGCTACCGCACAGCCAATAGTCAAGGTTGTCGCTGACAGTAGGTGAACCCGTGGCGCCAATCGATGAAGTACGTGGACAGCCAGATCCGGCTCTCATTCGCCGGCGAACTGTAATATATGCAAAAGAAATGCCTTAATTAACGTTTACATGTTCTGTTGTCCGTACTACGATTATTTTTACCGGTTGAGACGCTTTCTCCAGATGTAACTCTTGCCGGTACGCTCGTTCGGCCTGCATCGACATTAAGAGCGTGTCTTCGTTAGCTTCCAATGAGACGATGAGCCTGCTGTTCAAGAGACATAGTCTCTCGCCGGTGTTCAGCAAGACTTTTGGCAGCCAATCTCGCGGTGCCGATCCTGAGAGGCAGTTCGGTCATGAGCGTCGTCATGCCTGCTATCGTCATTTTGCAAACAGCAATCATTCTGGGATTGCTGGTGCTGGGATTGCGGCATCGCGCATCTGCGCCGCTCGGCAGTGTTAATCCGCCAATTAGTAAAGCGAATTATCGCGAACGCAGGATGTTCGGTCGACGCGCGGCGCATTCGTTTCCTCTCAAATTGGCGGATAAAGCGGATTTATCCGAATCCTTAAATCAATCTCGGCAGTCGGAACGTCTGCGTCCTGGGCATCTTCCCACCCCCCTTGAGTTTTCCGGCGAGCCAGACAGCGGTTTGCCTGCGTCGCGCGCGAGACGGCGTTTTACGGATCGACTCCGCACGATGGCTTCCGCGAGACCTGCACGCAGGAAAACGTGTGATGGCGGCGAACGAGCGGCCTTCGAGCATGATTCACACACGGATGCCGACGAACAGGTAAGCGGCGAGCACTATTTTCGTGAAGCACTGGCATTATTGCCAGTGGCGACGTTGATGCTCGACGAGCGCGGTCTGATGGCCGTGGTCAATCCGCAAGCGAACCGGCTTTTCGGTTACGAGTGCGACGAGTTAGTCGGCAAGCCGGTGGAATTGCTGGTTCATGCGCTGCGTTTCGACAGCCACGGACCGCGTTGGGGCGATCCCTTAGTCATACCGCAAGTGCGCGAACTCGCGCCGCTGGGTGATCTGTGCGCGCGCCGCAAGGACGGCACGGAGTTTCATGCAGAGGTCGAACTCAGTGCGTTTTGCTTCGATGGTGGAAACGTCACGCTTGCATTCGTGATCGACAAGACGGAACGGTATGAGTTATGCCGTCAACGCCAGGATCTTGCGCATCTCACCCGCGTATCGACGATGGGGCAGCTGGCTTCGTCGCTCGCGCATGAGTTGAATCAGCCACTTACCGCGATACTCAGCAACGTGCAGGCTGCACAGCGTTTCATGACCGCCGATCCGATCGATCTGGCCGAACTGCGCGATATTCTGAACGATATTGTCCAGGACGATTACCGGGCTAGCGAGGTCATCCGTCGAATTCGCGCAGTCGTCAAGAAGGGCGATCTCGAGGTGATGCCTCTCGACCTCGCCGGCGTGATGCGCGATGTGGTGGCGCTCGTGCATAGCGATGCGATCGTACGTGGCACGCGCGTGACACTCGATATCGACACGAATTTGCCACCCGTGCGCGGCGACCGGGTTCAACTGCAGCAGGTCATGTTGAATCTGTTGCTGAATGCGTTCGACGCGATGAACGAAGTTCCACCCGTCGACCGTATGGTGTGCGTCACGCTGAAATCGGCCGACAACGGCATGGTGCTGATCGCTGTTCGCGATCGGGGTCATGGATTGACCGCCGATAAACTGGACAAGATTTTTAAGCCGTTTTTCACATCAAAACCCCAAGGGCTCGGTTTGGGATTGTCGATCAGCCGTTCCATCATCGACATGCACCGCGGGCGCCTATGGGCCGAAAACAACAACGATCGAGGCGCGACATTCTACGTGGCATTGCCGGCCGGCGATGCCACGCCGGAGGATAAGTCGCGATAAAGGCCATGACTGAATCCGATTCGCTTGTCTTCGTCGTCGACGACGACGATTCCGTGCGCCGCGCGTTGTCGCGTCTGATCCGCTCCGCGGGCTACCTTGTCGAAGCATTCGGCGATGCCCGCGCATTTCTTGAACGGCTGCGCGAGGTCGATTCTCCGGCCTGCCTGGTTCTCGACGTGCAGTTGCCGGACCTTGACGGGTTGGCATTGCAACGCGAACTCAAAGCGGTGCTGCCGATCATCTTCGTCACCGGTCACGGCGATATCGCGATGACGGTGGGCGCGATGAAAGCGGGCGCCACTGATTTCCTGGCAAAGCCTGTGAACGATACCGATCTGCTCCGCGCCATCGAAGCCGCCTTCGAACGCGTGGAGCAGACTCGCGTCGTGCGCTGTGAGCTGGACGCGATTCGTGGCCGACTCGACAGGCTCACGCCGCGCGAAAGGGAAGTCATGGCGCTCGTGGTCACGGGGCGCCTGAACAAGCAGGTGGCAGGCGAGCTTGGCACGGTCGAAAAGACGATCAAGGCGCATCGCGCGCGCGTCATGGCGAAGATGGAAGTGACTTCACTCGCCCAGCTCGTGCGTGTCGCGGATAAGGTCGGCCTCGGCGGTGCGGGTGAAGCCCACGTTTCGCGCTGAAGTCGTCGCGGCCGGTCAGCGATAGCGTGGCCCGGTTCCGGTGCGTGCGTCGCCGAAGGGCTGCAGGTGGGTCCATATACGGATTGCCAGAGGTCCGCGCCCGGTCCGTACTCGATCGATGCGGGACCAAGGTCCAATATCCGCGAACCTTTCCGCCTCGTAGGCTTTCGTCTGGGGGACTGTGCTGACTCGCGCATTCCCGGACACCGGACTACTCTCCATGGGAACACTCAAACCATTCGTTGTCGTCGTCGATGACGATGAATCGGTGAGCAGGGCAATCAGGCGATTGCTGCGCTCCATCGGGATCGCCTCCGAAGCGTTTGCCAGCGGCGACTCGTTCCTCGACGTTCTCGCATCGATGCCGTCGTATCAACCCGACTGCGTCATTCTCGACGTGCAGATGCCCGGGCTCAATGGACTCGAAGTCCAGCGGCGCCTGTCCGGTACAGGCATGCCCGTGATCTTCATTACCGCACACGACGAGATTGGCGTGCGCGAGCACGCGCTTGCGGCCGGTGCGGTTGCCTGGCTGCGCAAACCGTTCAATGACGAACTGTTCGTGAAGACGGTGCGCGCCGCGCTCGACGGCGTTCCGCCTGTCTGATGAGCCGTTGCATGATCCCGTACCGCGAATTCACGCGTTATGGGACCAAAGGCCAATTGCCATCGCTCGACGCGAAATCCAATAATTGACTCGACTGATCAGGGTTGAAGAGGGTGCCCGGGTTCGACATCAGGCGCACGCATAGGCGTGTGCCGACGGTTCGCCCCCAGAGAAATCGAACGGAATCTGACCATGCTACCGATCGTGCGAGGGCTGACGGGGGTGCTTGTGCTGACGCTGGCGTGTTGGGCGGCTGCGCAGCAGCCCATCATTTATCCGGCGAAAGGCCAAAGCGCCAGCCGGCAGCAAACCGATACCGCGGAGTGCCAACTATGGGCGAAGCAGACGACCGGCGTCGATCCGGTCGCGATTGCCCAGCAATCCGGTCAACCAGGCGCCGCGCCAAAGCAGGGTGGAGCGGTCAAGGGCGCAGCCGGCGGCGCCGCCGTGGGCGCCGCAGTGGGTGCCATCGCGGGCAACGCTGGGAAGGGCGCTGCGATAGGCGCGGTCACCGGAACAGCGGCAGGCGGCGTACGCCAGCGCCGCGCCAACCAGGCCGAGGCCAACCAGCAGCAGGCGGGTCAGCAACAGACGTCGCAGCAGATGGCGACCTTCAACCGGGCAGTGGCGGCTTGCATGACCGGTCGCGGCTACACGGTTCAGTAGACATCGATCGGGACGGCGGAGACAGCCATGAGCAGAAACCACCTAAGTCTCACGATTGCCGGGCTTGTCGCGCTTGCGCTATGCGCCGGGTGCCACAAACCTGCTGCATTGCCGGTCGCCGGAGAGACCGAGGTCACCGTGATGAAGGTGGTGCAGAGCGACACGCCCGTCGATTTCGAATTCACCGCGCAAACGCAGAGTTCTCGCGAAGTCGAGATTCGCGCGCGGGTGGATGGCTTTCTCGACAAACGGCTCTATACCGAAGGGCAAATGGTTCACGCCGGACAAACCCTCTTCCAGATGGACCCGAAGCCTTTCGATGCCGCGCTGCAAACGGCGAAAGGCCAGCTCGCGCAGCAGCAGGCGCGCTTAACGGTCACGAAGGCGAATCTCGCCCGCGTGATTCCGCTCGCCAAACAGAATGCTTTGAGTCAGAAGGATCTGGACGACGCAACCGGTAACGAAAAGCAGGCCGAAGCCGCGGTGCTCGCAGCACTGGGCCAGGTGCAAACCGCGCAGTTGAACCTCAGCTATACGACGATCAAGTCGCCGCTCACCGGTTTATCCAGCTTCGCGAGGCAACAGGACGGCAGTTTTGTCACCGCCTCGGCCTCGGGCTTGCTGACGTATGTCTATCAACTCGATCCGATGTGGGTCAACTTCAGCATTTCGGAAAACGAGCTGCTGAAGTACCGCGAAGAGGTCACGGCCGGCCGGTTGCGGTTTCCAGCCAATGACGACTTCGAAGTGACGCTGATCATGGCGGACGGCACGGAGTTTCCGAACCACGGTCATATCAGTTTCACGAATCCCGCCTTCAGCACCGAGACCGGCACGTTCCTCGTGCGGGCATCGTTCGCGAATGCGAAGGGCCAGTTGCGTCCCGGACAGTTCGTGCGGGCACGCGTGTCCGGCGCAACGCGCCCGAACGCGATCCTCGTGCCGCAACGCGCTGTGTTACAGGGGGCGAAAAGTCACTTCGTATGGGTCGTCGACAATGACTCCAAGGCGCATCAGCGTGTCGTGGAAGTGGGCGAGTGGCATGGCGACGACTGGTTTATCACCCAGGGGCTGCAACCGGGCGAGCGCGTGGTGGTGGACGGCGCGATTCGCGTGGCCGCCGACGTACCGCTGAAAATCGTCGCGGCCCCGGCTGCGCACGCGGCGGCCAACGTGCCAGGAGGCGGGGAGAGCAGTTCGACGGCACACCCGTCCGACACGACCACCGCGCAGTAAGGGGATGGCGACATGAATATCTCCCGTTACTGCATCGACCGGCCGATATTCGCCTCGGTGATTTCGATTGTCATCACGCTCGGCGGTGCGGTGGCGATGTTCAACTTGCCAATCGCCCAGTATCCGGACGTCACCCCGCCACAGATCACGATTTCCGCCAATTATCCTGGCGCGAGTGCCGACGTGGTGGCCAACAACGTCGCCGCACCGATCGAGCAACAGGTGAACGGCGCGGACAACATGATCTACATGAACTCGTCGAGTTCATCGACGGGCAATCTGACCATCAACGCATACTTCCAGATCGGCACCAATCCGGAGCTGGCCCAGGTCGACGTACAGAATCGTGTGAACCTCGCGTTGCCGCAACTGCCCTCTTCGGTGCAGTCGCAGGGCATTCAGGTGCAGAAGAAGTCCTCGGCGTTCATGATGGTGATCGCTATCTACTCGCCGAGCGAGCGCTACGACGCGACGTATATCGCCAACTACGCGAATATTTACGTGCTCGATGCGCTCAAGCGCATTCCAGGTGCGAATCAGTCTGCGATCTTCGGTACGCCCGATTACGCGATGCGAATCTGGCTCAAACCCGACCGCATGGCACAACTCGGTATTACGGCGGGGGATGTGCAGCGGGCGGTCGCCAACCAGAACCAGCAGTTCGCGGTAGGCCGCCTCGGCCAATCGCCGACCGGCGCGCCGGTTGAGCAGTCGTTCGCCGTGACCACCACCGGCCGCCTGAGCCAACCCGAGGAGTTCGAAAACATCATCATCCGGGCCGCCAACGGCGATGCCGCCATCGTGCGCCTCAAGGACATCGGCCGCGCCGCGCTGGGCCAGAAGGACTATTCGATCCGTAGCCGCTTTCAGGGCAAGCCGGCCACCGTCATCGCCGTGTATCAACAGCCTGGCGCCAACGCGCTAGACGTCTCTAAGCAGGTCCACGCGGCACTCCAGGAAATGAAAAAGACCTTTCCTGAGGGCCTCGAATACGATATCGCGTTGGATACGACCGACTTCACGCGGGCGTCGATTTCCGATGTCGTTCACACGTTTTTCGAAGCGCTTGTGCTCGTGGTGATCGTGGTGTTCGTCTTCCTGCAAAGCCTGCGCGCGACACTGATTCCGGTTCTGGCCGTGCCGGTGTCGATCATGGGCACCTTCATGGGAATGCTCGCGCTCGGCTTCTCGATCAATATGCTAACGCTATTCGGCATGGTGCTGGCGATTGGCATCGTGGTGGACGATGCGATTGTGGTGATCGAGAACGTCGAGCGGAATATGACCGTCCACAAGCTGAGTCCGAAGGATGCCGCGAGACGCGCAATGGACGAAGTGGCCGGCCCGGTGGTCGCGATCGTGCTCGTGCTGTGTGCGGTGTTTGTGCCGGTGGCTTTTCTCGGCGGCATTACGGGGCAGTTGTACAAGCAATTCGCCATCACCATTGCGATTTCGGTCATTTTCTCCGGGGTGGTTGCACTGACGCTGTCACCGGCACTGGCTGCCTTGCTGTTGAAGCCTGGTCATCACGAGAAGAAAGGCTTCTTCAAATGGTTCGACAGGAACTTCGAGAAGATGACGAACCGCTACACGTCCCTTGTCAAACTGGTGATCAAACGCTTCATGGTCGCGCTATTGCTATTTGTTGGCATGGTCGCGTTGGCGGTGGTGATGATGCGCACCATTCCGACTTCGTTCCTGCCACCTGAAGACCAGGGCTATCTGCTCGGCGCGATCATCATGCCGGACGCGGCGAGCCTTGATCGAACCGGCGACGTGTCGCGGCGCGTGACTGATTACTTCATGAAACAGCCTGCGGTAGGCAGCGTAACGATCGTTGATGGTTACAGCCTGCTCGACAGCCAGAACAAGAACAACGCGAGCACGTTCTTCATCGGCTTCAAGGGTTTTGATGAACGTTACAAGTTCGCTAATATCAAGACCCAGAATGCAAAGGCGGTGCTGATCGACGCCTACAAGGCGCTCTCCCAGGTCAAGGAAGGGATCATCCTGCCGGTCAATCCGCCGTCGATCCCGGGTCTTGGCACGACGGGCGGCACCGAGATGTGGATTCAGAGCAAGGGCGACGCAACCATCTCGCAGCTTGCCGGCGTGGTGGACGATTTCCTCGCCAAGGCAAAAAGCCGGCCGGAACTGGCGCGTGTCACGTCCACGTTCAACGCGTCGTCGCAACAGTTGCTGGTCGACGTGGATCGCGACAAGTCGGAAACGCTCGGTGTGCCGATCGAAGAGGTCTATAGCGCGATGCAGACAATGTTTGGCTCGCTCTACGTCTCGCAGTTCAACCGGTCGAGCCGGCTGTGGCAGGTCATCTTGCAGGCCGAGCCGCAGTACCGTCTGACGCCGCTGGATCTGAACCAGCTTTACGTGCGCAGCAAGACCAACAACATGGTGCCGCTGAAGGCGGTGGTGACCTCGAAGTATGTCACCGGACCTGACCTGATTACGCGCTTCAACAATTTCCCGGCTGTCAAGATCACGGCGAATGGCGCGCCTGGCTACAGCTCCGGGCAAGTCATCAACGCGCTGGAGGAAGTGGCCGATGAGGTGATGCCGTCGGGCTACGGCGTCGGCTGGAGCGGCGAGGCTTACGAGGCGCGGCAATCCGGCGGCACTTCGGGGCTTGTGTTCGTGTTTGGTCTCGTGATGGTGTTCCTGATTCTCGCCGCGCAATACGAGAAGTGGAGCCTGCCGTTTGGCGTGCTGCTGGCGGTGCCGTTTGCGTTGTTCGGCGCGTTGCTCGCGATTCTTCTGCGCGGCCTCGAAAACGACGTGTATTTCCAGATCGGCTTGACCATGCTGGTCGCGCTTGCTGCCAAGAACGCAATTCTGATCTTCGAGTTCGCGGTGCTCAATCGTGAAGCGGGCGAGTCGGTGTACGACTCGGCGGTCACGGCGGCAACCGAACGCTTGCGGCCGATCGTGATGACATCGCTCGCATTCATTCTCGGGTGCGTGCCGCTGGCCATTGCGCTTGGCGCGTCGGCCAACAGCCGGCATTCGATCGGCACCGGTGTGATCGGCGGCATGCTCGGCGCGACGGTGATCGCGGTGTTCTTCATTCCGATGTTCTTCTACGTGCTCGAAACCATGTCGGAGAAGAGCGGCGGCAAGAAGACGCCGGGAGCAAGCGGCGGTCCGGCGGTGGGCGATGAAACGGGTCCGATTGCGCCCGGGGGTTCCGGTGGCGGTACTGCGAGCACGCCGTCCGCGCAACGTGAGGGTGACTGACATGCGAGGCTTTGCGTTTGTGCTGCGTGTGGTCCCCGTCTTGCTGCTGGCGACGGGACTGGGCGGTTGTCTGTTCGGTCCTGACTACGTGCGCCCGAACGTGGCGACGCCCGCGAACTATCGTTTCGAAGCCGGTGAAACCGCGGCGGTCGCCAATACGCCGTGGTGGGAACAGTTTCAGGACCCGGTTCTGAACGATCTCATTCTGGCCGCGCTCACGGACAACAAGGATGTGAAGATCGCCGCCGCTCGCGTCGATCAGTTTCTTGGCCAATTCGTGACGACGCGCTCGGCGCTGTTCCCGCAGATTAGCGCCGGTTTCGACGCATCGCGTCAGCGTGTTTCGCAGTCCGGGCCGACGCCGCTGCCAACGGGCTTCGGTCCGGTCTACAACTCATTCTCAGCACCCTTGTCGGTGGCGTGGGAACTGGACCTCTTTGGGCGGGTACGTCGTGAGACCGAATCGGCGCGTGCAAGCCTGCTCGCGAGCGAGGAGGGACGGCGCGCGACGATTCTGTCGCTGGTCGCTTCAGTGGCCACTGCGTACATCAATCTGCGCGACCTTGATCAACAACTGGCGATCGCCAAGGCGACCACCGACAGCCGCGCCGGATCGGTCAGCGTATTCCAGGCGCGGTTTTCCGGTGGCGATGTCTCGCAGATGGAACTCGCGCAGAGCCAGTCCGAATACGAAGCTTCGCTCGCGACGATTCCGCAACTCGAGACGCAGATCGCGCAGCAGGAAGATGCTTTGTCAGTGCTGCTCGGCCGCAACCCTGGCCCGATTCTGCGGGGCCGTGAACTGACCGAACTGGTGCTGCCCGCCGTGCCGGCAGGTCTGCCGTCCGATCTGCTCGAGCGCCGTCCCGATCTGCTGCAGGCCGAGCAAAACCTGGTTGCGGCCAATGCGCTGATCGGCGCGGCGCGCGCGCTGTATTTTCCGCAGATCTCGCTGACAGGTCTGTTGGGCTCGACGAGCGGGCAGTTCTCGAAGCTGTTCACCGGGCCTGCGCGCATCTGGTCCTACGCAGGCTCGTTGACAGTGCCGATCTTTACGGCGGGCAGCATCAGCGGTCAAGTCAGCCAGGCAGAGGCGCAGCAGCAACAGGCGCTGTTCCAGTATGAGGAGGCTATCCAGACCGCATTCCAGGAAGTCGACGATGCGCTGATCGCGCTCCAGAAGTCGCGCGAGCAACTGATCGTGCAGGCACGCCAGGTGGATGCGCTGCGCACGTATGCGCGGCTCGCGCGGTTGCGCTTCGAGGGCGGCTATACGAGCTATATCGAGGTGCTCGACGCCGAGCGCAGCCTGTTCAACGCGCAACTCAGCTATACGCAGACCAATGGCCTGGTGTTCGCCTCGCTGATTGGTCTATACAAAGCGATGGGCGGCGGGTGGGTTGTGCAGGCCGAGGCCATGACCGGGCGGGTGATGGGGCAGAAGGCGGTGGCACAGGCGGCCGGTCAGGCCGGCGATCAGTCAGGGACTCAGTTAGCGAATCCGGCCGCGGACTCATCAGCGAGCCCATCAGTGAGTCCACCTGCGAATCCACCTGCGAATCCACCTGAGAGTCCCGCCGCGAGCCCATCGGCGACTCCGACAACCACCTCACCCAGCGCGAAGCAGCCTAAATGACCACCGCCCCGGCAAATGAGGCAAACGAGGTCGGCCCTATTCCTCTCGTTGCCTGCCACGAATGCGATCTGCTGCAGCGCGAATCCGCGGTGCCGCCCGACGGCACACTGCGCTGCTGCCGCTGCCACGCGGAACTCTATCGCGCGCATCCCAACAGTACCGACCGGGCGCTGGCTTTCACGCTGACCTGCGTTGTGCTGTTCTTTATCAGCAATCTGTATCCGATTGTCGGACTCGCGGTGAACGGCGATCTTGTCGAGACGACGTTGCTCGGGGCGGTTCGCGTGCTCTACAAAGACGGCATGTGGCCAATCGCAGGCCTCGTGCTTGCCACCACCTTCCTGATGCCGTTGTTGCAGATGACGGCGATGGCTTATCTGCTGGTGCCGTTGCAGCTCAACCGCCGCCCGTATCACGCCGATCTTGTGTTTCGCCTGATGCATCTCGCGCAGCCATGGGGCATGACCGAGGTCCTGATTCTCGGCATGCTGGTGGCGCTGGTCAAGCTCGCGCACATTGCGAGCGTCGTGCCGGGTGTCGCATTGTGGTCGTTCGGCGCGCTGATGCTGCTGCTGGCGGCGGCCGCATCAGCGTTCGATCCGCGCGCGCTCTGGCAGCGCGTGGGGGGCTTCGACGATGTGGCCTCGAAGGCGGAAGCGGCAGCCGCCGCATCCGCCCATACCGCGCTGCGTTGCGGCATGTTGAGTTGCCATAGCTGCGGCCTGCTGGTGAAGTCGACGGCTCATATCCACGGCGCTGCATGTCCGCGCTGCGGCTCCCATCTGCATGCACGCAAACCCGAAAGTATCGCGCGCACCTGGGCCTTCCTGATTGCGGCCATCGTGATGTATATCCCGGCGAATGCGCTGCCCGTGATGAACACCAGTTCGCTGTTCGGCTCGGAGAAGGACACCATCATGAGCGGCGTGGTTTATCTCTGGACTTCAGGCTCATGGCCGCTCGCCGTGGTGGTCTTCATCGCCAGCGTCGCGGTGCCGATGCTGAAGATCCTGGCGCTGATGTACCTCGTAATTTCCACGCAGCGGCGCTCCGTCATGCTCGTGCAGGAGCGAACGCGCATCTATCGACTGGTGGAACTGGTGGGCCGCTGGTCGATGCTCGATATCTACGTCATCACCATTCTTGTCGCGCTCGTGCAGTTCAACGCGCTCGCCACGATACAGGCGGGACCCGCCGCGGTCGCGTTCGGCTCGGTAGTCGTGCTGACGATGTTCGCCGCGATGTCGTTCGACCCGCGCCTGATCTGGGATGCTACGGAGGATCATCATGTCTAGACCCCCCGGGCCGCCTGAGCTTCCCGAAGCGGTGGCGACGCGGCGCTCCCGCTGGCGCATGCAGGTGGTGTGGCTGGTGCCGCTGGTGGCGGTGCTGATCGGCGGCTGGCTCGCGGTCAAGGCAATCCTCGAACAGGGGCCGACCATCACCATCAGCTTCCAGACCGGCGAGGGGCTCGAAGCCGGCAAGACCAAACTCAAGTTCAAGAACGTGGACATCGGCGTGGTCAAAAGCGTCACGTTGTCAGGCGATCATCGCAATGTGATCGCTACGGCCGAACTCTCGAAAGACGCGACCGGTCTGCTGGTCGACGACACACGCTTCTGGGTCGTGCGGCCGCGGATTTCGGGCGGCACGGTGTCGGGCATCGGAACCTTGATCTCCGGGTCATTCATCGGCGTGGATGTGGGGAACTCATCCACGCCCAAGCGCGACTATGTCGGGCTCGAGTCACCGCCGGTGTTCGCGAGCGGTGTGCCGGGCCGTGAGTTCATCCTGAAGGGCGACGACATGGGGTCGCTCGATGTCGGTTCGCCGATCTATTTCAGACGCTTGCAGGTCGGCCAGGTGACTTCGTACAAGCTAGATGACAACGGGAAAGGCGTGACGATGCATGTCTTCGTTAACGCGCCGTACGACAAATTCGTGCAAAACGATACGCGCTTCTGGCAGGCGAGTGGTATCGACGTTTCGCTCGACGCGACCGGTGTGAAGGTCAATACGCAATCGCTAGTAGCCATTCTGATCGGCGGCCTCGCTTTCCAGGCACCAGATAGCGCGGTCGATCGGCCGGAGGCGGATGCCAGCGCCACGTTTACACTGTTCTCCGACAAGACCGAGGCGATGAAACGCCACGACACTATCGTCGATCACTACGTGCTCAATTTCAAGGAGTCGGTACGCGGTCTGTCGGTCGGTGCACAGGTCGATTTCCTCGGCATCGTGGTGGGCGAGGTAGAGGCGATTCACACGCGGTTTGATCCCGTCAACAAGCAGTTCAGTATTCCGGTGGATATCAAGCTGTTTCCCGAGCGCTTCACGTCGCGCTTTGCGTCGGGAGCGCCCGGCGGCAGGCTGGCCACCGACGCCGATCGGCAGCAACTTGCACAAGCGCTCGTCGATCATGGCTTGCGAGCTCAACTGCGCACTGGCAATCTGCTGACCGGGCAGCTCTATGTCGCGCTCGGTTTTTTCCCGAACGCAGCCAAAGCGAAGGTGGACTGGAGTTCGTCTCCGCCCGCCATGCCAACCGTGCCAGGCGGACTGCAATCGCTGCAGGATTCGGTGACGACGCTCATCGCGAAGCTGAACAAGATCCCGTTCGAAGCGATCGGCAACGACGCGCATCAGACCCTGCACGACGCCGATGCCTTGCTCAAGCGACTCGATACTGAAGTCGCGCCGCAAGCGACGCAGACGCTGGCCGCGGCGAAGTCCGCGCTCGACTCGGCGAATAACGCGTTGCAGCCCGACTCCGCGCTGTCGCAGAACACCGGTGATGCGATGAAGGAACTGGCGCGCACGGCAGCGGCCTTCCGCACGCTGGCGGACTATCTGGAGCGCCATCCAGAGGCACTGATCCGCGGCAAGCTGGAGGATAAGAAATGATGCGCTCATCCTTAACCGTAGCCGTGGCGTTGGCGCTTGCCGCGTTGGGCGGTTGCGCCTCGTCGCCCAGGTCGGACTTCTACACGCTGAGTGCAGCGGCGCCGCAGACGGGCAACCCGCCCGCCGTGCCGATCGCGGTGCTGATCGGCGTGGTGACGGTGCCCGACCTCGTCGACCGGCCGCAGATCGTGGTTCGCAGCGGCGACAACACGGTGGATATCGACGAATTCGCCCGCTGGGCCGATCCGTTGAAAAGCCAGATTCCGCGAGTGGTACGCGCCGATCTGGGTCAGTTACTGAACAGCTCGATGGTGTCTACCTATCCGATGGGGGGTGATTCGGCGTCGGCTTACCGGGTCCAGCTCGATATCCAGCGCTTCGATGCGGCGCTTGGCGATGCCGTGACGGTCGACGTGCTGTGGTCAGTGGCGCCACCCGGGAAAAAGCCGCCGCTAAGCGGTCGGAGCACGGTCCATGAGCCTTGCACCGGCGCCGGCTTCGATGGCGTGGTGGCGGCATACAGCAGGGCGCTCGGAACGGTGAGTCGCGATATTGCCGTCGCGATCCGCCCGGCATCGCCTTGAAGGGTGGTCAGGCATGACGTCGCGCGTAGGCCGGCATTGGTGTATTGGATCCTGGCCGGCGCGTCGCGACACGGGAGAGGTATCGTGAAACGAGTGGGGAATCTGTGTTGCGGCGGGGCGCTCCTCAGCATCGTGCTAATGGTTTCCGCGGATGCACTCGCTCAATCCGCAGTGGCGGGGTTGGTCGAAGAGCAACACTGCATGTTCTGTCATACCACCGAAGGGGCCGATCTGGCTCCGTCGTTCCCCAAGATCGCACAACGCTATCGCATGTCGCCGGGGGCGAGCGTCATGCTGGAAAAGAAGCTGCTGGCTGGCGGAAAACCTCACTGGGGCGATATCACCATGCCGGAGGCCGATCCGGTTCCTCCGCTTTCAGCCGACGATGCACACACGCTCATTCAGTGGGTATTGGGCCAATGACAAAGTTGCTGATCGATGTGGTCATTTTCCTCATCGCGGCGCTGATCGCTGTTCCGCTCGCGACGCGGCTCGGTTTCGGCGCGGTGCTCGGCTATCTGGTGGCTGGCATCATGATCGGGCCGTGGGTGTTGCGGCTCGTGACCGATGTCGATGCCATTCTGCACTTTGCCGAGTTAGGCATCGTGCTGATGATGTTCGTGATCGGCCTCGAAATGCGCGTGGAATTGCTCTGGGCCATGCGGCGCAGCATCTTCGGTTATGGCGCGATGCAGATGGCCCTCTGCGCCGCCGTGTTGACCGCAACGTTTCTGATCTTCGGTACGCCATGGCGCATCGCGCTGACAGGTGGACTCGCGCTGGCGTTGTCGTCCACGGCGATGGTGATCGGCGAACTTCAGCAACGCAAATTGATGGACACGCCGACCGGCCGCGCGGGCTTCGGCATTTTGCTGTTTCAGGACATGGCGGCCATTCCATTGATTGCGCTTCTGCCGCTACTCGGGCCGGCGGCGGGGGCAGCCGCCACAGAGCCGGGCTGGCTCGTGGCAATGAAGGCCATCGCCGTGCTCGCGGTCGTGCTGGTGGTGGGTCGCTATGTACTGAAGGCAGTGTTGCCTTTGGTCTCGCGTACCGGTGTGCCTGAGATCTTCACGGCGTTCGCGCTGCTCTGGGTGATCGGTATCGCGCTGCTGATGGAGAGCGTGCATTTATCGATGTCGCTGGGCGCGTTTGTCGCGGGTGTGATGCTCGCGGACTCCGAATTTCGCCACGATATCGAAGTCGATATCGCCCCGTTCAAGGGCCTGTTGCTCGGCTTGTTCTTCATCGCGGTAGGCATGTCGATCGATTTCGGCGTGCTGGCGCGCGAACCGGTGCGGGTTGCGGGGCTGGTGGTGGCACTGGTCGGTATCAAGACTATCGCGCAGTGGTTTCTGGCGAGCCGCTTCGACGTACCGTTGTCGCAACGCGGCTATTTTGCCATTCTGCTTTCGCAAGGCGGTGAGTTCGCATTCGTGGTTCTGGCGGCGTCACTGGCGGCGCAAGTCGTCGACCAACGCCTTTCTTCGCTTGTGACGCTGGTCGTCGCGCTCTCGATGGTCTCTACGCCATTGCTGCTGCTTTTGCAGCGCCGCTTCTCACGTTTCGGCGGTGATGGCGGGCTGGAAACGACCGCTGAGCGCAAGGTCTAGGCGCGCAAGGTTCGAGGCGCAATGGAAACAGAACCTCACGCACTCTGAATCTTTGCGTCCCTGCGATAGTCGCTCGGCGAAACGCCTTCCCACCGCTTGAACGCGCGAGTGAAGTTGCTTGAGTCGCTAAACCCCAGCAAGAACGTGATTTCGGTAATCGACAACGCCGATTGCTGGACATAGCTGGAGGCCAACTCCCTGCGCGTCGCATCGAGCAGCTCATTGAAATTCGTATCGTGCTGCGAGAGCTTGAACTGCAGAGTGGTCGGGCTGATGCACATGGCGTCGGCGACTTTGTCTCTTGAGCAGTCGCCGTTGGGCAGATACTCAATGATCTTCTGCCGCACTGTGCTCACCACATCGTGTTTGTCGAGACGGGCGATGTAGCTAGTGGCGAGGTTGTCGTGCAATTGCGCCAGCTCAGCGCACGCGCCGGCCAGCGGTTGTTGCAGATCCGGTTTGGAAAACACGAGTTCCGGTGCGGCCTGGTCAAACTCGACCGGTGAGCGAAACAGTTTCTCGTAGGGGGCGCTGCCTTCGCGCGGCATGGCGTGAGAAAACGCCACGCGAAGCGGATTGAAATCGGCGTGGTAAAGCTGGCGCATGGACAGCACGACAAAACCCATCAACGCATCTTCCGTTTCGGCGCACACGGGCACCAGAATTCTTGTGCGCAGCGAGACCTCGTTGCCGTTCTCTATGAGGTTGATTTCGGCGGCGTGAGAAGCGAGCCTGAAAAAACGTTCCAGCCGTTGGCAGAATGCCATCAGGTTCGAACTGGCGGCGAGCGCATAGCCGAGTGCGTGCAGATTCGAAACGTGGATGAACCTGGCAACCGTCAATCCGAAGTAGGGGTTGTGCGTCACGTCCACGCAGACTTTATAAAGCCTGGCCATCGTGGCGACCGGCAGCCGCGTCATGGGATCGTTCTTCAGCAGTGACGGGTCGATACCGGCCGCCTGAAAAATCCGCGCGCTATCGACCCCGTTGTGCTCGAGCGCGCGTGAAATGGCCAGCCCATAGCCACCGATCGTCGTGAGAACGGCGTCGCTATCGAAGCGGGAGGGGATGGTTCTCTGCATGATGGACCGCAGTCATTGCTGGGCCGGCATGCTGTCTATCACCGGCGGGCGGGGTGTGGGAGAAATACGCTCGGGCGAAAGTGCGTTTGCGTCGATGAGTGTGCGTCGACCAGCGCAATAGCGTAGTCGCGATTGCACTGCAAACTCCATCGGCGTAAATGCCAGGTCTGCGATCGTCACGCGCTTCCTGCTTTTCTGCACGAACTCGAGTCAATGATCGTAGCACCGTCGAGCGGTTTTCGGCGGCGCAACGCACTTTTCTGGCCACTGGCCTCGATCCGCTTTGCCTCCGTGTTTACCCGCCCCGTGAGTCAGGTGGCGCGTCACGCAACGCGCAAGACCGCTGGATTGTCTTCAAAGACCAGCGCCGCTCGGGATGCGGTTCATAAAATGCCCTCCGATCAGTCTATGACCCGCAGACCCGCGATCCGGCGGCTGGCGTCACGTTTCAGTCCATGACAGGAGACCCTCATGACCCGCGAATTCAACCCTGCGGCATCCGATTCCGCTCCGACGGAACCGTCTTCCGAAGAGGCGGGCTCAGTCGAGCAGCCCCATCTCACCGGTGTGGCCGTAGCAGGAACGCAGGATCTGCCGTTTCCCAAAACGCCGACAGCCAGTCTCGCCGCGCGTACGCTGGCTGAGTCCAAGCATCAGTGGCGCAGCAAGGCCACCCATTTGCGCGCCGACGCGCCGAACGTCCTGATCATCATGCTGGACGACGTCGGCTTTGCGCATGCCGATACCGTCGGCGGCGCGATTCATACGCCGACGCTTAGCCGCATTGCCGATTCCGGCGTGCGCTACAACGCCTTTCACACGACCGCTATCTGTTCGGCGACCCGTGCCTCGCTGCTGACGGGGCGTAACCACCATCGTGTCGAATCCGGTACGATCACCGAGCTGGCGAGCGATTTTGACGGCTACACCGGCGAGATTCCGAAGACCTCGGCGACCATACCGGAAGTGCTGCAGCACTATGGCTACAGCACCGCTGCATTCGGGAAGTGGCATAACACCCCTGCCCAGGACGTCTCCGCCGCCGGTCCCTTCGACCGCTGGCCGACCGGCTGTGGGTTCGATCATTTTTACGGGTTCATGGGGGCGGAGTCTTCGCAATACGAGCCGAATCTGTATCGCAACACCACGCCGATCGAGCGGCCCAACGATCCGAAATATCACCTGAGCGAAGATCTGGCGGCTCAGGCCACAAGCTGGTTGCGCCAGCAACATGCGCTCGCGCCGGATAAGCCGTTTCTGATGTATTGGGCGCCGGGCGCGGTGCATGGCCCGCATCAGGTTTTCGGGGAGTGGTCGGATAAGTACAGGGGACAGTTCGACGGCGGCTGGGACGTCTACCGCGCGCAGGCCTTCAAGCGTCAGAAGGCGCTCGGCTGGATTCCGGCAGACAGCATCCTGACGCCGCGTCCGGACACGATGCCTGCGTGGGATAGCCTCAGCGACGATGAAAAGCGATTTCAGGCGCGCCTGATGGAGGTGTACGCCGGATTCCTCGAGCATGCCGACACGCAGGCCGGCAAGGTCGTGGATGAACTGGAGCGGCTGGGCCTGCGTGACAACACGCTGATCTTTTACGTACTGTCGGATAACGGCGCGTCCTCGGAAGGCTGGAGCGGCACCATCAACGAGATGCTGACGCTTAACGGTGTACCGATGCCTTTCGCGCAACAGATGAAAATCCTCGAAGAAGAATACGGCGGTTTGCCCGCCCTGGGCGGTCCGAAGGTGGCGAACATGTACCACGCCGGCTGGGCCTGGGCCGGTGAAAGTCCATTCCAGGGCACCAAGCTGGTGGCGGGATACTTCGGTGGAACCCGTGTACCGATGGCAGTTTCCTGGCCCAAGGGTATACAGGCCGATGCCAACGTGCGTGGGCAGTTCCACCATGTCAACGATATCGCGCCGACCATCTACGACGTCATCGGCATTACGCCGCCTGAGTCGGTCAATGGCCTGAAGCAGGATCCGCTGGACGGCGTGAGTCTCGCGTATACGTTCGCCGACAATGAGGCGACCACGCAGAAAACGCATCAGTACTTCGAAGTGTTCGGCAGCCGCGGGATCTACTCGGAAGGCTGGATGGCGTCTGTTTTTGGGCCGCGTGTGCCATGGTTGCCAGGCGCCTACGCCGCCTATGCGAACTGGAATCCGGATGAGGATGTGTGGGCGTTGTACAAACTCGACGGCGACTATTCACAGTCGAACGATCTTGCGCGCGACTACCCGCAAAAGCTCGCTGAAATGAAGGAGAAGTTCGATAGCGAGGCGCGTGCCAATCACGTCTATCCGATCGGCGCGGGTCTGGGACCACTTCTCAATCCCGATGCGCGTGTCGGAACGACTCAGACCGAATGGCACTTCAATACGGAGATCACGCGCCTGCCCGAATTCTGTGCGCCTAATCTGCGCGCGCGCAACAGCCGCGTAACGGTAGATGTCGAGGTGGCCGCGGAGGGCAGCGGCGTGCTCTATTCGCTAGGCGCGGTAGCCGGCGGTCTGGTGCTCTATATGGACGACGGTTACCTCCACTACGAATACAACTTCCTGGGTGTGGTAAGAACGCGCTTACGTTCAGCGGACAGGATCGCGCCGGGTCCGCATCGGTTCGATCTCGAGACCGTGATGAGCGGACCTGCACCCGGCGCGCCCGCGACCCTGGTGATGGGCGTCGACGGTGTGGAAGTGGCGCGGGGCACCACGCCGTTCACCGTCCCGCTTGCGTTCAGCGCGAGCGAAACCTTTAACGTCGGCGTCGACCTCGGTTGCCCGGTTACGCTGGATTATCGCGATCGTGCGCCGTTCAGATTCGATGGCCGGATCAATGACGTCCATATCGTCTACCTGCCATGATCGATTACATCATCATCGGCGGTGGGTCGGCGGGCTGCGTGCTGGCAGCTCGCCTGAGCGAGGACCCACAGGTACAGGTCTGCCTGCTAGAAGCAGGCGCATCCGATAACAGCCCATTGATTCAATGCCCGGCGGGTCTCGCCGCGTTGATTCCCTATCCCATCTTCAACTGGGCGTTCAAGACGATTCCGAATCGCGGGTTGAACGGCCGGATCGGCTACCAGCCGCGCGGCAAGGCATTGGGCGGAAGCAGTTCGATCAACGGAATGATGTACATCCGCGGCGATCGGACCGACTACGACGAATGGGCAGAAGCGGGCAACGTCGGCTGGAGTTACGACGAGGTGTTGCCGTACTTCAGGAAGTCGGAGAACAACGCGTTCTGGGGCAGCAATGCGTATCACGGCGCAGGCGGCCCGCTCAATGTCGCGGACGTGCTGGAACCGAGCGTCTATGCAAGAGCGTTCGTCGAGGCGGGCGTGCAGGCGGGTCATTCGCCCAACCCTGACTTCAACGGCGATCATCAGTTGGGCGTTGGACTGACGCAGGTTACGCAAAAGAACGGCGAACGCTGCAGTACCGCCAAGGCTTTCCTGACACCGAATCTCGACCGGCCGAACTTGCAGGTCATCACCGGTGCGCAGGTCACGCGAATTGTGATGGAAGGCAAGCGGGCGATTGGCGTCGAGTTTCGGCAAGGTGGCGCAATCAAGGTTCTGAAGGCCACGCAGGAAGTCCTGTTGTCGGCCGGCGCCTTGCAGTCGCCCCACATCCTGATGCTGTCGGGCATCGGGCCTGCCGGGCATTTGCAGCAGCATGGCATTGACGTCGTTCACGATGCACCGGGCGTCGGCCAGAACCTGCAGGACCATATCGATATTGTTCACAGCTACGAAGCCGGCGCGTCGCGAGGGCTGTTCGGTCTGTCGCTGTCGGGCGTGTGGTCCGTGGCGAAGGGCATGCGCACCTGGGCGAAATATCGGTGCGGTGTGCTGACGTCTAACTTCGCGGAGGGCACGGGCTTCGTGAAGACGCTGCCAGAAGAAACGCGCCCGGATGTGCAACTCGTCTTCATCGTTGCAAAGCTGATCGACCATGGCCGGAAGATATTGATCGGCAATGGCTACTCGGTTCACTGTGGCCTGTTGCGTCCGAAATCCCGCGGCAGCGTTTCATTGGCGAGCGCCGATCCGCTGGCGGCGCCGCTGATCGATACGAACTTTCTTGCGGATCAGGACGACGTGAGCCGCCTGATACGCGCTTTAAAACTGGTGCGCGGCATCATGCGTCAGCCGGCCCTGGCGCGATTTGGCGGCAGGGAATCCAGAAACTCAAGGGGTGCACAGACCGATGCGCAGATCGAAGCGTTCATTCGCAATCACGCTGACTGCGCCTATCACCCTGTCGGAACCTGTCGCATGGGTAATGGCGCACTCGACGTGGTCGACGATCAATTGCGCGTCAAAGGGGTGCAGGGCTTGCGCGTCGTCGATGCGTCGATCATGCCGAACATCGTGTCCGGCAACACCAATGCGCCGACGATCATGATCGCGGAGAAAGCCGCTGACCTGATCAAGGCGGCGGCGTTGGCGGTGACCCAAGAGGGCACGTGCTGTACGTCCTGAAGGCGGCTTGCATCGCGATCTATGGCTGCGCGCTTGCAAGCCTTGTCATGCCCGGCTCCGCAAGCGGACTCGCGTTCGCCGTGGAGATCGTGGCGATGGCGTTCCTCGTCATCCACGCATGCGAAGTCGTCTTCGTGTTCGGGCGACTGCGGCTGTATCGGGGGCCGCTCGCGCTTAGCGTGGTGCTTACGCTGCTGTTCGGCGTACTGCACTGGATGCCCCTCATGAAAGCGCAATCGCGCCGCTCAAACAGCTAGAGGCGCTGCGGCATCGGGGCAGGAGGCGAAACGCAAAGCGCGTTCCGCCTCACTGCGCCGTTTAGCAAGCGCCGCGACGCCTCATCATCTTTATCTCCAAAGGAGCAGAACCATGGGTGTTCTCGACGGCATTCGCGTCGTGGAAATTGCCGGCATTGGCCCGGGGCCATTTTGCGGCATGTTGCTTGCGGATATGGGCGCCGAAGTCATCCTGATCGAGCGCGCGGACGCCAGCGATGGCGGCATGCTCGATCTCGGCAAGAGCGCGATCGTCAATCGCGGCAAGCAGTCCATTGCGCTGAACCTGAAGGACGCGCGCGCGATCGATGCCGTCCTGCGGCTCATCGAGGACTCGGATGCGCTGATCGAAGGGATGCGCCCGGGCGTGATGGAACGGCTCGGACTCGGGCCGGACACGTGTCTGGCACGCAATCCACGCCTCGTATATGGCCGCATGACCGGATGGGGGCAGACGGGGCCATTGGCGCAAGCCGCCGGGCACGACCTGAATTATATCGCGCTCTCCGGCGCGCTCTGGTTCGCGGGCGAACCCGGCAAACCACCTATGCCACCGCCCACGCTGGTGGGTGATCTGGGCGGCGGCGCGCTGTATCTTGCGATGGGCGTGCTGGCCGGCATCCTGGGCGCTCGCCGTACCGGTCATGGCCAGGTGGTGGATGCGGCGATCGTGGACGGCAGTGCCAATCTGATGAACCTGCTGCTGTCGGTGCACGCCGCGGGGCATCAACCGATCGAACGCGGCCGCGGCCTTCTGGACGGCCCACACTGGAGTGGCACCTACGCGTGTGCCGACGGCCACTTTGTCAGCGTGCAGGCGCTGGAGCCGCAATTCAATGCGCTGCTCTTCAGCAAACTCGGGCTCGGTGACGATCCGGATTTCCGGCAGCCCTATTACCCGCATCGATGGCCTGCCCTGCGTGAACGGTTGGCCGCGGTGTTCGCCACGCAACCCCGGCAGCATTGGGTCGATTTGCTTGAAGGCAGCGACGCCTGTTTCTCGCCGGTGCTAACGCCGGTCGAAGCCATGACGCATCCGCATATGGCCGCTCGTGGCGTCTATGCCGAGCGCGACGGGGTACTGCAGGCCGCCCCGGCGCCGCGTTTCTCTGCGACCCCATCCGGCGTCGCTAAAGCCGTACCGCAGCGTGGCGAGCACGGCATTGCGATTCTCCGAACCATTGGGCTTGGCGAAAGCGAGATCGCACATTTGCTCTCCGCGCATTGAAGCTACGCAACTGAGGCTACGTAACTGAGGCCAGATCACGCGCCGGGTCTTACGCGACCTATCGCCGGGACCTGCGACTTCATTCCAATGACCTGTTGCTGGACGCCGTTCTCCATACGATCAGCACACTCGCCAATTTCTTGAGGCCGGCGCATTCGTCGAGCGTCCTGATCACTAAAAAGTATGGAGATGTCATGAACGAAGACGTTTTGTTATACGACGTCGATGGGTCCGTCGCCCGTTTGACGCTGAACCGCCCGAAGGCGATGAATTCGCTGAACCTGGCGATGCTGGCGGAGTTGGATCGCCGTCTGACGCAGATCGAAGCCGACGACGAAATGTGCGTACTGGTACTCACCGGCGCTGGCGCGGCCTTCTGTGCCGGCGCAGATCTGAAGGAAGTGCTGGCGGGCCAAAGCCTCAGTCCCGGTGAAGCGGATTTTCTCGATCGTGCGAACCAGGTGTTTGGCCGGCTGCGCGATTTCCCGAAGCCCGTGATCGCCGCGTTGAATGGCGTCACGATGGCGGGCGGCCTGGAACTGGCGATGTGCGCGGATCTGGTGATCGCTGCCGAGAGCGCCACGCTAGCAGACGCGCATGCCAACTTCGGCGTGTATCCGGGCGCGGGTGGCGCGGCCGTCCTGCCGCGGCTCATTCCGCTCAACATGGCGATGTATCTGCTGCTGACTGGCAAGTCCTTGTCGGCCACCGAGATGAAGGCATGCGGTCTCGTCTGCGAAGTGCATCCGGATGCGGAACTGGCCGAGGCAGTGCAGAAGCTTGCCGCGCACATCGCGCGAAAGAGCCCCATTGCGTTGCGCCGCATGAAAGAGGTCGCGCGGCAGTCCGTCGACAAAACGCGCGACGACGCCTTGCTGCACGAGCAGGTGATGCTGCGCCAGCACATGCGCACCTTTGACTTCCACGAAGGCTTGCAGGCCTTCGCCGAAAAACGCGCGCCCCGGTTTCAGGGCCGTTGATTCACATCGTCACGAGAACGGAAACATGAGCGATATTTATGTGGTCGGCGTCGGCATGACTGCCTTTGGGCGTCTGCTTGAAAAGTCCGTGTACGACATGGTCGGAGAAGCGGTCGCGCTTGCGTTGAAAGACGCGGGTTGCGGCGCGGCCGACATTGGCTCCGCGTATTACGGGACCATGACGAACGGCCAGTTTCAAGGCCAAACCGCCATCCCCGGTCCGATTGCGATGCGCCGCCTCGGCATTGAAGGCGTGCCGGTATTTACAGTGGAAAACGCTTGTGCCACGGGTTCGTCGGCTTTTAATCTGGCGACGCTGGCGTTGCGCTCGGGTAGCTGCGATATCGCGCTGGCCGTCGGCGCGGAGAAGATGAATATTCCGGACAAGGCCAAGATGTTCGCGGCTTTCGACGGTGGTTGGGATGTGTCGACAGTGGAGCACAACAAGGCGACCTTGCTCGCCATGGGCGAGGGCGTGAAGCCGCCGCCAGGCTCCATGTCGGAGCGCCCGTACAGCGTCTTCATGGATGTGTACGCCGCCATCTGCCGCAACCACATGCTGCGTTACGGCACCACGCAGCGGCAGATTGCTGCGGTTGCCGCAAAGAACCACCAACACTCGGTGCACAACCCGCTGGCGCAGTTTCAACAGCCCTTCAGCATCGAAGAAGTATTGGCGTCGCCGCCGATCGCTTATCCGTTGACCACATTGATGTGTTCCCCCATCAGCGACGGCGCAGCTGCGGTCGTGTTGTGCAATGCAGCGGGGCTGAAGCGGCTCAACGGTGCGGCTAAACGCGCGGTGCGCGTGCTCGCCAGCGTCGTGCAGACCGGCACCACGCGCGGCCTGGATGAACCGCACAAGATCATTGCCCACCTCGCGGCCAAACAGGCCTACGAACAGGCCGGCGTGGCGCCCGCGGATGTCGATGTCGCCGAGGTTCACGACGCCTCCGCGATCGGCGAAATTCTCAATGCCGAGTCGTTGATGCTGGTGCTTTTCGGTGAAGGCGGACCAGCTGCGGAGCGTGGCGACTTTACGGTCGGCGGCCGCATGCCGATCAACCCTTCCGGCGGCCTCGAATCCAAGGGTCACCCTATCGGCGCAACCGGTCTCGGCCAGATCCACGAACTGGTAACCCAGTTGCGCGGCGAAGCGGACAAGCGGCAGGTGGACAACGCCCGCATTGCGATTCAGGAAAACGGCGGCGGTCTTTACGGTATCGAAGAGGCCGTGGTGGCCATCACGATTCTCGCCAAACAGTAAATCATTCAGGGAACTCGAAAGATGGGATACGTATTCAGAACGGAAGAGCAGCAAGGCGCAGTAGATGGATTGCGGCGCTATCTGGCAGACAAAGCCGATCCGATGTTCAACAAGGAGTATCGCGACAAGTTCGTGCCGAAGGAAGTGATGGGCGAGTTCATGCGTGAGCTTAGCCAGTTCGGCTTGATCTCGGGTGTCGTCGGTGAAGAACATGGCGGCCTCGGCCTCGATTGGCTCACGATGATCATGCTGTTCGAAGAAGTGGCGGCTACCTCGGTCGATCTGTCGGTGCCGGTGTTGATCAATAGTTTCTGCGCACAGATGCTGGCGAGGCTGGCCCCCGCGCATCTGCGTGAGCGCTATCTGCCGGGTCTGCTCAAGGGTGAGCTGTTCTGCAGCGCAGGTATCTCCGAACCGGACGTTGGCTCCAACGTGCTGGAGATCAAGACCCGCGCCCGGCGAGATGGGGATCACTACATCATCAATGGCGAAAAGACCTGGATCAGCAATGGCTCGTATTCGGACATTCTGATTTGCACCGCCCGGACCGGTGACGATCCGCGTCGCGGCCTGACGCACTTCCTGCTGGATCGCAAGGAGCATCCGTACGAAGTTCGCGACATTCACAAGATCGCCTGGAACAGCCAGTCGACCGCGCAGATCTTCCTCACCGATGTCCGCGTTCCGGCTAGCAACATGCTCGGCAACGAAGGCGAAGCGCTGAAGAACACGCTGGCGATGTTCGAACGCTCGCGTGTTTTCGTCGCCGCGCAAGGTCTGGGTATCGCCCGGCGTGCGTTGGAAGAAGCGACGCGCTATGCCACGGAGCGCAAACAACACGGCAAGGTAATCGCAGGGCACCAGTTGATCTCCGCGATGCTGGCCGAAATGGCCACGAATGTGGACGCCAGCCGTTTGTTGACCCAACGTGCCGCATCGATGATCGAGGCCGGTGTGCCGGCTGAGATGGAAGCCGCCATGGCCAAATATTTTGCCTGCGAAGCCGCGGTGACAATCGCCCGCCAGGCAGTGCAGATTCACGGCGGCAATGGGGTCACCAAAGAGTTCCTGGTGGAGAAGCTGGCGCGCGAAGCGATTGTCGCGCCGATTCCCGAGGGCACGACTCAAATCCAGCAACTGATCATCGGGCGAGCGCTGACTGGGGTCAACGCGTTCTGATGCGTGGCGGCGCCTAGGGCGCCGTCCGCACCAGGCCCTTTCAAATTCTCATTTTCTATTCGGATATCTCATGCGTATTCAGGACAAAGTCGTCGTTATCACGGGTGGTGCGTCGGGGCTTGGCTTGGCCACCGCGCTCTACCTCACGCAGGAAAAAGGCGCCCGTGTCGCCATTTCCGACTTGAATGTCGACGCCGGCGAGAAGGCGGTAGCCGACATCGGCGCCGATCGCGCGATGTTCGTTCATACGGACGTCAGCAGCGAAGAGTCGGTGCAAAAGTCCGTCGGTGAGGTGATGGCCCGCTTCGGCGCCATTCATGTCTGTATCAACGGTGCAGCAGTGCCGACGCCGTTCAAGGTGCTAGGCAAGGACGGTAAGGCCGCGCCGCTCGCCCGATTTGCGCAGACCACCGCGGTCAACCTCAACGGCGTGTTCAACGTCATGTCCAAATGCGCGGAACAGATGGCGAAGAACGAAGCGGAGGCCGGCGAAGAGCGCGGCGTGGTGATCAACGTTTCGTCCGGCGCCGCGTACGAAGGCCAGATTGGGCAGAGCGCCTATGCGGCGACGAAGGCTGGCGTGATCGGTCTGAACATGCCGGCCGCGCGTGAACTTGGCGCGGTTGGCGTTCGCGTCAATGCGATCGCTCCGGGCCTGTTTCTGACACCCATGGTGGCAGGGCTCGACGAGAAGGTGCTGGCGATACTCAAGGAGCAGACCGAAGCGCCGAAGCGTTTAGGCGACATGCGTGAGTTCGCTCATTGCTGCGCGTTCATCATTGAAAACGCGTACATCAACGGCGAAACCATTCGTCTCGATGCGGCGTCACGCCTGCGTGCGAAATAGGATCGGTTGATCCCTGAACGTTTGAGAGTTGGTGCTGGAGGAGATTAAAAGAATGAGATTGGCAGACTATTTCGATGCAGTAGCGCAGCTTCACCCGGACAACCTGGCGTTTGTCGATGGCGCCACGCGCATGACATACGGCGAGGCCCAGAAGTACGTTCACGCGGTAGCACATGGCCTGACTCGCGCGCGCGCGGCGGGCGCGGGTACGCATGCAGCTATTTATGCGCCCAACGACTATCGGGTCAGTCTTCTGCATCTGGGTGTCAACCTGGCTGACTCCGCCTGGTTGTCCGTTCACATTCGGAATTCGGTCGAGACCAATGCCGAGGTGCTTGAGTACTTCGATACCGACATTGTGTTCTTTCACAGCTATTTCGAGAGCAGTGTTCCGGTGCTGAAGAAGACGCTGTCGAAGGCGAATCTCTACGTGTGCATCGACCGTGCGTCAGAGCATGGGATGTCGATGGACGAGTGGCTGAAGGATTGCTGGAAGCCATTTCACAATCAGCCGGAAGACCCTGCCAATCGCGCTTTCCTGCAACCCACCGGTGGCACTACGGGGCCGTCCAAAGGCGCAGTGCATACGCATCGAGGCCTCGAATTCATGGGGCTGGGACTCGCTTCCGCCTTCGGCATTACGTCCAGTTCGCGTCACTTGTGCGTGGCGCCGCTGACGCATGCAGCAGGGCTCCTGGCCCTTGGCTTCACGATCAAGGGCGGTGTCAACATTCTGATGCCGGGTTTCGATCCAGAAGCCTTGTTGAGCTTGATCGAAGCGGAAAAGATCACGCACCTGTACCTGCCGCCCACCGCCGTCTACGGTCTGCTGGCGCATCCGAAAACGAAGGAGACGGATTTCTCGTCGCTGCAGGCGTTCATCGTCGGCGCGGCGCCGATCGCTCCAGACAAGTTCAAGGAAGCCGTGCGCGTGTTCGGCCCCATCATGTATGAAAGCTTCGGGCAAACAGAGACGCTGGTGCCGATTCTGGTCAAAGGTCCCGCCGACTATCTGAAGCAGGACGGCAGCTTCGACGAGGACGTGGTCAAGGCCGCGGGTAAGGCAGTCGACGTCGCATGTCTTGCCATCATGGATGCCGAGGGCAACCTGTTGCCTGCCGGCGAACGCGGCGAAATCGTCGTGCGCTCGTCGATGGTCATGCAGGGCTACTACAAGAAGCCGGATGACACGGCCGCCGTTTCCACCTTCGGCTGGCATCACACCACCGATGTCGGCGTGCGGGACGCACGGGGCTACATCACCATCGTGGACCGCATGAAGGACATGATCGTCACCGGTGGTTTCAATGTCTTTCCCGTCGAAATCGAGAAGGTCATTCAGGGCCATCCCGCCGTTCTCGATTGCATTGTGATCGGCGTACCCGATGACAAGTGGGGCGAGGCGGTGAAAGCAGTCGTGCAGTGCAAGCCCGGGCTGAGCGTTTCCGAAGAGGAGCTCATGGCGCTCTGCAAGGAACATTTGGGCAGCACCAAGACCCCGAAGAGCGTCGAGTTCTGGGTCGACCTGCCGCGCAGCGCCGTGGGCAAGTTGCTCAAGAAAGACGTGCGGGAAAAGTACTGGGACGCGCAGTGGCGATCGGTCTGAGTGTCTTTGTAACGATGCGCCGGCCGCATCGCGGCTGAAGCGCAAGGTGCGCTGGGATCAGGTACGCGAAAGGTGCGCGATCGAGAACGCGTCGAGAATGCGGGTGAACGGGAATGGCGAGATGAATGACTCGATTGAAGATCTGCGGGACGTATTGGCCCGGCAACGTGAGGCATGCCTCGCCAACCCCTATCCTGAACTCAGAGAACGCAGGCGCGCATTGAAAGAGGTACGAGAGGCCCTGAGCCGCTACCAGGATCGACTCGCCACGGCGATGAGCGACGATTTCGGTCGTCGCTCGGAGTTCGAATGCAAGACGCTGGACGTGATGTTTCCTGCGTTGCAGATCGACCACGCGCTTGCCAACCTGCGGCGCTGGATGAAGCCGCAACGGCGGCGCACGGACCTGCTGTTTCGTACCAACAGCGCGAAAGTGGTCTACCAGCCAAAAGGCGTCGTCGGCGTGATCGCGGCATGGAATTTCCCGATCGTCGAAGCAGTGGGGCCGATGATCACGGCGCTCGCAGCAGGCAATCGGGTGATGATCAAGATGTCGGAATTCTCGCCACGCAGCACGGCGGTCCTGCGCGAGATGCTGGCCGAGCTATTTCCGGAAGATCAGGTGGCGGTGTTCGGCGGCGGCGTGGAAGTGGCTCAGGCCTTTGCGAGCTTGCCGTTCGATCACATCGTGTTTACCGGCTCGCCTGCTGTCGGCAAGGAGATCATGCGCGCGGCCTCCGCGAACCTGACACCCGTCACGCTGGAGCTGGGCGGCAAATCGCCGGCTATCGTTGCCCCGTCTGCGAGCATCGCAGCCGCGGCGCGCTCCATCGCGCACGGCAAGGCATTCAACGCCGGTCAAGCCTGCGTCGCGCCGGACTACGCCCTGGTGCCGCGCGATCGGATCGACGCGTTCGTGGCCGCCGTGGTAAGCGCATTTCAGCACATGGTGCCCAACCCGGTCGACGATCCGGAGTACACGTGCATCGCCTCCGACCGTCACGCGAAACGTGTGCATGAACTGCTCGACGATGCGCGCGCCAAAGGCGCCACGGTGACCTCGTGCGGCACCGGAAACGGCTGGCGAGTCGTGCCCATGCAGATCGTGACGGATGTGACGCCGGATATGCGCATCATGCAGGAAGAGCTCTTCAATCCGATCCTGCCCGTGGTGCCTTGCGATTCGCTGGACGAAGGCATCCGGTACATCACGGCGCGGCCTCGTCCCCTGGCGCTGTACTACTACGGTACGGACGCGAGCGAAATCAAACGATTGGAACGGGACGTTCATGCCGGCGGTATGACCGTCAACGATTGGGCATGGCATGTGTTCCAGAGCGATTTGCCGTTCGGCGGCACCGGTAATTCGGGAATCGGAAGCTGGCGCGGACCGGAGGGATTCAAGGCGCTGTCGCACGGCAAGTCGGTGTTAAGGATGAGGCGCTGGTTCCCGATCGGTCTGTTTCGTCCGCCATACGGCACGCGCGTTCAACGGCTGGTATCGAAGCTATTCCTCGGGCATCCTGACCCGGCTTTGAACATTCCGTGTTCCTATGGGAATGAATCCTGTCGGTATGGTTCGACGGCGCAAGACACGAGCACGGAGTCAACATGAGAACGCTACATCTGATTCAGGCCCGTGGGGCGTCCGGCGCCGGCGCGGGCCAAGGCTCGAAGGCCTATGCGTGGACCGTGTTCGCATTGAGTTTCGGGTTGATCCTCTCGGACTACCTGTCGCGCCAGGCGGTCGGTGCCGTATTTCCGTTTCTCAAACCGGTGTGGGGTGTGTCGGATTCGCAATTGGGCGCGCTGGTCAGTATCGTGTCCCTGGTGGTCGGCGTGATGACCATTCCGTTATCGTTCGTCGCGGATCGTTGGGGCCGCGTCAAAAGCATTACGTTGATGGCATTCGTCTGGTGTTTCGCCACGATTGCGTGCGGACTGGCGACCAGCTACACGCAAATGCTTGTCGCCCGTGCAATGGTAGGGTTTGGCGAGGCCGCTTACGCGGCGGCCGGTGCGGCGCTGCTGGCTCACACGTTCCCGGAGGGCAAGCGCTCCGCGGTGCTGGGGGCGTTTCAATCGGGCGGCATTTTTGGCTCCGTCATGGGGGTGGTGATCGGCGGCGCGGTCGCGAGCCAGTTCGGCTGGCGCTATGCCTTTTTCGCCGTCGGCGCACCGGGTTTGCTGCTCGCCATCCTTTACCCCATCTTTGTTCGCGACTACAAGGTTCGTGCCTTGCAACAGGGCACTTCCGACCATAGCACCAATGGGCGGCTGCGGTTTACCGAAGTATTCAGGCACGTGTTCGCCGCGCGTTCCGGCAATTTCACGTTCGCCGCGTTCGGTTTGCAGATGGGGATCCCGGCCATCCTGATCGCATGGGTGCCGACGTACTTTAATCGCCTTTACGGCTATGACCCGAAGAAGGCGAGTCTGATCGCGGCGGTGGTTGTGCTAGTGCTGGGGTTGGGCATGCTCTTTGGCGGCGGCGTGGCCGATCGGCTGAGCAGGGGGCGGCCGCGCTATCGAGCGCTCGTGCCCGCCGCCTACGCGCTGCTTTCCGCGTTGATGCTGTTTGCGGCGTTCGCGATGCCGCCTGGCGTAGCGGGGCTTGTGCTGCTGCTCGGCGGCGCGCTCTTCGCCGCGGCGCATGGCGGGGCCGCGGTGGCGATGCTGATTGACGTCACTCATCCCGCCGTTCACGCCACCGTGACGGCAACCGCGGTGTTGGGCGCCAATCTGCTTGGCACGGCGCCGGGGCCTTATCTGGTGGGACTCCTATCCGACGTGACGAATCTGCGGACAGCGCTCACTGTTGCGCCGCTGATGTCGCTGGCTGCGGCGGTGCTATTTCTGCTTGCAGCGCGGTACTACGAAGCGGATATCGCTGCGAGGAAGGCGGCCGGTTAGGATCGGCAACTGCTTCTGTCTGCGCCGCGTGCCGTACGCCATACGCCGCACGATTCTGGCGACACTCTGAAAGACCACCGTTTTGGCCGCAATGACAGGCGCGGGAATCGCTCGTCCCATACGATGAACCATCGACGCAATACCGCCTGAACCGGCCGCATTGCGGGGTGATTTAGCCAAATCTCAAGCGGGTTGCTTGTTCGTCCAAGGTGATAGCCATGATTTCTATTTTGCATTCCCGAGTGGCCTACGGCCGCTGTCAAGTATGAATACCGAAGCCACGGTATCGCTGACCGGCATTCATCTGATGGCGAAGCCCATCGGCGCACTTTGCAATCTGGATTGCGGCTACTGCTTTTACCTCGAGAAACAGAACGCTTTCCCGCCACGCGAGCGCTTTCGCATGTCCGATGAGGTTCTCGGGGCCTATGTCCAGCGATATATTGCGACTCAGTCGGCGCCGGAGGTCGAGTTCACGTGGCAGGGCGGTGAGCCCACCTTGCTGGGGCTGGAATTCTTCGAGCGCGCCGTCGCATTGCAGCGCAAGTTCGCTCAGGGCAAGCTGATTCGCAACACCTTGCAAACCAACGGCACCTTGCTCGACGACGAGTGGGGGGCGTTTCTTCGACGCGAGCGTTTCCTCGTGGGCGTCAGTCTGGACGGTCCGCGTGCCCTCAACGACGTGGCACGCCCGGACAAGCGCGGTCATTCGAGCTACGACGATACCGTACGCGGTTTGGCCGTCTTGTCGCGTCATGGCGTGGATTTCAACGTGCTGGTTACGGTATCGAGCGCCAATGTGCATCAGCCGCTGGAGATCTATCGTCATCTCAAGGAATTGGGAGCGGGTTTTATCCAGTTCAATCCGGTCGTCGAGCGCGTGGCTCAGCCGCAGGAAAAGGTCATCGGACTGCATTTTGCCGTTCCGCCATCGCTCAGCCGGTCTGCCGCAGCAAAAGCGAAACCGGTGGCGCGACCAGAAACAGCCGTGACGCCGCACACGGTCAACGCGCTTGCGTACGGCACATTCCTGTCCACGGTATTCGATGAATGGGTTCGTCATGACGTCGGCACGATTCACGTGATGAACTTCGAATGGGCGCTCGCATCGTGGTGCCAATTGCCCGCGGGCGCCTGCATTTTCAGCCCGCGTTGCGGCAACGCCGCCATCGTAGAGCACGACGGCAGTGTCTACGCTTGCGACCACTTCATGTACCCGGAATATCGCCTCGGCAATGTCATGTCAGACGATCTGGGCAGCATGATGTCCTCGCAGGCGCAGACCGATTTCGGCATGGCGAAGGAAAGCACGCTCCCGAGCGACTGTCTGCGTTGCGAATTCCGTTTCGCGTGCCACGGCGAGTGCCCTAAAAACCGCTTTATCGAAACCGCGGATGGCGAGCCCGGCCTCAACTATCTGTGCGCCGGCTATAAGGCCTACTTCCGCAACATCACGCCCGCGATGAACATCATGGCGCGCTTGCTGGAGCAGGGAAAGCCGGCAGACGAAGTCATGGACCTCATTCGATGGTAGGGCCAAACCCATGACCTCTCGCATGATGATTGCGGCGGGACGTCCGGTCTGAATGACCCTCCGATACAACTGACGCGATCGACTCCAGGCGCGTATGGGACAGCGGTGCGTTGACGATCTGTCGTGCGGCGCTGCCCGTTGAAGGCTGATGAGCGGCTCACACAAGCCGTTCGACGGCTGACTGCTGACCACGAGTCTCGCAGATTGCTGGTTTTAGAAACTGATAGAGCACAGACATTTCTGGTTGCCACACGGACGCCGGAGCAGGTAATCCAAGGAGACACAATGAAAAAAGGTTTTGCAGCAGCGATCGCATTGGCAACAGTTGGTAGTACTGTGCATGCACAATCGTCAGTGACGTTGTATGGGGCAGTGGATACGGGGCTGCTTTATCAGACCACTTCGGCGGCCTCGTACAGCACCGCCGCGCCGAATACCGGCCACGTTTTCAAAATGAAGGACGGCGGAATTTATACCAGCATGCTCGGGTTTAAAGGAACGGAAGACCTGGGCGGCGGGTGGAAAACCAACTTCAAATTGCAAGGCGCGTTTGACAGTACCAGTGGCAAATTTGGGTTGAGCGGTACTGCCGGCGCGGCGGCGCAATTCAATCAGGAGGCGTCGGTTGGCCTCGCCGGCCCGTACGGGTCGCTCACCATGGGCCGGCAGATTATTCCGCTGACCTACGCGATGGCTTACACGGATGTGCGCCAGGGCGGCTACTTCGGCAGTATCTTTACCGCGCTGGTCAGCATGAATTCCGCTGCGGGCTGGCCCGGGACCAGCACGAACGCCCAACTCGGGGCGGTGTTCGACGACGACGCCATCGTCTATGTCTCGCCGACGTTCGGCGGCGTGACCGCCAGCCTCGAATACGCGCCGGGTGGCGTAGCGGGGCAGGCGCAGGGCGGCACACGGGAATCCGCGGTTTTGCAGTACGACAATTACGGACTGAAACTCGCGGCGGCCTACTACAACGGGCACGATACCAACCCCACTCCGACAACCGTGCCGAACGGGCTGGACAACAACCGGTTCTACTACCTCGGCGCGCTGTATTCGATCAAGGGTTTTACGGTCAGCACGTCGTTCAGTAACGGCCGCAACCCGGCGCATCCGAAGACCACCGACTTCGACATGATTTCCGGCGGCTTAGGCTATCGGTTCACGCCGGCTTTCGAGGTGACAAGCGGCGTGTATTACATCAAGGACGAAAATAATTCTGCGAACAAATCGACCGAATTTGTGCTCGGCGCGAACTACAGTCTTTCCAAGGCCACTACGCTATATGCCCAGGTGGGCTATGTGGACAACCAGGGCAAGATGAATCAGTCGATTGAATACGGACAGCCTGTTGCGCCGGGTTTCAATACGACGGCGGCGATGGTCGGCATCAGAAAGCGGTTCTGACGGCGACTGCCTGGGGATGCCGGGGGGGCCGCACCGAGGCGTCCCTCCTGGTTTTCGTCATGATTCGATTGCGTGCGCCGATGGCACATGGCGGCACTCGGCTCGCAGCTAATCCGGCGGGCCCGCGGGTCGCTATTACCCTTTCGGCTTCTCACCGGACCGCGTTGCGCAGGTTATCCACAGAAAATGTTCATATCCTTGTGGACAAGTCCTGGCCAAACCCGCCAAGTGGTTGAGCGCAGAGCGATTTCCTGATTAATACGGCCAACAGGCGCACCCAGGCAGACAGCACGACAACTTGCCGATCATTGCGCCGGAGAGGCCAGTAGCGACACCGGCACGCCATGACAACTCACACTGGCCACGAGCGCCGCGTCAAGGGCGGTACTCGTTTTTGTGTGAGCATCGAACGACGACGCTTCCTTATCGATCCGCAGAATGTTGATCGGCCACGATGCCCGGGAGAGCCGTTCGTGCGCGAAAGCCCCGACCCACAGCGGGGCGGCCGACGCGCCGTTCTCCACGGCATAGCCGCTCGGCCAGAAGCGCAGGACGTCGCGTTCGTCGCGGGTTTCGCCGGGGCGCATGAAGACGAGCGACGAAGGCACGCCGTTGTTCAGCTTCGGCAACACCGGCAGCGACACCGCCGCGACGTTCGGCGACGCAAGCGAGAGCAGGCTGTGCGCGGACAGGTCCGTGCCCTCGATCCACCCCTGGGCGCGCAGTTGCCCCCTGATCGACTCGCGGCTCGACACCCATTGCAACGTGAGCGGTTCCTTGTGATCGCCGCCCATATCCGAGCGGTAGCATGGCAGTTTCTTCCACAGCGACACCGTCCACTGCGCCTGCGTGACCAGCACGGGCGGCGGGCGCATTGCGTTGTCCGGTGGCGGCGCCGGTGGATTGACGCTCAGTTGCACGCCCACGCTTACGAGCATTACCAGCAGAATCACGACCGGCATGAAGCCGCGTGCGGGCGGCACTTCCGGATGCCGCAACATCGCCGTCAGCGCGACGATCGCCACCCAGATGTACGCGAGCGCGGCGCCACCGATCGCGTCCGAGACCCAGTACCGGCCGAAGTAAAGTCCCGCCAGCGCGACCACGATCACGACGACCGTACTCGCGGTCGCCACGAGCAAACCCCCCAGGGTGCCGACCCGTCGCGCGAGCAGAAACGCGAGGAAGCCGTAGACGATCACCGTCGCGGCGACGTGATCGCTCGGAAACACGTAGGCATCGGCCATGAGTTCATTGGGCGGCGCGCGGTGCATCGCGAACTGCAGGGCGAAGATCAGCAACTGGGAAAACACGACCGCGGCGAGCCAGTAGCCGATGGTGCGCCAACGCCGTTCCAGCAGCATCCACACGACCACCGTCATGACCAGCGCGGTCAGCGTGAAGACGCTGCCGAGCGTCGCCAGTCCTGCGAGGACCGTGTCGCTCCAGGGGGTGCGCACCGATTGCAGGAAGTGATAGACGGACAGGTCAACGCTGACCAGCGGATCGCCGCTGATCACGTCGCCGAGAACCCCGAAGAAGAGCGCGCCCGACACCAGCACAATCAGCGACGTCACCACGATGCTGGTGGCATCCGGCTGTTCGGGGTCCAGCAGCCGCCGCGCGAGGCGGCCGAACGGCCCTGGGTGGCGGCAAGCCCAGTTCCCCAGGTAGCGGCCCGCTGCGCTCGACCACGCACTGGCGTGCGAGAGCAGGAAACGCATCGCGCGAAAGCTGAGCCAGACGATGCCCGCCAGCAACGCGATGATGACAACGAGGCGAAACGACACCGCGCCCGCCAGCAGCACCGAGGCGCCGAATACCACACCTGGCAGGATATGCGCGGGCGCCCATAGCAGCGCCGACAGGACGTTCATCCCGTAGAAGCGCAACGGCGTCATGCCCAGCATGCCCGCCACCACCGGCACGATGGCCCGCAGTGGTCCGATGAAACGGGCGAACACGACGCTCTTCGCGCCTTGTTTCTGAAAGAAGCGGTGGCCGGCGTCGAGTACCTGCGGATGGGTGCTGAATGGCCAGAGCTGGACGATTTTGTCCTTGTAGCGCTTGCCGCTCCAGAAGCTTATGCCGTCCCCGGCGATGGCGCCTGCCACCGCCCACAGGAGCGCCCAGCCGAGGCTCAGTGAGCCCGTGCCGACCAGCGCACCGGCGAGAAACATGGCCGTGCTGCCTGGAATGAACGTGCCGATGACGGCGATGGATTCCAGGAACGCAGCAAGGAAGACGACCGTGAGCGTCCATGCCGAATGGCCGGCAAGGAGGTGCAAAAGGTGGATGTAGGCGTGCTCCATCGTGCTCGATCAGCCGTTCTGGCGTAACGGTTGATCATAACGCGCACGGCGGCGCCCCACATGCTTGCAAACCGGCATCCGGTGAAGGGCCGGCGCAGAACCTCACGAAGCCGTCAGCGAATCGCCTGATACGTGGACCCGCTCGCCAATCTGGACGTCGGGCTGGGTCGGGTAGCTGAAGTTCCGATAGCTGCCGTCCTGCATGCGCACCTGAACCTGATAGGTGGTCTGCTTGCGCACGGCGTGTTCGATCCCATTGCCGGCAAGCCCGCCGCCGACAACGCCCGCGATAGTGGTGAGAATTTTGCCGCGTCCGCCGCCAATCTGATTGCCGACGAGGCCACCGGCGACGGCGCCACCTAGCGCGCCGAGCCCGGTGGTCGGCTCAGACGCCTGCACCGTGTTGATCGCGACGACTTCGCCCGCATAAGGATCGGCGACCGGCCGTGCCGGCGCGGATTCATACGGTGCCTGGTAGACCTGATTGTTTGTGTACCTCGGCGCGTCCGCGGCGGGCGCACTGTGCGTGTGATGGACGCGCGGCCGTGCCGGTGCGGTTTGCTGGACCGTTTGCTGAACCGGGGCCGATTGGGGCGCGGCGACTGGCGCGCTCGCGATCTGCGCCGCGATTGGGGTGGCCGGCTGCGCGGGCTCCGTAATGGCGTGCGAGGTCGGCAGAAGCCCTGTCATCGCCGCGATGCCGGTGGCGCTCGCCAGGATGACGGCCACGGCCGCGCCGGCGACCAGAGGATGAATACGGCTGCGTTGCGGATTGCTGGAAGTGAGGTTCGTGTTCATTGCGGGCTCCGCGGGTAGATGCCTGCAATAACGCCGCAGCAGCGCGGGCCGTGTACGTCAGACGTATGCTGCTTTGTAAGCATTTGTACAACTTGCTGAAGGAGAGCGGCCCGCTCAGATTTCCAACGCTGAACAAACGTGGCCGGCGGCCAGTCTTACTCTGTGACCGGCTTCCTTCCCGAGCGTTGTTTGCTCGATGTCGAGACGATGTGCTGGGAGCATCGGGAGATGCAATTTGACGGCATGACGGAGTGGGCTATGGACATCCTGACAAAGGCTCTGTTGACTGCGGTGCTGGTGACAGGCCTGACGAGCGTGGCTTATGCGCAGTCGGCAAACCTGGGCGCCAATAGTATGGGCGGATTGCAGGCTGGTGGGGCAAATAAATGGAGCGGGCGCGGGGCAGGGAATGAGTGTGGGCACGGGAGCAGCAGGTTCAAGCCCATCGCCGGGCGTGGGTGCGGTGGGCCGCGCCACTGCGAGCGGTGGAACCGGCAGCATTGGATCGGGCCCGGTGCTCAATAACATGCGCGCGAACGGCACCAGCGTGAATATGAACCCGGACCCGCGCGCACCGAACGTCGCGGGAAAAGCGTTCGGACAGCAGTAGTCAGTCGCCCCGAACGAGTTGCAGAACGATGCGCTTCGCCGACGCGAGATGTTCCACCGTCATCGATCGCGCGAGGCGTGCGTTTCCGGCCTTGCAAGCTTCGAGAATCTTGAGGTGCTCGTCCTGGAAGGCCGGTGTGTCGGCGAGCAACGTGCTTTGCAATCGTTCGTAGCGCTCGACCTGAGCGCGCAGCTCGCGGATCGCCTTCAATTGCCGGCCGTTCGCACATGGGCGGTGTAGCAGCTCATGAAACTCGCGATTCAGCTCGCCCTGTTTTTGCGCGGTATCGGCGTCTCCCAGCAGCCGATGAACGAGTTCGGCGCGCGATAACGTCTCACTGTCCATGCGTTTGACCGCGTGGAAGATGGCGTCCCCTTCGAGCAACATGCGCAGGCTGTAAATCTCGTCCAGGTCGGACTCCGTGAGGGTGCGCACGACGGCGCCGCGATTACGCATGAGCTCGACCAGTCCTTCACCCTCCAGCTTCTGGATGGCCTCTCTCATCGGCACCCGGCTCACGCCGAATCGATCGGCGAGTTCGCGCTCGACCAGCCGCGCGCCGTCTTCCAGTTCGCCCGCTGCGATCAGCTCGCGTAGTGAGACGGCGATGGCGTCGGCCGTCGAATCCAGTTTATGGTCCATGTGCTTCTATCGGTTGTCGTTTGGAATAATGGTATACCAAATCCACTGCGTGCATATAGAATGCATGCGTTGCGAATTCTATTCCGGGTCAACAGCAAAGGAGATTGGCATGGCGTACGGCGAGCACAAATACGCGGTATCGGTGCAATGGACAGGAAACCGCGGCAGCGGCACCTCGGGGTACCGTGAATACGGTCGGGATCACATCATCACTGCGGGAAGCAAGCCGGATATCCCCGGGTCATCGGACCCGGCGTTTCTCGGCGATGCGAACCGGTGGAATCCGGAAGATCTGCTGGTCGCCTCGGCGAGCGCCTGCCACAAGCTCTGGTATCTGCATCTTTGTTCGGACGTGGGCATCGTTGTTCTGAGCTATCGCGACAACGCCGAAGGCACGATGCTCGATACCCCGGAGCAGGGCCGCTTTTCGCAGATCGTTCTACGTCCGCATGTTGTCATTCGGGCTGGCGGCGATCTCGATCTGGCCGAGCGTTTGCATCACGTGGCGCATGAGAAGTGCTATGTCGCGAACTCGGTCAACTTTCCGATTCTGTGCGAACCGGCGATCGAGACGGAAGGGGCGTGACAGATGCGTGGCCGTCACCGGCATTCGCTAGAGGGATAGCCACGTAACTGATCTGGTGAAGTAGTGTGGAGCGTGCAGAGCGGAGTTGGTCGTTTGGCCGCTGTTCACCGATCAATACGCAACTAACGGTCAAGTCCGGCTGGCCCCTCCAAATAACGCGGCGACCGCCTCAATGGAAACTGAAGACGGCCGCCGCTCGCGTACTACGCAGCGGCTATGCAGTGAAGAGACCGGCTATGCCACTCAACGATTGCCGTCAAGCAGATCGCCGAGTAATTCGTCGAATGCGGCCTGGGCGTCTTCGAGTTCCTGCAACGCAGCGTCGAAAGTCTGCAGCGCGAACTGCGAAGGCTGGCCGCTGCCGGCCGGCGGGAATTGCGATTGCAGCGACGCGAAGGCCGCCTGTACCCGCTTGGTCGCGGTCAGTACGCGCTCCATCGCGGCTGTTTCTTCGGCTCTTGCCTTTTCGTGATCCATGAAAACTCCGTGCTCGTCTGGTCGGCTCGCGCCGTTTCAAAGGCGTGACTATGCCACGTCCGCATTCAGAACAGCGGCAGCCCGCCGTTGGCCTTGACTTCCCGCAGCGACAACGCCGATTCCACCGACGTCACGCCCGGCAGGCTGCGCATCTCGTCGCGCATGAACGTGCCGTAGTCGTCGAGATCGCGCGCGACCACCTGCAGGATGTAGTCGGCGCTGCCCGACACGTTGTGGCACGCCAGAATTCGCGGGATGGCCTGCACCTCGCGCTCGAAACGGGTGGCCACCGCGCGGTCGTGCACGGCAAAACGTACGTAGACGAACGCGACCACGCCGAGGCCGAGAGCGGAACGCGACAGCATCGCGCGGTACTGGTCGATATAGCCGTCGTTCTCAAGACGCTTGAGGCGTCGTGCACACGGCGTCTCACTCAGGCCGACCATCTCGGCCAGCCGTGCGTTTGACATGCGCCCGTCGTTCTGCAGCGCGGCGAGGATCGCGCGGTCTGTTTTATCGAGGTCGGTTGTCATGGCTTTAGGGTGCTGACTGCGCGTTAGCGGAAAATATGGCTCGGGGGTGAAATATTAGCGCATTCCTCCAAAGCTAATGCGCCTGTGCCTGTAATTCGCCAGCAAACCCTCCGCCGACGATAGCAAGATAGAGCCCTTAAAAACAAGAGGCTTCTATGATTTCCGCACACCTTCTGGCCGTCTATATCGCTGCACTGTTTGTGGTCTATGCCGTGCCAGGGCCCGACATGGCGCTGGTCCTGCAGACTAGTATCGGACGCGGCGTGCGCAGTGGCTTCGCGGCGGCCGGCGGGCTGGGGGTGGCGCGTGCAACGCACGTCACGTTGTCCGCATGCGGCGTGGCGGCGCTGTTGCGCAGCGCGCCGTGGCTGTACGACGTGGTGCGCTACGGCGGCGCGGTTTATCTCGCGTGGGTCGGTATCCAGATTTTCCGCTCACCCGTGTTCGCGTTGCCTGAAGGCGGCGTGGTGGGTGTTGAGTCCCGGCCGTTGCGGACCGCTTTCGTCAAGGGTTTGCTGACCAATCTGTTGAACCCGAAAGCGCTGCTGTTCTGCTCGGTGCTCTTGCCGCAGTTTGTGCGTCCCGAAGCGGGACCGGTTGCATTGCAGATGGTCGAACTGGGTCTGGTGCTGCTCGCCATCGGCGCGTGTTTCGACGCCATGTATGCGATCGGCGCGGCGCGCATCGCCGGCTGGATGCGGGCCCATCCTCTTGCGCAGACACTGCAGCGTTGGACTTTCTCAGCGGCATTGATCGGCTTTGCGCTGCGGCTCTCGCTGGACTGACCCGCTATTGCCAACCGGCACGCCGTTCATTTGCTCAGCTTATGCTCACGGCGCGCGCGATTCTCGACGACGGGTAGCGAACAGCCATCGGATGCGACGACTGTCGCGTGTGCGATGCCCGGGCGCAGAGTGATTGTGTTAATAAAACAGATAGACTGCCGCGCACGGGCCTGCGGCAACACAACTACTCGCTTCTATCTGTCGATGAAAACTTTTCTGCTTTATGCCGTGACCGCCATTGCCGAAATCGTCGGGTGCTATTTGCCCTGGCGTTGGCTGAAGGAGGGCGGCTCCATCTGGCTGCTGGTGCCCGGGGCGCTCAGCCTCGCATTGTTTGCCTGGCTTCTGACGCTGCACGGCACCGCCGCAGGCCGCGTGTATGCGGCTTACGGCGGTGTGTACGTGGCGGTGGCGATCGCGTGGCTATGGTGCGTCGACAAAGTGCGCCCCACGCTGTGGGATGCGGCCGGCGTGGCATTCACACTGGCCGGCATGGCGATCATCGCGTTCCAGCCCCGCGTTTGATGCCACTCGCGCATTGTTCATGTGCGGTTCATGCCTGATTCGCTCACGATGCATGTGCGGCCTGCGTGCTGCTCAGGCCGCGATCGTATGACGCCACGTAACAGCACGCACGCCTTCTTACTTGATGCCACCGAGATAGTCGAGCTTGCCTAGGTCGACGCCGTTGTGACGCAGGATGTCATACGCCGTTGTGACGTGAAAATAGAAGTTCGGCAGCACGAAACCGAGCAGATATGACAGCCCCGTGAAGTCAATCGGGCCGCTGCGCATTTTCAGCTGGATCGGACGTTCTTCCGATCCGTCGATCTGCTGCGCATTGAATTCCTTCAGATAATCAATCGTCTTTTGAAGGCGGGCATCGAGTTCGTCGAAAGTCTGTTCGACATCGTCGTACTTCGGCGCTTCGACGCCGGCCAGACGCGCGGCGCAGCCCTTCGCCGTATCGCTCACGATATAGACCTGGCGCACCAGCGGCAGCATGTCCGGTGCGAGCCGGGCGCTCAGGAGCACGGATGGGTCGATCTGTTTCTCGGCAGCGTGCGCCTCGGCCTTGCCGAGGATGACCTGCAGGTTGGTCATGCCGCGCACCAGCACGGGCAATGAGGCTTGATACATCGAAATGGACATGGGGGTTCCTCTGATTCTTTGATCGTGCGCGCGGGCGGCGCGCGAGGCGCTGCAACGGCTGGATTGCCGCTTCAGCATGATAGCGCGGCTGCTGCGCGAAGCGCATTGATCCAACCCGGCGTTAGCCATTCGGACAACTGCCGCGCACGCCGGAACTGTGTTCGAATGCGTGGGTCGGACGGAATGGCTAAGTCCTTGAAACAGCAACTCGCCGCTGGTCGCGAGGCGGTGAGTTCGTGCAGACGCGTGGCGTGCCTGGGGGCCACCTTGTGGCCCGCGCCGTCACGCTAACAGGAGAATCGACACCATGGTCAACAGACAACCGCTGCCGGGAAGCGAGCGAACGGCAGAACAGGGTTCGACAGTCGTTGGACAATGCGATCCGGCAGAACGGATCGAGGTTTTCGTGATACTGCGCCGTCAGCGGCAGGCGCAGTTCGACGCACTGATGAGCAGGATTGAAGCGGGCGACCCAAGCGTCAAACCCCTATCGCGTGAGGCGTTTGCCAAGGAGTATGGCGCCGCGCCGGACGACATCGCCAAGGTCAAAGCTTTTGCCGCCGCACACGGCTTGACGGTGGTGCGGGAAGATCCGGCGGCGCGCCAGGTGTTGCTGAGTGGCACGATCGCGCAGTTCCAGACCGCGTTTGGCGTCAAACTGGAACATTACCAGCATCACGCGGCGGGCCAGTTCCGCGGCCGCACCGGCACGATCAGCGTGCCGGACGATCTGCACGGCATCGTGCAAGCCGTGCTCGGGCTCGATAACCGGCCTCAGGCGCGGCCGCACTTTCGCATCCGGCCGCCGTTCCAGCCGGCTAAGGCGCATCAGGCGTCCTTTACGCCGCTGCAGCTCGCGTCGCTGTATCAGTTTCCGCAAGGCGACGGCAGTGGCGAATGCGTCGGCATCATCGAACTCGGCGGCGGGTACAAAACGACCGACCTCAAGAGTTACTTTGCGAGTCTTGGCGTCGCTTCACCGAACGTGAAAGTGGTCGGCGTCGATGAGGGCAGCAATCAGCCGAGCGGCGACCCGAACGGGCCCGACGGCGAAGTGACGCTCGACATCGAAATCGTCGGTGCGATTGTGCCAGGCGCCACGATCGCGGTCTATTTCACGCAGAACAGCGACGCCGGTTTCATTGACGCGGTGAGCAGCGCGGTGCATGACACGACCAACAAGCCCACGGTCATCTCGATCAGTTGGGGTGGCCCGGAGTCGAGCTGGACCGCCCAGTCGCTGCAAGCTTTCAACGGCGTGCTGCAAACGGCGGCGGCCCTGGGTGTGACGGTTTGCGCGGCGTCGGGCGATAGCGGTTCGAGCGACGGGTCCGGCAGCGATCAGGTCGACTTTCCGGCGTCGAGCCCTTATGTACTGGCATGCGGCGGTACGAGCCTGACCGCGTCGGGCACCTCGATTGCGCAGGAGGTGGTGTGGAACGACGGCGCGCAGGGCGGCGCGACCGGCGGTGGCGTGAGCCGGGCCTTTCCGGTCCCGGTGTGGCAGCAAGGCCTGTCGGCCACTTCATCGAGCGGCGCGAAGAAGGCGCTCAGCGGGCGTGGCGTGCCGGACGTGGCCGGCGATGCGTCGCCTGTCACCGGCTATAGCGTATTGATCGACGGCACGCAGACGGTTGTGGGTGGAACCAGTGCGGTTGCACCGCTGTGGTCGGCGTTGATTGCGCGGATCAATGCGGTGAAGGGGCAACCGGCCGGTCTCATCAACCCGAAGTTGTACAAGGCGCCTGGCGCGTGTAACGACATCACCCAGGGCAACAACGGCAGCTTTGCCGCGTCGCCGGGCTGGGACGCATGTACGGGACTCGGCAGTCCCGATGGTCAGAAGGTGGTGGCGGCACTATAGTCTGATGAGTCGCGGACCGGTTCGGAAGGCGCCTGGCTGACCGGTAGCTCAGGCGCTCGCCAGCCGTCTGCGCTTGTCGCACGGTGCGCCGCTTTCAGGCCGCAAGCGGTATGGTGCATGGCTTCAAGAGACGCAGGCAACGCAGGACACACAGACATATCAAGAGACACCAAGACATATCAAGACGTTAACGAACCCAAGGAGCGATCATGACGAACACCGAGTCAGCTTCCGTTAGTCCGCAGTCTTCACACAACACGCATGCTTCACCCGCAACGGCTGCCGCCGGTGCGTCGCACAAAACCGGAGATCAACCGTTCTTCGATCCGGTTGCTTATGGCAACGGGCCGGACGATTCAGTGACCGATACCACGGAAACCGCCGCGGTGACGCATCATTCGATGGTGATCGGCGGCCAGAAAATCAACTACACGGCGACGGCGGGCCACCTCGTGATTGTCGATCCGAGCAGTTCGCAGCCTGAAGCCAAGATGTTCTACGTTGCGTTCACGCAGGACAATCAGAAGGAGGACACCCGCCCGGTGACGTTCTTCTACAACGGCGGCCCGGGTTCGTCCTCGGTGTTCGTGCTGCTGGGCTCGTTCGCGCCGCGCCGCATCAAGACGTCGATGCCGGGCTTTACGCCGCCCGCGCCGTATTCGATGGAAGACAACCCGGACAGTCTGCTCGACAAGAGCGACCTCGTCTTCATCAATCCGGTCGGCACCGGCTACTCCGCGGCCATTGCGCCGAAGACGAACCGCGCCTTCTGGGGTGTCGACCAGGACGCAGGCTCGCTCAAGCAGTTCATCAAACGCTTTCTCACCAAGAATAATCGCTGGAATTCGCCGAAGTACCTGTATGGCGAGTCTTACGGCACGGCGCGCAGTTGCGTGCTGGCGTACCAGTTGCATGAAGACGGCGTCGATCTGAACGGCATCACGCTGCAATCGTCCATTCTCGATTACACGCAATCCGGCAACCCGGTCGGCGCGCTGCCCACCGCCGCCGCGGACGCGTGGTATCACAAGAAACTCGGCATCGCGCCGCGGCCGACCGACCTCGGTACGTTTGCCGAAGAAGTGGCGCAATTCGCGCGCACCGACTATCTGGCGGTGCTGCGCAAGTTTCCGACTACCGATTCCGCCACGGTCGAAAAGCTGAGCGAATACACCGGTATCGACAAAACCACCTTGCTCGCCTGGAGCCTCGATATCGCGTCGTACGACAGCCGCGGCAATTCGCTGTTCCTGACCACGTTACTGAAATCGCAGGGCCTCGCGCTCGGCGAGTACGACGGCCGCGTGACGGCGATCAACACTGGTATCGCCGGCAAGATCGACCCGAATTCCGGCGGCAACGATCCGACCATGACGGCGGTGACCGGCGTCTACACGACGATGTGGAACGTGTATCTGAACGAGCAGTTGAAATACACATCGAATTCGGCGTTCACGGATCTTAACGATCAGGCATTCCAGTATTGGGACTTCAGCCACATCGATCCGACCGGCGCGCAGAAGGGGCTCGACGCGAAGGGCAACGTCATTCTGTACACCGCCGGCGATCTTGCCGCCGTGATGGCGCTCAATCCTGACCTGAAGGTGCTGTCGGCGAACGGTTTCTTCGACTATGTCACGCCGTTCTATCAGACCGTGCTCGATCTGCAGCAGATGCCGCTTGTCAGCCAGCAGGTCCGGCAGAATCTGTCGGCGCGTTTCTATCCGTCGGGGCACATGGTCTATCTCGACGGGGGCTCACGTACGGCGCTCAAGGCGGATCTCGCCAAGATGTACGACGCGACGGTGTCCAATACTCAGGCGCTCGGACGTATCCGCGCCTTGCAGGCTCGGGTTCGGGTGGCGAAACCCGGTTGACGTAGTGTGCTTTTGGCGCCGTGCGTGAGTGGCGTGCAAATAGTGGCGTTGTCCTTATCCAGGGGTTCGGCGCGGTCTTGTAACGTGTATGCGTGCACGGCAAGACCGCACCGGCTGACACCTGCGAGCGCATCTGGACGCATCTTTGCCAATTTGCGCCAGTGCGGCTTCCTCGCGCGGAAATATTGAATGTGTTTTAATTAGTCTGAGAATTGAACTATTGCGCGCCGCTGCCGGCGCGCCGACGAATGAACGCAGGCATTGCAGACAGGCGTCGCATCATCCATTACAGTGACGCAACCAGCCGTACCTATCAAACGATTCCGCCAACGCTCGCGCGCCGGTGCGGCGCCGCGCGTCCTGCGCGCAAGATGCGCGTCGCGTTCCTGCTCGGCTTTGCCGCGGTACTTGCATTGCGCGTCGGCGAAGCCCGCGCTCAGGATTCGGCGATGCTCGACGAGCGCGTCACGCAGGAGTCGGTCAGCGACACGATCTGCCGGCCCGGTTATGCGGACACGGTTGCCCCGCCGTTCGACGAACTGATGGCACACAAGGCGCGCATGCTTGCCGCGCGCGGCATCGATGCCGGCAACGGTCCCGCTTTCGCGCTGGACCGGCGCGTACCCGTTGTGCTCGGCGGTTCGCCGAATGCGCCCTCCAATCTCGATCTTCTGCCGTGGGCAGGCCAGCAGGGCGAGCGTCGCAAGGCGCGCGCCGCTGTCATGCTCAAACGCTGCGTTTGCGAAGGGAAGCTGAGCCTCGCGGAGGCGCAAGCCGCGATTGTCGGTAACTGGTCGGTGGTCTATTCGGGTTTCAGCCAGACGTCTTGCGACGTGAGCCGTCTCGATGTCGCGACCGGTGACAGCAATGGGCGAGGCGACGGTCGTGACAGCGCGCCATGAGGCTGGCCGTCATCGCCTGCGTTGCCCTCGTGCGCCGTTCGCGCGTATTCAGGCTCGCCGCTCGCAGCGCGCTGCTCCAACTTATTCCCGGAGAATCACCATGACCCTTTCACGCCTTGCCACATTGACGCTCACTTTCGGCTGCCTGTTCGGCAGCGCTGCGGCGCTTGCCGCCGAACCCGCGCGCTGTGGCAGCGCCGGCTCGTTGCAGATTCGCGGCGACGTGCCCGCGGCAATCAGCTTCGACGTGTATCGGCAACTGCAGCCGTCGAACGCGCAGCGCATCGCGCTGTTCCAGGCGGCCGGCGAGGTGAAACGCCTGCCGGACGGGTTGGCGGTGTGTGAAATAGCCGACGACGGCGTGGACGATCCGTCTGCGGTGCTGGTTCACGTGCCGCAAGGCAAGAATGCGTGGTGGGTGAGCGCGGCCAACGTGCAAGCGGCGGACTGATCCCGACGATCAGCCCGCCCTTTGCGCACGCCCCCTGCAGGATGCCTGTGGCGATACATGTCGCTGTCTGGTGCGGTCCGGTTTTTGCGTCCAGCATCCGCGTCTGGGGCATGTGCCGGGCCTGCACCACTGAATGAACATGTGTTTTGCTATTTTTACCGCTGCTTATTCAGGTACAGTGCATTAACGGAAGTTTTAAAGTCCGTTTTTACGACATCGTGTCGCATCGCTTTTGTTGTCGATTGTGGCTATCCTGAAAACAGGACGAATTTCGAAGGGGAGATTTAAATGGTTGCCTTCTATCTGACCTTGGCTGCTGTAGGTGCGGCCGGTGCTGCATTGATCCGCCAACTTGCGGCTGCTCAGGCGAAACAGCGTGCCGCGCTGCGCCCGGTGCGCGTGCATGCCGCGGATCGCAGTACGCGCCGAGGGTAGGCGGCATGAACCTGATCGTGCGCAATATCGCGGAATCGTGCAGCGAGCAGGAAGTGCGGGAATTTCTCAAGCGTGAGCTTGGGCATTACGCGAAAAGCGTCGAGGTGGTTGACGCAGGGAAACCCAGCGCCTACGCCACGGTCGCGTTAGACGCGGACGTGCCGTATGTGGGCGAAGTGATTGCGCGGCAGATTCACGGCAAGCAGTTGGGCGGCTTGACGCTCGAGGCGAGCGCCGATCTGTTTAGCGACGACGAGTCGCCGCCTGCTCACTGAACTGCCGCCGCCGCTTGCCGGAGGCGTCGAATGCGGCTATTGGGAAGAACGCGCGGCGTCTGGCGCATTCCTCGCGCGCATCCTCTCCGCGCGTTCTGGTTGTGACATTTCCTTTCTCATTCCCCGTTTGCCTTCACCGGCCAATCGAACGGCGTGTAGGGCAACGCCCGCTTGTGCCGCGTGACATCGTAGAAACGCAAGACCGTCTCACGCGCGGCGTCCCTCACAGGTTTGCCTTCCAGAAAGTCGTCGATCTCGTCGTAAGGGATGCCATACGCGTCTTCGTCCGGCCGTTGTGGACGCAACATTTCCAGGTCGGCGGTCGGTACCTTGTGGGCCAGCGCTTCGGGCGCGCCCAGGACTTTGGACAGCGCCCGCACACGACGCTTGTTCAGGCCCGTGAGCGGCAGCACATCGGCGCCGCCGTCGCCGAACTTCGTGAAAAATCCCATCACCGATTCGGCCGCGTGGTCCGTGCCGATCACCACACCGGCGCGGGCGCCGGCTACCGCGTATTGCGCGATCATTCGCTGCCGCGCCTTGATGTTGCCGTGAATGAAATCCTGCTGTGAGTCGTCGTTAAATCGCATGCCACTGTTATCCAGCGCGGCGAGCATCGCATCGGCGGCGGGTTTGATATCAATGGTGAGATTTTCGTCCGCGCGAATGAAACTCAAGGCCTGCTGCGCGTCGGCTTCATCTTTTTGTACGCCGTAGGGCAAACGGATCGCGACGAAATGCGCGTCGTAGTGCTGCGCGCGCAGCCGTTCGACCGCGAGTTGTGCAAGCCGCCCGGCGGTCGTCGAATCGACGCCGCCGCTGATGCCGAGCACATAGGTTTTCAGGCCGCTGCTGCGCAGATAGTTCGCCAGAAAAGCGACCCGGCGCTCGATTTCCTGTGCGGCGTCGAATTCGGCGGCAACGTGCATTTCCGCTGCGATGCTTGCCTGGCGTGCGACGGGGTCTTGTTGCGGCATGTTTCTCTTTCCTCTGTGTGCGATGGCGACGAGGGTCGACCGTTGACGCTCGCGCGAATTGTACGAGCGGCCGACCCACGAACAGGCCGGTTCTGCGGGCATGAAATGGTGAATCGATCCCGCAGTTTTATCGCGGTTATTGGCTTTAAATTCACTTCGCGCTGCTTTTAAACCGCTGCGCCTCGCGTTGAATATTACCGGTCTATGGCGATACGGGTGAATTAGCCGATTCTTCATCGACAGATGCTAATGTGCTTAGTAACATCCTCGTTCCGAGCGCCGCATGAGCCGGCGAGCAGTCAATAATAATCAGGTTTGCTCAAATACGCGATGAACTACCCTAATCGGCCTGGCCAGCCTGAACCGGACCGCAGCACTTCCGCATCGGTAGATCGTCGAAGCGAAGTGGTGTGTATGTCGGATTTACTCTCTACGCCCTGTTCCGCACGCGCAGTTCGTTCAGTCCGCAATCTGATGCGCGCGTTGGGCGCCGTCTTTTGCGCGGTGTCATGTGGCGTCGCGATTGCCGCATCGGGCACGGCGTCGGCTGCGGGCACCACGACCGCGCGGGCATCGGCATCTGTAGCGGCAACCCGCCCGGCGCCCGCTGTCAATGCGTTGGCCGTTGCCGAGCCCGATGCGGCCGGTGTCGTCGACCCCCGCCGCGCGTTCCTGTTGCGGGGCGTGTTCGCGCAAAACGTGACGCGTCGGCTGAAAGTGCCGGCTGCGGAGCAGCGCGTCTATGCTGACCGCCTGCAAACGGCGCTCGGCGAGAACATGCTCGGCAACCTGTCGGGCGAGTATGTCGTGATGGTGGACCGCAATGCCAACGTGCAGGCGCTGTTCATCTATTTCCGGGCGACCCCGTCCGGTAGCTGGCAGATGATCGGTGCGTCGCCGGTCTCGACGGGGCGGCCCGGCGAGTACGACCACTTCATCACGCCGCTTGGCGTGTTCGAACATACCCCGTCCAACATGGACTTTCGCTCCGAAGGCACACTGAACGAGAACCACATCCGCGGCTACGGCAGGCGCGACATGCGGATCTTCGACCTCGGCTGGGCGCAGGGCGAGCGGGGATGGGGCAAGGGCGGCATGTCGCAGATGCGTTTCCAGATGCACGCCACCGACCCGGACCGGCTCGAGCCGCTGCTCGGTATTCGCCATTCGAAGGGCTGCGTGCGGATTCCCGCGTCGCTCAATGCTTTCCTCGACCATTACGGCATTCTCGACGCCGCATATGCAGCGCTCGTCGAGTCCGGCAAATCGCTGTGGGTGCTGAAAAGCGATCGCCAGATGACCCCATGGGCTGGACGCTACATCGTCGTGGTGGATTCGGAGCGCAAGAGCCGCCCGGCCTGGGCACCGGCCCCGGGCAGCAAGGCGCGCGCGAAAGTGCCGGCGGGCGCCGATACGGCGGATTGACCCGCGGGTTGACGGGCGAGGGTGCCGAGCCAATATCGAGCTGACAACGTTCGCGCGACCATCCGGCCCGGAGCGCGTGACGAACGCGTATTGACCGACGCAGGCTGGCGCGCGCCGCTCAACCCATCAGGACCGCGCCAGCAGCACGCCTATCAGCGCCACCGCGAATCCCGCGATCTGCACCGGCAGCAGCGTTTCGCCGAAGCCGACATATCCTTCGAGCGCGGCGAGCGGCGGCGCGAGAAACATCAGCGCGGTGGCGCGCGCCGCATCGCCGCGTCTGACCATCCACACCAGTAAGGTGACACTGATCCCGGACAGCATCACGATGCCCCACGCAAGCGACCCCCACAACGTGGCCGATGCAATCCAGCGATGCTCGCCGAGCGTCAGCGCAAGAACCGCCGCAACCACCGCCGCGCCGAAATTCTGCACCGCACTGGCACTGCGGATATCGGCCTTCGCCAGCGATGTCTTCTGAAACAGGGTGCCCGCAGTGATCGCGCCGATCGCGACGATTGAAATGAACACGACTAGCCAGGGCGGCGCGTTGCCATGCGGGGTGGATGGCGCGACCGCGGCGAGTTTCGGTTCGAGAACCAGCACGACGCCGGCGAGGCCGAGCGCCATTCCGGTCCAGCCGCGCCGCGACAGCCGCTCGCCAAACAGTGGCGCCGCGACAGCAGCCGTGGCGAGCGGCTGCAGTGCACCGAGCAAGGCCATGACACCGGCGCTCAAACCCTGTGCGACGGCCCAGTAGCCCGCGCCGAGATAGACACCTTGGAGCAGCGCACCCGCGAGCAGATGCTTGCCGAGATCGCGGCCGGTTGGCCACACGGCGCGTGTGGCGAGCGCGGCAAGCGCGAATATCAGCGCAGTGCCGCCAAAGCGCGCAAGCAGGAACAGATTGGGATCGGCATAGGGGGTGATCGCCCGGGCGACCACGAAACCGGTCGACCACAACACGACGAATACGGCGGCGATTGAAGAAGGGAGCATCGGGGACGGGTGGCGTGAAAAGCCGTCATCTTGCCGGGACACGCGAAGCGCGTCTTGTTCGAAGCTGCAATCGTCGGGGCGGGCTCAATGGCGAATTGCCCGAACCGTGCCTCGGAGCGTCCACGGCCAAATTGGTCTCACCACATCAACAAGACCGTCCCCGCGCCGAGCACGCCACCGCACAGCGCGCATGCCCACAGCAGCCTACGCGTACGCCGATATTCACGGCTGATATCCACCAACAGCTGGGCATTCTGCTGTGGCGTGCGGGCGCGATCGTGCTCATGCTGCAGGTAGCGCACCGCCAGTTGCGGCACGCGCGGCAGCATATGCGCCAGATGCGGCAACTCGCGGGAGATGCGTTTGATCCAGCCGCGGTGATCCATATCGCGCCGCGCAATCCCCGCCAGCACGCCGCGTGCGACATTCCACGTATCGACGCCCGGATGCAGCGCGCGCGCCAGCATTTCTGCTTGCTGGAACGAGCGCTGCGCGGTGGCAAGGCGGCCGGACACGGCACCGTCGAATGGATGCACTGCGTGCAGCAGATGATGAAATAGCGAACCCGCCGAGCGGTCTTCCGGCTCGGCTGCGAAATGCGCTTCGGCGCGTGTTCGCAACTCGGCTTCGAGCATCTCCGCGCGCGTGTCGTGCGGTACATGCCCGGCATCGCGATGCAGTTCGGCAAGCCGGCCGTAGTCCTGGTTGAACAGCGCGGTCGCGCCGTGCACGAAGAATTCGCGCTCGTCGGTCGAGAGGCTCGACATGATCGAAAACTCCGCCAGTACGAGACGTCCCAGCGTGTCGGGTTCGATGCTCACGCGCACCCGTCGCGCATCGAGGCTCGCGTGAAAGAAGCCGTGCTCGAACGCCTGCTCGGTCACCACCTCGACGATATGCGCGGCCAGCGGTGCGAGCTTGATGTGATGCGCATGCAGACCGGGCAGGTCGCTGGCCGGCAGCGTACTGACGCGTTGCATCGTCAGCGTGTGGTTGGTGCAGAGATCCCAGATCACATCCGGCACGACGATGCGCGCGTCACCGTCGAAATGATGGCCGGTTTGGCTCAGATTGGCGGCTTCGGCGCGCAGATCGAAGCGCCGCAGAATGTCGTCGGTGAAGGTCTGCGCCAGCGTACGCAGTTGCAGGCGGCGGGCGGAGCCGGAAAGCTTCTCCAGCCAGCGCGCGACCCAGCGCAACAGCGCGAGTTCGTCGCCGATCTGTTGCATCTGATCGGCACGGACCAGCTTGATGGCCACTTCGCTATGGCCGTTGACCGGTACGAGGAGCCGCGCGAGGTGCGTTTGTTCGGCAAAGCCGCCGCGCACGGGCACCAGATCGACTGCGCTGAAGATCGTGGCGAGCGGCCGCCCGAATGCGCGTGCCAAGGCCTGTTCGGATTCCTGCGGTGGCAGCGGGGCTTCGAGATGATCGATCGCGTCGATGGCATCGTGCAGGGTGCCGGTCGCGAGTTCGGGCCGTTCAGCCAATGTCTGCGCGAAGCGGCTCGCGAGCGGCCCGAGCGCGGGCAGCACGCCGTGCAGGCTCTCGCTGCGCCCGGCCGCATGGACGCGGCCGACCAGATCGATCATCCAATGCAGTTTGTGGTCGGGCGGGGCGGCAAGCCAGATCAGGCGAGCGCCATAACGCAACGCGTGGGACAGCAGCAGTAAACGGCGAAACAGTGGCGGCATCGGCAGTTCGGTTGATGGACTACACGGCATCGACAGGCGTCGGCACGCAGCAAGGGCACTCAGGTTAGCAGGTAAGCGCGGCAAGAGGAGCATCTGTGCGCCGCGCGTATTACAATACGCCGGCCTTTCAACCGTGGCGAAACCCAAGCGTGCCGGCTTCTGGCCCTCATCAGATGCTCGCAGAACAACGTCAATTCCTTAATTGACGGCCTTCCGTTGCAAAACCTACGCGCTGGCTTTTTGGGCGAACTGGACGCCGCGGAAGACTCGCAGCGCAATTCGAACAGGACATCACGCTCGCCGCGGTACCGGAATTCATTGCACTGTCGATCGCGCGGGAGCGCCTCTGCATCGCGGGGTGGCGCGGCGAACCGGCGCGTATCGGAGCGCTGTTACCACACGCGTCGAGCGACGCAACGCCGCCAGACCCGGCATGGATTGCCGTTACGGAGATGCTCAGTGGGCCATGGCTGGGCCGAATCCGGCTTGCATTGCAGCAGCATCGCTTCGATCGGGCGACCGGTTTGCTGGAGTCGGCTTTGTCCATCGTGCTGGTCCGACTGCTGCTCTCAGTCAACTTCCACGTGCTGCAAGCGTTGGTTCAGCACCGGAAAGGGCATACGAGACTTGCGCTCCGAACGCTTCAGCGTGCTTGCGAAGCAGCACGCGTCGGCGGCTGCTCTCGAGCGCTACTCGAGGAAGGCACGATGCTGGATCAGGCGCCGGGTGTGGAAATGGACCGTGCCATGCTCCTTCCGGTGACCAGCGTTCATAAAGCGCTGGCGCTGACGCCTGACTCGGCGCCCATCCTGCGCATGCATCAGTGCGTGGCCGCGCTTCGGCGGTCTTTGCAGATCGCTCTGGCCTGCGAGCCATGGAGAAGTCTTCTCTGCATCAATCTTCCGCGAACTATGCCGGCCTTACGACAGCGGGTTCTGCATGTTCGCGGCTTAGTGGCAGGACAATGCGCGCTGCCAAATGGTGGCCCCGTCGATCCGGCGACCGGTGGTTACCAAAACTGTCGGTACGCCTGCTGTATATCCATGCTGATTCCGATATGGCAAATCCTGCCGTTTTTCGCAGTTGATATTTCGTCTGAAAAAACCGAAAAAAGACGCGTGGCTGAAGTCCGATGACTCCGCCGTGATTAACGGTCACGATTGACCAGTGGCGAAGATTCCAGGTGCTTTCCGCGCGCGTCTGACGGCGGGGAAGCGGCGCAGCCGGAACGATACAGGCATGCGCATTTGAGGCAGGGAACATCATGAAAGAACTCAATGCATGGACAGTCACTGGCATGGAGCGCGTCCCGCTGATGCTATCGGCAAACGCTGCTCCCGATCAGCGTTTGCAGCGGGCCGAAGCCGAAGTCCGTCGGCTAACCAGATGCATGGAGATGAAGGACCGGCAGCTCTGCCAGTTGCGCAAGGCGCTTGCGCATTCGGCGACCGTTCACTACTCATTTGAAGATCGTCTGCAGCGTGAACTCGATTCCCTGCGGATCATGATGCCGGTGAACGGGTTCCAGGAGCATTGTGGAAAGTTTGCTAGCGACCAGCAAGAGGAAGGCATCGTTGTGAAACTGCCCTACGTAACCTCGATACTGTCCGTTCTGTTCGATGCGATGTGTACGTTCTGGGCGGACGGCGATCACGATCATCCTCCGAAGTCTGCGACCGTCGCACACGCGATCGACGAGCGCCTGGGCTTGAGTTCACAGCAGAATGGAGAGGCTTCGCGCAGCGGGCAGGCCTACGCATCGGCGATCAGGCCGGACTGGATGAAGGAGGCCGACAACCGGCACCATTGCCGGCCTGCAGGCATGCGCTAATGTCAGGGGCCAGTGGTCTAGACTGTCGCTTGCGTGTGTACCGTACTGTTGTCGCAAACTGCGAGGGGCACGTCGCCACGAGCGCGCACAGAGGGCGCATTCGCTTCAGTCGGAGGCGAATGACCCGGCATGCCAGGTCCAAGGAGCTGGTGCTGTCCGAAGCGGGTGATCGAATGCAGCAACGTGACAGGATCGCACTGGAGTGTGTGGAACGTGGTAGGGGCTAGATCGATTGAGCACGCAACGATACTGGCGCAGCCCGGCGCTGTGCCAACGCCGATATCGCGCAGATCGAGCCCGAAGCGTCGGTACAGGCGTGCAACGGAGCGGGACACCACGCCGATCACGCGTGTCGCGCCCAACGAGAGGGCGAGCGCCATTGCGTAAGGGAACAACGACATGCCCGACATTGAGCCCGTTCGATGGTCCGGCAGTCCAGATCCTGCGAATCGCGACATCTCCCATATCGAAGGTGATGGCGACAAGGAGCCTGGGCTTGCAAGTTCCGGAAAGACGTCACGGAGCAGATAGGGTCCTGTGGTGGGCATGAGCCGTGCACATCCGCACACCTTGTCGTCTGCGGACAGTGCGACCAGGTGGACCGTAGCGTCTACGTCGAATTCATCCCACTCGCTCGTCGCATCGTGTGGCACGCCGGGTATTTCCCAGTGCAGGCGCTGGACAAAGACCCTGTGACGGAAGGTTCCGAGATGGTGACGGATATCTGATGGCAGGTCATCAAGCCGGCCGGCAACGATGTGTGACATGGGCTCCTCCTGGTGTTAGCCGTTGACGCGACGCTATCAGCGTGTCTGTGGCCCAGAAACTCGGAGCTTTGGGAGGGTGCCGGCGCTCACGCGCGAGCATGCACTGACCCGCGCCGCTTGCGGCGACGGGTAGGGCATGCGGTGGACTTGCGGGAAAAGCGGAGTCAGGGTTTGATGATGCCCTGTACGGTCGCGTGGACTGCAGCGGCCGTCCTGCTGCGGATGTTGAGCGCCTCCATTGCTTCTTCGATGTGGTAGTCAACGGTATAGCGCGAGCGCCCGAGGATCTCGCCAATCTCGGCCGAGGTTTTCCCGCGGGCGACCCAGGTCAGGCATTCGAGCTGACGTGGTGTTAGCAGGTGTGCTGCTTTTCTTGAATGTATCAACGCGAGGCGATGCAGTTCGAAGTGAAACTGCGCGCTGATCAAATATGCCATCCGTGAATTGATGGCGTCGTTGACTGACCGCAGAGGGCCAGACAGGTTGAACAGCAGGATACTGCCGTCGGACTGGTGCACCGGGACACTGAGTCCCGCGGGTAGTCCGGCCTCTCTTGCTTCGTCGAGCAGACGAAGCTCGGCTTTGCTCAAGCCGATGATGTCGTGCCACCGATAGGGCGCCGACTGAAGGAACGCAGCCCGATGAACGGGGTCGGTGGACGCGTAGTCCCGGTGCTGGTAGTGCCGCACCCACTCCTGCGGATAATGTGAGCCGATCATCTCGAGCGCCGTTCGCCGGGTGCAGGTCGAACGGCTGCGCGTAACGCGGCTGATCACGTAATGCGGGAAGCCGAGTTTCCCTGCCGCATGGCCGAAAGACTCGACGAGGGAAGGAATATCCGTGGCACATGCAAGACGCATGACCGGCGCGCCAGGTTGCAGGCGATCGGATATCGGTGACGGCCTGTGCTGGCCCTCGTTTGAACGGCGTCGGGAGACATGCTTCATGTTCGCTACCGCAGCGCTGCCTCACAGAGTCTGGAACGCCAGGTGCCACATGAGAACCAGGCCCCGCGCGCAACGACGGTGCGAGTTCATGCGACAACCGTTTCCGGGAGTGAGGGGCCAGTCAGAGGCCCGCATACGATTGCCATACGCGGCGGCACCGGTAATGGCCAACTGGACGCGGACTATGCACCCGCCCGAGTGCATTCAAGTCATTATAATCTGCGGAGTGCCGCTCGACGATGCATGTAACGGATTACAACCATACGCATCTTATAGCGGAGGGCAAGCGGACGGAGCGGGGCTGCGCTCGCAGTTTAACGGACCAGCAACGCTGCGGCTGAAAACCCTCCGACGCCTCGTGCAAAGAGCAGGAGCGGTCTGCCCGGCACCAGTCCATGACATTGGGCAAGATTGATGAACGCGTCGCTGACGGTGACGTGGCCAATACGGGCAAAATTCTCCGCGAACAGCCGGTCCTGCGGGACCTGAAGCGAATCGAGCAGCCGATGCCACGCAGGCAGATCCAGATGGTGAGGCAGGATACGCTGGATGTCGTCCAGTGTGAAATGTGCCTGCTGGACTGTCTGCCTGATCAGGCCGCGTGCCGCGAAGAAGTACTGTGCTGCCAGGCGTGATTCCTCATTTGCCAGTACCCCGCGCCAGCCCAGGCCGCTGGCATGCGTGGCGATCGCGAGCAGGCGGTTCACGGCTGCCCCACGTTCGATGAATGCGGCGAATGCACCATCGCCCAGAATTCCTTCGGCTTGCATTAACCTTTCTGATTCGAGCGGCATCACGTCGGCGCCGACAAGCAGTACCCGTTTCAGATGGGGCCGCGCGGCGAACATCGCGCGAATCACACGTAGCGCACCAAGGGCGGATGCACAATGCTGCTGCGCGAGCGAGAAAGCTTCCGCGTTGGTGAAACCGAACCGGTCACAGAGCAGGCCGGGTAGCGACTGCGGAGGCGGCGCGACGCTGCCCTGGAGCGTATGCACGTAGACGAGGCAGTCGACTTCACGCGGCGCGATACCGGAGGCAAGCAGAAGACGCTGGATTGCGCTGGCCGCGAGTCCGATTGCGGTCTGCCCATTCGCACTGTGGTAGTAACGCATCCCGGCCCGCTCCAACTTTAGCACGGTGGCGATGTTCTGCTCGGTTCGCTTTCCCCAGCCCCGGACGTCGTCGATGTGTTGGGGAAGATGGAAGGCGATGTGCGGTATACCGAGATCGGGGATCATGGGACGGACCGGACATCGTCCTGCCGGTAGAGGAAGGGTGTGCCGCGCATCTCCAGCAGCGCAGTGCCGACAAACCCGCCGAACCCGTAGCCCCACAGCAGCACGCGATGGCGCCGACGACAGGCGGCGCTGAGCGCCTGTGCAAGTCGTACGATGGATTCGGCTGCGCCAAGATGAACGCAAACCTGATGCTGTACCACGGCGTCTGGCCTGCCGAGGAATCTGCATACCGCACCGCTGAGCAACGGGATGCCAGAGTGCCCAACCACCACGTCAATGTCGTCCGGACGAAGGCCGTGCCCCGCGAGGAGAGAGTCGATCATTGATAGCAAGGTGAATGTCCGGGCGTTGGGGATTCCGGTTGCATTGCGACAGATGTCAACGACAACGTGCCGGGTTGCCACATCGAGCAGTTGCATGCCACCTGTTCCGTTGTCGGTTCTTTCAACGAGCAGCGCACCGGCGACATCGCCGTGCACGATGTCAGGTCCGCATATTCTGGAAAACGGCGGACACCACTTCTCCGCTGCGACAATCAGGATTGTGTGGACGTCCGGTTCAGCGATGAGCAGATCGGACGCCAGCCGCAATGCAGTGAATGGCGACGCACCATGCTGCTGGGAGAGCGAAAAAGGAAAGCATGGTGTGCCGACTTCTGCACAAAGCCGTCCGGCAATCGTGGTCGAAACGTGTTGATCGAGACTGCTGTGACAGAAGACGATGACATCGATCGGGCGCGCATCCGGCGGGCGTGTGGCGCAGATCGCGTGTGCCACTTTTGCGGCGAGTCCTGATAGATCTGTACCGGTTTCGACGGGTACCGCGCAGGCCAGGTCGGGTGGTGGGAGATCGGGATGCACAGGCAGCGAACCACCGGTTTCTTCGCCTGGCCCCGCCTCGAGCCAGTGTCCGTAGTCGGGATACCACGACCTCATCCACGCATCCCAGCCGGAATGCCCGGTCGCGCGCAGTGCGGACTCAATCGCCGTCCATTGGGACAGTGGTATGACGTCTGGCACCCAGGCCGTCACTGCGGTGATGACGGGCAGGTTCATGCGCGCTCCCCGGCTGACCCGGAGCCGTTGGAGAGATCGGCGGGCAGCAGATCGTAGAGGACGCGCCCAAACCTTGATCCATGCATGACGTGGCAATCGCGCTGCAGCCCGATGAGGCGAAAGCCGATCCGTTCGAGCAGACGTCGGGAGCGTACGTTGCTGTCCACAGCCCACGCAGTGATGCTGTGCAACCGGCTGGTTTCGAATGCCTCGCGGAGGATCTCCGTGGAGGCGAGAAGCGTCATGTCCGTGCATGCCGGGCGCCGGCTGTCGCGCAGTACCCAGAACGAGCCAGTGCCAAAAGCATGCGTCAGATCACTGACGGCCACAAGTCCGCTGGCGGGCTTGTGGCCCGTGGGTCCGAAAACGCGCAGGCGATGTCGACCGCTTTGCATCATGAGCTGCACGGCGAGCACGGGAAGTGTCTGGCGACCCTGCCCGAAGTCGAACCACCGGATGATGTCCGGCTCGGCGAGCCAGGCAGCGATATCATTGACATCGTTACAGTCGGGCTCACGAAGCCAGCATGCACCGGATTCTCCGCCCGTCTGACGTGATCCGTTAGTCTCGTGTGCGTGTTCCATCGCCGGGCCCCGGCTGCTCACAATAACTCTCCTGTCTGTGAACGCCTTACGCAGGCGCAGTGAGTGCGCATAGCCCGGCTTCGAGCTTCATCAACAGCATCGCAAACCAGTACACCGTCTGGAAGCGTGCGGCTGGCGGCAGCCCCTGCACGTAGCCATGGCCGCCGCAAAGCTGCACAAGCTTCCGCGCAACGTCCATCGCTTCAGTGGCAACGTGGTGGGCCATCAACCGTACGGGTTCGATCTTCGCCTGCGTATCCTGCGCTGCGACGGACCGGAGAAAAAGGTGGATGGTGTGGGCCGATATGAGCAGGTCGGCAAGCCGCACAGCGACGAGCTGATGGGCGACAATTGGCTTGCGAAACGTCCGCCGGGCGGCGCTGTAGGCAAGGGCGAAGTTCACACCCTCCAGGACGGCGCCCGAAAGCAGCGCACCGAGGTAGGTTGCTGCGTCGACGAGCCACTGCTGTACCGGATCGCCGTCAGGATTCGCATCCTCGGGCACAACCAGAAGCTGCTTATCGCCTGTCAGCCCGCTGGTGTATCGCTCGATGGAGAGGGCGCCCGGCAGGGCAACCGGGACGCAATCCGGAGTGTCCCGCCTTGCAGGCAACGTGGCGAGCACGAGCTGCGGACGATCACCGTCCATCCGGACCATCATGGCCTGCGAGCATGCGTGCTGGCGCAACACCCAGAAACCCGAAGCGTCGACGTCAGGGATACACGGTGCTACCGATGTTGTGCCGTCAAGGTAATGCTGAATATCCCGATCGGATAGCAGGTCGAGTGCATCGTATTCGCGCAGCGTCATCAGCGCGGCGCTGCTGAGTGTCAGCTCGGCGGCCCGCTCGAGCGGGCCTGCCGCGAACTGTTCAACGACAAGTGCAAGGTCGTGCCGGCTTATGCCCATGCCGCCCATCTGTTCCGGGAGGATCATTGTCGCGAGGTCGAGCGTCGCGGCGAGCCGGACTGTTTCGCCCCACTGGGCGGGATCTGGCTCGCCACCCAGTAGTGGTTCGAGGCGCTCACGCGCAAACTGTCCTGCGGCCGCGACCAGCCCCTGCTGATCGTCTTCGAGTGCCCAGGATACTGGCGCGAGGCCTGCTATGACGGATTCACGGAATGGCATGACGTTTCTCCGGATGTTTCGGTGTCACACGAGCATTTCGACGGGCTCGGGGTGGCTGAGGAAATGCACCGGACTCGCCGAACGGCCATAGGCACCCGACTGCTTCACCACCACGAAATCCCCGATGTGCGCTTCGGGAAGTTCCACGTCGTCCGCCAGACGGTCGAGTGGCGTGCAGAGGCACCCGACCACGTGACACTGCTCGCGTGGCTCGCTGTCGGAACGGTTGCCGATCACGACCGGAAAGTTGCGGCGCAGGACCTGGCCGAAGTTGCCGGAGGCCGCCAGGTGATGATGCAGTCCGCCGTCCGTGATGACGAATGTCCTGCCGCGCGACACTTTCCGGTCGATGACACGGCACAAATAGATACCGGCTTCGCCCACGAGGTAACGACCGAGTTCCAGGATCGGCGTCGTTCCGGGCAGACGTTCGCAAAGCGGCGGCAGCCAGTCTTGCATCGCCTCGCAGACCGCCTTTACATCGAGCGGTGTTTCGCCCGGAAAGTAGGGGATGCCAAAGCCGCCGCCGAGATTCACGAACCGCGGCGGTTGCGGCAGACCGCTGGCGAGTCGAAGGATGAGTTCAGCACTCTGGCGCTGGGCCTCGATGATGGTTGCCGCATGCAGGCATTGCGAGCCCCAGAAGACGTGGAAGCCGGCGAGCGCGACTTCCCGCGCTTCGAGTTCGCGCAGTAATGCCGGGACCTGGTCGACATCCACGCCAAACGGCGCCGCACCGCCGCCCATGCGCATGCCGCTGTGTCCGACCTGAAAATCCGGATTGACGCGGATCGCCACGTTGGGTTGCACGCCCAGCTCCCATCCGAGCGCGGTAACAAGCCGCAACTGGGTTTCCGACTCGACGTGAACATTGACACCGCTGGCGACTGCGCGGCGCAGGTCTTCGTGAGACTTGCCTGGCCCGGCAAAGCCGATTGCCGTTGGGGAGGTTCCGGCATCGAGCGCCAGCGCCATCTCCTGCGCGGAGGCAACGTCGAATCCGTCGACCCGTTCGGCCAGGTAGTGGATCACAGCGGGCATCGGATTCGCCTTGATCGAGTAGTGAAGGTGCATGGCGGAGGGCAGCAGGCTGCGCAGTTCCCGCACGCGGGTGTCCATCGCTGCGCGGTCGTAGGCGAAGAACGGCGTACGCCCGGCGCGGTCGGCCAGCTGGCGCACGTCGACGCCGCCGAACTGCAGCCCGGGGGGCTGCCTGATGAAGGTGAGGCTCATGATGGTTTCTCCCCTGAATCGCGCGCGAGCGAGGCAAGCCCGGACGACGCAACCTCTCTGCGCAGCGCTGCCCGGTCGAATTTTCCGTTTGGGCTACGAGGAATATCTGGATAACTAACGATATGTCGCGGAACCATGTAACGCGGCAGGTGCTGCGTGCACCAGTTGCGTAGCTCTTCGACGTCTGAATCACCGGTCAGGACGACGAGTAGCGCCACTGCTTCGCCAAGCGCGTCATCCGGGATGCCCAGCGCGACGGCTTCAACGACAAGTCCACTCGCGTGGACCGTTTCCTCGATCTCCTCCGGACTGATCCGGTAGCCGGAACTCTTGATCTGGGCGTCGTTGCGGGCGATGAAATAGAGAAAGCCTTCGGCGTCGCACCGTACGAGATCACCTGACCACACCGCCATATCACGCGCCGAGCCGCCCGGCTTTGCTTCAGGCGAGGGGCGGTAGCGTTGCGCGGAGCGCGCAGCGTCGTTCCAGTAGCCGAGCGTGACGCATGCGCCGACATGCACGAGCTCGCCTGCTTCGTCTGCGGCGCACGGTGTGCCGTCCTCGCGGACGACAAGCACCCGTGCATTGGGCACGGCCTTGCCGATCGAGTCGGGGCGCCTGTCAATCTCCGTAGGGTCGAGAAATGTGGAACGGAATGCCTCCGTCAGCCCGTACATCAGGAACGGCGTGGCGCGCGGAAACAGTGCCCTCAGCTTCTGCAGTACAGGCAGCGGAAGGCGCCCCCCGGTGTTGGCGAAGTAGCGCAGATTATTGCGCGCCGCGTCTGGCCAGGTTGCGCCCGTGAGTTGCATCCACAACGGAGGTACACCGGTGATCGCAGTGATGTGTTCGCGCTCGCACGCGAGGACAGCATCGTGCGCCGTGAGGTAGTTCAGCAGCACCGCTGTCGCCCCTGCCGACCAGGCCGAGGTCAGCTGGCTGAGGCCCGCATCGAAGCTAAGCGGCAGGACGGCAAGGATGCGGTCCGACGGATCGTGCCGCAGATACTCGGCGACGCTCCAGGCACCTTCGAGCAGGTTCCGGTGGCTGAGCATCACGCCCTTGGGCAATCCCGTCGAGCCGGATGTATAGAGAAGGGCTGCGAGGTCGGTGTCGATGCATGTTGCAGCCGCGGCCAGCGCCTGCGCGTCGTCGGCGTCGGTGATGAAGTCTGGCCAGCGGTGAACCCTGACCCCGGTCGCCTGATCAGAAGGAGCGAGGTCTGGTTCGTCTACGAGGATTACATCGGACATCGGCGCAACGCCCGCAGCGGCCAGCGAGCGGGCGCGCAGTGCGGTGGTCACGAGGCACCGGGCGCCGCTGTCACGAAGCACGTGGACCACCTGGTCCGGTTTCAGGAGCGGATTCACCGGAACGAAAACGCATCCTGTGGCACAGGCGCCGAGCATCGACACGACGGTCTCGATACGCTTGTCGAGAAAGGTGGCGACGCGTTCGCCTGGAGCCACGCCGAGGGAAGACAAGGCCTGCCCGAACACATGGCTGCGTTGTAGCAACTGGCGGTAGGTGAGGCGGACATCGCCGCAGACGAGTGATTCCGCATCGGGTGTGCGGCGCGTTGCCGACTGGACAAGATCAAGGAGATTTCTCATGGCCGGATAGCGATCAGGTTCAGGATCAATGGCGGATCACCATGGCGCCAAAGCAGCCGGCAAATCCGCTGGAGAACAGCAGGGAACAGGAGCCTGGTTGCCCACATGGCGCGGTGTGGAAGTTGATGAACGGGTCGGCACCGAACACGTGGCCGAGGGGTCCGAAATTTGCCGTGAAAAGACGCTCCCGTGGGACGGACAGCATGGCCATGAGGCGCTGCCAGCCAGGGAGGTTCACATGGTGAGGCAGAACATGGACGAGCTCATTTGCCGTGATGCCTGCCTCGCCCAATGCAGCGCGCATCGTCGCGAATGCCGACCAGTAGTAACGGTCGTCCGGAACGGGCCGCAGATCGTCGTCGGTGCCGCGGAAGTAGCGACCGTCTGTATAAAGGTGCAGCCCCACGATGCAGTTGCGGTCGGCGCCGCGCTCCAGCAGGATCGCGCACGCACCGTCGCTGTGTAGCGCGAGGTTCTCGATGGCGCGCAGATGATCGCAGCCCGAGCCCATCACGTCTGCACACACGACAATCGCCCGCTGGATGGGGCGACCTGCGACGGTGAGTACGCGCAGCACGCGGATGGCTGCCATAGGCGAGACGCAGTTCTGCTGCATCACCGAGAACGTGAGCGCATGTTCCAGGCCCATACGGGACTGGATGAACGCTGTTGCACTGGCAGGCGGCGCCATGACACTGCTCTGGATGGTATGCGTGTAGATGAGGGCATCGATGCTTGCCGGTGTCGTGCCAGTATCCTCAAGCAGGGCGGAAACCGCTTCGCATGCGAATGTGACGGGTGACGCCGCTGCGGCGTCGTGGAACTGCTGCACACCGTTCCTCAGCAGTGCGCTCGCGCGGGCCTCGGGAAACCCGCAACGACGTGCCCAGGAGTTCGCATCGACCGTCCGGGCCGGGAGGCTGAGTGCGATACCGGACAGCGAAAGCACGGAGTGGGTTAGGGGCGCAGGCATCGCTAGCTCCCGCAGTATTGGAGGATGGCGCAGGCGGCCTGCCCCTGGAAGCCGGTCGCCCACAGCAGGATGCGCTGGTCGTCCGTCGGAACAATCGACTGCAGCAACACGTGGAGCTGCGCCAGCGCGTCTGCGGTACACAGATAGCCGATGTCGCCCGGCTGCGGGTACCATATTCGCCATGCAGGCAGTCGGGCCTGCGCGGTGACGTCGCACGCCAGGGTGGTGTTGATGCGCGGAGGCACGATCCAGTCGATTGCCCCGGGTTCGAGCCCGGCCTGCGCACACGTCTGCGCGATGACTTCGACGACGACCGTTTCGTCGACACACACATCGGGGGACGCGAATGGGAGGCCAGGCGTGCGGACGTTGACATTGAGCACACGCCATCCGGGTCCTGCCTGCCGCCTCACCAGCGCGGCAGCTGCACCGTCACCCAATGCGGTGAGCGTCCCGACCTGCCGGGAGAACGGCGGCAGCCAGCGTTCAGCGCCGACGATCAGTGCACTGCGCATGTGGTCGTTGCTGGCCATCATGTCGGACACCACCTGCAGCGCAAGAAAGAAAGACGCGCCCTGCAGCTGTCCAATCGCGAACGGCACACCTGTCGATCCCAGCTCGCTGTGTAGCCGACCCGCGCACGAGAGCGCGAGGTCGTGCTCGAAACTTGTCGCACAGACGACCACCTGATCCGGCGTGAGGTTGCCCTCCCCGGGGCACCGCCGCATGGCTTCACTGGCGACCGTTGATGCCATTTCCGAGAGAAGGAGGCGTGGCTCGCAGGCGACATACTCCGGTATCGTGGCACTCACCGGGCTCGACGAATGATTGACGGGGCCAGGATTCACCTCACGGCGCCAGCGCAGCGTATCGGCGTAGACTGATCGCATGACGGCTTCCCGTGCGGATGATGGTGTGGCCGCCGGGTCCTGTAACGCAACGTCGGCCCGCACGCGCGCCTGCGGAACATACCGGGCCGTGGCCATAATGCATGACCGGTGGCGAACGGCGTTAGTTGCGGCAGACATGGGATTCTACGAAGGCGACGAGGTTGCCGAAACGCATGAACAGATCGGCCGAGAGATCCTCCGGCGCGAGCGTGAAGCCGAAACGCTGCTCCAGTTGAAGAAGCAGGTCTGTCATGTTCATGGAGTCGACGCCGACGTCGAACAGGTTCGTGTCGTCCGCGATCAGGTCCGCAGCCATGGTGCTGCCAATGGCCGACACCAGGCATGACCTGATGGTGGCTGCGATTTCCTCACGCGCGGGGCCGTGAATGTCAGGCGTCATGGGATGTCTCCTGCCCGGGTCTGTGGGCGTTGGCGATGTGAGGTGATGAGTCAGGCGGGGCGGGGCAGTCGCCGGGCGGTGCCGTGATGTCCCACGGACGTGACGTCGATCGCTGTGCTGCCCGCGCAATCATGAGGCGCTGCAGGTCGCCGGTACCTTCCATGATGTCGAATGCCCTGGCGTCCCGGTAAGCCTGCTCAAGTGACGGACAGGCGGCGATGCCGTCGATACCGGCCAGGTCCATCGCAGCGCGCGTCACCCGCGCGGCTACGCGCGAGGCAAACGCCTTGGTCATGGATGAATCCATTGACGTAGCGACGCCGCGATCCGTCTTCCAGGCCGTGCAATGACAGAGCAGCCATGCGGCCGCGATCTGGCGGTCGATGTCGAGCAGGGACGCTTTAACGCTCGCCACGCCTTGATGCCTGTCTGCGGGTGTGCCGCCTGCATCGAGCCAGGCCACCAGGTCCGCGCGCACCCGCCGGCAGGTACCGATCATGACGGCAGAAAGCAGTGGCCTGAAATAGTCCCAGGATCGCTGCGCACCCGAGAAAGCGTCATCGAGCGGCTTTTCGTCGCCGCGGGCAAGAAGCGCATCATCGGTGACCTCGCAGTCGGCGTAGGAGAGCACTGCGAGTTGGGTCGCGCGCAGGCCTGCCATCCGTTCGATGCGCGACACCGTGAATCTTGGTGTATTGCAATCCACCAGGAATGCGCGGATCCCGTAGCGACCCATCTGCCGGTTGATCGTTGCAAACGTGATCACGCAGTCGGCGCGCGCGCCGTTCGTGATAAAGCACTTGGTGCCATTCAGGACCCAGCCGCGACCGGTCTTTCGTGCACTGGTGCGCATGGCAGTCGCGTCGGAACCGCAGTCAGGCTCCGTGATGGCGAAAGCGCCCCAGCGCGGCGTGCCGGACTGGAACCGCTGAAAGAACAGGGCCTGCTGTTGCGTCGAAGCGAGCGCAACGACAGGCGGCATGGCGAGCCCCGGTCCCGGCAACGCCAGCGCGAGGCTTGCATCGGCCTCCCCGAGGTAGGCCATCAACGTCGCCTGCGCCACGAGGGACTGCAGCGCCGGACAGCCGCCGTACCGGGAGGGCACAAGATTCATGTTCAGGGCGCTGACGTCATCCGCACGCCAGGGCGGACCGGCGATCCCACCGGTTGCGTCCGATTGGAGGCTAAGGGTACGCATACGCCAGGCAAGCACGCCGAGATCGAGCCCGCGATCTGCGAGCGCCCCAGCGATGCCGTCGATGATGTGAACCTGCTGCGACGTCCGTTCGTGTCGCGCCATGACGCGTTCTCCCTGGCGGGCGCCTTTGCGCCCAGGAACGATATTCACGCGAACCCACGGAGGTTTGCGTGTATGGCAATGAGCGTAGGCAACCGGGCGCGGGGTCGTCACCTCCGAACATTAGGAGGGTGTTGTATCGGGGGCGTTCGTGGGGACGTCGTGGCGGTCACGCGGCAGCGGATGACCGATAATGACGTCCAGACCAAACGATGAAGGCCAACTACGGGTGTGAAGTATGGCAGCGCGAAAACAGACGACAGAGAAACAACCGTTGCTTCAGCCAGACAACAAGGGACCGCGCACGACCAAGCGGGGAGATCAGGTGGCCGAGCTCATCAAGAGCTGGATTACCGATGGTAAGCTGCGCCCCGGCATGCGATTAAACAAGGAGGCGGAGCTTCAGGAAATGTTCAACGTCAGTCGAGGTTCCATGCGGGAGGCTCTCAAGGCCCTCGAGGTACAGGGGCTTGTGCGTCTGAGTACGGGCCCGGATGGCGGAGCGACGATTACACGCGTACCGCTCGCCCGCGCGTTTCAGTCGCTGCAAAACTACCTGTTTTTTGAGAGCATCAGTCTCGAGGACATTTACGCCGTGCGGCGCGTGCTGGAGCCGCTACTTGCGGCGGGAGCGGTGGAGCATCTGATGGACGCGGATCTGGAGGCGCTCGAGCGCAGCGTGGAGGTGTGCGAGCCATTTGCCGCGAGTCACGAACGTGCCCTCGATCAGCGCCAGGAGGATATCCGTTTTCATGACGTGCTGGCTGGCGCCAATCCGAACGCGTTCCTTCGATTCGCGTGTCAGATCATCAACCAGATGCTGCATAGCTTGGTGATCGTGGCGGGCAATGTGACGCAAGACGACTACCAGGCGTTTGGTCGGCAGACCGTCGCTGCTCATCGCGCGATCCTAGATGCGGCAAGGCGCCGCGACGCAGGGGCGGTCGAGAAGCTCATGGCGGCTCACATGGAAGAAGCGGAAGCGCAGCTTCGCAAGGTGCATGCGGCCTTGCGGCAGAAGCTGGTACTGGATTCGGACCTTGGCCTGCGCACAGGAAGGAAGGGTGGTTCGTGATATGGGGTCCGGTTCCGCGTTCTGCAGGTCCAGACGTCTATCCTGACAGGTAGCGGCAATGCGTTTTGCGGCCAGCAATGGATGAGGAAAGCGCGCGCGCCAGCTCAGCCAATGGAGCGCGTCCTAACGTCAGTTCGAGGATGTGGCTCGCCCAGAGCACGAGCGCATCCGCATGACGTCCCCCAACTATTTGCACACCGACAGGGAGACCTTCCGGCGTGGTGCCCGCATAGATACTTGCTGCCGGAAGCCCCAGCTGGTTGCACCATGCGGTGAAGTGGGGAAACAGGTCCTTGCTGGCTGGGAGTTCCGCAAGCGGCATGGGCAGGCGGGGATACACAGGGCAGATGACAAGATCGTACCGCTCGAAGAATGCGTTGACGGTGGCGCCCAGTTCGCCCCGCTCGATCAGTGCACCAAGCAGTGCCTGGCGCGATACCCCGGCGCCAGCTTCAGAGAAGGCCTGCAATGACGGATCGAGTGCCGCGCCGCCGTCTGCCATGCCTTCGGTGAGCTGGCGACAGCACGCCGGCCAGAGGGTGGCGTGGATCGCGTTACAGCGAGCGATACCCGGTGGATCTTCCGGCTGGACCCTGGCGCCAAGATCACTGAAGGTGTCGACCGCACGCATGACGGCGTCGAGGACGGCGGTTTCGGGCGTAACAGCGAGGCCCAGGGACGGACTGTACGCTATGCGTACACCGCCCGGTGTCGGCTTGCACTTGAGACCAAGTTCATAGTCGCTGGCCTCAAACGGCAACGCGTACCAGTCGCGGCTGTCGGGGCGGCTGATGACGGTCAGGATTCGGGCGGCATCTGCGACGCAGCGGGTCATGGGGCCAACATGACTTAACAACCCGAATGGGCCGCGCGGTGCATGCGGCACACGCCCGAAGCTTGGCTTGAAGCCGAACGTGCCGGTGAAAGCGGCTGGAATCCGGATCGACCCTCCGCCGTCAGTTCCAATCGCGGCCGGTGCCATACCGAGGCAGACGGCCGCTGCTGCGCCGCCGCTGCTGCCGCCGGGCGTACGTTCCGTGTCCCAGGGGTTACGGGTGACGCCGGTCAATGGGCTGTCGGTGACGATCTTATGAGCGAAATCAGGCAGGGTGGTCTTGGCGAAGCAGATGACGCCCGACTCGCGAAGCCTCGCCACACACGGGCTGTCGTGGGGGGATGGAGTTTCATCCGTGACGCGTGAGCCGAATCGTGTAGCAAGTCCGGTGACACCAACGTTGTCCTTGACGCTGATGGGCACGCCATCCAGCGTCCCAAGCGGTCGCTTGTGGTGCCACCGTGTCTCGGAAGCACGCGCCATGTCGAGTGCATCCGCTGCAATCTGACAGAAGGCATTCACGGCGGGGTCGAGCTGTTCTATGCGCGCCAGCACCGCCTGCATCGCCTCGACGGGGGAGGCACTCCCCGTCTTATAAAGCGTATGAAGCTCCTGTGCCGTGAGATCGCAGATGTCATTGCTCATGTTGTCTCTGAATTAATCATCATAAATACAACATAGGTGCAACGTTCATCTATGTCAAGTGATCGATAAACGGAGAAAATCAGGGTAAACGAGCGATTCAGTGACATTGACATCCAAATTCTGTGGACGTAAATTTATGATCACAAATAGGAAAACGAGCTGCTGCCAATGAACCGGTAGTGTCGGCTCAAGACGTGACGCACGTTTGACGGGTGTCGTGGTTCGGCGGCACGAAGCAGTTCGCACGGGTTGTTGGTTAATTGAGGCTAATGCTGCGATCCGGCCAGGGTGTCAGTCATGGCATCGTCCGCGGCTGGTCCGGAGACTCAGGAAATCTTAGTTTATTCCTGGGCCAGTTTCTCGGCGCTGGCAAGGAGGGCTCTTTTCTTTTCCTTGCTGAGCCTGCCAGCGATTGCCAGCAGGTTCGCCAGCAGATCGTCGTCCTCGTAGAGGAAGCCCGTGGGGACAAGGAGTGCCCGCGCCAGACGCTGGCTGGTCTGTATGGCAGGGGTGTGTTTGCCCTTTTCGTACTGGTTGACGCGGGTGCTGGCTGAGAATTCGTCGATACCCGCGTGGATGCCAAGCTGCTCCTGGGTCAAGCCCGAGCGCAGTCGCGCCTGTTTCAGGCGTCGAGGGAAGACGGCATCAGAAGTGGGTGTATCGCGCGGCATCCGGTGAGTGTCCCGGATTCGCCCAAAGATTTTACTAAGTAATTCTTAGGCGAAAGACTAAACATTACTTGGTTTTGTAGCCTTGGAGGACGCTGTTTGTCTCAGCGTCTCGGCATTCGCGAGGAGGATCTTCTTCTTTCCCCGCGTGAGCCGGGCCGCAGTTACGAGAAGAGCTGCGAGCATATCGTCCTCCTCGTAGAGGAAAGACGTCGGGACATGCAACGCCCTGGCCAGACGTTGTCCCATGACGAGGTGGGGCAGGTGTTTGCCTCTTTCGTACTGGTTGATGCGGGCACTGGCGGAAAATTCGTCGATTCCTGCGTTAATGCCGAGCTGTTCCTGGGTTAGGCACGAGCGTACCCGTGCCTCTTTCAGGCGTTTGGCAAAAACGGAGGATGTCGCGTGCTTACCCGGCATCCTTGGAGTCTCGGGGAATTGCTTGGCATTTTTACTAAGAGTTACTTAGTATATTTCCTAAGGAAAACTTGGCCGTGAGGAGTGGCTGTGCCGAAATGCGGCTCGCTTTCCGATTGGTTTACGTGGGGCAAAAGCTCCGCAGACATGAAGACCGGGACTTACTTATATGACCACGATTCTTAACATATTGGGTTACGTGAGCATTCTGATGTTGGTGGTGCTTGGGCTCGCGATCGTCTTCGGCATGATGGACATCGTGAACCTTGCACACGCCGAGTGGGTCACGATCGGCGCATACGCGTTAGCCGTCGCGCAGGCGGTTGGCGGGAAGCAGGCTTTCTGGCTTGCCTTGCTCGTGGCACCCGCTGTCGGGGCTGCCCTCGGATGGTGCCTCGAACGTTTCATCATCCGGCTGCTCTATGACCGGCCGCTGGACACGCTCCTCGCGACCTATGCGATCAGCCTGATCCTGCAGAAGGCACTGGAGCTCGTCTTCGGCACCCAGCCGATGCTCGTGTACGCCCCGTTCAGCGGGGCGGTTCCGGTCCCGGGCGGAAGCTATCCGGCCTACCGGATCTTCGTGATCGGCGTCGCGCTGACCGTGACGGCAGGGTGCTGGCTGCTGTTCGCCCGTACGCGCTTTGGTACCCAGCTGCGTGCCGTGATCCAGCACCCGGCGATGGCCGCGGCCACTGGCATCGACACGCGACGCCTGAATCGCATTGCGTTCTGCGGCGGCGCGGCGCTTGCCTCGCTCGCCGGCGTACTCGTCGCGCCCATGGTTTCGGTGGAGTCGCATCTGGGCGTCTCCTATCTCGCCAAGGCGTTCTTCGTGATCGTGCTGGGCGGCATCGGATCGATCGAGGGCAGCATCCTGGGCAGCGCGGTCATCGGCACGGCTGAGACGTTACTGAGCTATCGCGTTGACCCCTCCCTCGCATCGGCGGTTGTGCTGGTTCTCTCGATCGTGGTGATCCGGTTTCGGCCGCAAGGGCTGATTCCAGGGTTCAGCGCGGCCCATCAGCTTCTTGGTAAAGGATAAAGCGTATGTCCGGAAAATATGCAGGCTGTCTGCGGCTCTGGCTCTCACAGCCCGCCCTCGGCCCCAGGGATGTTTCGCCGCTGTTGATGTGGAGCGTGGCAATGGCAGCCATGGCAATCGTGCCTTTCTTTGCCGGACCCTGGCTGCTGTCGACGGTGCGTGATGCGCTGGTCATGGGGATGCTCGCATTGAGCTATGACCTGCTCTGGGGGCGGGCCGGGGTGCTCACGCTAGGGCACACGACGTTCCTGGGTCTCGGTGCTTACGGATTTGCCATCGCGACCGTACAGTTCGGACAGGCGTCCGTGACCGGGTTGGCGGTGGGTGTGTTCTGCGCTGTGGCTGTCGCCGCGGTGATCGGGTATTTCCTGCTCTTTGCGGGGGTGAGGCTTCACTTCTTCGCCATCATCAGCCTCGCCGTGCTGATCGTCGCCCAGCAGCTCGCCGTCAGCTGGCAGTCGATTACCGGGGGCGACACGGGCATCCTGGGCATCCCGGGACTGTCATTCAGCGTGGGCAGCCACACGGTCGACATGAGCGGTCCTCGCGCCTCGTGGTACATGGTAGCCGTTGTACTGCTTGCCGCGACTGGCCTGATATGGCTCGTGTGCCGCAGCCGCTACGGCAAGGTGCTTGATGCGATCGCGAGCAACGAGTGGCGCGCAAAAGCGTGTGGCTATCACACGTCATTTCACCTGCTGTTCGTCTTCGTCGCCTCGGCGGCGCTTGCCGCAATCGCAGGCGCGCTAATGGCGGCCTGCTCCGGGGTGGTGGCCCCGGACGTGTTCTCGCCGCTTCTTGCGACCGAAGTGATCCTCTGGGTGGCCATCGGCGGCAGGGGAAGAATTGGCGGTCCTGTTGTCGCCGCGGTCGTTCTGACGCTGCTCAGGCAGACCGTCTCCAGCTACAGCACGGACGGCTGGCCCCTGATCCTCGGCGGTCTGTTTCTCGCCTGTGTGCTGTTCATGCCGAACGGACTGCGACTCCATGAACTGGTGGAGGCCGCGCGTCGGGCTGGTCGGGCGGTATGGGGCAGGCCGCCGGTTCACCGTGCCGGACACGCACAGGAGGAACGGTAATGGACGGCCAGTTTCTGCAGGGCACCAACCTGTCGCGCGCGTTCGGTGGAATTAACGCCGTGGCGGGCGTCGACATCACCATCGCGCCACGCGACCTGCTGTGCGTGATTGGTCCGAACGGGGCGGGCAAGAGCACGCTCGTTGGCCTGCTCTCAGGCGCGATCGCCCCCGGTTCCGGCGAGCTGACTCTCGATGGCGAACGGATGACCGGCCGCCCGATGCACGCGTTCTGCCGGCGCGGCGTGGTGCGCAAGTTCCAGGGGACCAACACCTTCCTCACGATGACAGTGCGCGACAATCTGGTGGTGGCCGGTCTTGGCGTCGCGGCTTACCGGGCTACGCCGATGCCGGATCCCGACGCAGTGCTGGAGGAGGTGGGTCTGGCGGGGCAGGCGAGCGAGCTCGCCTCGCATCTGCCGCATGGTGAGCGCCAGTGGCTTGAGATCGGCATGGCCGTCATGTGCCAGCCCGCATTGCTGCTCCTCGACGAACCCGCAGCCGGCCTGTCCGCGAAGGACGCACAGCGGCTGGTGCGGCTTATTCACAGGTTGCGTGAACAATGCGCAGTGCTCGCCATCGAACACGACCTCGGCTTCGTGCAGTCCCTCGCATGCGAGACGTGGGTGATGCACCGGGGAGAGGTGGTTCGACGGGGATCGTATGCGGAAATCGCGGACGACGAGGAGATCCGCCGCATCTATCTGGGGCGGGGGGCGACACATGCTGCACATTGAAAACCTGTGCGCCGGATACGGCGACGTGGATGTGGTTCACAACCTCACGCTGGACGTGCTGCCGAACGAGGTGGTCGGTGTGCTCGGCTGCAACGGTGCCGGCAAGACCACGCTGGTGAAGGCAGTCATGGGGCTGCTGCCGCGTGTGAGTGGAGAGATCGCTTTCCTGGGCCAGCCGGTGAAGGGCCTGCGCACGCACGAGATCGCCCGCCGGGGTATCGGGCTGGTGCCGCAGGGGCGCTGGATCTTTCCGAAACTGACCGTGCGCGAGAACCTGCTGATGGGCACGCAGGCTGCCGGAGGCGCCGACATCCTCGACGAGGTATTCGATTACTTTCCGGTGCTCAGGACGCGTCTGTCGCAGCAGGGCGGCACGCTCTCGGGTGGCGAGCAGCAGGTCCTCGCCATCGCACGCGCGCTGTGCGGCCGGCCAAAACTGCTGCTGCTCGACGAGCCGTCCGACGGCGTGCAGCCCAATCTGGTCGAGCGTATCGGCGAAGTCATCCCGGAACTGTGCCGCCGCTCGAAGCTGGCGGTGCTCCTGGTCGAACAGAACCTCGATCTTGTCCTTCAGAGCGCGCGCCGCTGCATCGTGCTCAGGAATGGTCGCCTCGTGCATGCCGGCGCCGTCGAACTGCAAGTGGGTGACAGGGGGGAACACCCGCTCGCGCGCTATCTCTCTCCGGGCGCCGACACCGCGCCGGACTTCCACCCCGAAAACATCCAGTGAAATCCAGTGATACCTAGTGAGAAAACGCATGAACCGACGTGAATTTTCCCGAACCCTGCTGCTTGGCGCGGCTGCCTCCCTCGCCACATCGGCTGTCGCTCCGTTCGCGCGTGGCGCCGAGCCGTTGAAGATCGGCCTGCTCGCGCCACTCAGCGGTCCCCTGACGCGCGTGGGACAGACCAACCGTAACTGTGCCGCGCTGGCGGTGGATGAGATCAATGCCGCGGGTGGGCTGCAGGGACGGCCACTGCAACTGAGCGTGGAGGACACGCAGATGTCGACGGCCGTTACGCTGGAGAAGGCGCGGCAGCTTTTCATGCGTGACGACGTAGCAATGATCACGGGCATGGTGCTGCCGTCTGAGCGCGAGGCGGCCCTTCAGGCGGCGAGGGCAGCGCGAAAGCTCATCGTCTATCCCAACTTCGATGAAGGGCGGTGCGACCCGCAACTGCTCACGACAGGCCTCGCCGCGAGCCAGCGGATCGAGCCGCTCATTGCGTGGCTCATGCGAGAGGGTGGACGCTCCGTCTGCGCAGTGGTGTCGGATATCGGCAGCAACCGGAAGGTGCTGGTCCCGCAACTGCAGGCGGCGGTGGCCCGCCACGGCGGCAAGTTCCTCGGCGTCTACTGGCTGCCCTTCGGCACGCGCGACTATGGGACCGTCCTGCAACAGGTCGCCAGCGCGAATCCGCAGATCGTGTGGCACAGCATTGGGGACGACCCGGTGACGTTCGTGAAGCAGTACCGCTCGTTCGCGATGAAACCGCAGCTGGTGACGGACATCGCGCACGAATCTCTCTCGATTGCAACTACAGGTGCATCGACGGGAACGATCGGCGTGTCGTCGTACTTCATGAGCATCGACAACCCGGAAAACCAGGCGTTCCTCACACGCTATACAGCCCGTTACGCCGACGCACGCGACCCCCGCCTCGGCCGCTATGCCGTGGTGCTCCCGCACGGCGAGAACACCTACGCGGGCATTCGTCTTTTCGCCGAAGCCGTCCGGTCGGCGGGAAGTGTCGACGCCGGGCGCGTGAGGGCTGCATTGCCCGCCGTGTCCGTTGCGCTGCCGCGTGGCAAAACCGGTGTGAGTCACGACGGGGGCCATGTGCTTTGCCAGACACGGATCGGCCAGGCGCTTGCCGATAACAGCTTTTCGATCCTCGAATCCGCTGGCCCGGTGACGCCGGTCTGTGAAGGATAGACGCGTCCTCGTCACGCGTTGGAATCATTTGCACCAAGAGATAAGGACTGCAAAATGAGTGAAATTGTCATGCTGAATGCAGCTCAGCTGGTTGCCGGCTTCCGGCAGCGCAGCCTCTCGCCTGTGGAGGTCATGTGCGCGGTACTGGACAGGGTCACGAAGCTCGATCCGGTAGTCAACGCCTTCTGCGCCCTCGACGAGGAAGGGGCGATTTTAGCGGCCGGCGAAGCCGAGCGCCGGTGGATGCGCGGCGAGCCGTGTGGTCCGCTCGATGGCGTACCGGTATCGGTCAAGGATCTCGTCGCCGTGGCCGGTCTTCCGACACGGCATGGATCATGGACCGCTTCGCCGGACCGTGAAAACGCCGATGCACCGGCCGTCGCACGGCTGCGGCGCGCGGGTGCCATACCGTTCGGCAAGACCACGACTTCCGAGTTCGGCAACAAGATCGTCACTGACTGCCCGTTGACAGGCGCGACGCGTAATCCGTGGGATACGCGGCTCTCGCCGGGAGGCAGCAGCGGCGGATCGGCGGTCGCGGTTGCGCTGGGCATGGGTCCGCTATCGCTTGCGACCGATGGGGGCGGGTCCATCCGGATTCCGGCCGGCTGGAGCGGTGTGGTTGGGTTCAAGCCTACGTTCGCGCTGGTTCCGGCGGGCAATGCGGCGTCGTGGACCGCACTGTCTACGCTCGGCCCGATCGCGCGAACCGTGCGCGATGCAGCTTTGATGCTTGATGCGATGACCTGCGCGAATGGCAACCGGCCTCCTGGAGCGGGGAGTCCATCCGGCTGTTCCGGCGCGCTGGACGACGGCGTCGCGGGTCTGCGGGTCGCCTGGTGTCCCGCCCCGGACAGTGTGTCGGTGGCGCCGGACATCGCGGAGTGTGTCGGGAGGGCAGTGGACACATTTGGCGCACTCGGCGCGACGGTCATCCAGACCGATGTCGCGCCGATTGCGGACCACTACGGCAATGGCCGCATGCATTCGGTCCAGTGGTCCGTGTTCTTCGCGCAGCGCGTGCGGCATATGGATGCAGCCGACAGGTCACTGCTTGATCCTGACCTGACGGCACTTTCGGATGCAGGGGTACGGATAGACACCGCGACATTCGTCGATGCACTGCTTGCCCGTCACGCACTCGGCGCATCGATGGAAACCTTCTTCGAGCGTTATGACCTGCTCCTCACGCCGACGTTTCATTGCGGACCGCCTCCGGTTCCCGGCCTGCCCGCCCATCTGCGTCAGGCGCCCGTTCTGACAGCGTGGTGCAACCAGGCTGGCGTGCCTGCGATATCCGTGCCGTGCGGATTCGCCGGGGATCTGCCTGTCGGCCTGCAGATTATCGGGCGTCGGGGCAGCGATGCCCTGGTCCTGCGGGCAGCGCGTGCGTACGAACTGGCGAGAGGGGAGTTTCCGGCACCAGGCCTGGAATTGCAGCTACCGGGCGACACGGAGATCGTGCCATGAACGTCCAGATCACGCGGATCGTGCTCCATCTCGTTGAACGGTGCGCGGAGCTCGGCACGCCAGTGACGCCACCGCACCGCCAGATAGTGGCCGCTGCGGTACTGAAGACGACCGACCAGGATGCCGCCTGCGAGCTTGAGGCGCTATATGCGGCGGGCGCCGAACTTGGCCAGATGCTCACCGGACGGGCGCTGCTTGCGCTCGGTTGTGCGGGGCAAGACATCCAGGGTTACGGGAAGGCCGCGCTTGCTGGCACAGGAGTACCGCTCGAATGGGGAGCGGCGGTGCTGCATCCACGACTCGGCAAGTCGGTGCGCGACTGCCTGCCTGGCGCCTCCTCGATCATGCCCTCCGTCACGAAGCGCGGGTCGGCGGGTGCGTGCGTCGATATTCCCCTGCACAGCGTCACGGACATGTGGAGCTTCGACCACTTCGACACGGTATCGCTCTGCGTCCCCGACTCACCGGCACCGGACGAACTGCTGATCGCCATTGCACTGGCCGAACGCGGAAGGCCGATCGCACGCGTCAGGCCGGGGTGACGCACGGCGACAGACCGTGCCGTCAGGCGGGCGAGAGCGTCAAGAGAACACTCACAAGCGATGAAGGAGAAAAACATGTGCAGGGATGTGCGGGGAACATGGAGCAAGGCGCTGGCAGCGCTGTCGTTGTGCGTCACTGTGGGCGTGGCACACGCCCAGTCGTCGGTTTCTCTCTACGGGCTGGCCGATGCATTTGCCGGGGTGGTGCGTACACCCGGCTCGGCGGGCAACGCGTGGGAGGTGGGTTCGGGAGGGCTCTCGACATCGTATTGGGGTATGTCGGGCGCCGAGGATCTGGGCAGTGGCATGAAGGCGATCTTCACGCTCGAGAGCTTCTACCGGATCAACGGTGGGCAGTCAGGAGCGTACGACGGGCAGTCATTCTTTGGCCGCAGGGCGTTCGTCGGCCTGAGCGGGGAATTTGGTCAACTGACGCTGGGACGTAATGATTCACTGCTGTTCGTCTCCACACTGCTTTTCAACCCGTTCGGCAACTCGTTCGTTTTCTCCCCCATGGTGGTCCACACGTTTCTGGGTTCCGCGATGGGCGCGGCGTCGGTGCAAAGCGACACGGCGATTGACGACTCGATCGTCTACCAGTCGCCGGAGGCGGGCGGCCTGACAGGAAGTGTGCTGTACAGCAATGCAGGCATCGCGGGTCAGGCCGGACAGGCGAACTACAGTGCGAACGTGCTCTACTTCGCGGGCCCGTTCTCTGCGACCGCCGCAGTCCAGAGCCTTCACACCGCGTCGCTTTTCCTGAACGGCGCCACGGAACAGACGGCGTGGCTGGCTGGAGCGGCATATCGCCTGCAGGCGGTCAAGCTTTATCTGCAGTACGAACGGGTGACCAACAACAACGAGCTCAGCGACGATACCGTTCAGGTGGGGGCGAGCGCCCGGGTCGGCACGGGCAGCATACTGGTGTCCTGGGCGGGGACGCTCCGGCGGCCTGCACAGGGCGCCGATATCCGCTGGTCGACCGTGGTGCTCGGATACGACTACCCGCTGTCGAAGCGCACAGACGTCTACGCCGCATGGCGGTACGACACGATGACCAGCGTGTCGTCCGGCAATAGCGTGGGTGCGGGCATCAGGATGAAGTTCTAGTCGACCCTGTCCAGCATGCCTGGATGCCCGGAAAACCGGTGACGAAACTGGCAGGTCGGCGCATCGGAATCCCTCCATAACGCGGCGGATGACGCCTCGGATCCCGGCGGCGTGTGTTGCAACGCGTCGCACTCAAGCCGCGAGGGCAGTCGGAGCGGGACGAAAAATCTCTGGAGCGCATGCCGCGCAGCCGCCCGGCGTCGCTGGTGATTTCCTCTCAGGCGCGGTTGAATCGCTTCGGACGGGCGCGCTCCAGCGGCTCTGCAGGACTGCAACGCCTGCATGCCTGTAACCGTATCCCGGGTTTCAGGCCGATGTACTCAGCTGCCTGCTGGCGGAACAATGCCTCGGGCATCGTCGTCCTGGTTGTTGCTTCCGGGCACGCACCCGATCAGGCCAAACATGGCCTGGAATTCGTACCCGCAGTCTTCGCACACGTACTCCTGGTAGACGGTGTACGCGCCTACAGCACAAGCCCCCATCGTCACATTCAGCGACTCGCATGCCGGGCAGCGCACGACGCCATCCTCAACCGTACGCTTTTGCCATTCATCGGAAGACAGCACGAACGTCTCTCCCGGTTGATGCGAGGGTACGACCTTTGCCGGACTACCCCGGTACGTCTGGTGCTGACCATTCTACGCTCCATATTCGTGAGATTGACCGCGATAATCATCGCCGGTGATCGCTGATACGTTACGCGTCACCCACACGTTGTTCGCCACGCCCGACGGGAGCTTCCCGTCGATAAGACGGGTTTGGAAGCCGGCCACGACTGCTGCTTGAATGCCCCCATGTACCGGCAACCCGAGGCCGGCATCTTTTCTGGGGGGAAGGCCATGTCAACTGCGAACAGCGAGGCGCACAGGATCCTGCGCCGCCGTCAGGTCGAAGAGATAACGGGGCTGTCACGTTCAACGATTTACCGGCGTATGCAGGCCCGAACCTTTCCACCGGCCGTGCCACTGGGTGGTCGCCTGGTGGGATGGCGCGCGGCGGACATTGGAAGGTTTCTGGAGAATCCTGCGCGTTACCGGGCGCCTGTGCCAGCGCGCGACGACGAAATGGGGCATGCGTCAGGAGGTGCGCCATGAGTCGCGATCTCGCTTCGGCACCCCTGCGCCGGCGGCTGGAGAACTGGGGTAATGCATCGCGGGGCGCCTACGATCCGGTCGATGCGGCACGAATCACGAAAGCATGGCGGACCCTGCATCCCCGGCATCGCGACCTGCTACGCATGGTCTATCTCTGGCATGCGCGTCGGGAAGTGGTCTGCCGTCGACTGCGTATACCGCGGCGCCCGGCCCAATGCCTTGATCTGGAACTTGCCGCTGCACGGGCGGCGCTCGCACGGGTCCTGGATGGCGGGATCCAGGATTACCCAGGATCGTGAAGGCGGCTGATCGACCGGGACGCAGACAGATAGTGGGCCCGTCGCCGAGCCAGCTCGTGCTGGTGCGCAGCTGGTATGTTGTGTCGGCGAGCGACGCCGCTGCAGCAGGGGACGTTAGGGTGAAGGTCTGGACGTGAAAATTTTTCTGGGACGTCGTGGGAACACCTGGGAACACGTGGGTAAAAGCAGGGATGGCAGGCCGACTGAGGGTTCTTGCATTGCGCCACGCACTCGCCTAGATTGAAGCTAACAATCTGATCCGGTCAACGTGCTACGCACGACCGAGTACGCGCTAGCGGCCCCGCAGTTTCGATGTCTGTGCGACGACGTGGTGTGCCGTGACGCATTCGAAAAAAGCCTGCATCTGCAGGCTTTCTGCATTCTGGTGCTGATGCAATGATCCCCCGTTGAGCCCGCGGTTAGCCTCCCTGGCGGCGCGGGTTCCTTTTTCTTCGCAGGTTCATCGACAGCGGGCGCGGCGGAGGACGATGAACCATGAAATCGCTTCTGATCATTTCGGCAAAGGGCAGTTCGGGCAGGACGACGCTGACCTGTCTGCTCGCCCGCCACCTGCAGTGCGCCTCCCACTGGCGGGTGCTGGTACTGGATCTGGCCGAGCCGCCGCGCTGCGCGTACCTGCTTGCCCGCTACCGGTACGACGCGATCGTGTCTGGTAACCGTGCGCCGGCGCCGCAGGAGAGCGCCCGGTCCGCATCGGGCGGTTGCGTGCACGTGCTCAATGCGAACGCCATCGACGGTCTGCTGTCGCGCGACGATCCAGCCCGCACGCGCTATTACGCGAACCTTCGTCATCTGCTGTCTGTGGTGGCACCGTGGTTCGATGTCTGCCTGGTCGATGCTCCCGCGTTGCCGGACCTGCGCGCCGTCTGTGCAGAGGCGCTCGTGGACGCGGTGCTAAGCCCCGTCGCGGTGTCACCCGAATGCGTCAACTGCGCCTCGGAGGTCATCCACGGCACGTACGGCATCCGCAACATCCGGGCCCGACTGAATCCGGCACTGCGCTTCACCGGAATTCTGCCGGTCGTGGCGGTCCCTACGGCAATGGAAGAGGCGTGGGCGAAGGTGATGGAGACGACGCTGCCTGAATGGTTGATCGCGGATCCGGCGTCTCCCCGGGGATACGTCTGGCTGCCCCACCTGACGTCCGTCTGCCGTATCGAACCTTTCACGCCGGCGGACAGCGAGCCTGCCGCACGGGATGCAGGCGTGCCTGAAGACCTCCGTGCGGGGGCCACCTGTCTCGATGTGATCACGCACCGCCTCGAAGCGATCCAGGACGGCGCCGTGCCCGCCCTCCGGCATGCGGAGGTTTGTGATGCATGACGCTGCCACTGTTACTACTACTTCCGTCGACATTGCCGTCGGCCGTGCTCCGCTGTGCCGCTGGTTGATCGTCCTCGCCGCCTTCCTCGGCACATCGATCGTGGCGCCCGGTATTGCCCGTGCTGACGACTGGGGCTGCCAGGTGATCCTGTGCCTCTCCAATCCCGGCGGGCCTGAACAGTATGGCGAGTGCGCTCCGCCGATCGAGAGACTGTGGGCTGCCCTGCGCCACGGCGATCCTTTCCCGACTTGCGACTTCCGGGCAGGCGGCTCGCAGGGGACATCGGTCGTGAACGTCTTTGCGAGCGCGGGATACTGCCGCGAGGATCTGCTGTACTGGGGCGGCCCCGAGCAGGGCGAACTGCTGTGCAATGCGCGCGGTGCAATCGACGTCGAGATCGACGGCTCGCTGTACACACGGGTATGGTGGGACGCGAGAGGTACAGACCGCACGATCACGGAGTTCTACGGGGCTGGCAGTACGACGATCCCGTACAACCCGACACAGTCGGCCCGCCTCTTTCTGGAGCGCGAGTACGAAAGCTCGGGCGGGCAGGGAGGTGGCGAATGATTCCGCTCGCCGCATTCCTGACCCTGGCACAGCAGTGCGCGCCTGCCGTGGCGCCTGCCACGACGGCAGCAGTCGTGCGGGTCGAGTCGGGTTTCAACCCGTACGCGATCGGGGTGGTGCATGGCCGCCTCCAGCGGCAACCAGTGAACCTTGGTGAAGCTGTCGCGACAGCACGTGCGCTGGATGCCGCTGGGTGGAATTACAGCGCGGGTCTCGCACAGGTGAACCGGTCAAACTGGAGCCATTTCGGCCTGACACCGGAGACGGTCTTCGAGCCGTGCCGGAATCTCGCCGCCGGCGCAGCGATCCTCCAGGGGTGTTTCGAGCGTGCGAAAGGGGCACAAACGCGGGCACGTGCAGGGACACACGCGCAGGTGCAGGACGCATTGCGCGCGGGGCTTTCGTGCTACGCGAGCGGCGACTTTTCCAGCGGGTTTCGTACGGGCTATGTGCAGCGGGTCGTCGCCCAGGCTGCACGGCCCGATCCGGTGGTTCCGGCCATTGCCAGCGACGTTTCGCCCATTTCCGTCATTCCCTCCCGACCGGAGGCCGCGCGGTCTGACCCATCCCGCGGTCACGCTGGCTTCGGGTCCCCCACGGACGGCAGCACGGACCGGAAGGCCGGTCAGGCAGACGACATGACGCAGGAAAGCGCTGTGGTGTTCTGAGAAAGCAGAGACAACGCGCGTGACAGGAGTAATCTATGAAATCAGGACTACATATCAAATGGCGTCAGGTTCCGAAGCAGTTGCGGACGCCCGGATCGGCGCGACATGCGTGGCGCGGCCTCGCGGTTGTGCCCATGGTGATGCTGGCGGTGACACCGGCATACGCGCAGCTCTCGCAGGTCAACACGCTGCTCACGACGATCCAGACCACGCTGCTCAGCGTGGGCGCGGTGGTGTGTTCGATCTCGATCATCTGGGCGGGTTTCAAGATGATGTTCCAGCACGCACGCTTTGGCGACATTGCCAACGTGTTCATCGGCGGCCTGTTCGTGGGCTGCGCCACGGTGATCGCGGCGATGCTGATCCCGACGAGCTGATGCGGAGGCGCACATGAATCCGCGCATGAATCCACTGAGGGATCCCGTCTTCAAGGGCTGCACGCGCCCGGCGATGCTCTGGGGTGTGCCGCTGGTTCCGTTCCTCATGGTGGGCGGCAGCATCCTGATCCCCGCGATCTGGGCGCTGCTCGCCAGTCCGCCGGTGGGCGTCGGCATCGTGCTGCTCCTCATCCCTATTTTTGTCACGATGCGCTCGGTCACGCGCCACGACGACCAGCGTCTGGCGCAGTTCGCATTGGGCATTCGCATGGTGCTTCGCCAGCGCAACCGCCGCTTCTGGGGTGCGCACGCCTACATGCCGCTCTGTCTCAAGAGGAGGGGCTGACATGGGTGCGCTGCCGCAACTCATCGACATTGCCGAACGCGAGGCTGTGCTCGCGGATTTCGTGCCGTTTTCGTCGCACGTGAATGACTACGTGATCCGCACGCGGGAAGGGGACTACCTGCGTGTCTGGAAGGTCGCCGGCATCGCCTTCGAAGTGGCCGATCCGGGTGACATCCTCGTGCGTCACGAAGGATTCAACCAGCTCGTGCGCAGCCTGCCGGGTGGTCACGTCGGCCTGTGGTCGCACCGGATCCGCCGGCGCGTGAGCGACCATTTCGCCACGCCGTACGGCAACCCGTTCTGCCAGGAGCTCGCGACGCGCTACTACGCAAGCTTTGCCGGCTACCGGATGATGGCCAACGAGCTGTACCTGACGCTCGTGTACCGGCCGCATCGCACGCGCCTGGGGCGTCTTTTCAGTCAGGCGGCACGCCGCACGCCGGATGATATCCGGCGGGACCAGCATGAAGCCCTGAAGGTGATGGCGGAGCTTGCCGCCCAGGTCGAATCCGGTCTGAAGCCCTGGGACCCGGTGCCGCTTGGTGTCTACAGGAAGCCGATCCGTTACATGCAGCGGCCCGTGCGCTTCTCATCGGCACTGGAGTTCCTGGGTTATCTCGTCAACGCCGTGTGGGAGCCGGTACCGGTGCCGGCCGGCAGGATAGCGGAGGCGCTGCCGACTTCGCGGCTGTTCTTCCGGACCGAGAAGGTCGAGATCCGCATGCCAGGGGCGACGCGCTATGCGGCGCTACTCGACCTGAAGGACTATCCCGAGGAGACCGAGCCGGGGATGCTCGACGGTCTGCTCTACGGTGACTTCGAATACATCGAGACCCAGAGCTTCACGATTCTCGACCGTCCCACGGCGAAGGAGGCGCTCGAGCGTCAGCGCAACCAGCTGATTGCGGGCGAGGACGTGGCGGTGTCGCAGGTTCAGGCAATGGACCAGGCGCTGGACGACCTGATCAACGGTGATTTCGTCCTCGGTGAATATCACTATTCGCTCGCGGTGCTCGGTGACCGGCCCGACGAGGTCGCGCGGCACGTGGCGAAGGCGCGCACGCAGCTCGCAGATGTCGGCTTCCAGACTGCGCTCGTAGATCTCGTGGCGGACGCCGCCTGGTTCGCCCAGTTGCCAGCCAACTGGCGTTACCGGCCACGCGAGGCGAAGCTCACCTCGCGTAACTTCTGCGGGCTGGCGAGCCTGCACAACTTCGCGACCGGCAAGCGCGACGGCAATCCGTGGGGCGAGGCGATCACGATCGTGAAGACGCCGAGTGGCCAGCCGCTGTACCTGAACTTCCATACGACGCCGGAGAAGAAGGAGTCCGCTGACGAGAAGGCGCTCGCCAACACGCAGATCATCGGGCAGGCGGGGGCCGGCAAGACGGTGCTGGAGCTGTTCCTGCTGGCGATGGCGATGAAGTATGGCCTCACCGGCGTCGTCTACGACAAGGACCGGGGCACCGAGATCGCGATCCGGGCAATGGGAGGGCGCTACACGGTGTTTCGACGGGGTGTTCCGACGGGACTCAATCCCTTCCAGCTCGATCCGGACGAGGCGGTGCTGGACTTCTGGGAGCGGCTGGTGCGCCGTCTGGTCGACACCGGCACGCTGCTGTCGGCGAAGGACGAACTCGACATTTCGCGTGCCGTGCGGGAGGTCGCACGCATGGAAAGGCAGCTCCGGCGCCTGTCGATGGTCCGGCAACTGCTGCCCGCCGTGGGCGACAACAGCCTGCATGCGCGCCTCACGAAGTGGTGTGCAGGCGGGCGGCTCGGCTGGGTGCTGGACAACCCGTCGGACCTTCTGGATTTTAGCCACAACCAGCTGTTCGGATTCGATGATACGGAGCTGCTCGACGATCCGGAGGTGTCGACGCCGGTCACGATGTACCTGCTGCAGCTGACCGAAAGCCTGATCGACGGGCGGCGCTTTGTCTATGTGATGACCGAATTCTGGAAGCGCCTGGGCGATCCGGTTTTCACGGATTTCGCAAAGGACAAGCAGAAGACGATCCGCAAGCAGAACGGTCTGGGCATCTTCGATACGCAGTCCCCGGCCGATGTGCTGCGTAGCGACATCGCGCGGGCGCTGGTCGAGCAGACCGCGACGTTCTTCTTCCTGCCGAACCCGCGCGCCGACTACGACGACTACGTGCATGGCTTCAAGCTGACCGAGGCGGAATTCAACATCGTCCGGTCTCTCGGCGAGACCAGCCGGCTGTTCCTTGTGAAGCAGGGCCATCGGTCGGCCATCGGCCGGCTGGACCTGGCCGGGCTCGGCGACGTGCTCGACGTCCTGTCGGGGACGACGGACAACGTCGAACTGCTCGACGGGATCCGCGCCGAGGTCGGCGACGATCCTGTCGCGTGGCTCCCCGTATTCCATGAGCGGCTGGCGAAACGTCGTGCGACCGGGACCGCCCTGAACGTGCCGACCCGGCGTATGTCGGGAAGAGGTGCACGATGAGCGGCCTTTTCACTTCAGTCGGCGGCACGCTCGAAAACGGCATGTCGACGTATGTCACGAGCGTGTCCTCAGCGCTCTCCAGCGCGCTGGTACCTGTTGTCACGACCGCACTTTCGATCTGGATCATCACGTACGGGTTCGCCGTGGTGCGTGGCGAGGCCCATGAGTCAGTACCTGCATTCGCATGGCGTGGCCTGAAGGTGGCCATCATGCTCGCCTTTGCACTCGGCGCGGGCATCTACCAGTCCCAGGTCGTCATGGCCGTCGAAGGGGCGACGACGGGCCTGGCCCAGGCGATCCAGACCGCGGCGGCCAATGCTGGTGCAGGCAACCCCGGCTGCGGAACGGTGAGTGGCAGCAGCGTGACAGGCACGAGCGCGTCCGCCATTTACCAGACGCTCGACTGCTATGACCGTCAGATTGATCTGGTGATGGATGCGTACTTCAACAAGGCGACGCACGAAGGATTCAGCATCGCGGGAATCGTCGCTGGCATTGGAGATTTTGCCTGTGGGCTGGTGGCGGCACTCGGCGCGTCGATTTTCCTGATCGTCCTCGCATTCGAGGCCGTGATGGCGAGGCTGCTGCTGGATCTGGTGCTCGGCCTTGGGCCACTGTTCATCGCGTGCGGGGCATTCGGCCCGACCGCCCGATTCTTCGAGGCATGGACCGCGAAGATTGCCAACTACGCGTTGCTGCAGGTGCTCATAGCAGCGTTTCTGGGCATGGCACTAACCGCGTTTTCAGCAGACCTTGCGCCGTTCCAGGTGACGACCTCGTCGCCTGATGCGAACGCGTCTGCGCTGACAGCGGCTGTCCAGGGCGCGCTCGATAACGCCGCATCCTGGGGGGCGGGGCTTGGGATGTTCGCAACTGGCGTGTTGCTGGCCACTGTCGGTTGGCAACTGCCTGCAGTCGCATCCGGTCTGGCTGGGGGCGCCACGCTGTCCGGGTTCGGTGCCTTCGTTGCGGGATACGCCGCACGGCAGGTACTTCGCGGCGTCGGCGCAGCCATGCGCTTCGGACACGGTCCGCGGCGGCCGGGCGGAAAGATTTCGGACGGCGGAGCGGGAAGCGGTTCGAGGCCAGCCTATCAGCGTGCTGCCCGCGAGCACCTGGGCGATCAGGGAAACGATGGAGGATCCGCATCATGATTACCCCAGCTGTACGCCGCGCTCTGGTAACGGCTGCGTTAGCAACGACCACCTGTCTGTCTTCCGGCGTCCATGCGCAGGGTATTCCTGTGTATGACGCGCAGAACGTCGTACAGGCCATCGCGACCGTGGGGCAACTGAAACAGGAGGTGCAGCAGGAACTCCAGCTATACCAGTCGCTCAGTGGTACGCGCGGCTTCGGCGAACTGATGAGCAATCCGGTGCTGTCGAATTCGCTGCCGTCGAACTGGCAGTTCGTCTACACGGCGATCCAGAACGGCGGCTATGCAGGTCTGACGGGCAGCGCGCAGACGCTTCGCTCGGCAAGCGAAATCTACAACTGCGAGGACCAGAGCGGGATCGACCAGCAGGTCTGCCAGCGCGCGCTGAACAAGCCGTTCCAGGACAAGACGTTTGGCACCCTGGCATACCAGACCGAACTCCAGGAGCTCGACCAGATCCAGGGCCTGATGCAGCAGATCGATGTGACACAGGACCAGAAAGGCATCGGGGAACTGCAGGCGCGCATCCAGATTGAGAGCACGGCGGTCGGCAATGAAATGACGAAGCTGCAGCTCTTCAGGATGCTGGCCGATTCCGAAGACCGGCTTATTGCTGAGCAGCAGCAGGAGCTTGTTCTCAAGCGCGCCGGCAATACCACACGGCTGCAGGACCAGATGGTACCTGCGAACTTTGGCAACTGAGTTCGGAAATCGAGGAGGCTGACATGATCCGGTCCGTCGTCGCAGTCTTTGCCATTCAATTAGTTATGTTGATTAATGGTTGCTCGGACAATCCACCCAAACCTGTCCTGCCAGATGGCTCGCACCGTGTTCCGGTGAACCGCGTGCCACCGGTTCCCCCGTCCGATGGAGGCGGCCATGAGCAGTGAGCGTGACTCCCGTGAAATACGTGATTATCGCCGGGCACTCGATTTCGAGGTGTCGGTCACGCACCTGCAGGAGCGCTCGGAGCGTCGGGCATGGCAGGTGGCCATGGGCTCCGTGGTGGTCGCGATCCTGTGTGCTGTCGCACTGGCCGTGATGGTCCCGTTCTACCGGGTGGTGCCGCTGCCGATCGAGGTCGACCGTCTGACCGGTGAGGCACAGGTGATCGACGTGCTCGACGCGAAGCAGATGCACATGCGCGATATCGAGGACAAGCACTGGGTGGAAGTGTACGTGCGCTCGCGTGAACGCTACGACTGGGGCTTGCTGCAGATGGACTACGACCGCGTGCTCGACATGAGCGGCGACCGTGTCGCGCGGGACTACCGGGCGATCTACAGCGGCCCCGACGCACTGGACCGGCAGCTCGGGGCGAACACACAGCGGCACATCCGCATCCTCTCGACGACGCTCGTGCCGGACGAACCCGGCCGTGCTGTCGTGCATATCGAGCGCACGACATGGAAGAACGGCATCGATAACGCGGAGCCGCCGCTGCGCTTCGTCATCACGCTCGCCTTCACTTACCGGCCGTCCATCTTCACGCGTGAGCGCACGGCCATCGAGAATCCCTTCGGCTTCAGGGTGACGGCGTACAGCCGCGATCCCGAATACACCCCTGCGGCGTCGTCGCCGACATTGTCACCTGCTCCGGGAGGTGCGCCATGAGACTGAGCACCCTCGTGAGAGCCGCCGCGCTGGTGACTGGGCTGGCAGGGGGTTGCGCCGCAGCCTTTGCCTACGACGTGCCTGGCTGGTCGGGTGACTCGCGTGTGCGGCAGATCGTGTACCGGCAGGACGAGGTGGTGCGGGTCATCGCGCAACGTGGGTTCGCCACGCACATCGCGCTCGATCCGGCCGAGCACATTCTCGTCGTGGCCCCGGGCGACCGGGACGGATGGCAGGTGGTTGCAAACCGTGGCGATCACGATGTCTACCTCAAACCGCAGCTTGCTGCGCACGACACGAACCTCGAAATCCGAACGGACCGGCACAGCTACAGCTTCGACCTGGTCGTGCTGCCGCTCAAGGCCCGTTTCGGCAACGACGAGGAGATGTACCGCATCACCTTCGTCTATCCGGATGCGCAGGCCGCGAAGACAAAGGCCGCAGACGATGCCGCCCTCGTGCGCGAGCGTCTCGACCAGCCGCCGGTGGTGCGCAACACCGCTTACTCGATGCAGGTAATGTCCCACTCGGAGGATATCGCGCCGACGGCGGCATGGGACGACGGACGCTTCACCTACATCCGCGTTCCGAATAACCGCCGCATCCCGGCGATCTTTCGCGTGGCAGACGATGACAGCGAAAGCGTCGTTGACCGGCACATGGAAGAAGACGTGATCGTCGTACATGAGGTAGCCCGGCGTTTCGTCCTGCGTCTGGGCGACGAGGTGGTCGGTCTGTGGAACGACGCGTTCGATGTGGACGGCGTGCCGCCGGCGGACGGCACGACAGTGAGCGGTGTGAAGCGTGTCCTGCGGAGCGACGGCCATGAATGAGCAAACGCCACGCAATGTGATTCCGCCCGGGGTTGTGCCCGGGAGTGACCCGGCAGAGGTCACCGATACCATAAACGGTGACCTCACAAACCGGCCGATCGATCGCGGCATGCCGGAGCTTGGACAGCAGAGCGGCCGTCCCCGTGCCTGGTGGCTTGCGCCGCTGATCATCGTGGCCCTCGTGATCGGTGGAGCGGTCTGGACGATCCACGGGTTTCTCGCGCGGCACGATGCGGCCGAGAAGGCGAGACGCGATGCCGTGCAGGATCAGCCGTCCCAGGGGCGCGTATTCGGCGATGGACCCACCGCGACATCATCGGCGACCGCTGTGGCAAGCGGAGCGGTGGCAGCAAGCGCGGTCGCGTCGGCACCCGTGGCGGTGGCGACACGCCCGACGCCGGTGCATACGGCAGCAGCGCGCAGCTACTACGATGCGCAGCTCCTCGCGACAGGCAGTAACGGCACTGCCAGTGGCGAGCCAGATACAGCTGCATCAATGTCCGCAGTTTCTCCCGGCACGCAGTCGAACGTGACGGTTGCATCCAGCAGCCAGTCCCAGGGCAGCAGTCCGCTTGGTCAGGCTCTGACGCCGACGGTGACGCCCAAAGTGCGCGCGGGCTTTCTCGGCAATCGCAGCCTGATCCTGGCGGAAGGCGCCAAGATCGACTGCGTCGGCGATACGGCTTTTGATTCGACCCAGGCGGGTATCTCGACCTGCACGGTGACGAAGAACGTCTATTCGGATGACGGCCATGTCGTGCTGATCGCGCGTGGCTCGCAGATCAACAGCGAATACCGCGCGAACCTGGCACCCGGACAGAAGCGGGTGTTCATCCTGTCGGCACGCATCAGGACCCCCGAGGGTGTGACGGTCGAGATCGATTCGCCCGCGGCGGACGCGCTGGGGCGCATCGGCGTGAGCGGCTACGTGAACAATCACTGGGGCGAGCGTATCGGCGCGGCCATGCTGCTCGGCATGACGCAGGATGCGATCGGTTATCTCGCGACGCGTGGCGGCAACAGCAATGGCCCGGTCGTATTCGAGAACACGCAGCAGCAGGGCAATGACATGGCCTCGCGCGTGCTCGACAGCACGATCAACATTTCGCCCACACTGACGCAGAACCAGGGGGCCGAGTTCACGATTATCGTCGCCCGGGACCTGGACTTCGGTCCGGTCTACGCGCTGGAGCCGGGGGGCGCGCGATGAACGCGTCGGCCCATATCCTGAGCGATGCGCCGGTGCAGGCAGACGGCTTGCTGCCGAGGCTGGCAGAGGATGCTTCGGTGCGCGAGCTGATGCGCCCGCTCGCGGGGCTGCTCGAAGACCCGGCGCTCACGGAGCTGGTGATCAACCGGCCGCAGCGCGTGCTGACCGAAACCCATCTCGGATGGCAGGCGCACGACTGTGCGGACCTCGACTTTGAGCGGCTGATGTCGTTCGCGGTGGCGATCGCCACGCTCACGAACCAGGAGGTCTCGGCGCTGCATCCGGTGCTCTCCGCGCTGCTGCCCGGTGATGCGCGCGTCCAGATCGTGATCCCGCCGGTGGTGCCGCCGCGTACCGTGTCGGTGACGATCCGCCGTCCGTCGTCGCGCGAGAAGACACTCGACGCCTACGGCAACGAGGGCCTGTTCGCGCAGACCACGTGGCACCGCCCGGCTGGACTCGATGAGGCGATGCCGGCACTGCGCCCCCTGGATCGTGATCTCGCCATGCGCCTCGAAGCGCGCGAGTTCCCGGCGTTCTTCGAGCGGGCGGTGCGCGGCCGGCTGAACCTCGTGATCGTGGGCAGCACGGGCTCGGGCAAGACGAGCTTCATGAAGACGCTGTGCCGGTCCATTCCGGCTACCGAACGCATCGTGACGATTGAAGATGTGCGCGAGCTCTTCATCCATCACATCGAGAACTGCGTCCACCTGATTTACAGCAAGGGTGGCCACGGCCAGGCAAGGGTGACGCCAGCCGATCTGATCACAAGCTCGATGCGCATGCGCCCTGACCGAGTGCTGCTCGCCGAACTGCGAGGCAGCGAAGCGTACGACTTTCTGAAGCTGCTGACGACCGGGCACTCCGGTTCGATCACGAGCTATCACGCGTCGAGCGCATCGGTCGCCATCGAGCGGTTCGCGCTGATGGCGAAGGAACATCCCGAAGCCGCCACATGGGACGACGTCGCACTGCGCCGGCTGCTCTTCATGACCATCGACGTGGTGGCGCACATGGAGGCAATCGCGCTGTTCGATGAATCTGGCGTGCAGACCGGCCGGCGCTGGTCGATGACGGAGGTCTGGTTCGATCCGCTGCGCCGCCATCAGACGGACTATCACGCGGATTTCCGGTGAAAGGGGAACTGGCCATGGACTTCGGAAAGGCTACTGGAACGGGACGGTCAGCCAGCAAGGCGATCGGGTACCACGTGTTGCTTGCGCTGCTCACCGTTGCGGTCATGGCTGCAACTGTAGCTGGACTCACGCTAGCCCTCTGGCTGGCTTCCTTTTTCTTCGCCGCGAGCCAGCACGCCAACCCGCTTCATGCCGGGTTTCATGCGTGGCCAGATGCCGCGCTGGCCTGGCATGACGGACGCCTGCCGAAGCAGGGGCGGCGGCTCGCCGGTGCTGCGCTGTTCGGGGTTCTGCTGGCGTTCGGCGCACCCGCGTTCGGCATGTACACGCTTCTGGAACAGTCCGGGCGCCGGCGCCTCTACGGCAGCGCGCGGTTCGCAAATGAGGCGGATATCCGCGGGGCAGGACTGTTATGAGCACGATGGCGACTTCAGGCGCGTCCAGCGGTCCGCCGCTGGTCGTGGGCATCTGGCGTGGCCGCTATCTGCGGTTCACCGGGCAGCAGTTCGTGCTGCTCGCGGCACCGGCACGCTCGGGCAAGGGCGTGGGCGTTGTGGTGCCTAACCTGCTCAGCTACCCGGATTCGGTGATCGTGCTCGACATCAAACAGGAGAACTTCAACCTTACCGCGGGTTTCCGTCGTGCGCACGGGCACGACGTGTACCTGTTCAACCCGTTTGCCGAGGATGGCCGTACGCACCGGTATAACCCGCTGTCGGCGATCTCGGATGGCATATTCCGCGTCGGCGACATCCTGGCGATCGGCTACGCGCTGTATCCGGTTGGCGGTCACGACGACTTCTGGAAGGACCAGGCACGCAATCTCTTTCTCGGTATCGTGCTGCTGCTGTGCGAGTGGCGCGATGTGCGCCGCACCGGCAACACCGATGTGCCGGACTACCCGGTGACGATGGGTGAGGTACTGCGGCAGTCATCGGGCAACGGCATGCCCGTCAAGGCGTATCTGCAGCAGGCGCTGCTGCAGAACCGGCGACTGCTCAGTGGCGCGTGCGTCGATGCGCTCAACCGCTTTCTCGCGAACGACGACAAGGTACTCGCGAGCATTCTCGCGACCTTCAATGCGCCGCTCACGATCTGGGCCAATCCGATTGTCGACGCCGCGACGAGTGCCAATGACTTCGACCTGCGCGACGTGCGCAAACGGCGCATGTCGGTCTACGTCGGGATCACGCCGGACCACCTGACCGAGGCGGCGCTCCTCGTCAACCTCGTGTTCTCGCAACTCGTCAACCTGAATACTCGGCAGCTGCCCCAGGACAATCCGCAGCTGAAGGTCCAGTGCCTGCTGCTGATGGACGAATTCACATCGGTCGGCAAGATCCACATCATCGCCCGGGCCGTCGCCTACATGGCGGGATACAACCTGCGGCTGCTCTCGATCGTGCAGTCGGTCTCCCAGCTCGAGTCGGTCTATGGCCGGGCGGATGCCAGGACGTTCGTTACCAATCACGCGATGCAGATCATCTACGCGCCGCGTGAGCAGAAGGATGCGAACGAATACTCGGAGATGCTCGGCACCTTCACGGACCGCTCGCGCAGTGTGAGCCGGTCGAACGCGATCTTCGGCGGGCGCGGTGGGTCGAGCGAGAGTTTCTCCGAGCAGCGCCGGCCGCTGCTGCTGCCGCAGGAACTCAAGGAGCTTGGGCGGGACAGCGAAATCATCCTGCTCGAAAACACGAAGCCGATCCTGGCGGAGCGGATCTGCTATTGGCGCGATCCTGTTTTCACGTCGCGCCTGGTGGCTGCGCCAGCGATTCCAGCGATGGATCTCGTGCGTTTCGTCGCCCAGGTCGAGCGGCGGGTAAGGGATGTGCAACTGGACGACGTGGACGAAGCCGGTGTGATGCACATCTCCCCGGAGTATCTGGAAGTGCTGCAGGCCTGGGATCCACGCGATCTGCCACGGCATCTCAACGACGTGAGCGACGAAGAGGCGGTTGCCTACGTCGAGCGGCACTTCATGCTGCTGGGCGTGCCAGTTGCACGCGTTGCGGTGGCTGCACGGCGGCTGTCGCCGTCTGATCTCGACGTCGCGGAGCTGCGCCCCACGGAAGGCGCGCCGGGGCGCAAGGCCAGGCGCGCCTCCGGCGCACCGCGTACGCAACGTGGGCGAGCCGCATCGCGCACGGCTGACGGCTCGAACGTCGTGCCGCCCCATGGAGAACGCCGATGAATGCGCGGTATCTGAGTGAAGAAGAGCGAGCGCGTGCGGCGCTGGCCAAGATCCCGGCCGAGGACTACGCGACATGGGTCGATATGGCGTTCGCCCTCAAGCAGGGTTTTGGTGAGGCCGGCTTCGACATCTGGGACGAGTGGAGCCGCACCGCCCACAACTACAGCGAGCGTACGGCGCGGGTGACCTGGCGCTCGGCTGGCGAGTCAGGCGGCAAGACGCTCGCGTCTCTCTTCTGGCTCGCGCAGCAGCACGGTTTCGATGTCAGGGGCTCGCGTGCAGCGATGGATCCTGCGGAGAGGCTGCGCATGTCGCCACCCCCTCCAGCCGTGGTCCGGGCGAGGCGGGACGGCATGGTCGAGGCTCGTGTGCGCGCGCGACAGGCTGCTGTCGCGCGGGAGGCGCTGGCAATCTGGAAGTGGGCGCGACCGGTGGGCCCCGGACATCCGTATCTTGAACGCAAGCAGGTGAGGGCAGTCCCGACGCTGCGCGAGCTGGAAGCCGAAGAGTTGCACGCGCTGCTCGGATACGCGCCGCATAGTGCCGAAGAGCTGCTCACGGGACGCGTGCTGGTCGTGCCGGTCCGCATCGGTGACACCTTCTCGACGCTGGAACTGATCGACGCCGAAGGACGCAAGTCTGCCCTCGCGGGTGGCGCGAAGTCGGGCGGCTACTGGGTGGTGGAACCAGACCGGTTCCGTGACGGCGCTGTGACGCCGATCCTGATCGCCGAGGGCGTGGCAACAGCGCTGGCAGCATGGCAGGCGACCGGCTGGTTCAGCGTCGCCGCACTGTCGAGCGGCAACCTGCGGCCGGTGGCGGCGATGTGGCGCGGCCGGTACCCGGAGGCGGAGATGCTCGTGCTCGCCGATCTCGGCGCCGGGTATGAGCATGCGAAGCAGGCCGCGCTCGGCACGTCATCGCTGCTGGCCGAGCCGCGCTTCGCGCCGCAGGCACGGATTGCCGACGACGTGCCGACTGATTTCGACGACATGGCGGTGCTGTCCGGGTCCGGTGTCGTTGGTGAGCTTCTACGGGAGTCGCTGTATGGGGCACCGCGACGAGATCTGGCAGACGGAGAAGCCGACGGACAGGCCTTGATTGCACAGGGATTGGGCGATCCACTGAAGGAAGACCATGCACTGAAGGAGGACCATGCAATGGGCAATGTGAAAGAAAAACTCGTGGGCGATGGAGAGGTTTCGGGGCGGCGCCGTACTTCGCGTCGGCGGTCTGGCCAACAGGACGCGCCGGAACCGACGCAGCAGGAAAGCACGGCATCGGCACCGGAGCCGGCAACTGCGCAGGCACGGTCGCAGCCGCCGGACGCGGACCGGCGGGAAGCCGATGCGCCGAAGCCAGCTCCTGCCCCCGAGCGCGTCGTGGAAGTATCGGCGCGCCGGCAGGTGGGCGAACCGCTGTACGCACTGGACGAGGTGCCGGGCGAGATCAAGGCACTCGCACAGCACCGCTTCGGCGCACAGATCCGCATGGCGGCGCCCCGCGAGAACGGTGGCCCGTACCGCGGCGAGGTATTCAACACCGAGCACTACCTGATCCAGGAGGTGTCCACCCGCAGCGTTGTATTCCACGCGAAGTCGAACATGGAGTTTGTCTCGGACCGCCTGCGGTGGATGGACGAGAACCAGCGTCTCAATGGCGCAGAGGTGCAGGTCGGCTACGACGGCGCACGGGCGAAAGTGTATCCGTGGGACCGTGCGCGCGACCTGCTCGAGCGCACGGTGGCATCGCTGAAGAAGTCCGCCCGCGAGGTGGGTTTCGGTAACGACCTCGACGCAACGCTTGACCAGCTGCAGGCCACGTCGTGGACGCGGGTGAGGGAGGCACGGGCGGCGGCACTCGCCCAGTCGAAGGAGCGCGCCGGCCGCGAGCAGGAGAAGGGACAGGGATTGGGGCAGCAACGCTGAGCATGCGACGTTTTGCCCGCCAGTGCAGTGATCAGAGGGAGATCCATGATGGATGAAACCGCAACTTCTTCCGGCCCGCGTGCAGACGAACCGGTCATCAACGTGATCGAACCGGACCCGCCGCTCGTCCCGGATCCGCAGGGCGCCGCCGAGGGCGCGGAGCGCTTCGATCAGACCGCGGCCGACGCACTGGCCGCACGCCGGCGCCGAGAGTACGATGCAGTACGGGCGCGGCTGCGCGATCAGGCCACCCAGTCGGACGCACCATCGCAGGCCGCTGCACAGCAACCGGCGTCTCAGGCGGCGTCCCGTGGCACCGACGATGCATCCGCGACGCGCTCGGCACCGCTTGCCAGTCCCCCGGAGACGGTGCGCAAGCGCTACCTGCGGGCCGGCAACCAGTATTTCCTGAAAGACCCGCCGCATCAGCTTGCGTTCGAGGATATCGGTCCGTACCTCGTGACGGAACACAACCGCCCCGATGTCGTCGAGTCGATGGTGGAGATGGCCCGTGCGAAGGCCTGGGGGCGCATCCGGGTGTCGGGCCACGAGCAGTTCCGGTGCGAGGTGTGGGTTCAGGCAACGCTGCTCGGCATCGAGGTCAGCGGATACGAGCCGAAGGCAGTCGACTTTGCGCGTCTGACCGAAGCCCGTCGTGACCGGATGACGAACCGCATCGACGTGATGCAAAGGTCTCCGGCCGCGCACGTTCCTGAGAACCGACCAGAAGCGCCCGAGGCGGCGCCTGGCCCCAAGGAATCACAGGCGGCGCCACCAGCGAGGCGCGATGCTCATCAGCAGTCGGACGCTCGTGCGGCGGCTCCGGCTTCGCCAGCGCCTGCGGAGCTGCCCCGGACTGCTCCCGCCTCCGAAACGGGACCACGCGTTGCCGAGCCCGAGGGGCAGGAGAGACAGCGCTATATGGGCGAACTGGTCGAGCATGGCGGTGCGCCCCATCAGCACAACCCTGCGCGCAGCGACTCGTATTACGTCGTCTATCGCGATACGGGTGGTGCGGACCATGTCGTCTGGGGTGTGGACCTGGAACGGGCCGTGGTGGACTCCGGCGCGCTTGCCGGACAGCAGGTCATGCTCGAAAACCTCGGCCGGCGGCTCGTGACAGTGATGGTCCCGGTTCTCGACGCTACGGGAAATGTGATCGGCGAGGAGGAAAAAGAGGTCTATCGCAATACGTGGCAGGTCGATGTCGTGGGGCAGGAGCGGACGCAGTTGGATCCCGAGGCGCGCGGCAGGAGGGGAGACGCCGGAAGGAGTGAAACCGCAGCGCCGGAAATGCCGGAGCAGGCGCAGACGCAGGCCGCACGTCGGCGTGAGCCTTCCGTCGTGTCGCCCGGGGAGCGTGCCGTGCAGATGGCGGTGCTGACCGCCGCGATGCGGCAGCAGGGCTTCAGCGAACGATCCATTGCGCGCGTGCAGCAGCGTGCGCAACGGCTGATGACTGCATTCGAGGCAGAGGGTGTCACGGTTCCAAGACCGCGTGTGATCGATCCTGATGCGCCCTCCACGCGCAGCCGCCGCACCCGCGCGGCTCCGGAGCGCGTCCCGACCCGGGAGGTCGAACGTGGACCGTCCGAACCCGCGCCTCCGTCCCTGTAGGAGCACAGGCATGGCCACGCGTGCGCGACTGTGTGTGGATCTCGGGCGAGCGAAATCGCGCTGGGAGGCATGGTGTGCGCTTCACGGTGTAACGGCGGCCGATGGCGTCCGGCAACTGGTCCACGGTGTGCTGAGCCAGGACGAGTCGCCAGACGGGGCGCCTGGGCCTGAACATCGTTGCCTGCAGGTCGAGGGGCATCGCGAACGCGTCGAAATCCGTCTCACGCTGGAGGAACTCGAAGTGGCCAGACGACGTGCAGTGACTGGTGGAATGAATGTCAATCGCTGGATAGTTGCGGTGATCCGCGCGCAGCTCGTACATGAGCCGCAACTGGGCGAGCGCGAGATGCGACTGCTTGCGGACTCGAACCAGCATCTGGCCATGATCATGACGTTGCTCGGTCGGTTGCAGGCAAGCGGTGGTGCGCGCGACGCGGCGCACGTGCTTGAGGACATGCGTGCTGTGATCAATGCGCACCTGCGTGCGGTGACGCAGGTGCTGCGCGCCAACCTCGATCGCTGGTGCCGCTAGCATGTCGTTCCCGAAGACATACGTCGACCAGATGCTGGTGAACTGGGGGGACCGGCTTTTTCGTGATCCGCTGCGGCACGTGCGTGCGCCACGAATGTCACGCGGGGAGCTTCAACGCGATGTACGACGCATGCGCGAGCAGCTTGCCCGCACGCTCAGGCGCACCCCCGAGGTGATGGTCAAGATCACGAACAAGGCGTCGCGCGCGCAGGGCATGGGCGCGGTGCGCCGTCATCTGCGCTACATCTCGCGTAATGGCAAGGTCGAACTCGAGGATCAGGACGGCATGACCATGCTCGGCCGCGAGGCACTGCACGATCTGACTGATGCGTGGCACCTCGGTGGCTGGGGTATCCCGGAAGAAAGCCGCAGGCGAGAGGTGTTCAACGTGCTGCTCTCGATGCCGCCGGGCACGGATCGGCGGGCGGTGCGCAACGCCGCGCGCGCGTTTGCGGCTGCGGAATTCGGCGACGGCAGACGGTATGTTTTTGCCGCGCACAATGACGAGGCGCATCCGCACGTGCATCTGAGCGTGCAGGTACGCGGAGCGGATGGGAAGCGTCTCAACCCGCGCAAGCGCGACCTGCAACGCTGGCGCGAGCGGTTTGCAAGGCAGTTGCGCGAGCATGGTGTGGAGGCCAATGCGACGAGGCGATTCGCTCGGGGCGAGACCCGGCGCTATCCGAAACAGGCTGTTGTGCATATGACGGCGCGCGGCGAAACAGCGGATTACTGGCGATCGGAGCCGGGTGATCGGGCCCGTCGCACCTTGTGGGGCGCCCACGCTGGGTCGCTCGAAGCATGGCAAGGCGTGGTTCATGCGATGACCGGATCGCAGAGTGCCGATGACCGGAGCGTCGGAGCAATGGTTACGGACTTCGTGCAGACGATGCCCATTATGCGCGATTGGCCCGGCATGGGGCGCACCCACTCGAATGAAGTAGAGCGTCGTCACGCCCCGTTGCACGAGCGCGGATTACGTGGCGCAGAGCGGAGCGAGATCCAGCGGGAACTGTTTCCCGACGATCCGGGTGTGCGGATGGAGCGCTGAGCAGAAGAGATGTCAACGGCGATCATTCCGTGGATAGGCAGCAAGCGGCGGCTCGCCGACGTGCTCATTCCGCGATTTCCTCCGCGCCGCTGCTACGTTGAGGTGTTTGCCGGTGCTGCGGCGCTGTTTTTCATGCGCCCACCGGCTGAGGTCGAGGTGCTGGACGACGTGAACGATGACCTTGTGAATCTTTGCCACTCGTGGTGCAGCATCATCTCGAGGAGTTCGTGAGGCAATTCAAGTGGGCCTTGACTAGTCGCGAGGTGTTCAGGTGGCTGAGCGATACACCAGTGCACACGCTCACCGACATCCAGCGTGCGGCACGTTTCTACTATCTGCAGCAGAACTGCTTCGGCGGCCGCGTTGAAGGGCGGACGTTCGGCACGGCGACGACCTCTCCACCGGGGCTGAATCTTCTGCGAATTGAGGAGACGTTGTCGGCGGCCCATCTCAGGCTGTCGGGGGCATATATCGAAAAAGCTGGGCTGGCACGACTGCGTCTCTCGCTACGATCGGCCCCACACTTTCTTCTACCTCCCCCCCCTTACTGGGAAACAGAGGGCTACGGCTTGCCGTTTGAATATGATCAGTACGAGTGCATGGCATTTGGAATGCTGGGCGGGTTGCAGGGGCACGCCATCCTGACGCTCAATAATCATCCGGCGATGAGAGCACTGTTCGCGCAGTTCGATACGGAATGCGTCGATATCCAGTACATCGTTGGCGGTGCGGGCAATACCGCACCGCGCAGCGAACTCATTATCTACAGCTGGGACAGGGCGAAAGACCCCGTGGGACTGCTCTGATTTTGAAGTGGCCGCGAGCGCGATAGATGCTCGTGCAAACCCGGACTGGTGCGGCGTCTTGAGTCGTAGCGAAACGGTAATATGCGGTGCTCGCTCTCAGGAATCGACGAACCACGCAGGTCCCGCCTTGTATGATGCGATGACGATGACCACCATCGCGACTGCAAGCAGGGGAAAGCTGGCGACAGCCAACGGAAAGAACAGTGCAAACTGAAGGGTCGACCCTCCAATGCCGTAAAGGAGATCTGTATCGCGAATGTTCTCGTAGAGCAGCCATGCTGTTGCAGCGAGGCCAAGGGAAACGAGAATGAGTCCGTCGGACAGGGGCGTGTGGTGGAGCGTTGCGTTAGCCCAGAAGTAAAGGCCCCACCAGATCAGGTTAATTGCGATGGCCGTGATCCAGAAGCTTCGCAGCGTGAAGAACGAATGGCCGAAGCGGCGCCGGCAATGCCGGTTGAACAGCTGGACACCCTTTGCTATGGCGATTACAGCCGCTGCGATCAGCGCAAGTTTTAGCCAACCCATGATCCGCTCCTTTGGGCATGGAGTGCGACGTCAAACCACTCTTGTCAGCTCATGAGGCTGAGACAGGAGCGAAGTTTCATCTGCCAAATATAGACGTTTGACTGACGAATACAACGTAGCATTAGCTCGACACAGGTCGGGGACGATGGATCCGTGTCGACTGATTGATCGTGTGTTCTTAACCTGGTTGTCGTTCTCCGTCTCTGACCGGTGTTGTCCGTGAGTTCGTTTTCGCGATCGGTTGGTGAAAGTATGGTGAGGTCGAACAAGCTGGGGCGAAGACTTGAGAAACCGTCAGTCCTTGGTCCAGCCAAACGGGTCCACCCGAGTAACGATCTGCGGAAGAGCCACTGCGGCGGCGATCTTGCCTGGCATCGGCAGATCAAGAATATGGCACCGCTGATCGATTGCCGTATCGACGACGGCTGCTGCGCCATATGCAACCGTGATTGCCGGTTTATGCGATAGGATTCCTAATGATGCCGAACGCGAAAGACTCGCGTGACGGACGTGCTGTTGCAGCGGTTCGGTCAATGCTTTCGCGAAGACTTGTTCTGGAAGCGCAGTCGCGTCGGTACGAAGATTAAAAGTCCCGTGCACATCAATTAGGCGCAAATGAAAGCTAAGTAAAATCAATTACTTGCAGCGGCATCCCTCGACTAACCAACTGAGTTTTGAGCCCTTTTGAGGGGTTTTTCTGCCTTGTTCGGTCCAGTTTTGGTCAAGGCCGACTCATGGGGAGCAGTCCCGATACCGGCACAGAAAATTCAGAATGTGCCGGCGAAGATGATGGAGCCAGCACAGGCGATAAGGGCTTTAACGGCGGGCAGCATATGGCGCTTGGGTTCGTTGGCGCGAGGAAAACAATGCATCGGCGCTCGCATGAAATATTCCCGTATCCTAGATGGACGCCCTTCGCAACGCGGCACCGCGACCAAACCATTCGAATGGCAGTTTCTGTCATGGGAGAGGGTATGAATCAGAGCTATCATACCCCTCATTTTCGGACACTGGCCCTTATATCGACCGGACAACGTCGCCGGATGGCACCTGGCGTGGCCATGCGGAACCGTACACATGCCTGAGAACACCGGCCTCGTGTGGATTTTGCCGGCTTGCATCTCTTTCACGGAATTGAAGGCAAAGACCTGGGGGCGTGCGTCTACTGGCCTGTGGAAGCGATGGGCGAAATTTCAAATCTGAGATTTGTGGCTGACCTCGAGATCAATGCGCCGGAACGTGCGTTTACCGATGAACTCTCCAGATGGATTCTCGATCTACAAAGCCGGCGCGGAACGAGTATCACCGTCGTTGCACTTGCCAACAAGATTGCCCGTACGATCTGGGTGTTGCTGGCTCGAGGGCAGGAATACAAACCATGCGTGTGAAAACCCGCTAGAACATTGCGGCTGAGCATTACCTCTCAACGGTTGCACAAGCGATTTGATTCAGTGGCAAACAGGTCGGACCGTCGGTGACAAAACCTGCGCAGCTCTCGGGCTCTCGAAGCCGTGGATGTACAAAGGCGTCACCGAGCGAAATCCATCGGGGCCAGGCACATATGTGCCATAAACGGGCCGTATGTATATATGCAACCCAGATCCTGTGCGCGATAGGTCAAACCGTTTGGCAAACGGGACGAGACCATGTATAGAGCTACGGCCCATCCCGATCGTCAAAATCTCGAAGACCTGGCGCAACCGGGGGCGTTCATGTAGACATTCTCATATTACCGCTACATGTCAAGTGTTGTTAAATTCCTTTTATGCAAAATTCCAAAATGGCAGAAAAAGGAAGACTTCTCGGTCTCTCAACTGCCGCTGCAGACGGCGAGCTATTCCGCCGGTCACGAATAAAGTTCGCCATGTTCTCGTAGATCTGGGCGATCACCTTACCGGAACACGCAACAGGACCCTGGTCGACGCGAGTCCGTTTGTTGGCAAGCGCAACGTTACTGTGGCCGCGCCCATGTTTATATAGTAGACGCGCGTTGCACACGGCGCCCAAAACCGGCGGTAGCCTATCCTGCAATCACTCATTACCATTGCGCTTTTTGTCGCCCGGAGTAAACGTTTTGCGCAGAGGTTGCGGCTTTCACGCAAATGACAGTTCAGGTCCTGTAGAAACGCTGCGCTACGCCGTGCGAAGAAATGGCGTAACGGTCGCCGTGAAAGCGCGAACGCCGTGCGCTTAACAGGGCTCAAAAACGCGTTTCCTCGTACGTCATGCTCTCCCGTTTCAGTTCATGCGGCGTGCGACTGAATTGCGCCACTCATGCTTACTGCGGCGCGTAGGTCTATGTGTCCCTCGTGCGTATCGGCGCGCGTCAAGGTGGTTACATGAAACGCAAACCGCAGCGTTAGAAATGCGCTTCGGGTGGACTAATGAAATGCGTTCCAGCTGCGAGCCGGAGAACAGGCGGAGCGCAGCGCCTGCGCGCGGCGGATACAGGACGTGGCCAGTGGCGTGCGTACCGCGAGACGAAAGGGGAGCGTGATGCGCGTGTATGAGATGGCGAACGACAGGTAAACCTCATGTCCTGAGGGCGTCACAAGGACGTGCAAGCAGGTTGTCCTGACGGCGTCGGCCTCGCGGCGTCAAGCTTTCCGTGTGCGACGCAAACGCAGTGCGCAACGGCGGCGACAAGCTCTCCACGATCAGCGCAGATCGCCTGCGTAATGACGATGAATGGCAATGCGTCGGGGCGGAAACGTTGCGTGCGTACGACACGTCGAAAAACGTGCGCTGTTCCCTCGTGTTCCCATGCGTTCCCTGGAGTTCCTACGGTGCCTTGCGGCGCACCAGGACGGCGTTGACAGGTGCGCTGTGCGTGAGCAGGATGGTGCGAAGGCGGTGTGTACTGGATGCGTGCTGGAGGTTGCGATGCCTGTTGCCAGGGTCTATCCGAAATCGCAATGGGAGGCGTTGGCCCGGACGCTCGATGCGTTGCCGGAAAAACCGGAGGCCGAACGCGGCCTGAGTGTTCGCGACGCGATGAAAGATATCCGTGGCCGTATCCGTACGGCACAGACAAAGGGCTACACGCTGGAGCAGATCGCGGAGCAGGCAAGGCAGGCGGGCATCGATATCACGGCTGGAACGATCCGTTACGCGCTGCGTTCTGAAGGGAAGCGAAACAGCACCGGAAAGGGAAACAGCGCAGGCAATACGGCACGTCCGGTGACAAAAGCGCCTGCACCGGTCACGGTTACGACACTGCCCCGCGCGCATGGGGCAGCGCAGGGCGGTGCGTCACGCGTGAACAACCCACGCCCTGATGGGCATACAGGCGGACGTACTGAGGGGCGCACGGAAGGCCGCAATGAAGCGCGTCCGCATGGGGGAAAGGCAGAAGTCAAACCGCAACCCGTGCCGGTGCAGGGTTCGCTCGCATTTGCGATCAAACCCGATACCGACGACCTGTAAAGGACGGCAATGGCAACGACCCTCAATCCCATCTATCTGGTAGGTGGCAGCAAAGGCGGCGTGGGCAAAAGCATCGTTGCGCTGGCGCTGGCCGATCACCTGCAACGGCGCGATGCGGGCCTCGTACTGATCGAGACAGATACGTCCAATCCGGATGTCATGAAGGCGGTCCACGGCGAGATCGAATGTGCGGCGTTCGACCTTGACGAGGCGGATGGCTGGATTGGACTCGTCAACTACTGCGATGCGAAGCGCGATGCGGTGGTAATCGTCAATACGGCGGCGCGCAATCAGGCGGGTGTGGCGCGCTATGGCGCGACGCTGGCGAGCACACTCGATGAACTGGCGCGGCGGCTGGTCGTGTTCTGGGTCATTAACCGGCAGCGCGACAGTCTGGAACTGCTGCGCGAATTCGGTGCGACGTTTCCCGATGCGACCACTCATGTGGTGCGCAACGCCTACTTCGGCATGGCCGATAAGTTCACGCTCTATCAGGATTCGAACATCCGCAAGGGGATCGAAGCGAAAGGGAAGTCACTGGATTTTCCGGACCTTGCGGATCGCGTGGCCGATGACCTGCGCAGCCAGCGCCTGTCGGTGCGCAGGGCGGCAGAGACGCTGCCCATCGGGCAGCGTGCCGAACTGCTGCGCTGGCGCTCGCACTATGACGTAATGTTTGCCAGTGTGATTGTCGATGACTGATGGGACATCCGGTGCCTGGACGCGCCCGGGACGTCCGCGCCGCTCGCGGCGCGCCCGCCCGCCCGATCCGCTTGCGCGTCTCTTTCTCGACGTGTCGGGCGAAGTCCCGGACGACGCGAGCATCGCGCGCATGCGACGCGTATCAGCGGCGCTGAACCTGCATGATAACGATGCGCTGTGGTCAGTGCTCGCCGTACTTGAATACTATGCGCGGCTGTATGAGGCGATGCCGGATCGCATCAGGAAGGCGGGCGACGGCAGCCTTGATGCGATGTGCGCCGAAGCGAGAGAAGCGACGGATGCGCTGATGGCGCTGCACCGCGATGCCCTCGCGCGCTGCAAGGAAACGATACGGCTTGCCGAGCACATGATCCGCGAGCACGAGGAACGCTACCGGGGCGCTCTCGCGGGGCTGAACGAGGCCGCGCTCGATGCGCTGGTGGACCGCGCCGCTAACCGGATTGCGCGTGCGGCGGGCAACCGTCTGGTGGGCACGTTCGCCATCGCGGCACGCGAGCAGCGTGCGCGACTTGACGGGGCTGTTGCGGCTTTCGAGCAGGCGACGCAGGAAGCGGGTCGGCAGGCGCAGGTCAGGGCGCAAACACTGGAGCGCCGGTACTGGCGCGCGCTGCGGGCCATACTCGCGCTCGGGTTGATGGTGCTGCTGGCAAGCGCGGCAGCGATAGCTGTCTGGCTGGCCGTATGGCGGAGTTAGCGAACTGGTGGGGCTGGCGCGAGAGGTGGAAAGGGGATTCCCGGCCTGTCGCGTGGCGGGTTAGTGCATGGCATTGCGCCGTGCGATGAATGTCCTGATGTCCATCAGCAACCTGGCCAGATCGTCGGCCTCCAGGGCCAGCATGGGCGAGGCGAAGGCAGCGTCGGCGGCGCGCGTGACAGCGATCCGGAAATGCTCGCCGTTGCGGTATTCGTCGTCGATCACTTCAACCGGGGTTGTGAAAACGTGGCCGCAGCCGTCGTTGATCGTGATCACGATGACCTTGATTCATTGTTTCATGATTGCCTCTGTCCGGATTTGCACGCCTGACGGCATGTGGGGAGTGCGGCGCAGTCCTGCCGGGCTGCGCCGGGTCAGCGGGTTCCACCGGACTGACCGGCGGAACCCGCGCGGATTACGCAGCGTTCTACGTCATTGACGCGTCGTCAGGCAGCGTTGCGGTTGCGGCGGTCGCAGCGGTTGCAGCGGTTGCGGCAGTCGGGAACGGCCACGCGGGTAGCGCACCGTTGCGGTCTGTCGCGGCGGGCTCCTGTGTCCCGGTCGGGCCGTCCATCGGTGAGGGGGGGCGGTGCTTTCGCCGGATTCCGTGCCGTTGATGCGGTCGGGATCGCGGTTGTCGCCGTGGTCGTCGCCTTGTGCGTCGTCGCCTTCCTGCACTTCATCGCCGGTAACGCTTTCCTCGTCATCGCCGGGGTCTTCGGCCGTGCCGTAAGAGCGGGCAACCGGGGCGTCGCGGTCCGTGAAGATTTCCGGCAACCATGCCGACTTCGCCAGTCGCAGTTCAGCGGCGGCTGCCGCAACGGCTTTCTTCATCTTGCCGAGGTCGGCGGCGATCTTCGGTGACACGGCGCTGGCGACGACTTCCGCGATGCGCGCCTTGCTGACATGATCGAAATACGAGGCGCGCGTGGGCGTCCAGTACCGCGTCATGTCGAGGTTCAGCGCGCTGGCAAGCGCATTGATGGCGTGAGGCTTTTCTTCCCCGGCGATGCCGTCGAGCAGGGTGCCAGTA
>NZ_JAQQDU010000160.1:0-10415 GCF_046027825.1 Paraburkholderia sediminicola
TTTCTGGGTGCCTATGGTGTTGGTCTTTGTTTGGGTTGTTTGCCTGCGCGGCGCTTTGTTTTTGTGTGCCTGCGGGAGTGGGCTTTTTCTGGGTTGTTTGCCTGCACGGCGCGTGTTTCTGTGTGCCTGCGGCGTTGGCCTTTCCTTGAATTGATATTGGTTTATTAGCGTTCGCCCCTGTGCGGGGCAGGCACTTACTTTCTTTGCCGCCGCAAAGAAGGATAAGCAAAGAAAGCGGCTCAACCCGCTAATTCTTAAGCGGGTCCCTCGCACAGTCACGGTAGTGGTGCATCTGGAATCTGTGTTCTCGCACATTCGGCGCTAGTGACAAAGCACTCATACCTCCCGCCTCGCACTCCGTGCACGCCGGATGGGTTTGCCGGCAAACCAGCGCTTTGTGCTGTGTGGTGGGGTTATCGGCTTCGCCTCGGTAAAATGCGGGATTCGCCGGGATGTGTGGGGGGGCCACCAGCTTTGTCTCGGCAAAACGCTGGAGTTCGCCGGGATTTCGAGGGCGCCGCTGCGAACCTGGGACCTTCGCGAGAGTGCCGAGCACGCGCATAGCAAGAGCGCAATTCCAGTAATACGTCGTCGCCTTGCGAAGTTAGCGGCTCAACGGCGACGCACCGCCCCGCGCAAGCGCTGGCGCGAAAACGCAGCGTCTGGTTCGACGAACTACCGCGTCTGCGCGCGCAGCGCCGCCGGAAGTATGACTCCCTTGTCACCGGGGCTGAATGTGCGAGAACGCGGATTCCAGATGCTCCACTACGCCCTCCGAGCCAGGGGGGCCGCTTAAGAATTAGCGGTTTGAGCCGCTTTCTTTTGCCTACTTTTCTTTGCGGCAGGCAAAGAAAAGTAGGTGCCTGCCCCGCACAGGGGCGACGCTAATAATCCAATATCAAATCAAGGAAAGGCCAAGGCCAAGGCCAAGGCCATAGGCAAACAGGCAAACAGGCAAACAGGCAAACAGGCAAACAGGCAAACAGGCAAACAGGCAAACAGGCAAACACATCAAGGAAAGGCCAACGCCGTAGGCATACAGAAACAAGCGCCACGCAGGCAAAAACCCCAAACAAAGCCCACCGCCGCAGGCGCACAGCCAAAAAGCGCCGCCCGGCCCCCATCTTGATACGATGCTGCCTTCGTCAAGCAGAACGGTACCCCCGAGTGAAGCGCCTGATCCCCAAATTCCTACAGATCCTTGAAAAAGGGCTAACCCTGGCGAACCCGCTCATCGCCCAGGCCCTCTGGCACCTGCGCCATCCCACACGCCGCGGCGTGGCATGGGCCTGCGCCGCCATCCCGGCGCTCTTCGTCCTCTATGTGCTGGCCCTGATCCCGTTCACGCCGAGCATCGGCGACATCCGTAAGGCAAAAATCGAGCAGCCGGCGCAGATTCTCTCGGCAGACGGCAAACTGCTGGCCGAATTCAAACCCTCGAACCGCGAGTGGGTGCCGCTCAAGGACATCTCGCCGAATGTGGTGAATGCGCTGATCGCCACAGAAGATCACCGCTTTTACCAGCATTTCGGGCTGGATTGGCGCCGCACGGCATCGGCCGCGCTGCACACGTTTTCCGGCGACCGCCAGGGCGGCTCGACCATCACCCAGCAACTTGCCCGCAATCTCTATCCGGACGAAATCGGCCGCGCGCCCACGCTGACCCGCAAAATCAAGGAGGCAATCACCGCCTTGAAGATCGAGGCGCTCTACACCAAGGACGAGATCCTCGAGACCTACCTCAACACGGTGCCGTTCCTCTACAACGCCTACGGCATCGAGATGGCGGCGCGAACCTACTTCGACAAATCGGCCGGCGACCTGAATGTGCTGGAGAGCGCGACGCTCACCGGCATGCTCAAAGGCAATAGCTACTACAACCCGGTGCTCAACCCGGAGCGCGCGCTGCAGCGGCGCAATACGGTGCTGGCGCAAATGGTCAAGTACGGCAAGCTCACGCCCGCAGCCTATGCAACGCTCTCGCGCCGCCCCTTGCGCATTGATTTTGAGCGGCAGACCGAGCCGCCCGGACCCGCGCCGCACTTCGCGCAGCAACTGCGCAAGTGGCTCGCGGCATGGGCTGATCGCAACGACTACAACATGTATTCCGACGGACTGGTGGTGCGTACCACCATCGATTCCCGTTTGCAGACCATGGCCACCCAGGCCGTGACCTTGCAGGGCAACCAGTTGCAGGGCATCGCCAACTCGGCGTGGGGCACGCGCGCCGGTTGTGCGAACGGCCGCGACCTGCTGCAAACTTTCCTGCGCGAAACTCCTGACTATCGCGCCGCAAAAGACGCGGGCCTCTCGGACGACGACGCAATGAAGCGCGTCTCGTCCGACCGCAACCTGGTGCAGTCGGTGTGCGAGTCGAAGACGCGGGTACAGGCGGACTTCCTTGCGATGGACCCGCGCAACGGCCAGATCAAGGCATGGGTCGGCAGCCGCGACTTCAGCCAGGACCCGTTCGACCACGTCCAGCAGGCGCGGCGCCAACCGGGTTCGACTTTCAAGCCGTTCGTCTACGCCGCGGCCTTCGAAGACGGCGCGAAACCCTCCGATACCTTTATCGACAAGCCCGTCGAGATTCCGCTGGCCGGCGGCGAAGTCTGGCGTCCGGGCGATGAGGATGAGCCGAGCGAGCGCGCCATCAGCCTGCGCGACGGCCTGGCCTATTCACGCAACCGGATTACCGCCCAGTTGATGGAAACGGTCGGTCCGAACAAGGTCGCGAGACTGGCGCGCGCGATGGGCGTGCGCGACAGCGAACTCGACCCGGTACCGTCGCTCGCGCTCGGCACGAGCCCGGTCACGCTGAAGGAAATGGTGTCGGCCTACGGCACGATCGCCAACCTCGGCGGTTACGTGGAGCCGGTCATGGTCACACGTATTGAAGACCGCAACGGCGAAGTGCTGGCCGATTTCGCACCGGTGCCGCCCAAACAGGAACTGCCGGTCGACGCCGCCCGCACGCTCATCGACGTGATGCGCGACGTGGTGAGCCGGGGCACGGGCTCAAGCATTCGCACGCGCTTCGGCGTTCGCGGGGATGTCGCGGGCAAGACGGGCACGACGCAGGGTAACGCCGACGGCTGGTTCATCCTGATCTCCCCGCAACTCGTGGCAGGGTCGTGGGTCGGCTTCAACGACAGCCGCGTGACCTTGCGCAGCGACTATTGGGGCCAGGGGGCGCACAGCGCATTGCCGATCGTCGGCGACTTTTTCCAGCGCGCCCAAAGGTCGAAGCTGGTCGATAGCCGCGTCAGGTTCGCGACCGATCAGGAGCCGGGCTGGTTTGCGCAACGCTCGGGCAGGCTGCGCGATTGGTTCGAGCATCTGTTCGAAGCGTCGCCTGCGAAGACTGAAGCGCCGGTTGTCACGCGCAATACGACGCGTCATGCGCCTGCTGCTGTCACAACTACGGCTGCCGCCGCACCGGCGTCCGTTGCGTCGGCGGCCGCCGCGGATGTGGAACCGCGCGCGCTGCCGCCGCTCCTTCAAGCAACGGCGTCAGCGCCTGTGCCTGCAAACAGGGCAGTCGACGGTGAGGCGCATGGCAGCGGCGAGCCGGCCCTGGCACCGACACCCACACCGGACGACGTGCTACCGCCGGACGCAGGCGGCGGCACGGCAAACTCACTCCCAAGCGTGCCGGCCAGCGCGAGCGCCTCGCCCTGAGGTTTGGCCATGCCGCGCCGCGTGGCTAAGCCCGCGCGGCGTTTTTATTTGCGTGGCTCGGCATGGTTCTTTCGGGGCGGCGATTTCGTTCAACACGGCGGAAACGGTCCCGCAAGCTCCGGCGCGGCCCGTTTCATAACGGCTTTTTCGAGTCAGGCTAGTCGGCGTTCCGCAAACGCCGTTAGCTAGGATCTCGCCACCTTCGCCCTGCCTGCCGCCTCCGCGTCCGGAAGACCGCACGACGCCTCGAGTGAGGTGTCGTGATGCAACAGAAGCACGGCCGCCACCCCGATGAGTCCCGCACCCGACAAACAGAGCAGGCCGGCGCCGAAGCCGCCGGTGCTGTCCTTGATCCAGCCCATCGCGTAAGGTCCGAAAAATCCCGCCAGATTGCCGAGGGAATTGACCGCGGCGATGCCGCCCGCCGCCGCCGCGCCCGACAGGAACGCGGCCGGCAAGGTCCAGATGACGGGCAGGCAGCCGAAGATGCCGAACCCGGCAATCGACAGCGCGATCATCTTCTGCACCGGATTGTCGAGTCCAGCCGCGGCCGCGATGCCGCCGGCCGCGACCAGCAGCGCGATCGCCACGTGCCATTTACGTTCGAGCTTGCGATCCGAATGACGGCCCCAATAAATCATGCTGATCACACCGACGATGTAAGGCAACGACGTCACGAAACCGGTCTGCAGATTGGTGAGACCGAAGGACTTGACGATCTGCGGCAGAAAGAAACTCAGGCCATAGTTAGTTGCGTTCGCACCGAAGTAGATGAGCGCGACAGCGAGCACCCGCGGATTGAACAGCGCTTCCTTCACGCTGAAAATGTGCACGGCCTCGCGATGCTCGCGCTCCTGAGCCTGGCGGGCGACCAGCCAGTTGCGTTCATCGTCGGCAAGCCAGGTGGCGTCGGCCGGCCTGTCGGTCAGATAGAACAGCACGGCGAATGAGAGCAGCAGCGCGGGCAGCGCTTCGATCAGATAAACCCATTGCCAGCCGGCTAGCCCGCCGTGTCCGTCCATCGACAGAAGCGCACCTGAAATCGGGCCACCTATTACGGTCGACAGCGGAATGGCCGCCATGAAATAGCCGACCACGCGGGCGCGATAGGCGGCGGGGAACCATAGTGTCAGCAGGAAGATGATGCCGGGGAAGAAACCCGCTTCGGCCACGCCCAGCAGGATGCGCAGGCCGTAAAACACGTGCGCGGGCGAGAGCCCAGTGATGCGGGCAATGTTCGGGATGTACGCCATCGCGCCTGCGAGGATCCCCCATGTGAACATGATCCGGGCGATCCATCGTCGCGCGCCGAACTTCTCGAGCAGAAGATTAGATGGGACTTCGAAGAAAAAATACGCAATGAAGAAGATGCCTGCGCCGAAGCCGAAGGCACTGGCGGACAGACCGAGCGCCTTGTTCATCTGCAGTGCAGCAAAGCCGACGTTGACCCGGTCGAGATAGGCGATGAAATAGCAGACGATCAGAAACGGCACGAGCCGGACCGTCACGCGCGATAGCGTGCGTGCTTCGATATCCATCGACGTCTCCCCCGGCTCGGCGTCCGGCTGGTTGATTAATGTCGTTACAGACTAGTCGGTGGAGAGCGTTTGCGAAAGTGTTTTGGCGTGGCGGCACACGCCGCGAAGAGAGCCGCGATGCGCCTCGATCGGCTGGAGGCGCATCGGGCGGGTTGCAGGCAGGGGGCGGCGGGGGCAGTAGGGGCGCGCCTGACGCTACCCTGAGCTTCCTGCGCCGCCCCCTGCAACGATTCGGCTTAGAACCGATGCGTCATACCCACCGTCGCAAGAATCTGCTTGGTTCCCGGGGCGGTCACGGTCACACCCGGCCAGCTTACCGTGGCGGTGCCGTTGTTCTTCATGTAGCCCGCCCGCATGTACAGACTCGTCCGCTGGGAGATCGAATGATCGACGCCCAGTTCGATGCTCGGCGTATTGTCATGTGCGCCGCGCACGCTGCGCTGAACGCCGGCAATCGTGATCGCGTCGGCCGGCGTTGCCTGGATCGTCGCGCCCAGTTCCGCAATGCTCAGCGAATGGCCCGTGCCCAGGTGCGCAGCCAGCGATCCTGGCGCCGGATCCTGTGAGCGGTTGTATGAATAGTTGAACTGGAAGTTCACGATACCGATCCGGTAGGCGAGCGCGCCGATGAAGTGCTCGGTGCCGAGCAGGGTCAGCGGAGCAGGCAGGCCGGCGATGGTTTCCTGTCCCGGATGCTGGTTCACGTAGGCCAGGCCCGCGTAGAAGCCGTAGCCCGAGTAAGTGGCCGCGAGGTTCAGCATGTTGCCCGTGGTGGCCGGCACAGGCTGGGTCACCGTCGCGGAGAACGCATACATGCCGTAAAGCTTTACGCCTCTCAGATCCGGCGATTGATACATGATCGAATTGCTGGCACGGCCGGAATCGTACTGCGTCGACAGCGTGTTCCGGTCGACGGCGAGGACGTTCGCCGAAAACGGCGACAGCACTTCGTTCGCGCGGAACGGATCCGACGGATAGATGACCCGGAAGCTCGGTTCGTACTGACGGCCCATGGTCACCGAACCGTACTTGTCGTCGCTCAGACCAACCCATGCCTGACGATAGAAGAGCGCCGTGGTGTCGGCAAACGCCGAACCATTGTTCACGTTAAAACCCGATTCGAGTTGAAACTGCGCCTTCAGGCCGCCGCCCAGGTCTTCGGTGCCCTTCAGGCCGAACAGGGAGCCGGTCGAGCCGCCGCTCTTTTCCGAGTACGAGTGGACGCCACCGTTGTCCAGATACTGGATGTTCGCATCGACGACGCCGTACAAGGTCACACTCGAGTCGGCGGCCGCAGCGCCACCGGCCGCAAGAATCAGCGTGGCTCCGCAAACGCCATGATTGATAAAACGCATGCATGTCTCCTCTTTTTATATCCGCCTTTCGCGGACCTGATTGCACAGTCTTGCTGCGGGGCGAGCCCGGGTCGGGTTCTTCGCCCCGAACTCCCGTGCGCCGCAAAATGGAATGACCGTGCTAATTTCAGTCAACTAGCGGAATAAAGCCAGTGCATTGTTTGTATGAGAAGAGTGCAGAAGATGCATGGCGCGGAAGGGCCGTGAAATCGGGGCTGAGGCCCGCGGAGGCGCGAAGTTCGCCGGTCGTCCGGTGGACTTGCGGAGTCCCTGCCAGGCATGGCCGGCCGGCGATTGTTTAAGCGTACGCAACAGTGTTTTCAGGTGGCGAGGCTGATCTGGCGCGCCTGATTGCGCATAATTTCGAGATTGGTAAAACGGTTAAAAAATGTAGACGCATCATGTTCAACAACGTCTCAGATCAGCTGCCGGATCAAGAAGGGCAATCCGTAGCACGGCAGCACCGAAGCCCGTCGTTCACCCGGGCACGCGTGCTTATTGCGGCGGTGGCCGCGTGCGCCAGCCTGGTGGGCTGCGCATCGGCGAGCGACGTGGTCGCCACCGACAAACCCGGCACCTACACGGTAGCGGCGAGCGCGACCGGTGGGCGGATGGCCTGGGCCCGCGCGCACGATCAGGCAATCAACGAAGCACGCGACTACTGCGAGCGTCTCGGCATGCGCAGCAGTGTCACGACAGAAACGGTCAGCGGCGTGCAGATGATGACCGCGCATGCATCGTCAGTGAGCTTCGAATGTCATCCGAAGTTCTAAGGGGTGAGGCGGCGCGATACCGCACCGCCTGCGTCTCACGTTACGCGCTCACTGCTTGTCGAGCGTGAATGTCCAAAGCGGAAGCCGACTGCGACTTCGCCCACGCGGCCCAGTTTGCCGCCACTGCGGTGAGCTCGGTGCGCGCACGTTCGAGCGCTTCGATCCGCGCCGCCTCGTCTGAAAACTGTAACGGCTGCGCGTCGACGAAGGACGGGGCCGCAACGCCGATAAATCCGAAAGCCGCCTTAAGCGCCGGCGTCAGCGCATCCATTGACGAGTAGGGCGAGCCGGCCCGCAAGTCCGCACCGCGACTCGTGATGAAGAGCACCCTCTGCCGCGCAAGCTGACCTTCTGTGTGCCCGTCGTCCGTAAACAAATAGGTCAGCCCGGTACGCGTGATGCTGTCAATGAAGGCCTTGAACACGGAAGGCATCGACCAGTTGTACATGGGCATGGCAAAGACCAGCGCGTCGGCGTCGAGCAGGCGCTTGCACAGCGCATCCGATGCCGCCAGTGTCGCTTTCATGGCGGCTGTGCGCTCGTGCGATGGCGTGTAAGTCGCGATGGTGAATGCTTCGCTCACATGCGGCGGCGTATCGACTGTGAGGTCGAGGTAATCGACCTCGATATCCATACCTTCCTCACGCAGGCGCTCCAGAAAATACCGGCTTAACGCGCGCGAATTGGATCGCTCGCGCTTGGCACTCGCGTCGACGTGCATGATTTTCATGACTTCTTTCCTTCAGGGTTCAGGCAGAAATGGTTAGCTGAGGCAGGGTTGCGGTGCGCTCAGGCCGGCAACTTGCGAAACGCGATCGCGAAGCGGTTCCATGCGTTGATGGCGGAGATCAGCAAGGTCAGGTCGACCAGTTCCTCGTCGCTGAAGTGCGGGCGTACGGCTTGCCACACGGCGTCGGGGACGTGTTCTTGCGATACCAGCGTGAGCGCTTCGGTCCATTCGAGCGCGGCGCGTTCGCGGTCCGTGAAGAAGGGCGTTTCACGCCACACCACGACAGTGGCCAGACGCCGCTCGGATTCGCCGCCTTTGCGGGCGTCGGTGGTATGCATGTCGACGCAGAAAGCGCAGCCGTTGATCTGCGACGCGCGCAGACGGACCAGTTCGGTCAGCGATTTTTCGAGGGCCGATTTGCCGATGCGTTCTTCAACGCCGAGCAGGACCTTGATGGCGGCGGGGTTGGCTTTGTAGAAGTCGAGACGTTGCTCCATGATTCATTTCCTGGCTGGTTGGACCCACTCAGCGTGGTTCGGTGAGTGAAGATTAGCCGCTCGACTGGCCTTATTAAATAACCGATTTTATCTAATTTTAGGTAGCCACTTTTCGGTGTGGAATCGGGTGTCGACAAGGTATGCACTCAATCTGGGTAACTCTCTGAGATCCGGATGACCCGCTGACTCGCATAGCCACCATCGAGCGCACCACCTATCTGCGTTTTCCCAAGGCACGTGGTATAGCGTGCCGTACTGCAATCTGTGGCCGTTACTGCACAGGTTGCTCGAGGGCCAAAGAGCCTTCTACTTTTTCCACTGGTTCACATGGTTTTGGGGCATTGAGCTTGGCTGCATGACATACACGAGGCAAGGCGCGATGAGGGATCGGCTGTAAAGCACCATCCCTGGCGGGCTTACAGAGCGTCCCAACGTGTAACGCGGCGTTACATCAGCGCTTGTCGTGACAAATTGGAATATGCCTACAGAACAATGTTCCGAAAACGACGCGATAGTTGGGTAGACTTCACCTGCATCAGCGTTCCGGTCCGGTGAATCGACGCACCCTGGTTTTTTGGGGCAGCCGCAGTTTTCGGAGGTTGGCATGAGCGAAGTGACGTCCACGCAGCCAAAGCGTTCCCGACGCGGGCGAATCGTGTTCGCGGTGATAGTGCTGGCGCTGGTCGCCCTGATCCTGGTGCACCTGCTTCGCCCCAAGCCACCGAAGGCCGGCGTGGAGCCGCAGGTCGTGACGACCGCCGCCGCGACCGTCGGCGAGATGCCGGTCATCCTGAGCGAACTGGGCACGGTCACGCCCGTGGCGACGGTGACGGTGTTGCCTCAACTGAGCGGCTACCTGACAGCGGTCGGCTATCGGGAAGGCCAGGACGTGGAGAAAGGGCAGTTTCTCGCCCAGATCGATCCGCGCCAGTACGAGATCAGCAAACAGCAGGCCGAGGCGCAACTGGCCAAGGATCAGGCGGCGCTGGCCCAAGCCCGCTCCGACCTTACCCGTTACAGTCAGTTGAACGAGCGGAAGTCGATCGCCGAGCAGACCTATGTCGATCAGCAGTTCCTCGTCCAGCAGGACGAGGCCGCGGTCAAGGCGGACAAGGCCAACATCGCGCAGTTTGAACTCGACCTGGCGTATTGCCGTATCACCGCCCCCGTTGCCGGCCGGGTCGGCCTGCGTCTCGTCGACCCCGGGAACTACGTCACCGCGTCGAGCCAGCCGGGCATCGCGGTCATTACCACCATGAAGCCGACCACGGTGGAATTCACCGTGCCGCAGAACTCGCTTGCCGCGGTGCTGCAACGCGTCAATTCCGGTGCGAAGCTGCCGGTCACGGCGTACCGCAGCGACAACAACACGCTGGTGGCGACCGGTACGCTGTACGCCGTCAATAACCAGATGGCCACCAGCACCGGGACGGTCACGCTACGCGCGACGTTCGCGAACGACGACGAAGCGCTATTTCCAAGCGAATTCGTCAACGTCAAGCTGCTGGTCGATACGCTCCAGAACGCCGTGCTGGTGCCGACGCCGTCCGTGCAGAGCGGCGCACCGGGCGACTATGTGTATCTCGTCAACGCCAACAACACGGTCTCCGTGCATAAGGTCACGCTGGGCCCGAGCGACGGCAAGCACACCGTCATCGCATCCGGTCTCGCGGCGGGTAACACGGTCGTGACCGACGGCATGGACCGGCTGAGTGACGGCGCGCAGATCAAGGTCGCCCCGGCAAAGCAGCCGGCGCCAGCCGGCGCGGCATCGTCCGCGTCTTCTGCCGGGGGGGGGGGACCCCCGCCCCCGCGCCAGCCCCCCCCCCCCCCCCCCGCCC
>NZ_JAQQDU010000161.1:0-10324 GCF_046027825.1 Paraburkholderia sediminicola
ATCGGAAGCCAGTTCGACAGGAAAAAGAGATCAAGCAGATTCGCGAAGTTGATCCCCCACAGCAACAGCGTCATCGTGCCGCGGCGATGGCGAAAGAGTTCGCCAACCGAGGCCTTCGCTTGCGGCTGCCCGTGAACTACAAAGCGGATCCCCGGCCCGAACTTGACGTTCGGCGCGATGCGCCCAAGCCATTGTGCAATCCGTTCCGGGCTGCGCTGTTTGAGCACCATCAGCTGGAGCGATTCTGGCAGATACCTGGCCATCGCGACGGCAATGATCAGCGGCAATATGCCCCCGACGAGGAACACCGCCCGCCAGCCCATCGACGGGAGCAGCGTGGCGCAGAGCAGCCCTCCAGCGATTGCCCCACCCGTGAAGCCACACGAAACCCATGTCATCAGCGAGGCCCGATGCTTCTGCGGACTGTACTCGCTCACCAGTGCAATGGCGTTACCCATCACGCCACCGATACCGAAACCGGTCAGAAAACGAACGACCAGAAACTCCGGCACACTTTGAACCAGGGTGGTGCCGAGCATGCATAGCCCATAGAAGACGGTCGCGCCGATCAGCACCGGCCGGCGCCCCGCGCGATCGGCCATGGCGCCGAGAACGATGGAGCCCACAAGCATCCCCAGCAGGCCGGCGCCGAACACGGGGCCGAGTTCGGCCGGACTGATGCCCCACGTCCGGACAATCGCAGGGGCGACAAAACCCATTGTCTGGACGTCGAACCCATCCATCACCACCGAGCAGCCGATCATGACCATGATCCATTTCTGGAAGGTGCTCAGTGGCTGGCTATCGATCAGCGCACCAATGTCGACGATCGAAGCAGGTGCCTCTTCCACGCGCTGTGCGGTACTGGGGGGCACTATTCACCTCACTCTGTTTGATCTAGAACGGATAAGCCGGAAGATCATCGCGGCTCGTCACCCACTGCCATTCCGTGAACTGGTCGATGTTGGTCAACGTGCTGTAGTTATGTCCGTTGCCGGACAAACCCAGACCGCCCATCGGCCCAAACACCTCGTGATTGATCGTCTGGTCATTGATGTGAATGATGCCGGCGTGCAGTCGGTCCGCGATCCGCTGGGCCCGGCGCAAATCGGCTGAAGCCACCGCTGCAACCAGCCCATACCGGTTCTGATTGGCGAGCGTGACCGCTTCGTCGTCGTTCTTGAAAACGGTTACTGCGGCGACCGGACCGAAGATCTCTTCCTCAAATGCAGGCATGCCTGGCGCGACGTCGACCAGAACGGTCGGTTTGAAAAACAGCGCGTCGCGGGACCCACCGGCGAGAACCTTCGCCCCCTGGCTCGCAGACTCCGCCACGATGCGATCGACGTTTGCAGCCTGCCGTTCGTTGATGATGGGGCCAAGATGGAAATTGCCCTTGAAGGGGTCGCCAACTGATAACGCTCCGGCGCGCCGGACGAGGCTTTCAACATACGCGTCAGCAATGCTTTCATGAACAAGATGCCGCCCTGCCGACATGCAGACTTGCCCCTGATGCAAAAACGATCCCCAAGCCCCAGCGCTCGCCGCAGCCTCGATATCGACGTCGTCAAGCACGATGTAGGGATTCTTGCCGCCGAGTTCGAGACTCGTTCGCTTGAGCAAGCCACCCGCGACCGCGCCGATCGTTTGCCCAACCTGCGTGGACCCCGTGAAGCTGATCATGTTGACAAGCGGATCCCGGACCAGCGCGTCGCCGGTTTCCGCGCCACCGGGAAGCACATGGAACAGTCCCTCGGGCAGACCCGCAGCCTCGAACAGCCGTGCATACAGGACACCGCCGCAGACCGGCGATTGCGGATCGGGTTTGAGCAGCACTGCGTTGCCGGTGGCCAGCGCCGGTGCGATGGCTCGCGCCGCGAGTACGAAAGGGGAATTCCACGGAGTAATGACGCCGACCACGCCCATTGGAATTCTGCGCGCTACGCTATGCCGCTCCCTGACGTCGCTTGTCGTAATCATCCCGGTTGGCTGACTGCCTAACGCCGCCGCTTCGAGAATCTCGCGTATCGCCAACTTCACCTCCAGTTGCCCCTTGGGCCGTATCGACCCAGTCTCGCGGACAATCTGAACGGCGATCTCCTCCTTGTGAACCTCCAGCAAACGGGCGACCTCGCGCAACACATCCCCGCGCTGAGGCCCCGGTGTCGCGGCCCAGCCGCGTTGCGCATCGGTTGCGATCGCGGCGGCGGCTGACACGTCGGCAGCCGACGCGCAACCAATCGATCCCATTTCCGCGCCAGTCGCTTTCTCGGTCACCGCGATCGTACCCGCGCCTCCGGTTTTCCACCCGCCGCTAAAGATATTGTTACGCCACACGTCTGCTGGCGCCAATTCTGTTACAGACATCAGATTTCTCCCTATTCCTCGCATCATTCAAACCCGAATAGACGCTGGGCATTCTCGCGCCCAATCTTCACGCGATCGGTTTCGCTGATCGAGCATGTGTCGAACCACTGGGACGCCTCCTCATGCGTTTCAAATGGGTAGTCGACCGAATACATGATCCGGTCACTACCCACCTCCAGCATCGCGGCCTGAAGCGTCTGCGTTCTGAAATTGCCGCTCGTCGTGAGGTAGACGTTCTCCCGGAGATATTCGCCCACGCTGCGCTTGCACGGCAGCCCGCGTGGCGCCTTCTGGAGAATGTGGTCGACGCGCCAGACGTTGTACGGAATCCCCTCGCCGAGATGGCCAAGAATCATCTGCAAGTTGGGATTGTGGTCGAACAGACCTGACGTCATCAGTCTCAGTGCGTGAATACTCGTTTCGACCGCGAACGCCCAGGTCGCGGCGGTCAGCCACGGAAAACCGTCGTAGATCGGTTCACGGGACGGTAACGGATCCCGGGGATGCATATAAAAAGGCTTGCCGAGCGCCTCCGCGTTCGCCCAGAAATCGGTGTACTGCGGGGCGTCGTAGTACACGACATTTTCCGCATCGCCCACCTGGGAAAAGCCATTCACCATGAAGCCATGAAATCCGAGATCCTTGACGCTGCGCTCGAGCTCACGCGCCGCAGCTTCGGGGTCCTGCATCGGCAATGCGGCAAATCCCCCCAGGCGGGACGGATGACGGGCAACATGCTCGGCGAGGACATCATTGGCGCGCCTCGCGACATCGATCGCTTCCTCGATGTCCGGAATACCCTGGATGCCAGGCGAGTTGAGCGACAGGATTGAATACGCGGTGCCGCCCTGCTCCATCCGCTCGAGTCGCTGCTGCTCGACGTCCATCAGATTCGACTTCAGCATCTCCCAAACGTGGGGAGGTGCGTAACCTTTCGATTGCTCGATGGTCAGGTCGATCGCAAAGTGCTCTTCGAGCGCTATCTTGTTTCTCATCAATCTGCTCCAGTTCGACGCGTCGCAACCTCGTCTGCAAAATGAAGATGAGGGGCGCCGCATGGGTTTGATCCGGGTAATTATTTATTTGATTTTTCAAGTATGCGCAACTGAATATACTTGATTTTTCAAGTATGTGTACTCCATGTAAACCCTCGGTCAATTGACGACCGTGAACAATCCCGAGCTACTGGATGATCCGGAAAATTTTCAGCAGCACGTCAATCAGCGATCGCTATTGAATTGCGTATAATTGAATTTTCAAGTATATAGACTGACTTGAATCCTCAGTTTTGGCGACGATCGTGAACACTCCCAAGCGACCAGAAGAACTGGAAAAAGCGATCCCCTTCCTGATGGCGCGTGCCACCAGTCGAATGGGAAACGCGTTCTCGAAGGCACTTAAACCGTTTGGCCTGAACCTCAGCGAGTGGCGCGTCTGTGCCTCGCTTCTGTATGTTCCGGGCCAGACCTTGTCTGAACTTTCTCTCCATGCATCGTCCGATATTTCCGCGCTCTCCAGGATCATTGATCGTCTCGAGGGGCAGGAATTGGTGCGACGGGAGAGGAGCGCGACAGATGGACGGTCGATCAGAGTTGTGTTGACGGAAAAAGGAGAAGAGCTGGCTCTGCGCATCGTCCCGGTCGCAAAGCGCCACGAGTCGGTGGCGCTCTCCGGCTTCACCGCCGGCGACGTCAAGGTGTTGCGCTCCATGCTGCTCAGATTGTTCGAAAACGCAGGCGCGCTCGACGATCTGCCTTGACCTCGCTCGTCAAGGCAGGAAACGCAATGTAGTGATGGAATCAGGAAGGTGGCGTTGTGCGCCCTGAGCACTGCGCCAATAGTCGCGATGAGCGGGACGAACCCGCAGGGCGGTAAAGCGCGAGGACCGTGCCGCGTTGCCCCCCTAGAACGAATGGCACTTACTTAAGCCCGTGGCGCGTGCCCATATTTTCGGATGCGCTCGCGTGCGATGTGACGAGGCTCTTTCAGCCATGGGTAAGACTTCGGTCTTCGTTTCCGCATTCGTGGTTCGATGCGACCGGGGCGATTCCCAACGCAAGACTGCGCGATCAGGTTGAACAGGAGACTCTGGTCGTGGGTTGCGGTCAGACCTCGGGCCAGCCATTCAGTCCATAGCTGCAAGGTGTGTTTGAAACTTAGTGTTCTCGGATCGGTGGCATAGTGGCTCGCGGCCTGAGCCATCAGCAACCGGTCGGGTAGCTGGGCGCGGTCACCCGCGTCCAGCCCCCTCAGGTAGGGTCGAGAACTGGCGCGCGCACCGGTAGGCGCCGGTGGTGATTCCACCGCTTTCGCGATGGCCCGCAATCCGGCAACCATGGTCACGTTTCCAGCTCCCGCCACGTCGAACGCAGCGGGCCGGTTTCCGGCACTACGCTCTCCTGTCTGCTTCATGTCAAGATTTATGGGACCTATCATGCTGGGCGCGCTTTCGGTGCGGCAGCACGACGAACACGATAGCCGTTGAACAGCTTCAGTTCCTCATACAGCCAGCGCCTACTCCACCGCTTCCAGCCGAAGCCGCGTCGATTCCGGGAGCGCCCCATGTGGCGATCGCGGTAGGAATGCCCATTACTGGGCACCCCCCGCACAGATCCTGGCGTGCCCAATTCGGGCACCAGGCTCCTATCTCGGGTGTTTGACGGCAAAGCGTTGGTCGGGCCACGGATGAAGTATGCGAGGATGCGGGAGCCAAGACTCTGCGATTTGCTTCATCCGTGCCCACGACGTTCGGTCCTTCTGACTGCGCCGCCGCAGCGCACGCATCCAGAGGACCGCGATGTGGTAGCGGAAGGTGCTAAGCGCGCGGAAGTTCGTGGGCACCGCATGATAGGCAAAGTACCCCTGAGCCACCTGCTTGAGCCATTTCCCCTGCTCGGGAATCGGTTCATGCCTACGCCTTCGGAGATCGTCCTTAATCTGCCTGAGCTTCGCCCGCATGCGATCGCCTCGGGTCTTTCGCTGTAGCTGAAAGGCCCCGCGAAGTGAGCGCCCGCAGATAAAGAAGAAGCCCAGGAAGGTGAAAGTCTCCGGCCGTCCAAGACACTGACGCTTTCGCCTGTCCGCCGCATAGCGCCCAAACTCCAGCAGCCTCGTCTTGTCCGGGTGCAGCGCAAGCCCGAACTTCTCCAGCCTTGCTCGCATCGCGTCCCAGAAGTGCCGCGCGTCAGCTTCATGCTCGAAGCCGACCACGATATCATCCGCGTAGCGCGTGATGATTACGTTGCCTTTGGCTTCCTGCCGTCGCCACCGTTGAGCCCAGAGATCAAAAGCGTAGTGCAGGTACACGTTCGCGAACAGCGGCGACGCCACCGCCCCCTGTGGTGTACCGGTTTCACTGACGCTAAGCTCTCCATCTTCCAGAACGCCCGCCTTGAGCCACTTGTGCACAAGGCGGATGATTCGCTCGTCGCCGATCCGGTACTCCAGAAAACAGATCAGCCATTCCTGGCTCAGTCCGTCAAAGAAGTTCCGTATATCTGCGTCCAGAATCCAGTTCACTCGGGTGCTGGTGATGGCCGTTGACAGCGCATCCATCGCATCATGCTGACTGCGCCCGGGCCGGAACCCGTACGAGAAGCCAATAAAGTCTTCTTCGTAGATGGCGTTGAGTACTTCCACCACCGCACGCTGGACAACTTTATCTTCCAGCGCGGCAATCCCCAGCGGGCGCTGTTTGCCATCCGGCTTGGGTATGTACTGCCGCCGAACGGGCAACGCCCGGTACGCGCCGCTCTGTACCCGTGCGTGCAGACGCTGGAGGTTATCTTCCAGCCCTGCCTCGAAGTACTGCCACGTCACGCCGTCCACTCCCGGAGCCGCATTGCGCTTGAGCGCATGGAACGACTCCCGCAGCCGGTCGATAGTGACATGGTGCAGCAACGCAGTGAACCGCTCCTTCTTCCGCTGCCTTGCAGCCTGCCGTACACGTTCCAGCCCGTGTGACACGCTTTCCCGGTTCTGTGCCCGGCGCGTGTTGGACTGACCCGTGTTCCCCTTGGTCCCCGCCCTTGGCTCCACCCACTCCGCAGCCGGTTCCCCGGCGTTGTTCGCAGGCTTCGTCGCTACTACGGCGGAGTCTGACTTCTCCCGTCCGTTCATCATCGGCTACGGCTCCTCGCCTTCCCGATGCGGACCTGCCTATGCTGCAACAGGCCAGACGGGAGATCTCCCGGTTCCCGCGCAAGGAGCGTCCATGCATGCCAGGTTCTCCGACCGCGCCGGGTCGTCGAGGCACTTGCGGTGTCGTGCCCCGCCGTGTTGCCTTCCGCCATCAGGACGACGTCAGCACCCGGAATATTAAGAATATCGCGGCTCAATGGCTGGCCTGCACGCTCCCCTGCCGACGCTTCGTCGACACCCTCGCGGGCGCCCACGCACGGCTCGGGGCCAATGTGGTTCGCTACACCTTCATCGTAATGGACTTTCACCATCTACTCCTTGCCGGTCTCCCGGCGCACCCTGATCTTCTTTTCTACCCAGTCTTTGATGAAGCTGAAGCACTCGCTGGAATGTCCAACGGCGAAGTAATTCACCCAACCGCGTAACACCGGATTGATCAGTTCTACCACCCGATCTACCGGCTGCGACTGGTATCGCCGAAACACCTCTTTGAGCTTGCGCAATAACGCCGTGCGCTTCTTCAGCTTTGGCGTATAGTGCGCCCGCCACACCTGCCTCTGTACGCTGCGGAGTCGACGGAAGTCGAATCCCAGAAAGCCGAAGCTCTCTGAGCGGTCCAGATTAACGGTGCGGCTCTTCTCTTCATTGACCTCAACCTGCAGTTTGGCAAACTCTTCCCGAAGTCGCGTGGTCACCGCCTGTCAGCAGCGGCGTGAATTTCACGTAAAGCAGACGGTTTGAAACTCACCATGCTGAAGACGATCAAGTGGCAGGCTCAGGATCGCTCTGGTCTTTCATGCGATAGCTTTTGCCTTCGATGACGACGGTCTCGGCATGATGAAGGACGCGATCGAGCAACGCGGAGGTCAGCGTGCTGTCGTGGTTGAAGATCTCGGCCCAGTGCTTGAACGCGCGGTTGGAAGTGATGATGGTCGCGCCATGCTCATAGCGCTGACTGATGATCTGGAACAGCGCGTCGGCACCCTGTTTATCGATGGGTAAATATCCCAGCTCGTCGACGATCAGCACGCGCGGTTTGACGTAGCGGCGCAGCTCGCGTTTGAGCCCGCCATGGGCGTACGAGGCGTTCACCGAGTTGATGATATCGACCGCGGTGGCGAACAGCACCGTGTAGCCGCGCAGACAGGCAGTATGACCAAGCGCGATACTCAGGTGGCTCTTGCCGAGCCCGACGCCACCGAGGAAGATCACGTTGGCCGCCTCTTCGATGAAGCTCAGGCGAAACAGATTCTGGATCTGCAGCCGATTGATCCTGCTGGGCCAGTTCCATTCGAATTGATCGAGTGTCTTGAGCACCGGGAAGCGGGCGAGCGCGACCCGCCGGGCGATGCTGCGATCTTCGCGACGATGCGCTTCGCCTTCGATCAGGTGGGCCAGATAGTCGACATGCGACCAGTGCTGGGCCGCCGCCTCGGTGGCCAGCGCCTCGTAATGTTGCAGCGTATAGCCCAGGTGCAGTTGCTCGAGCTGCGTGCGCAACGGATCGATGGCGAGTTCGCTCTGGTGCTCGGTAGCAGTGTTACGTTCAACGTTCGTCATGGGGTTCCTCCGGTCCGTAGTGCGAGAGATCCGGTTGCGCGAGTTCGATGTCCAGCAAATCCTGATGGCGGATCAGGTGCAGCGCGCCGGCTTCGGGGATCTGCCGGGCTTTCATCTCGAGGATGTTGGCGATGTACTCGCAACTGAAGGCGTGAAACGCAAGCCCATCCTGCAGGGCGCGTGCGACCGCCTCGATGCCGTAGATCTCGCTCAGCGCGACGATCTTGCGCGCGTGCTGCCGCGCATTGGTACGCCGTTGCTCGAGCCCATCGTAATAGCTCTGGGCGTGGGGCCCCAGACTCAGGAAGCGCAGCATCAGCCGCTGTTCGCGGGCATTGCGGCGTTGCGCGAGCAGTGCCTTCGGATGCTCGGGGTCCTCGATATCCTGATGGCGGTCATAGTTGCGCACATGTCGGGCGATCAGCAGGTTGTCGTGGTAAATGCAAACCCGCTCGGGATACGCCTTGAGCGTCACGCGCGCGCTCGCGTACCGGGCCGGCACGGAATAATGGTTGGTGTCCAGCGCTACGCGAAACTGCTTGGTAGCCCGCACCGTTACGATGCGGGCGACATCGTAGGGTGCTGGATTGAGCGGTTTCAGATGGGGCTGCTCGGCCGCGAACAGATCGACGGGGCGCTGGTGCGTCTCACCGTGGATGCGCACATTGGCGATGGTGTCGAGCCAGAGTTGGGCCGCGGGGTTGACCGCGCTGAACTCGGATAGCTCGAGCCCGTTGAGGAGATTTTTTTTGACGTAACCCACTCCGTTTTCCACCCGGCCTTTCTCGTTGCCTTTTCCGACGTTGCAGGCAACGATGTCGAACCCCCAGTGGCGCGCCGCATCGAGGTAGCGCGGATTGAACACCGGCGCCTCACCCACCAGGCGCTGCAGCACGGCGGATTTCAGATTGTCCACCATCACCTTGCGCGGGCAGCCATGGAAGGCCGCGAACGCGTGCTCATGGCACGCGAGGAAGTGCTCCATCGTCTGCGACACGGTAAATTCCACATACATCAGCCGGCTGTAGCACAGCACCATGACGAAGAACGACAGTCGCCGCCGGGTCGAACCCACGGCAATCGAGCCATATTCGCCCCAGTCAACCTGGGCGGACTCGCCGGGGGCGAAGGCAAGCTTCAGGAACGCCTCGTGACGGGGTGGGCGGATTTTGCTCACATAGTCGCGCACGATCGTGTAGCCGCCGTCGAAGCCGGCTTCGCGCAAACGCTGGAAGATCTGCTGCACACTGTACGGATGCGCATCGAGCCAGCGCACCACCTGTGCCTTGAACGGATCGAGCCGGCTCGCGCGAGGCAGTGACTGGCGCGGCCGATACTGACCAGCCTTGAGCCACTTCGCCACCGTTTGCGGATGCAGTCCGAGCGCGTGTGCCGTCTGCGTGATCGTCAGGTGTTGCCGGTCATGGCAGTCGCGGATCTTGCAGTACGTCTCATAATCAAGCATGGCGCTTGCCCAGCGCTGCGTGCAGCCGCTCGAGTTGTGTGGCGACGTCCGCGGCGGGACTCGGGGACAGCGCCGGCTCCGCAGCCGGCCCATCCAGCGCGAGCACCTGATAGAGCGGCCTTTGCCAGGCGATCAGGCCGATGCGGATCAGATCGCTGCGGGCCATCTCCAGGCGCGCCGGCGCCATCGACAGGCGACGCGCCAGCGACGTGTCCGCGTAGTAGCTCAGGCCCTGGGCATCGGCGACGGTGACCAGAAACAGGTACAGCGCGGCGGCACACGCATCACAGCGCTCGATATAGCGCTCGCGCACCAGCCGATGGTCGACCCAGCTGAACTGACTCGGAATGGTACGGACCCGCTCAGCGCAGATCACCCGCTTGATCGGCATGGTCGCGCCTCCCGCTCAAGATGTCTTGTCCCAGTTGTAGCAGGCGCCGGGTGCTGCGCGCGATGTCCTCTTGTAACGCACTGTCGGTCAAATGGGCGATCAGCCCAATCAGCACGGCCGGTTGCGCGGACAAGACATCTTGTAACGCATCGCCCACCATGAACGCCGATTCCTCTTGTGTTTCAATGGGTTGCGCGCGGCAGTCATCTTGTAACGCAGAGGCATCCTGTGCGCCGGAACGCCGCCAGTACCCCGGATGCTCGGCGCGCCAGCGCTGCACCCGCGCGACATTCTCGGCGCCGCGGAAGTAGTCCTGGCTCTCGGGTTGGGAAAGCCACTGGTGTTGGCTGGCCGCTTTGCTCGCCTGACGGCACGCGGGTGCGCTGCAATAGCGCTGGTGT
>NZ_JAQQDU010000162.1:0-10238 GCF_046027825.1 Paraburkholderia sediminicola
ATCCAATATCAATTCAAGGAAAGGCCAAAAAGCCAGATCAAGGAAAGGCCAACACCGTAGGCAAACAGAAACAAGCGCCGCGCAGGCAACCAGAATAACGAAACCCCACCTCCTCGCCACCGCCGGAGGCAAAAACCCCTCTCTGGTATTCCCCATTGGCATACCCACCACCCAATCTTTGATTATCGCCCCGCGATCCCCCCCTTTAGACTCCTGCAAACACCTCAATCGAGCAGGAGACGTTGTGACCCTCACCCCGGCCGCCGCGCAGCGCGCTCAACCATTACTTCGCCATTACATCAATGGCGAATTCATTGCGACCGCATCCACTTTCCCCAACATCAGCCCCGTCGACGGCCGCGAACTCGCGCAGGTCTGCGAAGCCGACGCCGCAACCGTCGACGCCGCTGTCCGCGCCGCAGCCGCGGCCCAACGCGCCGGCTGGCGCAACACCAAGCCGGCTGAACGGGCCGACTGGCTTCATAAAATCGCCGACGGCATAGAAGCCCGCTTCGACGATTTCGTCGCGGCAGAAGTGGCCGACACCGGCCGCCCAATCGAGCAAGCACGCAAGCTCGACATCGCCCGCGGTATCGCGAACTTCCGCACCTTCGCGGATCTCATCCGCACCGCGAACAGCGAGTTCTTCGAAACGCATGCGGCGGATGGCAGCGAACTGATCAACTACGTCACGCGCAAACCGCTCGGTGTCGTCGGCATCATCTCGCCGTGGAATCTGCCGCTGCTGCTGTTCACGTGGAAAGTCGCGCCGGCCCTCGCGATGGGCAACTGCGTCGTCGCCAAGCCGTCGGAAGAAACACCCAGCTCGGCCACGCTGCTCGCCGAAGTCATGCACGACATCGGCCTGCCACCCGGCGTGTTCAACCTGATCCACGGCCACGGGCCGAATGCGGCCGGCGAATTCCTCACGCGTCATCCGGACATCAGCGCGATCACGTTCACCGGTGAATCGCGGACCGGCAGCACGATCATGAAGAGCGTCGCGGACGGCGTGAAGGAAATCTCGTTCGAACTCGGCGGCAAGAACGCCGCCGTGGTGTTCGCCGATGCGGACTTCGACGCGGCCGTCGCCGGTGTGTTGAAGTCGAGTTTCACGAACGCCGGGCAGGTTTGTCTGTGCAGCGAACGCGTGTACGTCGAGCGGCCGATCTTCGAGCGCTTTGTTGCCGCGTTGAAGGAAAAAACCGAGGCGCTGCAAGTCGGCGCCCCCGACGACCCCGCCACCACGATGGGCCCGCTGATCTCTCGCGGTCATCGCGAGAAGGTGCTGTCGTATTTCCGGCTGGCCGTCGAAGAGGGCGCAACCGTCGTGACGGGCGGTAAGGTTCCGCAGTTCGGCGACGAGCGCGATCAGGGCGCGTTCGTGACGCCGACGATCTGGACCGGTTTGTCCGACGAGGCGCGCTGCGTCAAGGAAGAAATCTTCGGACCTGTCTGCCACATTGCGCCGTTCGATAGCGAAGACGAAGTGATCGGCCGCGTGAACGACAGCGCGTATGGACTCGCCGCGAGCATCTGGACAACGCAGCTCTCGCGCGGCCATCGCGTGGCGCGGCAGATCGAAACCGGCATCGTGTGGGTGAACGCCTGGTTCGTGCGCGATCTGCGCACACCGTTCGGCGGCACCAAGCTCTCGGGCATCGGTCGTGAAGGCGGGCGTCATTCGCTCGATTTCTATTCGGAACTGACCAACGTTTGCGTGAGGATCGCATGAGCAAAATCGACCTGAACGCCGCGCAGCAAATCGCTGATGCATTGTGGCAGGCGCAGCAGAATGGCGTGCCCGTCGCGCCGGTGCGCACAGCCATCGCGGAGTTCGGCGGCGATGCGCTCGAAGCCGCTTACGCGGTGCAGCGTCTGAACACCGAACGCAAGCTCGCAACCGGCGGCCGTCTCGTGGGTCGCAAGATCGGCCTTACGTCGAAAGCCGTGCAAGCGCAACTCGGCGTCGATCAACCGGATTTCGGCATGCTATTCGACGATATGTCGATTGCCGACGGCGAAGAGATCGCGATGCCGCGTACGCAGCAGCCCAAAGTGGAAGCGGAAATCGCGTTGGTGCTCGCGCACGATCTGCCGCACGAACGCCATACGATCGCCGACCTGATCGGCGCAACAGCTTACGCGTTGCCCGCCATCGAGATTGTCGGCAGCCGGATTGCCAATTGGGACATCCGGTTGACGGACACGGTGGCCGACAACGCGTCGAGCGGCTTGTTCGTGCTCGGCAATCGCCCGGTCAAACTCGATGCTTTCGACGTCATCAACTGTGGCATGGTCATGGAGCGGCGCGGCGATCAGGTGAGCGTCGGGGTCGGTGCGGCTTGCCTCGGCAATCCACTCTACGCCGCCGTATGGCTCGCCAACACGATGACACGTGTCGGCGCGCCGCTGAAGGCGGGCGACACCGTATTGACCGGCGCGCTCGGACCGATGGTCGGTGTCAATGCAGGCGACGTCTTCACCGCCCATATTGAGGGACTCGGCTCTGTGAGCGCGAGTTTTTCCCACCACCCTAAATCCGCATCGTGACGGGGAACGACATGCACGATAAGCATAACCAACAAGACAAGCAGGCCGTCGCCATCATCGGCTCCGGCAACATCGGCACCGATCTGATGATCAAGGTATTGCGCCACGCGAAGCACCTTGAAATGGGCGCGATGGTCGGTATCGATCCGGCTTCGGACGGTCTGGCACGCGCCGAACGGCTCGGTGTGCCGACTACGGCGCAGGGAATCGAGGGTCTCGTGAGTATGCCGAACTTCGGCGACATCCGGATCGCGTTCGATGCGACCTCGGCGGCCGCACATCACCATCATGCTGCCGTGCTGCATGAACACGGCGTCACCGTGATCGATCTGACGCCGGCCGCCATCGGACCGTTCGTGGTGCCGGTGGTAAATCTGTTCGCGCATCTCGACGCCCCTAACCTGAACATGGTCACGTGCGGTGGTCAGGCGACCATCCCCATCGTCCACGCCGTCTCCCGTGTGGCGCCGGTGCGATATGCCGAAATCGTTGCATCGATTGCCAGCCGTTCGGCGGGCCCGGGCACGCGCGCCAATATCGACGAGTTCACCGAGACCACTTCGAAAGCGATCGAAACCGTCGGCGGCGCGGCACGCGGCAAGGCGATCATTGTGCTCAATCCGGCCGAGCCGCCGCTGATGATGCGCGACACCGTCTACTGCCTGACCGAAGAAGACGCCGACACCGACCAAATCGAAAGCTCGATTCACGCGATGGTCGCAGCGGTGGCGAGCTACGTCCCCGGCTACCGTCTGAAGCAGGCGGTGCAGTTTGACCGTTATACGGCGAAGAACCCGCTCGCCTTACACGCGAACGAGCGCCGCGCGGGTCTGAAGGTGAGCGTGTTTCTTGAAGTGGAGGGCGCCGCCCACTATCTGCCTTCGTACGCAGGCAATCTCGACATCATGACGTCGGCGGCGTTAGCCGCGGCCGAACAGATCGCGGCCAGCCGCGTGACAGCGTGAAAGGAAAGACGCAATGACCGATAGCAAAAAGAAAATCTACGTGTCGGACGTGACACTGCGCGACGGCATGCACGCGATCCGCCATCAATACTCGTTGGACAATGCCGTTGCGATCGCGCGAGCGCTCGATGAAGCCGGTGTCGACAGTATCGAAGTCGCGCATGGCGATGGTCTCTCGGGTTCGAGCTTCAATTACGGCTTCGGCGCCCATACCGATCTTGAATGGATCGAAGCGGTAGCGGGCACGGTGAAGCGCGCGCAAGTGGCGACGCTGTTGCTGCCCGGAATCGGCACCGTCCACGATCTGCGGGCGGCGTACGACGCCGGCGCGCGCATCGTGCGGATCGCCACGCATTGCACCGAAGCGGATATCTCGAAGCAACACATCGAATACGCGCGCTCGCTCGGCATGGACACGGTCGGCTTCCTGATGATGTCGCATATGACCACGCCGGATGCGTTGGCAAAGCAGGCCAAGCTCATGGAAAGCTACGGCGCGCAATGCGTGTATGTGGTCGATTCCGGCGGCGCGTTGAATATGCGCGACGTCGCCGAGCGTTTCGATGCTTTCAAGGCCGTACTGGATCCCGCGACGCAAACGGGTATGCACGCGCATCACAATTTGTCGCTAGGTGTGGCGAATTCCGTGGTCGCGCTCGAACATGGTTGTGACCGCATCGATGCCTCGCTGACCGGCATGGGGGCGGGTGCAGGGAACGCACCACTCGAAGTGTTCATCGCTGCGGTAGACCGGATGAAGCTCAATCACGGCTGCGATGTGAAGAAACTGATCGACGCCGCAGAAGATATCGTGCGTCCGTTGCAGGAGCGGCCGGTGCGGGTAGATCGCGAAACGCTCGCGTTGGGTTATGCCGGCGTGTATTCGAGCTTCCTGCGTCATACGGAAGCGGCCGCTGCCAAATACGGCTTGTCGGCCTTCGACATCATGGTCGAACTCGGCAAGCGCCGCATGGTCGGTGGCCAGGAAGACATGATCGTCGACGTCGCGCTGGATATGCTGAAGGCGCGCGACCTTGCGCAAAAGGCGGCCGCATGATCGACCTCGACGCTATTGCGGAACGTATCGACGACGCCGCGCGCCACGCCGAACCGATCGCGCAACTCACCACGTCCACGCCGTTTTCACTGGATGACGCGTACGGGATTCAGCGCGCGTCGATCGAGCGGCGCATTCATCGTGGCGAAAGCATGGTCGGCGTGAAGCTCGGCTTTACGAGCCGCGCGAAGATGATCCAGATGGGCGTTGATAGTCTGATCTGGGGCTGGCTGACCGATGCGATGCTCGACGAAGACGGCGGCCGTGTTGCGCTCGATCGCTTCATTCATCCGCGTGTCGAACCGGAAGTCTGTTTTTTGACGAGCCGTGAGATCGACCGTCCGTTGACGATGCTGGAAGCGTCGCGCTATCTGGAAGCGGTGGCTCCGGCGATGGAGATTATTGACTCGCGCTACCGCGATTTCAAATTCACGCTTGAGGATGTGGTCGCCGATAACTGTTCCTCGGCGGGGCTGGTGATTGGCCCGTGGACCCGACGCTTCGACGGTCTGCGCAATGCGGGCGTGACGATGCGCATGGACGGCCGCATCGTGCAAGCCGGCTCGACCGCGGCGATTCTTGGCGATCCGTTGCGCTCGATCGTGCAGGCCTCGCGCCTGATCGCGCAAAGCGGCCTGATCTTGCCGGCTGGCTCGCTGATCATGGCGGGCGCCGCCACCGCCGCTCATCCGCTTCCCGTCGACGCGCACGTCCATTGCGTCGTCAACGGTCTCGGCAGCACCGAATTCACCACCTATCGACTCTCATGACTAACGAACCGACCATTCAAGGGCGCGTTGTGCCCGGCAAAGCCAAACCGCGTGGCCGTTTTCCGCATGTGACGCGGGCGGGCGACTTCCTGTTCGTCTCCGGCACCAGTTCGCGCCGCCCGGACAATACGATTGCGGGCGCTTCCGCCGATGAACTCGGCACCGTGCAACTCGACATTCGTGAGCAAACGCGCGTGGTGATCGAGAACATTCGCGATATTCTCCAGAGTGAAGGTGCGGATCTGTCGAACCTCGTCGAGATCTCATCGTTTCTCGTCAACATGAACGACTTCGGCGGCTATAACACCGTGTACGGCGAGTATTTCGACGAAACCGGTCCGACGCGCACCACGGTCGCGGTGCATCAATTGCCTCATCCGCATCTGTTGATCGAGATGAAGGCGATTGCGTACGCACCGAAAAAGTAAACACGCATAGAAAACTAATGACAGAGACAGCCATGCTCACGTACGGCAAACCGTTCAATTTCCAGCGCTGGATCGACGATCACGCGCATCTGCTGAAACCGCCCGTCGGCAACCAGCAGGTGTGGCAGGACAGCGATTTCATCGTCACCGTGGTGGGTGGCCCGAACCACCGTACCGATTACCACGACGATCCGCTCGAGGAATTCTTCTATCAGTTGCGCGGCAACGCGTATCTGTATCTGTGGATCGGCGGCAAGCGCGAGCGCGTCGATCTGAAGGAAGGGGACGTGTTTCTGCTGCCGCCGCACGTGCGCCATTCGCCGCAGCGACCGGAAGCGGGCAGCGTCTGCCTCGTGATCGAGCGGCAACGCCCACAAGGCATGGTTGACGGCTTTGAGTGGTATTGCGATGACTGCGGCCATCTTGTCTACCGCGTCGAGGTTCAACTGAAAAGCATCGTCAGCGATCTGCCGCCGCTTTTCAACGCCTTCTATGCCTCAGAAGAGAAACGCCGCTGTGCGCATTGCGGTCATGTCCACCCCGGCCGCGCTGTCTAAACAAACAGAATCACGATGACACTTCGAATCGACATGCATTCCCACTTCTTCCCGCCGATCGCGCGGGAAGAAGCCGCACGCCTTGATACGGAACATGCGCCTTGGCTCAGGATCGACGCGGACGGCGAACGCGGCATGATCATGACCGGCGAGAAAAGCTTTCGTCCGGTGTATCGCGCGCTGTGGGATCCGGCCGCGCGTATTGCTGAAATGGACGCGCTTGGCGTCGACATCCAACTGATGTGCGCCACGCCCGTGATGTTCGGCTATCGCTACGATGCCTCCGCCGCGCACAGCTGGGCCGCGCGGATGAACGACCACGCGCTCGAACTCTGTGCGCATGCGCCGCACCGGCTGATGGCGCTCGCGCAAGTGCCGCTGCAGGACATCGACCTTGCGTGCCGTGAGGCCACGCGCGCCCATCGCGAAGGACATCGCGGCGTGCAGATCGGCAATCACCTTGGCCCTCGCGATCTCGACGACGAACATCTCGTCACCTTCCTCACGCATTGCGCGAACGACGGCATTCCGGTGCTCGTCCATCCGTGGGACATGATGACTGACGGCCGTATGAAGAAATGGATGCTGCCATGGCTCGTCGCGATGCCGGCGGAAACGCAATTGAGCATGGTGTCGCTCATTCTGTCGGGGGCGTTCGAGCGGATTCCGAAATCGCTGAAGTTGTGCTTCGCGCATGGCGGCGGCAGCTTCGCCTTCCTGCTCGGCCGCGTGCAGAACGCGTGGGAGCAACGCGACATTGTGCGTGAGGATTGCCCTAATCCGCCGGTGTCGTATCTCGACCGCTTTTACGTGGATAGCGCGGTGTTCGACCAGGGTGCCCTGCGTCTTTTGGTCGAGACAATGGGCGAAGACCACGTCCTGCTCGGCTCCGACTATCCGTTCCCGCTCGGCGAGCAGAAGATCGGCGACCTGGTCGCGCATCACCCGCAACTGAGCGACACGGCCAAGGCGAAGATCCTTGGCGCCAACGCGCAGCGATTTTTCGATTTGCCTACGACAGTTGCCCACGCCGCCTAGGCAGCACGCGCTACAGACTTTGCAATTGCAATCAGAACAACAGGAAATTAGCCAGATGATTACCCGCGAACACTGCGCCGCGCTAGACGCCGCCGACACCTTGGCCCACTGCCGCACGCGCTTCGATCTGCCGGCCGACACGATTTACCTCGACGGCAACTCGCTGGGCGCGATGCCCGCGAATGTGCCCTCGCGCATCGAACGGGCTCTGAAGGACGAATGGGCGCACGGTTTGATCCGCTCGTGGAATGACGCCGACTGGTATCCGGCGCCGCAGCGCACCGGCAACAAGATCGCCAGGCTGATTGGCGCGGGACAGGACGAAGTGATTGTCGCCGATTCGACCTCGGTGAATCTGTTCAAGGTGCTGGTTGCGGCCACACGCATGCGCCCGGGCCGTAACGTGATTCTCGCCGAACGAACCAATTTTCCGACTGACGTATATATCGCTTCGAGCGTCGCTGAGATGACCGGTTGCGAATTGCGGTGCGTCGATCCGGACGACATCGTCGCGGCCATCGACGATACCGTGGCAATCGTGTCGCTCACGCACGTCAATTACAAAACCGGCAAACGCTACGACATGGAAGCGGTAACGCGTCAGGCGCATGAGGCCGGCGCGCTGATCGTGTGGGACCTGTGCCATTCGGCGGGTGCGATGCCGGTGAACCTGAACCGTTGCGACGCTGACTTCGCGGTGGGTTGCGGCTACAAGTATCTGAACGGCGGCCCGGGCGCCCCCGCTTTTGTGTTCGTCGCGTCGCGCCATATCGAAGCGGTGCGTCAACCGCTGACGGGTTGGCACGGCCACTCGAAGCCGTTCGAATTTACGCACGACTACGCGCCGCATCCGGGCATCGACCGCATGTTGACCGGCACTGCGCCGCAACTCGGCGTGATCGCACTGGAGAGTGCGCTCGAAGCATTCGACGGCGTCGATCTCGATGTACTGCGCGATAAGAGCGTGGCGCTCGGCAATCTGTTCATCGAACTGACCGATCAGGAACTGAGCGGCCTCGGTTGTACGCTCGCTTCACCGCGTGACGCCGCGCAACGCGGCAGCCAGGTATCGCTGGGTCATGCGGAAGGCTACGCGATCATGCAGGCGCTGATTGCGCGCAACGTGATCGGCGACTTCCGCGCGCCGGACATTCTGCGCTTCGGTTTTGCGCCGCTGTATGTGCGCTACGTGGATATCTGGGACACCATCGCCCAACTCAAGGACATCATCGCGACTGGCGCGTGGAATACCGAAGAATTCAAGGCACGCAAATCGGTGACATGAGCGGTGACCTCAGTGGTTGACATACGCACGTTGACGCAATGAGCAGACAAGCGCCGCGATTCGAGCACGACAAGTAATACGACAGCGCGGCACCGACGGTTGCGTCCCTGTACGCAACCGCATCCAGGAGGAGACACAAAGATGACGCAAGAGCAGCGAGGCTTCGACACGATTGTCGAACGCGAGAAGGGGTTGCACCGTGGATTATCGACGGGGCAGTTATCGATGATTGCGATTGGCGGCGCGATCGGCACCGGCCTGTTTCTCGGCAGCGGATTTGCCATCGGCTTTGCGGGTCCGAGCGTGCTGGTGAGCTATGCGATCGGCGCGCTGATTGCGCTGCTATTGATGGGTTGCCTGGCCGAGATGACCGTAGCGCATCCCACGTCGGGATCGTTCGGCGCTTATGCCGAGCACTACATTGCGCCGTGGGCGGGATTTCTGGTGCGCTATGCGTACTGGTCGTCGATTGTGTTTGCGGTTGGCACCGAGGTGACGGCGATTGCCGTGTATATGAAGTACTGGTTTCCCGCGGTGCCGGGGTGGTACTGGATCGTTGGTTTTTCGGCAGCGCTGATCGGCATTAACTCGGTGAGCGTGAAGGTATTCGGCGCGGTCGAGTATGTGTTTTCGATGCTGAAGATCGTGGCGATTGTCGGGTTCATCCTGCTGGGCGCTTATGTGGTGTTCGGCGCGCCGGCTGGCTCGGGGATTGGCTTCGCCAATTACACGTCACATGGTGGTTTCTTTCCGAAGGGCGTGTGGGGCATGTGGGTCGCGGTGATCGTGTCGATTTTCAGCTACTTGAGCATCGAGATGATTGCGGTGGCGGCGGGCGAGGCACGCGATCCGCAGAAGGCGATTACGCGGGCCTTTCGGGCGACGATGTTCCGGCTGGTGTTCTTTTATTTGCTAACGTTGGCGTTGATGCTGGCGATTGTGCCGTGGAACGCGGCGGGCACGGATGAGAGCCCATTTGTGCGGGTGATGGCGGCGACGCACGTGCCTGGGGCGGCGGGCGTGATTAATTTTGTGATTCTGGTGGCGGCGTTGTCGGCGATGAATAGCCAGCTCTACATCACGACGCGGATGATGTTTAGTCTTTCCCGTGCGGGGTATGCGCCGCGGCGGTTGGGGGCTTTGAACGCCAAGGGGGTTCCGGTTGCGGCGCTTTGGTTGTCGACGATTGGGATCGCGTTGGCGACTGTGCTGAATGTGGGTTATCCGGATGCTTCGTTTGTGTTGATGATGTCTGTGTCCATGTTTGGCGCCATGTTCACGTGGTTGATGATTTTTGTTACGCACTTCTTTTTTCGCCATAGGCATAAGGGTTTGCCGCTGGCGTTCAGGATGTGGGGGTATCCGGTTACTTCTCTGCTTGGCGCAGGGCTGATGGTGAGTGCTTTGGTCACTACGTGGTTTACTCGGGAGTTTCGGATGACGTTGGTGATTGGGGTGCCGTTTGTTGTTGTTTTGCTGGTGGTTTATTTTGTTTGGTATCGGGGGAGAGCCGGCGAGGCGGCTCATACCGAGTTGGCGTAATGGTTTTTTTGTCTTCGCGGAGCTTTGTTTGTATGCCTACGGG
>NZ_JAQQDU010000163.1:0-10226 GCF_046027825.1 Paraburkholderia sediminicola
GGGGCGCAAGCCGGGCGGGGTTTTTTTATTGGCTTCGAAGACGCTATGCCGTGAGGCGATGGCGGTACCGCTGCGGCAGCTACTCGCAGCAGCCGGACTGCGGACGTGATGCCGTTCGAGGCAGGTGGGGTGCCTCGTTCAACGGCTCACTTAGCCGTTCATTCGCAACTCATTCAGCGGCTAGCAAACGCGAACGCAAACCAGCCGGAGCTGCCGCTCGTCGACATACGCCGCGGTCGGCGGCTCGTGCTTTGCGGCGTGGCGACCGGTGCATTGCGCGTAGCGGTGAGGCGCAGCGGCGTCGGTTTGCGCAGCAGCGTGCGCAGCGAAAAGCGGCGTGAACTGCCTTGCAGGCGCAGCGCGGAGAAGAAGGTGTGGAACCACGTGCGAATGCCGTCGACCGCTTTGGCTTCGCGCCATTGCTCGCCTAATGCGCGAGTGCGGGTGGCATGGTGACGCAGTGCGCGCACCACATGACGGCGCGCCGGACGCGCCGCTTTCAATGCAGCGCGGGTAAGACGGGTGCTCAGAAGAGTATGCATGGCTTCACAAGTAGGCAACGTTTCGCGCGACCGCGTGTGCGTCAGAAGCAGCACCAACTGTGCCAATGACGGTGTCGCGATGGACGGCGCGAAAGCCTGGAATTCGGGGGAAAAGGGCACGGAGGACGGCGGGGCCGGTCACAGCGGCGCTTGCGCGCCGCAAAAGTGCGGGAGTAGCGATCAACATGTGTGCAGGCTACACGCGATTCATGACGTCAGAAAGTCGGTTTTTACCCTGCGAATACGGGTTTTTACGGGGTAAACGTAATGCGCACGCTGGTGGGGTCGCGCCCTTTGCGGTCGATTTTCGTGCGTGCTTGCCCTGACAGCGTGCCGTGCAAACCGCCATTTTGCGTGAAAGTAGTGCGTAAGGCAGGGGTTTCTCGAAAGGCGAAACAGCGCACAGTCCGATCGCGCCCGTTTTACAATCGAGCATCAGCCAGTCGAAAGTAACGGAACACCATGTCACTTCACTCGAAGAAAGAACAGATTCAAACGTTGCGGGAGCAAGGATTTGTCGTTGTGCCTGGTTTGGTGTCGCCCGAGCGTTGCGGCGAACTGAAGCAGATAGCGGAGCGCCAGTTGCAGGAAGCGGCGGCGCCGATCGAGTTCGAGGCGGATTTGCGGTATCCGGGTGCGCCGGAATCCAAACATGCGCCGGGCGGCCATACGGTTCGCCGGCTGCTGGATGCATACGGGCGCCATCCGCATTTTGCGCAATGGGCGACCGCGCCGGAAATTCGGGGCTGGATGGAGTTGTACTTCGGTGAGGAGCCGCGCTTATCGCGGGCGCATCACAATTGCATGATGACCAAGCACCCGGCTTATGGCAGTTTGACCGGCTGGCATCGTGACGTGCGGTATTGGTCGTTCGAGCGTGACGACCTGGTGTCGGTGTGGCTCGCGGTCGGCCAGGAGACGGTCGATAACGGCGCATTGTGGCTGGTGCCGAAGTCGCACAGTGCCGCCTTCACGTCCGACCGGTTTGACGAGGCCAAGTTTTTCCGCTCCGATCTGGAAGAGAATCAGGCCTTGATTCGCACCGCGGTTTCGCCTGAGCTCAACGCCGGGGACGTGGTGTTCTTCCATTGCAACACGCTGCATTCGGCTGGCAAGAATCTCAGCGATCAGGTGAAATTTTCTTTGGTATTTACCTATCACGGGGCGAGCAATGTGCCCCTGCCGGGATCCCGCTCGGCGGCCAAGCCTGAAATTGCCTTCTAGCCTGTTTGCCTCGCGCGGCGCGGAAATCCGTGGCTATCCGCGGATTCGGCGCCGCGTAGGCAATCGACGCGCTACCGCTTGCGTCCGGAAAGACCCACCCCGGTCAGGCCGGCGATGGTGGCGATCACGCCAGCCACAATCAGCAGGACCGCCTTGTTGGTCGGCGATCCGGTAAACACGCGCGACACTTCGCTGCTGACCGAGTTGAACGCCTGCCCGCCGAAATACAACAACACGATACCGCCGACAATCAGCGCGATTGAAATCGCCTTCGTCATGAACCCGCTCCTCCGATAAGCTTTGATCGGCCAAAGTGTAGGGGAGCCGCAAGCCGTCGTCCATCCCGCATAGTGGGCGTCTGCAGGCAGCACGGCGATTGGCTACCATAGCAGTCTGGCCTCACCCAACCTAAAACCTGCACGCCTCCCGCAGCATGTGATTTCCTCACGCCCGTGATCGCCGGGCGACTTCAACATCAAGGACACTAGCAATGGCTTACGAAGCAGCTTCAGAACGCTATTCGGACATGCAATACCGCGTCTGCGGCAAGTCAGGTCTCAAACTGCCGGCGCTGTCGCTGGGCCTGTGGCACAACTTTGGCGATACCACGCCGATCTCCACGCAGCGCGATATCCTGCGCACGGCCTTCGATCTGGGCATCACTCACTTTGACCTCGCCAACAACTACGGCCCCCCGTACGGCAGCGCCGAAACCAATTTCGGCCGACTCTTCAAAGATGACTTCAAGCCGTATCGCGACGAACTCCTGATCTCGTCGAAAGCGGGTTGGGACATGTGGCCCGGTCCGTACGGCCAGGGTGGCGGCTCGCGTAAATACGTACTCGCGAGTCTCGATCAGAGCCTGCAGCGCATGGGCCTCGACTACGTCGATATCTTCTATTCGCATCGCTTCGACGCCGATACGCCGCTCGAACAGACCGCTGGTGCATTGGCTAGCGCCGTGCAGCAGGGCAAGGCGCTATACATCGGAATTTCGTCATACTCGGCGACCAAGACGCTCGAAATGGCCAAGCTGCTTGCCGAGTACAAGGTGCCGTTGCTGATCCATCAGCCGGCGTACAACATGCTCAACCGCTGGATCGAACGCGAACTACTGGACACGCTCGAAGAGGTTGGCGCGGGTGCTATCGCATTCACGCCGCTCGCGCAGGGCTTGCTCACCGGCAAGTATCTGAACGGCGTGCCCGAAGACGCGCGCGTCAACAAGCCGGGCGGCGGTTCGTTGAAGCAGGAGCATTTGAGCCCGCAAAACATCGAACACGTGCGCAAGCTCAACGACATCGCGCAGCGTCGCGGGCAAAGCCTCGCGCAGATGGCGCTCGCATGGGCAATGCGCGATCCGCGCGTCACGTCCGTGCTGATCGGCGCAAGCCGCGCGGAACAGGTGCGCGAGAACGTTGGTGCGCTGAAGAATCTCGCGTTCTCGAAGGAGGAGTTGGCGGAGATCGACCGCTACGCGACTGAAGGCGGTATCAACCTTTGGGAAAAACCGTCGACGGATCAGGCGATCTGATCGCGCAGCGTTTCACGTCGTAGAAATATGCCGCAGAAACAGAAAAGCCGCCCGTGAGGCGGCTTTTTTATCGACGCGTTCAAGTGCACACGCTTCCTACGCAGTGGATGAAGCGACTGCGTTCAGTCGACCGACCCAGCGGCGAAGCGTAGAGGCCGTCTTCGCCAGACCCCGCTACACCAGCGCAGGCAAGCCTTCGACCAGCACGACCGCGAACACCACGCCGAGCAGCGCGCCTAGCACGCGTAGCGCGTTGTGCCGAAATTCCGTCTTGCAGGGGAGCGCACCGACAAACAGAGCGCCAGCCAGCGCCATCGGAATCACCAGGATGAAATCGCCGATCGTGAAGTAGGTCGTCATACCCGTCTCCTTTTTTAGTACTGGCGCGGGCAATGGCTCTATTTCTGGAGTCATGCACTGCCAACGCTCGATTCGAGTATAGGCGACGGTTAGATCAACATAACAACGCTTTGCGGCGCTGCAGCGCGTCTTCGCAGGCTGCTGAACCCAGTGCTGCAAGGACCGCCGCGATTGTCGCGTCGCAGCAAAAACGCTGTAATAAATTAAGTATTTGCTTACACAGACCTTACTTTTTAGGCCGGTTCGATGCGCAGTGGCTAGTTCGCGCCCGGCTGAGATCCACCCCACGTAAGTCCGCGTTCATGCTGCGGACGGGCTCGGGTTTCCTGAAGCCGATCAGCTGCGTCTCTTCATACGGCGCTCCGTTCGCGCTGACGCAAGCGCGTGGCCGCAAAGATGCCCATGACGAGCAGCGTGCCTACCAGTCCAGCGACACCGTTCCAGCCATAACCGGCCCAGATATGGCCGCCATAAGAGCCGACCACGCTCGAGCCGATGTAATACGCGAGCAGATACAGTGCGGCGGCCTGCCCCTTGGCTTCTTTCGCGAGACGTCCGACCCAGCCGCTCGCCACCGAGTGTCCGGCGAAGAAACCAAACGTCACGCAGGCGATCCCGATTGCAATTGCTGCGATCGGATGCAGCATCGTGAGGGCGAGTCCGAGCGCCATCAGCAGCAAGCTGCCGGTCAGCACGCGCGCCCGGCCAAAGGTGTCAGCCATGCGGCCCGACCACGGCGAGGCGACGACGCCCGTCAGATACACGACGAAAATCGCACCGATCTCTGTTTGACTCAGCAGGCAAGGCGGTGCGAGCAGCCGGTAACCGATGTAGTTGTACAGCGTGACGAAGCTGCCCATCAGCACGAAGCCGAGCAGAAACAGCGGAGGCAAGCCGGGACGCGTGAATTGCTTCAGCAGGGCAGTGCGATGATGGGTGAAGCCGAGCCCGCGACGCGGTACGAAATGGCGCGACGGCGGCAGCAACGCACGAAACGCGAGCATCGACAGAATGCCGAGTACGCCGATCGTGCCGATTGCCACGCGCCACGAAAACAGATCCGCGACGACGCCGGTAATCACGCGCCCAGCCATCCCACCGATCGCCGTGCCGCCGACGTACAGCCCCATCGCGAGACCGAGTCCATCGGGGTGCACTTCTTCCGCGAGATACGCCATCGCAACGGCGGGCACGCCTCCGAGCGCGAGGCCTTCGAGCGTGCGCAACACGAGCAATTGATGCCATTGCGGCGCGATCGACACACCGATCGTCAATAGCGCCGACAGCGTGAGCGACGCGGTCATCAGCTTGTGACGGCTCCAGCCTTCCGACACGAAGCCGGCCACGAATATGGCAAGCGCGAGCGCGGCTGTCGTCAGCGAGAGCGACAAGCTGCTCTGTGCCGGCGTCACGCTGAACGTCGTCGAGAATGCGGGCAGCAAGGGCTGTACACAATACAGCAACGAGAAGGTGGCGTAGCCGGCAAACAGCAGCGCGATGCTGGCGCGCCAATAGGCCCGCGTGCCGCGTTCGAGATAAGAAGCGTGGGGGACGTCAGGCACGGTAGCGGAGGTGGAAGACGCGGATGAAGCAGGAACAGCCGAAGTAGCAGTCCGGTGGGATTCCGGCGATGCGGTCACGAAAGAATCTCCTTGGGGAACGCAAAATACTCAAAGGAGTGAAGGATACGTTGAATAGGCTGGACAGGTTCGCGCGATGCGAGGTCCGCGGACGTGAATATTTGCCTTTCGCGCGGACGACAGGATTTTGATATATCACCCCGGCTGGGTTTATGATGATCTCGTTACGACGCTTTACGCCCAGATCATCGGCCCGGCGCGCTGTAATCGGAATAGGGCGAAACGACGGGTGAACAGCCTTGAGTTCGCGCTTTCCGTGGCCCCGCAAAACGGGAACAATGACTCGAACCTCTCACGCGTGTTACGCGCAGCAGATTGGGTGCGTACGCAACGTTATTGGCGAAGCGGCGCTTTTATCATCACCTTGACCGGCGCGGAAACCATAAAGCCGGCTATAGGAGAAACGGGGAAACATCATGCAAATCGGTTCCATTGTCCGCTCGGTGCATATCGCTGTACCGAAAGACGCACGTGGGATTGTCATGCGCATTCTTGGCGACATGGCGATGGTGGCCTGGTATGCCGGCGAACCCGGCACTTCGGAGCATCTGAACACTGAACCCTTTTTCCTTGAAGATCTGATTGATACGGGCGAGCAGGTGCGCCCGGCGAGCGCGCAGGTGCATTGAAGCTGGTTTGAGTCTGATTCATGGTGGTTGCAGGTGGCTGGATGCCGCAAGGTGAGCCGACGCCCTCGTCTTTGACGGCGGCGCGGCGCACAATGCGAGCATGAACGACGACAATCTCGACCCACAGGACGGCGCCGATAGCGCCGTACCTTTCGCCCGGCTCAAGCCGGAAATCGTGCTTGACGCGCTCGACAGCGTGCTCAGCAGCGTCGGTGTGTACACCGACGGCCGCATGCTGCCGCTCAATAGTTACGAGAACCGCGTGTACCAGGTGGGCGTGGAAGACGGCCCGCCCGTGGTCGCCAAGTTCTACCGTCCCGAGCGTTGGACCGACGCCGCCATTCTCGAAGAACACTCCTTTGTCGCCGATCTCGCCGCGCGCGAAATTCCGGCGGTGCCCGCGCGTGTTTCCGACGGCCGCACGCTGCACACCTTCGACGGTTTCCGTTTCTCGATCTTCGAACGCCGCGGCGGCCGCGCGCCCGATCTGGACCGGCGCGATACGCTCGAATGGCTAGGGCGTTTTATCGGCCGCATTCATGCGGTTGGGCAGACGCAGAACTACACCGAACGTCCCACGCTCGACATCAACACGTTCGGCTACGAGCCGCGCGACTTCCTGCTGTCGCACCGTTTCATACCTGACGATGTCCGTGCCGCGTGGGAAACCGTCGTGAATCTCGCGCTCGAAGGCGTGGAACGCGCCTTCGAGCGCGCCGGCGAAATTCGCATGCTGCGCATGCACGGCGATTGTCATCCGAGCAATGTGTTGTGGACCGACGCGGGTCCGCATTTCGTCGACTTCGACGATAGCCGCATGGGTCCGGCGGTGCAGGATTTGTGGCTGCTACTGCCGGGCGATCGCGCCGAGGCTTCGCGTGCACTCGCCGATCTGCTTGCCGGGTACGAAGACTTCTGCGACTTCGAGCCGCGCGAACTGTATCTCGTCGAAGCGTTGCGCACGCTGCGGCTGATTCACTATCAGGCGTGGCTCGCGCGCCGCTGGGACGACCCGGCGTTTCCGGCGGCGTTTCCGTGGTTCAACACGCAGCGCTATTGGGAAGACCGCATCCTCGAACTGCGCGAGCAGCTCGGCGCGATGCAGGAAGGGCCGCTCTGGCCGGTTTGAGCGTTTGCGCTTCTCTGCACCTGCCGGGTCTGTGGCCGTGGCGGCAGGTGATACCGCGGCAGCGCGTGGGACGTTGGCCCCAGGACGCTGCTACGGGACGTCGACGAGGTCTTACGGCGCCTGTGACGCCACGCTCGACGATTGCACCAGCGTTGATTTGACGATCACTTCGGCGCGCACGTCGCGCCCGATCGCTTCGATCGCGGGACGCATCTGCGTGAAGTCGTCGGGTGTGCAGACATCGCTATCGAAATGGGTGGTGCCGTCGCGCGTCATCGTCACGACGTTGCTGAGCGGATCGAGCGTGTATTGCGACTGGAAATCGACGAAGCGGTCCTGGGTTCGTTTGGCTTCCGGCATCTCGAGCACGTGGAAATTCGCGGGCAATTCGATGCGCGCGCGTTCATGCAGCGTCAGGTTGTGGCAGACGAAGGGCTGCGTGCGCTGCCGTTCACCGAGCCAGTAGCGGGTGTCCGCCGCGAAGCCGCCGGCCAGACTCGTCAGCGCTGGAATCGATGCTGCCGCGCCCGGCACCACGAGATTTTCGAGCGTACCTTTCATCGTGATCGTCAGCGGGCCGTCGGCCACGGTGAGGTCGTTGGTCGTCAGCGTGGCAGTGCCGCGCAGGTTGACGCTGCGTAACTCCGCCTGGATCGAATCATCACGTTGCGCGGGCGACTGTGTGCGCAACATGGCGCGTCCCTGTTCGGCCGAAGCGCCCGATACTTCCAGCCGATAGGTGAAGCTCGCCGAACCATCCGGTTCGACCTTGATCGACAGGTCGGTGCTGCGCGTCATCAACTCGGTGGCCGGTGTTTGCGCGACCACACCCCGATTCACGAGCACGGTGGGCCGGTTCATATCGGACGACGGCAGAAAGCCGAATTCGACATTCGATGCCGTCGAGTCAGCGTATTGCTGCAAATCCGGCAGCCACGTGATGGCGTGATTGATGACGCCGTAGCCCGGCACGCTGGGCAGCGTATAGATCGTGCCGCTGCTGATCAAGGCCGGCTCGTTGCGGATGCCGACCGCGTCGAGCAGCGCGCCATATAACGCCACGTGATCCTTGCAGTCGCCGTAACGGTTCGCGAGGATCGCGCTTGCGCTGTGCGGCACCACAGAGTCGCGCCCGACATAGATCGCGACATAGCGGACGTTGCGGCGCACCCAGTCGTACAGCGTCTTGGCTTTGTCGTGCGGGGTATGGTCACGTGCGGTGAGGTTTTGCGCGAGATGCGTGACGGTGGCATCGCGCGCGTTCGGGTCGGCGGCGGAGGCTCTGTAGCTGGCGGCAAAAGCGGCGTAGTCGGGAAAAGTCGAGACCATCAGCCGGTCGCCATACGATACGTAGGCGATCGAGCCGCGCTCCAGCCGGCTGAAATGTGCCTTGTCGTAACGATATTCGTAGCGTGTGCGGCCGCCTTGCGTGACCGGTTGCAACGCGGTGAAGCCGCGCGCATCGGCATAGAGCGGCTTGTCGGCGGGCAGATCGTAGATCAGGCGGAAGTTGTGGGTCGGCGCGATATCGGGTGGCGTGAAGTCGCTGAACTCGCCCGGCACGATCGGCTCCTTTTGCGTCTTGCGATAGGTGAGGTGCACGCGCGCGCCGGGTTCGACGGCGGGGAATACGATGACCTTTTCCAGGATGTCCTGAAACATCGGCGCTTCGAACGAACGGACTTCCTGCACGTCGCGAATCTGGTCGGGCTGCACGTCGTGACGCACGCCATCGGCGGTGGTCGTGTACGCCTCGAGGATCTGCACGTCCGCCATGTTGCGATTGAACCAGACGTACTGCTGCGCGACCCGCGCGACGCCTGCTTCGTTATTGACGTGCAGCGTCATCGAATCGAGCTTCGAGAAGGAGCCGTCGGCGTTGACTGTGAAGGTCTGCGTTTCGCCTTCGTTGGTGTAGGGATCGTCCAGTTTGGTCGCGATGCTCGCGCTCGCGGCGTGGATGCCGGCAAGCCAGCCGAGAGAGGCAAGACAGACCCAGGAGGTGAGGCGCATGGCAGGCAGGTATCCGGAACGGCAACGTTGACGGGATCGCCAGCTAGAGTCCCTTTGCGCCGCCAGGAAGTCAAGCGGATGCCGCGCATTGCGATTGAGCAAATGCCTCAATTATGTAATGATAGCTATTCTCAATTGAAAGGCATCGCCAGCTTTCTGTCACATTTCTCCTCCTCTGTGACTGCCAGCCAGCTTTTCAGCCGGACGACCTGGACCGCAAGCCGGATTGTCCGGCCCTTCCTTTCGCTACCTCTTTTACCGCTGGTGTGAGCGTGCGCCTTGTCGCTGGACGCCGGCGATGGCTTAACTTGCTGCGCCTGGAGTATTGAAGTGAACGCGCCTGACTCGATCGATATGAAGCCTGCTGGTGCTGCTGCTGGTGGCGGCACGCAGTACACCGCCCATACGCCGGAGCGTGGTCATCATTTGATGGACGACGCCGAGCAGACGGCGCGGCGCCGGCGTTCGCGGCGGGCGAATTTCATCAAGTGGTTGCGCAAGGTGCACGGCTGGGTTGGCCTGTGGGGCGCGGTGTTGGGGTTGTTGTTCGGCGCGACGGGTTTTTTGCTGAACCATCGTGGTGGTCCGTTGAAGGTGTCGTCTGGCGAGCCGCAGGTTGAGGAGATGCAGATTTCCGTGCCGCAGGGGAAGCTGAAGTCGCCGATGGATATGGCGAAATGGCTCAAGGGTGAGTTGAAGATCGACGGCAAGCCGGGGCGGGTGAAGCGCGAGCCGGCGCACGCGGTGGCATGGGGGGATCACAGCACGATGCAGCCGGAATTCTGGCAGGTCGGGATTTTTGGGCCTACCCAGAATGTGCAGGCGGAGTACTGGGTGGGGAATGGGTTTGTTGCGGTGAAACGCACGCAGAACTCGTTTCTTACGACGATGAATAACCTGCACCGCGGGGTGGGGTTGAGTGTTGGGTGGGTTTTGTTGATCGATACGATCGCTGGTGGGATGATTTTGTTGTCGTTGACTGGCGTTTTGCTTTGGACTGAGTTGAATAAGCGGCGTGTAGTGGGGGTTTTGTTGGTTGGCGGGTCGGTGGTTGCCGCCGTGGTTTGTGGATTGATGTAAGTGGTGTTTTTGCCTTTGGCGGCGGCATGTTGCTGTGTGTCTACGGCGTTGGGCTTTGCCTGGTTTGGTTGCCGT
>NZ_JAQQDU010000164.1:0-9541 GCF_046027825.1 Paraburkholderia sediminicola
CAGTAGGCAGTAAGCAGTAAGCGCTAGCGCCGCCTAGACCGCCTGGCACACGGCGGACGCGGCTGATAGAAGCACAAAGACCAACTCAATGGCAAAGCGGCGAGCGTGGCAATCAGCCATGCCGGGCCGCGCAGGAGACAACCATGTCCAGTCTTGAATCCGCCAGTCTTTCGGAAGAAGCGCCGACGCGGCTCACGCGCTCGCAGTGGCGCATGATCATTCTCGCGAGTCTTGGCGGCGCGCTCGAGTTCTACGATTTCGTCGTCTACGGCATCTTCGCGCAGTTCATCGGCCGTGCGTTCTTTCCGATGCGCGATCCGATTGTCGGCTTGATGCTGTCGTTCGCCGTGTTTGCGATCGGTTATCTTGCGCGGCCGGTCGGCGGTGTCGTGCTCAGCTATTTCGGCGACAAGTACGGACGCCGGCGCGTGTTTATCATGTCGGTGATCGTCGTGTCGATGTGCACGATCGGCATGGGTATCGTGCCCACGTATGCGACCTGGGGCATCAGCGCCACGCTGTTGATGATCCTGCTGCGTCTCATGCAAGGCTTCTGCCTTGGCGGGGAGCTACCCGGTTCGATTACCTACGTGGTCGAATCGGTGCCGCGGCGCGCGGGACTCGTGTGCGGCATTGTGTTCTTTTGCGTGAACTCCGGCGTGCTGCTGGCGGCGGCCGTCAATCTCTCGGTGCACAGCTTTCTGAGCGGAGACGATGTGGCGGCTTACGGCTGGCGCATCGCGTTTCTGTTCGGTGGCGCCATCGGCTTGCTGAGTTTCTGGCTGCGCCGCAAGCTCGAAGAAACGCCTGCGTTCGCGGAGATGAAGCATCTCGCCGCCAAACATCCGCTGGCGGAACTTTTGCGCGAGCACTGGCGGCCCGTGTTGCTTGGCATCGGCACGACCGCGGTGGTCGCCGCATTCAACGGCTTGCTGTTCGCGCACATGCCGGCTTACCTCGATCGCGTGTTGCACTACGACCCGCGCCGGGTGGCGATCGGGCAGAACGTCGGTCTCGCGGTGGTATCGACGGGCATTTTGCTGTCCGGTTGGCTCGGCGACAAACTGCCAAGGCGCTTTGTGCTGCGCTTCGGCTCGCTGCTTCTGATGGTGCTGAGCTATCCGTTCTACCTGGCAGCCAGCCACCATACGATCGATGTCGTGCTGTTACTCGCGCTGGCCGGTGTGGCCGCGTGCCTCGCCAACGGCACCTTTGCTTGCATCATCGCCGACATGTTTCCGACGCGCGTGCGTTTCAGCGGTGTCGCGTTGACGTTCAATGTCAGCTTCACCGTGTTTAGCGGCACTGCGCCGTTGATCGCCACGTGGCTGATTTCGTCGACGGGTAATGTCACCGCGCCTGCGTATTTCATGGCGGCGTGCGCGGCGCTCTCGCTGGTCGCGAGCTTTGGATTGAAAGCGGTGAGTGGCAAGATCGATTCGCGCTCGACAGGCTGAGGTCACTCAACGGATGGTGCCGTTGTCCGGCACCATCTTCCATGCGCAGATTTGAGCAGCCCCCGAAAGCACATCACTTACCGCCGCGCGCAACGCCGGCCGGCACACCGCCTGACACATACCGTCTGACACGCACCCCCTGCCACGCACGCCTCTTACCTGGGTATGCAAATTACTCTCCCCCTCCAAAGGTGAGGGTTTGCGGGAGTGGCCTGTTCGGGACCACCGGTTCCCCGCCCAGCATGCCTTTGCGGCCTGCCCCCAAACTCGAAAGGTGAGCGTTTTCGGGAGCTGCCCGAGGTGCACTTCGCGCCCAGCCCCACCAGTTCGACCCAAAGGTGAGACTTTTCGGGAGCTGGCGCTCGCATCGTACGGTGACGTCGCGAGCGGTCCTTATCACGTTCTGCGTTGAAAGAGTTTGGAAGAAATTGGCAACCTTGGGGGCTGTTCCGCGTTTTGAGAACAGCGGCATACAGGGAAGATGGCGACGCGGACGACAAGCGGTCAGCGGATATGCTATTCCCGCAAGCCATCGCCTGTCTCTGAAAACCGATCGTCTCCTGGAATCAGTTGGATGAGTCAGCACATTCTTTTTGTTGGCGCCGACGCCGGCTTAACAGCCGTGGTGGGCGAATCTTTACGCGGACAAGGCTGCGGTGTGTCCGCACGCCCTCATTGCGCCGGACTGAAGCACGTGATCGAGGCGGAGCGGCCGGCGTTGCTGGTGCTCGACGTCTCAGCGCCGCACGGCGACGGCCTTGCCGTATTGCGCGACTTGCGCATGAGCGGCAACGACGTGCCGGTGATTTTGCTGTCGGCGAGCAGCAAGGCGATCGATCGTGTGATTGGTCTTGAGCTCGGCGCCGACGACTTCATGAGCAAGCCTGCCGACCCTGCCGAACTGCTCGCCCGCATTCGCGTATTGCTACGCCGACGCGGCGCGCTTGCGCCAGGTGCGCCGGAAACGCGGCCGCCGTATCGCTTCGGACGTTGCGAGCTGAACTTCTCCGCGCGCGAATTGCGCCGTGACAACGAGCATTTCGCGCTGCGCAGCTCCGAGTTCGCATTGCTGAAAATCTTCGTCAATCATGCGATGACTGTCCTCACGCGCATGCAACTCAACGAGAAATTACGCGGCAATAGCGTGCTGCATCAAGGGCGCAGCCTCGATGTGTCGATCTGGCGGCTTCGGCGGCTGATCGAGATCGACCCGTCTGAGCCGCGCTATGTGCAGACGGTGTGGGGACAAGGCTATGTGTTCGTGCCGCACGGTGAGATTGGCGCGGCCGAGCGCGGTGCGATGGTCGCGCCCGGCGTGTGAGGCTCGGCTTGCCAGCCGTAGCGGAGAGTAACTGCCGCAATCGAGACAGTCAGATTGCGCGCGAATGAATTAAGGCAATGGTCCGAGCATCTCGGCGAAGCGCCGCGCTGCTTCGAGACCGAAACGGCTCGGCAGCAATTTCGCATCGCGATCATGCTCAACGTCGAATCCCATCCGCCATGCCGCAATGCGTTTGCCGTAACAGATCAAGGTATCGAGCGACTGCATGACGAAAACGATAGCCGGCAGCACCTGCTGGTACAGCGCTTCGGCTTGTGCAACGTCGCCGCCGACGAATGCCTGATAGATCCGTTGCTGCCAGTCGAAACAATCGGGCGCCACAATTATGCCAGCGCATCCAGCGCGCAGATTGTCGAGCAACTCCATGCCGCCGCGCCCGTTGAGCACCGGCATCAGGTGCCCGACGCGCGCCACCGTCTCCGCGAGCACGATCGACGGCCCTTCGCCCTTGAGCAGACGAAAGTTCGGGCATCGGGCGGCGAGACGTTCGAGATTTTCCGCGGACAATCCCACGCCCAGATATTCCGGTGCGTTCTGAATGCCGACCGGCACGTCGAGCCCGTCCATCACGGCGGCAAAGAAATCGAAATAGAACGCCTCTGGTTGTGGGGTCGCGCCGGCAGTCAACGCGGGCGGTTGCAGGATCAGCCAACTGGCGCCTTGCGCGAGCGCATAGCGAGCCAGATCGCGCTGCGACTCGACCGAACTGCCGCTCACTGTCACCGCTAGCGGCAGCGTGCCGCCGCTATCTTCGATTGCCCAGCGGATGATCTGTTCGCGTTCGGTCTGTGAGAGCTTGTTGACTTCGGTGGCGAGTCCTAGCACGGCGACACCGGGGGCCTGTGCTCGCACGACGGCTTCCATCTGCCGGCGCATGGCAGCACGATCCAGACGATTGTCGCGATCGAAGAAGGCGTAAAGGATGGGATAGATTCCGGCGATGCGGCTGACAGGTGCGGCGGGCAGGTTCATGACTTCAGATTCCACGACGATGAGATTGCGACAAATCGGACATTAGTCGGCGCGGTTGGGCTACAGCCGCTCCCCGACCGCTGCGATGTGCTCCGCAGCGCTACCGTTTGCTCAGTGTGAATCGCGCGGAACCGCCGCGCCGCTCGAGCCGACCAGAAACGCCAGATCGGCGCCCAGATTGGCCTGCTGGACCGTTTCGACATACAACTTGTACCAGCCGCGCGCGGGCGGTGCCGGCGCTTGCCATTCCGCGCGCCGGCGCGCCAGTTCCGCATTGTCGACATCCAGATGCAGGCGCCGCCCGGCGACGTCGAGTTCGATCATGTCGCCATCGCGAACCAGGGCCAGCGTACCGCCCGCGGCCGCCTCCGGCGCGACGTGCAGCACGACTGCGCCGTATGCCGTGCCGCTCATGCGGCCGTCCGAAATGCGCACCATGTCCGTAATGCCCTGCTTCAGGACCTTGGTGGGCAGCGGCATGTTGCCGACCTCGGCGAAGCCCGGATAGCCCTTCGGCCCCGCACCTTTGAGCACCATGACGCAACTCGCGTCAATATCGAGACTTTCGTCGTTGATTCGTGCATGCAGGTCTTCGACGTTTTCGAACACGACGGCGCGGCCGCGATGCTGCAAGAGTTCGGGGGTGGCCGCCGATGGCTTGATGACCGCGCCGTCTACGGCGAGGTTGCCTTTCAGCACGGCGATCCCTGCCTTGGGTTTGAACGGCGCAGCGACCGGAAAGATCACCTTGCGATCGTAGCATTCGGCGCGGCTGACGTTCTCCCAGATGCTGCGGCCGCTTACCGTCAATGCGTCGCGATGCAGTAGCTGCGCCTCGCCGAGCTCGCGCAGGACCGCAGGTAAGCCACCGGCGTAATAGAAGTCTTCCATCAGGAATTCGCCGGACGGTTGCAGGTTGACGAGACAGGGAACATCGGAGCCGCGTTCCCAGTCTTCCAGCTTCAGATCGACGCCGATACGCCCTGCAATCGCCAGCAAGTGCACCACGGCGTTGGTCGAACCGCCGATCGCCGCGTTGACGCGAATCGCGTTTTCGAATGCCTCACGCGTGAGGATCTTGCTCATGGTCAGGTCTTCACGAACCATCTCGACAATGCGGCGCCCTGCCATATGCGCCAAGACCTGGCGGCGCGCATCGACGGCGGGAATCGCGGCGTTGTGTGGCAAGCCCATACCAAGCGCTTCGACCATCGAGGCCATGGTCGAAGCCGTGCCCATGGTCATGCAGTGCCCGCGCGAACGATTCATACAGCTTTCGGCTTCGATGAACTCCGCCATTTCCATCTTGCCCGCGCGCACCTGCTCCGACATCTGCCAGACGCCGGTGCCCGAGCCGATGGTCTCGCCCCGATAGCGGCCGTTCAGCATGGGGCCGCCCGAGACGGCCAGCGCGGGCAGGTCGCACGAGGCCGCGCCCATCAGCAGCGCGGGCGTAGTCTTGTCACAACCGCACAGCAGGATCACGCCGTCGATCGGGTTGCCGCGAATCGATTCTTCGACATCCATCGACGCGAGGTTGCGAAACAGCATGGCTGTAGGCCGCAAATTCGATTCGCCTAGCGACATGACCGCAAATTCGAGCGGGAAGCCGCCGGCTTCGTAGACACCCTTCTTGACGTATTCAGCAAGTTCCCGGAAATGCGCATTGCACGGCGTCAATTCCGACCACGTGTTGCAGATGCCGATCACCGGCCGGCCGTCGAACAGATGATGCGGCAGACCCTGATTTTTCATCCACGAGCGATGAATGAAGCCGTCTTTGTCGGCCTTGCCGAACCAGGCCTGGCTGCGCAGCGTTTTCTTGGGTGGGGTGCTCATGATCGTCTCCTCCATAACGCACTCGCGGAATTGGCGGACAGTCCGCGTATTCGGGCTTTCTGAACGGGCGTGCGGCCAGAAAGCAGCGTTGTTATCGGTTAACTCTATGAGCGGCATGACGCTACGTCAACCTACGTAGAGATGTCCCACATATAAGGTCATTTTTTATCTATCTTCAAATTAGCAATACTAATTAACACAAAATTGCTTTCGAATTGCGCAGCGCGAAGCCCTGTAAGTCGTGTGGGGTAGGTGAGAAGAGCCGGGCGCGGCGCAATGGCCTTGCCCGGCTTCTGATGCAGCAGCCTGTCAGCCGAAAGGTGAGGTTTTTCGGGAGCCGGGAAATTCGACCTCAGGCCTGCTTCGCGACTTCGCGAATATCGGCCACCGGCGTTTGCCCGAATGCATCGCTGAAGGCATAGTCGAGCAACTGCGTGGCGCATTGTTCCGGCGTCGAAAGCTGGCCGTTGCGCTTGAGGTCTTCGAACTTTTCGCGCATCGGGAACTGCTCCGTGCCGCTGCCGCGAATTTCCGCCTGCATATTCGTATCGATGACACCCGGCGCCAGGCTGCAAATACGCAGCGCACGATTCGCATCGAGTGCAACAGCGCGTGCGTGATGATCGAGCGCGGCCTTGGTCGCACAGTAGATGCTCCAGCCGGGATACGCATTGCGCGCCGCGCCGCTGGAGATATGCACGATGCGCCGATCGGTCGCGTCGACGCTGGCTGCGGCGAGCGCGCTCGCGAGCATCAGCGGCGTGGCCACGTTCAGGCTCACGGCGGTCGCGATGTCCGCGGCGTTCTGGCCTTCGATCGGCCCAATTGGCTGAACCATGCCCGCGTTGTTGATCAGCAGGACGCTCTGCGCGCCGCTGACGAAGTTGCGCAGCGCATCGGTTGCAACCCACTGCGCGACGCGTGTGGGATCGGCAAGTTCGAGTTCGATTTCTTCGAGCAGCGCCGGGAAGCGCGCTTTCAGCGTGGCGTGACGCGAACGGGACAAACCCAGTACCGCGACGCCGCGCGCCAGCAGTTGTTCAGCAAGGGATGCGCCGAGGCCGCGCGTGTGGCCGGTCACGATCGCGCGGATCGGAGAAGAAGTGGACATATCGTTCCTTGTAATCGTTGGCTTGAGAAGACTGTCATTTTCTCACGCCAAGGAAGGCATTATCGATGCACTCGCACACGGGACGATCCACAAACCGGAGACGACTTTCGGCAACGTGAAGGCGGACGTGCTGGCGCTGAGAGACCCGCATTACCATCGCGAGAATTTCTGCACGATGATTCTAGGGTCGGCGTGGAAGGATTAGTCGGCACACCGCGGCAAAAATGACAGCCACATAGAAGAAAGATTATCGGCGCAATTTTTCATCCAGCATGTCATTTCCAGTAAGCGCTCGCGACTAAATCCCTGAACACCCGGACGATCGTGCAGGGCGGCCATCACCGGGTGTTGCATCCTCAGACACGGCCTGTGCAACGGATCGACCGCGGCAAGCCAGTCTGAGCACCTGAACGTCGCTTATGCAGCCCTTGTTGAAGCTGGGCTGCTCACGTAAGACTGGAGATGAAATGAAATCGATCCGAGCCATACTGATGTGCGGCTTGCTGCCGCTCGCGCTTGCAGCGGGCTCCGTGCAAGCACAGGGAATAGGGCGCGCCGGCACTTATCTGATGCCGCCCGAGTACAGCATGATGATGGACAAGCTGACGCCTGAACAGCGTGCTCAGGCCATCGGCATCCAGCAAAAAATGATGCAGATGGACATGGAGTATCAGGACACGATGGCGCAGATGGAGATGAAGCACGCGCACGAGATGATGCAGATGCAAAATCAACTGCTCGATATTTTCAAAGGCCATTGAACCCACAACGGTTCGACCGGTTCGCGTCTCGACTAGCGTTAGACGCGGCCCGGTCATCCTCTGCCATGCAACGCGGCGATTTCCTGCAAATCCAGATCCCGCTCAAGCACGGTCAGCAGTTCATCATGAATCAACCCTGACCGATGTATCCGCAACAACTCGCGGCGACCGGCCGCCACGGCGGCAAGCACGACGTCGTAATGTGCGGATCGAACATCGGAGGGATATTCCGTCACATCCTGGTAGGTTTCGGTCATCCGCGCCCGATAGCTATATTGCTCCAGCAGGCGTGGATGAATCACGTGTCCCTGGGCGTCGTGCACAAGCGGTTGGATCGCGGCAAGCTGCGCCGCTTCGAGCTTTGCCCACGCCTGAGGTTCGGTCAAATGCTGCTCGTTGCGCTCCTTCACGCTATCCAGTTTGACCCAATGAATCAACGCACCGATCGTGGTCCCTTGCCCGAGCACGGTCACGAGAATCACCGCGAACGATGCGACCAGAATCAGGTCGCGCCCCGGCATCGCCTCGGGCAACGAGAGCGCGATTGCCAGCGTCACCACGCCACGCATGCCGGCCCAACTCGTCACCGTCGACGAGCGCCAGTCGAGCGCAATGTTTGCGCGTTGCATCAGCTTGCAGACCAGCCCCTTCAACCATTCGACGGCGAACACCCACACGAAGCGCGACAGCACGACGGCCGCGATCACTGCGCCGACCGCCGGTGCCAGCGCGCTCAGCGTGTCGCCGACACCGCCCAGCCGCACGATTACGCCACGCAGCGACAGCCCGATCAGAATGAACACCAGGGCTTCCATCAGGAAGATCAGGACCTGCCAGAAGGCTGTGCCGCGCGTACGCACCGAGGCAGAAAAGACTTCGTGCTGATGCCAGCCAAGCACCATTCCACAACTGACGGTTGCGATGACGCCCGAGACGTCCAGCATGTCGCCGGCGATGTAGCTGATCCACGCGGAGAGTGCGGAGGCGGTGATGATGAGGTAGGCGTCGTCGAGGTAACGCAGCAATTTGACGACCACGAAGCCGATCGCGATGCCCACTGCGATGCCGCCCAGCCCGAGCACGGCAAAGCGCCCGATGGCATCTTGCGCGCTGAACGTGCCGGTCAGCGCGGCCGCGACGGCGAAGCGGAACAGGACGATGCCGGCGGCGTCGTTGAGCAGGCTTTCGCCTTCGAGGAGCACCATCAAGCGGCGCGGCAGCGCGACGCGTTCGAGTACGGCCTTCGCGGCGATGGCGTCAGGCGGCGAGACGATCGCGCCCAGCGCGAAGCACGCGCTCCACGGTAAGGCCGGCACGACCCAATGCACGACCAGGCCGACCGCGACGGTCGTAAAGGCGACGGCGCCGATGGCGAGCAGCAGGATGCCACCGAGATTACGTTTGAATTCGTCCCACACGGAAAAGTAGGCGCCGTCCATGAGGAGCGGCGGCAGGAACACGATCAGGACCAGCTCGGGGTTGAGGTTGATGGGCGGCAGTCCCGGCACGAAGGCCATGGCCGCTCCGCCGACCAGAAGTGCCGCCGCTGGTGGGAGTCGTAGCCGCTTCGCGAGTAGCTGGAGAGCGATCATCGCGACGAGCGACAGCAGGACGAGTTTGAAGGCCATGACGGTGGACATGCGGGGCCTCGATGAGTGGCTAAGCGTGGGAGCTTCTTTTTATCACACGGCGGGGTGTGTGCCTGTGCGTGTGCCTGCGGCTGAACCGATGGGAGATATGTCTGTGGCGTCAAGCACTTGGCTTGGCTGTGCGCAGGTTGTCCACAGGCTTGCGAACAAATTATGTGGACAACTAGAGGGTGGGGTGGCCACGAGTTGGACTGTGGCCTTGTTGTCGGGCTTTTTGCGCGCGTCTGATCGCGGATGTTGAGTGATGCTTACTCGTGAGCCGCTAGCGGATAGTTCTGTCGGTTCAACCACTTGGTTGGGATGTGAGTGGGTTGTCCACAGGCTTGCCAACAATTTGTGGGGACAAGTTTTTTTGCCTGCGACATTGGGCTTTGCTTGATCTGGTTGCCTGCGCGGCGCTCGTTTCTGTG
>NZ_JAQQDU010000165.1:0-9208 GCF_046027825.1 Paraburkholderia sediminicola
CCTAGCCAACGACTCGGGAAACTCGCGAAAGCCTCAGGCGGTGACACAACGTGTTGTCATGAGCGGCGTATGCTTCGACGCAGGACGCGATCATTGTTCTCGCCGACGGCGGCTCGAAAAACCTGGCAGTGTGTTGCAGACCTGCCTACTCATTCAGGAGTTCGACAGCATGACTGAAAAAACCATCAAGGTCCCAGGCCCCGATCATCCGATCACGGTCGAGCCGGAGAACGCCCGCGTGGTGGTCACGGTAGCCGGCCGCGTGATCGCCGATACACGCAATGCGCTGGTGCTGCGTGAGGCGTCGTATCCGGCGGTGTATTACATACCGCGCACCGATGTCGAGATGGCCCTGCTGGAACGCACCGATCACGCTACCTATTGCCCGTACAAAGGCGATTGCGCGTACTACAGCATTCCGATTGGCGGCGAGAAGGCCGTGAATGCCGTCTGGACCTACGAGTCGCCCTATGCGCCTGTGAAAGAGATCGCTCAGCATCTGGCGTTCTATCCGAACCGGGTCGATTCCATCGAGGTGCGGCCGGAAGGGTAAACGGACCCGATCGCGCATCGCAGCGGTGAAGCTTCGATGCGCGGCGCCAGACATTTGAAGAGTTGGTACGGCAGGAGGGACTCGAACCCCCCACCCTCGGCTTAGAAGGCCGAACAAAATTCCATTTATCGGCGTTGATCAGTTTTCATTAAAAAGCCTGAAAACCATGCCAGATAAGCCATTAAGCCAAATACCGGCGTTCTTCCGCGTTGATAAAAATTGATTGATTGCCGTATGATTTGCCTACACAGTGCCTACACGGCACGCCACGTAGGAAATCTGATGAAAAAAGAGAACTTCACGCCTGAGCGGGTGGCAGGCTACCAGTGCGATCCCGGGCGGCAACAAACCATCTTTTGGGACCGGAAGCAGCAAGGGCTGGGGCTTCGCGTGACGGCATCCGGGCGAAAGGCGTACGTCCAGGAGGGCCGCTTGTTCGGCAAGACGTTGCGCATCACGATCGGGGCACCTGATGCGTGGCCGCTTGAGTCGTACGTCACGACCGACCCGACCGGCAAGAAGATAGAGCGCCTTGGCGCGCGGCAAGAGGCTGCGCGGCTCAAGGCTCTCCTAGACAGAGACATAGACCCACGCGAAGAAAAGTCAGAGCAGCGCGCCGCCCATGAGGCCCGCAAGCTCGAATCGCTCCGTCAGGACGCGACTGTAAGCGAAGCATGGCGAGCATATCTTGACGCGAGCCGGGCCAAGTGGAGCGAGCGCCACTATAAGGATCATGAAAATCTGGCTCATGCTGGCGGCGCGAAGAAACTACGTGGGACCGGGTTGACGGTGCGGGGGCCGCTTGCGCCCCTTATGTCGTTGAAGCTATCGAGCCTGACCGCCGACACGATAGCTGCATGGCTTGAAGCCGAGGGGCAAGACCGTCCGACCAACGCCGAGCAGTCTTATCGCAAGCTGCGGGCATTCATTCGCTGGTGTGACGACCGACCAGAGTATTCCGGCATTGCCGCACAGAACGTCTATAACGCGCGCTCAGTCCGTGACGCGGTGCCGCGCACCAACGCAAAGGACGACTGTTTGCAGCGCGAGCAGCTAGCGGCGTGGTTTGATGCTGTGCGCAAGATCCAGAACCCGGTTATCAGTGCGTACCTGCAAGGGCTTTTGATTACTGGCGCACGCCGCGAAGAACTGGCCGCGCTTAAGTGGGACGACGTGGACTTTCGCTGGCGCAGTCTGCACATTTCCGACAAGGTGGAAACCGAGAGCGGTCGAACGATTCCGCTTCCGCCTTTTTTGGCGTCCCTGCTGCTGGACCTGAGGCGTATCAACGACACGCCGCCCAATATCCGCCAACTGCGCCGCCTCAAACAGCGCGGAGAAGAATGGCAGCCGTCGCCTTGGGTGTTCGCCAGCAAGACCGCCGCTGACGGCAAGATTGCCGAGCCGCGATATGCACACAATCAGGCACTCGCTGATGCGGGCCTGCCTCATGTGAGCTTGCACGGCCTGCGCCGCTCATTCGGCACGCTGGCCGAGTGGTGCGAGGTACCTGTGGGAGTCGTGGCCCAAATCCAAGGGCACAAGCCGTCCGCGATTGCCGAAAAGCATTACCGCCGCCGCCCGCTCGACTTGCTGCGCATGTGGCACGACAAGATTGAAACGTGGATGCTGGAGCAAGCGAGCATGAAATTTGAGCCGACTGTGCCGGCTATCCGGGTGATAAGCTTACCTAATTAAATAAAGCGCCAGACTAGGCCGACGGGCCAAAAATCGGGAAACCTTCACCCGACCGTCTGGTCGCCCCATTTTGAAGGCCGCACATGAAGGCGTGTGAATGAGCACTATTGACTGGTCTCTTTGGTTAGGACTCGAAATTGTTGAGGAGTGGCAGGCTTGCGCGCTGTCGATCGGGATCGATCCTGATTCCGTACGGCTGGACCAATACGGCAATTTTTACACCGGCTCGCATAGCTTGCCAAGCTTCGATCCGTTCTTCTTTCCCACGGCTGTGAGCAAAGAAAACTTTGACAGGCGCCTGCGCCTGCTGGCTGCACATAGTAAAAACACGGCGCATTTTCGTCGCCCTTCGGCGGTCACGAGTTCACCGGGCTGCCGGGAAATCTATCTATCCGATTTTGCCACGTGGGCGGTTTGGGTAATGAAATTGGACGAATTCCCGCCCGAGCTTGCGGCGTTGGCGACCGTCCTCGCCGCACCGTTGTCTGACGAGTCGACCGCCGGGGCCAGCCAGCCTATACCTGTGGCAATTAATAGCAGTTTCAAGATCCGCAGGAATATCTTGGACCCAGCTATCGAAAAGGCGACCGGAATAACGGGGAGCAAGGATACGGCCGCCGTCTTCCTGGCGCTTAAGAACATGGCATTGAACGGCGAAGCGCCGTTTACGGGGCAAGTGTCAAACGGCAACTTGTGCTACACGGATGACAACAATACGGTGGTCTATCTCACAAAGAACGCGTTGCGAGCTCGACTCCGTCGTCGACAACGCGCGGTAGCGCTCGATAGCGAACGATAAGCGACGCTCCTATCGCAAAATTTCCAGCTATTTCATACCTTATCAACGCCGAGACCTGAAGCCGAGCGCGGCGGAATGCTGGGGCGTTGATAGCGAATTCGGCACGTTATCAGCGGCTCATGCGCCGCCCAGCACGGCGAAAAAATGAGCGTTGACCCATGAATCCTCACAATTTGCCTTATCGCTGCGCCCTCCCGGAGGTTTTGTCGACGGATGAGGCCGCCGCCGCAATCAATCGCAAGCCGCAGACACTGCGCAAATGGGCCTGCCTGGAGAATGGCCCGATTCGCCCCGTCCGCATCAATGGCCGTTTGGCATGGCGTGTCACCGACCTCGTCGCACTGCTGCGCGGGGAGGTGGCCCAATGAATACTCCCGATGGCATCAAATCGCCGACGCCTGTTCCGATTATCCGGACGGGGGACGGTCGCGCGCCGCGCATCATCGATCACATTGTCCTTAACGGCCGCTTGCACGACATCTTTTGCACACTCGTTGACGAGGGATTCGACGGTGTCAGCGTCAGCTTTTGCCGTGAAACGGGTCTCACATGGCGTATTGAACTCAGCACGCCAGCAGGCGTCTTCTTCGAGTGGCTGTGTCATCGCTCAAAACTCGGCTTTGACCTGCCCGATCCGGCATGGGCGGTCGCGTTCCTCCGCAACTTTCTGTTGACTCAAGAGGGCGCAGCATGACGGACTTTGTTGATGCTCAGGTTAGCCCAACCGAATACTCGCTCATGGCATACACCAGCGAAAAGGCCAATGTTGGCAAGCAGAAAGCGGGGACGTGGGAGCAGGTGGTTGCCCTGCTGAGCGCGCGCCATATCCGGTCGGAAAAGTCGGGGTATGCGTTCGCTCCCGTTGAGATGAAGCGTGGCGCCACACGCGCAAAGAGCAACGTGCTCGCTATCCATATGGCGGTCGCTGACATCGATACGGAGGGCGTGAAGGACAAGGCCAGCGGACGCGTGTTGGAGGTTACGAAGCGTGCACCGCAGCTGGACCAAATTCGTGCCGGCATCCAAGAATATACGTGGGCCGCACACTCGTCGCACTGGCACGAGCCGCATCGCGGTGTCGTCAAGTACCGGATCGTGTTTCCATTGGCGCGGCCGTGCGCGCCTGACGAGTGGCCGGAGGCGTGGCAGGGTTTGAACATCCTGTTGGGCGGCCATTGCGATACCGCCTGCCGTGACGCTTCCCGCCTGTATTATCTGCCGAGCTGCCCAGAGGAGTCAAAGGAGGACGCCTTCTTTGACAGGAACGAAGGTGGGTTGCTCGATCCCGACTACCTCATCAGCCTCGCGCGCAAGTTAGCCCACGAATTGGCGGCGCCTGCAACTCCCCGGAATGTGGCTGTTCCCGCTGACACTGTATTGCCGGTGGAATGTGCGGAGCAGATCGAACGCGTCAAGTCGATGCTTGCTGCGATTTCTGCCGACTGCGGCCGTGACCAATGGCGCAATGTGCTGTGGGCGGTCGCCTCGACCGGCTGGAGTTGTGCAGAAGCACTTGTGCGGGAATGGAGCCAGACGGCGCCCCAGAGGTTCGACGCTGAGGCGTTCGACAGGACGTTTCAATCGTTCAAGCCTGGTGGCGGCGTGCAGTTCGGAACACTCGTGCACATCGCACGAGAGTCGGGCTGGGTTGAGCCGTGCGGCTCGGGTTTGATGAGCGAGAACGCGCGTCCCGGCGCAGGAGACGTGCTGAATGGTCGGTTTTTTGCCCACCGCTACCGCGATACGTATCTGTTCGTGCACGAGACCGGCAAAATGCTGACCTTTAAGACCGGGTGTGGATGGACTGCGGCTCCGCCTGGCGAAGCTGACCGCGCCGCGAAGGCCGCTATCGACGCAATGGCGCAAACCGCCGAGGAGCAATGGCAGGCTGCGCCGCGCGACACCAAATACCGACGCCTCGTGGAGCACGCAGAACGCAGCAGCACGCTGCCGAAGATCCGGGGCATGATCGAGCTCGCGAAGTCGGAGCCCGGCATGACTGTCCAGTTGCGCGAACTTGACAACGATCCGATGTTGCTCGGTGTGCAAAACGGTATCCTCGATCTGCGCACCGGTACGCTGCTTGCACCGTCGCCCTCTTTGCGCGTCACCAAACGCTGCCCGGTAGAGTTCCGTCCGGACGCAACCCCACTGACCTTTCGTAAATTCATCAAGCGCATTACGCGCGGGGCGCCAGCCTTGCGTCCGTTTCTGCGCCGCTGGGCGGGTTACGTGTTGACCGGGCAGACCAGCGAACAGTGCTTCCTATTCCTTTACGGGCTGGGGCGGAACGGGAAAACCACCTTCGCGGAACTGCTGCAGTGGCTTCTGGGGGATTACGCCGGCCCTTTGCCGACGTCCACCCTGATGATGGAGAAGAGCGATCCGGGTGCATCCCGCCCGGACTTGATGCTGCTACAGGGGCGGCGTCTTGCACTCGCGTCAGAATTGGAGGAAGGCGCCAAGTTTGCCGAGGCGGCAATTAAGGCTATGACGGGCGGAGACACCATGCAGGCCCGCAATCCCTACGGGCTGTATGCGAGCTGGCAGGCTACTCACAAGCTGATGATCACGGGTAATCACAAGCCTCTCATTTCAGGGAGCGACTTCGGAATGTGGCGTCGCCTGCTCTTGATTCCGTTCATGGAGACGATCACCGATGATGAGTGTGATGAAGATCTGATCGAGAAATTGCGCGCGGAGGGTTCGGGGGTGTTGAACTGGGCGCTGGCCGGGTTGCGCGACTGGCAACAACAAGGGCTGAACCCACCGGCGGTCGTCCGGCAGGCTGTCGCAGCTTATCGTTCAGATATGGACATCCTTAAGCAGTGGATGGATGACCATGTGCAGCAAGCGCCAGGGGCAGTCACGCCGACCGCCGATCTCTACAGGGCTTATCAGACTTGGGCTCGTGATGCCGGTTGGAAGAATCCGATGACGCGTGCTGCATTTGGTCGGCGCTTGGCGGAGCGCGGTGTCCAACTGATCAAGGGAGGCGCGACCAATACCAAGTGCGCGTGCGACATTGCCCTGAATGACGAGGGCAAGAAAGCAGCAGCGCGTCAGTTCTGAGCAGACCCCGGACGATCCGGACGATTTGAGCATATTGGGGAACATTCTTCTTTCTCTTTGTCATAGAAGACTTTCCAGAAATGACCAAAAAACATCCAGATCGTCCGGTAATGATCATCTTATATAACGTAGGAATACTAACCACCACCGAGGATCAGCTATGAGTGCATACATCAAGCAACTGAATCGCATCGTGGAGGCCAATTTTCCGGGAAAGGCGCCACTCCAGCAGCAGTTTCAGGCATGGTACGGCTCGCTGCCGGAAATCGTACGAAGTCGCCCGTTTTCTATGATCGAGTTTGAGAAGGCGCTCGGCACGCAGGGAAAATACATCAGCCCAGTACTGCTGGAGTTGGGCTGGCAGCGTAAGCGCCGATGGGGTTCACGGGGCCAGTATCATCGCTACTGGGTGCCACCGGCACTGGCTTGCACGAAGCCTTAGCTTTGAGGGAGCCGGTGCAATCTAAAAGCGCCTAATGTCGTGTGGCAGCCAATGCCGTTGCTTTCCTGCGGTTCAGACAGCCGTTTCCGATTAGACCGACGGGAAACCGTTCGTTTCAGCTATGCACCGGCGTGACTACGGAGTTTCTCGATCGGTATGCCGACCTTCGGCAAACACTGCATCGGACACCATGCCGAAGGCTCGCCCAGGACGTAGACCATCGATGGCCCGTAGCGCAAAGCAATTGAAGTGGTTCGTTCTGGCCTACAAATGTCTTGGAAATGAGCTTTCCGCCAGTGGCCTCAACATGGCGCCGGATCTTCGCCAGTGTCTCTGTCCGGTGAAACGTCGCCTGTGTGGCCTTGCGGCACTTGGCGCACCAGCCGCCTCGCCGGCAGATTCTTGGGCTCATCTCCCATTCATGGCCCACATGACATCGCCACCTTAGCCGAAAGTCCTGTCCAAGATACCGACGACTCAGGCAGACACCGCCACGCTCGCGCGCCGTCTCCTGGCATCGGGTCAAGCGGTCATCGGCCACAATCGCAAGCTGGTTCAGGTCGATAGTTGGCTGCCCGCTCCACTTTCCGGGCGCAATGCCCAGCCGTTTCAGTTCAGCGCGGATATGACGCTCGATCTTGTCGTTGGAAATGGTATATGGAATTTCGATCAGTGTGACACCGTGCTCACGGCATCGAGCACGTTTGATCTCATCGCGATCCTGCAATGCCGCGAGTCGTTGCTGGTTAATCCTGAACTGCTTGACCTCTGTGAAATGTTGCGCACCCTGATACTCAAACGCTAACTTGAGCCCCGCACAGTAGCCATCCAGTTCAAGCGGCACGCCTTGCCGTCCCAGCAGCCATTCGGGGCGGCTCCGGGGGAATGAGGCGCGGAAGATACTTTCGAATACTACCCTGCAGACACGTTCACTCCGCGACAAGGCGCACTCAGGGCACCAGCAACCCGCGATGATGTTAGCAGGTGCACTTGGCCATTGATGTCCGCGTGCACACTCCCATTCCAACGCGTGGTAAACATTGCGGTAAGCGGTGGAAATGCATTTCCCCCCGTTGCGCGCCGCCAAGCGCTGCATGACTTTGATGCTCAGGTTCGTGTTGTCGCGGCTCTTCCTTTCGTTTGCGCAGACAGCGCACCAGTGTCCCTGACGGATATTCTCCGGTCTTGACGGCCACTGGTGCCCCTGCGCGCATTCCCACCAGAGCGGGGTTTTGCCGTTTGTGTATTTTTCGGACAAGCAACGGCCGCCATGCGCACTCGCCATTTCCACGCATACCTCAATGCCGAGACGCCGCGCCTTGCTATTACGCTCAACTGCACATCGCGGGCACCAATGTCCCGCGACGACAGACTCGCCCGATGCTGGCCATTGATGCCCCATCTGGCAGCGCCAGCGCAAATGATCGCGACCGTGCACATACTTAGTTGAGAGACATTTGCCCCCATGCTGCGTGGCAAGTGCTTGCATCTCTTCGAGAGTGTGACTGGGCTTTCCGGCCTTCCACGTGCGCATGACGGTATCCATCCTTCCTGCTAAGGAAGTCTTGGGCGCGGTGCTTCATGGCGGTCGAGGCGGCATAGTCATTCTGCAGACCACCCGTTCCATCGAGAATGCATCCGCATCAGGTTCCCGACTCAAAGAACTGCGCACATGCGGCCGGTGTCATGAGCGGAAGAGCGAGGCAATCAGGGTTGCTTTAACACTGCCCGCCTTGGAGGCGTCGCCGTCGCTGGCTTTTCGTGTACACGATGAGGATTTGTCGGATCTTTCCCTTTGGCAAACCCTCGTTCCTGTGGGTTGAGCTTTCACGACTAGCCGGCAGTGAGCAGGGACAGTCCGGACCCGGGATGATCCAGCCTCTGATCGCAGCCTGTTAATCCTATTTTGGGATTATCCTAAAACAGGTTTACTTAATCAAGGCTCCCGGTTCCCTGGTCAGCCTTGGTGAAATCTACAAATACTCCGCAGTACCGTGCGGTACTTGATCGCCTCATCGCGGCAAGGAAAGCGAACGGGCTCAGTCAAGCGGAATTGGCGTCGCGCCTCAGACGCCCGCAGTCGTACATTGCAAAAATTGAGATCGGTGAACGTCGGCTCGACGTGATCGAATTTCTGGAACTTGCCCGAATTCTGGGGGTTAGCCCGGCGAGCGTTCTCGAAAACCTCAGTTAGCGCCGGAGATGGACGAGCAACCGGTCTTTCACCCAGTTGGCCAGTTGTTCTAGGAGGTCGATGGTAGCCACGGTCGGTCGGCTGCTGTGTCACGCGCACATCCTGCATTCAGCGGAGATATTGTTTCGGGAAGGAACGGCGAAAAGGCAGGTCGGCGTGCCTGTCGGTAGGCGAAGGCAACTGGGATCACCGCTATTGGGTACCGCCTCAGGCGGAGTACTGAAGAGACACAGTTGTCACTGAGAGCTTGCACATCAGGCGTTGTGATCTATTGGCGAAACGGCGGTCGATACGGCGAGAAGCAGAAATCGACCGAGGATGTCTGAAAACACAAAACTATTCGGTTTTCGGGTGTCGCTTTGTCCTTCCCGAAGTGCCGCGAAGCCGACATAGCACGACCTGAAGGGTCGATTTTCTAGCATGCCTCATTCAGAACGCGTTTTCACACAC
>NZ_JAQQDU010000166.1:0-8619 GCF_046027825.1 Paraburkholderia sediminicola
AAAGCGAGCGCCCCAAAAGGCAAAAAACCTCACCCACCGCCTACGGCGAACAAAAAACCCGTTTAAGCCGAAGGCTTCTTATACGCAACGCAATCAACCTCAACCCGGCAATCGATCACCATCGAAGAAACCACACATGCCCGAGCCGGCGGATTCTCGCCGAAATACTCCCGAAACACCTTATTGAAAGAAGCAAAATCACGCGGATCATCAAGCCACACGCCGCAGCGAACAACATGCTCCGCCCCATACCCGGCTTCCTTCAAAATGGCGAAAACATTCTGAATCGCCTTGTGCGATTGCTCAACAATCCCGCCATTGATCACTTCACCGTTTTCCATCGGCGTCTGCCCAGAAACGAACAACCAGCCATCCGCTTCGACTGCCCGAGCAAATGGCATATGTTGACCACCCGTACCCTTACCACCTTCAACGCCATATCGCTTCATCATCCAACTCCTTAAAAAGTCCGGCACGCGCCAACGAAACCGCATGCCGTATCGATCAGAAAACCAAAATCAAAACGCGCCGTGCGCATCACCCTTCGACGCCGCGCCACGCGCTACAAAATGCCCGGCCCGCTCGCCCGTCACCTCACCATCGCGGTAAGTCAACACGCCGTTCACCCACACCGCGTCGATCCCGTCCGCCGCCTGTTGCGGCTTCTCGAACGTTGCCGCATCACGCACCCTGGCCGGGTCGAACAACACCAGATCCGCGTGATAACCGACATGCACCTCGCCCCGCTGCGCCAGGCCGAACCGGCGCGCCGACAAGCTGGTCATCTTGCGCACCGCCTCTTCAAGCGGCAGCAAACCGGCGTCACGTACATAGTGCCCAAGCACGCGCGGAAACGCGCCCCACAACCGCGGATGCGGCAGCGGATCATTCGGCAAACCATCCGAGCCGACCATAGTCGCGGGATGCGACAGAATGCGCCGCACGTCGTCCTCGGACATGTTGTGATACACCGCGCCCGCCGGCTGCAGGCGCTTGCCCGCCTCCTGTTGCGTCACGCCCCACTCGGCGGCAATTTCCTTCACCAGCTTGCCCGCCATCTGGGGATGCGGCTCGGACCACGTAATCGTGATGTCGATGTCGCCCGTCACCTGCTTCAGATCGAGCGTCGAGGAACTCCGGTTGTACGGATAGCAATCGCAGCCGATCGGCTGCAAACGACGCGCGCCTTCCAGCGACTCCAGCACCTCAACGCTACGCCCCCAGTTCGACGGCCCCGCGCACTTCAGATGAGAAATCACCACCGGCACATGCGCGTGACGGCCAACCCGATATGCTTCGTCCATCGCATCGAGAATCGCGTCGAACTCGGTACGCATGTGCGTGGTGTAAAGCGCGCCGGCGGCGGCGAGCGGTTCAGCCAGCGCCATCACCTCTTCGGTCGGCGCGGAGAAAGCAGAGCCATACGCGAGTCCTGAACTCAAACCCAACGCGCCGTTCGACAACGCCTCTTCGAGTTGCACCCGCATCCCGTCGATTTCCTCCGCGGTCGCCGCGCGATCGAGCCGGTCCATCTGATTGCTGCGCAACGCCGTGTGCCCAATCAGCGCACCGACATTCACCGCGGGACGCGCGGCGTTCACTGCCTCGACATAAGCAGCGAAGGTCGGGTATTGAAACGCGCCGCGTTCGCCGAGCAGGTTCATCGGATCAGGCGGATCGCCCTTCAGCGACACCGGCGACGCACTGATCCCGCAGTTGCCGACGATCACCGTCGTCACGCCCTGGGTGATCTTCGGCAGCATTTGCGGCGAACGGATCACGTGCGTGTCGTCATGCGTATGAACGTCGATGAAGCCGGGCGCCAGCGCGCGGCCGTTGGCTTCGATCACCTCTTCGGCGAGCCAGTTCGACAGATTGCCGATCGCGGCAATGCGGCCGTCGCGGATCGCAACGTCGCGTTCGACCGGCGGCGCGCCCGTGCCGTCGTACAGTTGCGCGCCGACGATGAGCGTATCGGCGGCTTCGGGATGCGAATGCATGGATCAGTCTCCTAACGGTTGTCGATCGCCGCCGCCACGGTGCGCGTCGAGCGCGTGCTTCATGCGGCGCAGCAATTCGCGGCTCTCGTCGCCCTGACTGACGGCAAGTTCGGTGACGAGCACATCGAGCGCCATCATCATCGCGTAACGTGACGACGACGGCTTGTAAATGAAATCGGTTTCAAAGGCGACGATCGGGATCACCCAATCGGCCAGTTTGGCCAACGGCGAAGCCGGCGCCGTCAGAGCGATCACTGTCGCGCCGTAGCTGCGCGCGATCTTGCAGTTCTCGACCATCTCCGGCACGCGCCCGGTGGTGGACAACGCGATCACCACGCACTCGCGCGATACCGTGCTTGCCACCATGCGCTGCAGCAGGCCGTCCTGATAGGTCGCAACCGGCCGGCCAAGGCGCACGAGCCTGAAGCGCATCTCGTCGGCCAATGCAGTCGAGCCGCCGCCCATGCCGAACACATAGATCATTCGCGCGGCGCGCAACGCGGCCGCCGCTTCGTCCAAAGGCGCCTGACGCAGCAACTGGTGGTTATGGGCCAGCGCGGTCTGCAGTTCGTCAAACACACGGGTGGCGATGGGCTCGGGCGCGTCTGTGGGTCCGCCCGCTTGCAGGAAGCGCTGACCGACGGCGGCCGCCTGCGCGAGCCGCAACTTCAGCTCCCGCACGTCGCGGCAACCGACCGCCTTGGCAAAGCGCGTCACGGTCGCGACGCTCACCGCCGCCTGCTGCGCGAGCGCGCCAATGCTGGCGCGCGATGCGCCGGTCAGGTCGTCGAGAATCAGTGCCGCAACCTTCCGTTCGGCCGAACGCAGTTCCGGCGCGCATTCGGCGATGCGCGCGACGATATCGAAGGCCAGCGGTTCAGCAGTTGAGTTCATTACAGAAGGTGAAAGGCCGCGCGACGCTTACAAAAAGCCTCCGGCAAGCCGTGGTACTAAATAACATCCCTTCAACCATCGTACTTTCGGTAACATAGTAAAGTCAACTTTGATTCAATTTAACCGGACGATGGAGCAGGGAGACATGAAAGTTACAAACTATCAGGGCGCAACGATTGATCCTTATAGCAAGGGCTTGGGCATGGTTCCGGGCACCAGCATCCAACTCACGGACGCCGCGCGGCTCGAGTGGAACCTGCTGAACGAAGACGTGAGTCTGCCCGCCGCTGTGCTGTACGCGGATCGTGTGGAACACAACTTGAAGTGGATGCAGGCGTTCGTCGCGGAATACGGCGTCAAGCTCGCGCCGCACGGCAAAACCACCATGGCGCCGCAACTGTTTCGCCGTCAACTCGAAACCGGCGCATGGGGCATCACCCTCGCCACCGCGCATCAGGTGCGCGCGGCGTATCACGGCGGTGTTTCGCGGATCCTGATGGCCAACCAGCTGGTTGGCCGCCGCAACATGATGATGGTCGCCGAGTTGCTGAGCGACCCGGATTTCGAATTCTTCTGTCTTGTCGATTCGGTCGAAGGCGTCGAGCAACTGGGTCAGTTTTTCACGTCGGTGCGCAAGCCGCTGCAGGTACTGCTCGAGCTCGGCGTGCCAGGCGGCCGCACCGGCGTTCGCGACGAAGCGCAGCGCAATGCGGTGCTCGAAGCGATCGCCCGCTATCCGGATGTGTTGAAGCTGGCGGGCGTCGAATTGTATGAAGGCGTGCTGAAAGAAGAACACGAAGTGCGCGAGTTCCTGCAGAGCGCCGTCGCGGTGACGCACAAGCTCGTCGAGGAAGGACGTTTTGCCCGCACGCCGGCCGTTTTGTCAGGCGCCGGCTCGGCCTGGTACGACGTGGTTGCCGAAGAGTTCGTGAAGGCTTCGGAAACCGGCAAGGTCGAAGTCGTGCTGCGGCCCGGCTGCTATCTGTCGCATGACGTCGGTGTCTACCGCAAGGCGCAAACCGATATTTTCGCGCGCAATCCGGTCGCGAAGAAAATGGGCGAAGGCCTGTTGCCGGCGCTGCAACTGTGGGCGTACGTGCAATCGATCCCGGAACCGGATCGCGCAATCATTGGTCTGGGCAAACGCGATTCCGCATTCGACGCGGGCATGCCTGAACCGGCGCGCCACTATCGTCCGGGCACCGAAGCGCCGCGCGATATCGCGGCGAGCGAAGGCTGGGAAATTTTTGGCTTGATGGACCAGCACGCATATCTGCGGATTCCCGCGGGCGCCGATCTGAAGGTGGGTGACATGATCGCGTTCGACATCTCGCACCCGTGCCTGACGTTCGACAAATGGCGTCAGGTACTGGTGCTCGATCCATCGTATCGCGTCACTGAAGTGATCGAAACGTTCTTCTGATCCTGATGCAAACGGCGCGCTTCACGGTGACGTGGCGCGCCGTTCGTGACGCTCAAAACCTCGGTTCAGGTCGTGTCATCCGCAGCGGCTACCGTGCTGAGCCGGCCGCTCTTTCGTCTGTCAGGTCTACCGTGCCGGAACAGTGCCAACCGCTTTCGGTGCTTGCGAAGGAGCGGCGGAATCCGCGGCTGCAGCGTTAGCGGTCGCCGCCACTTCGCCGATCCGCACTTCCAGCATCTTCAAGGCCCCCGACAGCGCGCTCAGCGCCTCATCGGGCAATGCCGCCATCGTGTCGTGCAAAAACGCGTTGCGGCGCGGCAGGCTGGCTTCCGTCGCCGACTGCCCCGCTTCGGTCAAGCGCACATTGGTCACGCGGTTATCGCGCGTATCCATGCTGCGAGCAATCCAGCCTAAACCCTCGAGCGTTTTCAACTGCCGCGTAAGCGCGCCCGGATCGACACGCAGGCGCTCGACCAGCCGTTTCTGTGACGACTCGCCGGCCTGCTCGTGCAGCGCGAGCAGAATGCGCCAGCGCGGCAACGGGTGACCGACGCGGGCCTCGAACGCCGACATGAACGCCCGATAAGTGCGGCCGAATTGCTGCAAGACGGCGACGCGATCCTGATCTTCCATAATCTGTCAGTAAAACGATAAGGCTAAAAAATCAATCCGCGTGAATCACCGGCTCGAGCTTGCGCTGGAGCTTGATCGGCGGCACACGGCGGCATTGCCACACGGACACGACGGCGATGATCGCCGCCAGCGCGAGACCCAAATGAATCGCCGAAACGAGTGCCTCGCGTGCACTCTCGAGCAGCATCGCGCCGTTGTGACCCGCGTGCGCGAGTTGGCCGAGCAAGGTGGATTGCGCGTCGCGATTGATCAGGATCTGCGGGTCGCCGAGGTCGGAGAACCACTGCGATGCGTGATCGTTTTCAAGCGCGCTGCGTACACCACTTGCGTACATATGGGTGATGAGCGTGCCGGTCAGCGCGGTACCGATCATCCCACCGATCATCCGCAGCGACTGCAGCAGCGCGGTGGCAATACCGAGGTGTTCGCGGCCGGCTGTCTGCTGCGCGAAGATCGTCAGATTCGGCATGACGAAGCCGAGGCCGAGGCCGCCGAGCACCATGAACGACATCAGCAGCCAATGCGGCATGGAACGCGTCGCGACGACCACACCGAGGCACGCCAGCGCCACCAGCGCAAAGCCGATGTACAGCATCAGATTCGGATTGCGCACACGCGAGACAACACGTCCGTTGGCGATACTGCCGATCGTGATGAACACGACGAGCGGCGTAATGACGAGCCCCGCTTCATTCGGCGACATCCCGAAGCCGCCCTGGAACAGCAACGGTGCGTAGAACAGCAACGAGAACATCGTGAAGCCGCCCAGCACGGCGAGCGTGAAGAGCGCGGCCAGACTGCGATTGCGAAACATGTCGACGGGCAAAATCGCCGTCGGGCAGCGCTTTTCCCACTGCCACAAGCCGTACGCCGAGGCAACGCTCAAGGCGAGCAGCGCGAAGGCGCTCAACGTGACGCCATGCTTCGGCAACAACTCGACGAACAACTGCAGCGAGCCGAGCGCCACCGCGATCAGCAGCGCACCCGGCCAATCGAGCCGCATCTTCCCTTCATGCTCGACATGCCGCAGATGCGGCAGGAAGCGCCAGACGAAATACAGCGACAGCAAACCAACCGGCAGATTCACGTAGAACACCGAGCGCCAGCCGTAGTACTGCGTGAGAAAGCCACCGAGCGACGGCCCCACCGCATTCGCGATACCGAACGCCGAACTCATCAGCACCTGCCAGCGCAGTCGCACGACCGAGTCGGGGAAGAGATCAGGAATGCAGGCAAAGGCGGTGCCGACCAGCATGCCGCCACCAATGCCCTGCAAGCCGCGCGCGAGCACGAGGAACAGCATGTTGTTGGCGGCGCCGCACAGCACCGAAGCCCCCGTGAACACGACGATCGATGCGATCACAAACGGCTTGCGCCCATAGTAATCGCCGAGCCGGCCGAAGATCGGCACGGTAATCACCGAGGTCAGCAAATACGACGTGGCGACCCACGCGTAAAGTTCGAAACCCTTCAACTCCGAAACGATCGTGGGCAAGGCGGTGCCGACCACCGTCTGGTCGAGGGCGACCAGCATCGAGACGAAGGAAATCCCGAGCATCGCCAATAGCGATTCGCGGAAAGGTAAAACTTGCCCACTCGAGTGGTGGGCTGCGGTATGGACAGTCATTTTTGATAGAGCAACAGTTGACTCGTCAAACGATTGGGAATCATACCACGATGTGATGCTCTAAGCTGGAGCGCGCCGGAACGGTTCATCGTGCCGGCAATCAACTGAAGAATGGACAACACATGACGCCAGGGAGGCACATGGAGCCAGGTTCGCTCGCATCACAATCCTTATCGGACGAAGACCTGAGCGCGCTGCGACGCGCGAAACACGAACTGGAGAGCCCCGCGCTGGCGATGAAACTGGCGAGCATCGTCGGCTCGCCGCTCGAAAAGTTGCTCTCGCGCATGCCGGCTTTTGCTAACGAAAAGGTCACGGATGCGACGGAACTGGCGTTGCGTAAATGTCTCTCGATCGCGCTGCGCACGCTGGGGCGGCAGGCCGGCGCCTCGCCCCTGATCGTGCCCGACAAACCGAGCAACCTGCTGCACAAGTTCGCCGTGGCCACCACCGGTGCGGCCGGCGGCGCCTTCGGTCTGTTCGCGCTGCCCGTCGAGTTGCCGGTCACGACCACGCTGATGTTCCGCTCGATCTGCGACATCGCGCGCAGCGAGGGCGATGATCTGACGTCGATCGACACGCAGTTGCAGTGCCTGACGGTGCTGGGCATGGGCGGCACCTCGAAAGCCGACGACGACGCCGACTTCGGCTACTTCATCATGCGCGGCGCGCTGGCGCAGGCAGTGTCGAAGGCGTCATCCGAAATCGCGACGAAAGGCTTCACCGCACATGGCTCCGCGGCCTTGCTGCGTCTTCTGAACACGATTGCCTCACGCTTTTCGGTGCAGGTGAGCGAGCAGATCGCCGCCAAGTCGATTCCGGCGATCGGCGCAGTGCTCGGCGCGATGGTCAATACGGTGTTCATCGACCACTTCCAGCAGGTCGCGCACGGTCACTTCACCGTGCGGCGGCTGGAGCGGCGCTACGGCCAGGAGCCGGTCGAGGCCGCCTATCAGGCGATGGAAGTCACCCTGGATGGATGAGCGGCCTGCGTCGCGCCACTCGTCACACGCCGCACAAAAGCCGCGGCGCGGTCGAGCGCGCGGTTCGCCTCCGGAATGAACGGGGAGAACAACGGCCAGACGTGCGGCATCTTCTTCCACACTTCTAATTCACAATCGACGCCCGCCGCGCGCGCCTTGTCGGCAACGCGTTGCGAGTCGTCGAGCAGGACCTCGGTGCTGCCCGCCATGATGAAGAGCAGCGGCAAGCCGTGCAGGTCGGCATACAGCGGCGAAGCGTAGGGATGTGTGGCGGGCGTATCGCCGAGATAGAGCCTGGCTGCGGGCCCAATAGCGGGACCGCTGAACATGGGATCGAGACCGTCGTTGGTGCGAATGGTGGCGCCGGTCGCGGCCAGATCGGTCCACGGCGAGAACAGCAGGCAGCCTGCAGGCAACGGATCGCCGGCGTCGCGCAAGGCGACCAGCGTAGCGAGCGCAAGGCCACCGCCCGCGGAATCCCCTGCGATCACGATCGACTCAGGCGGCGTGCCGTCCGCGATCATCTGACGGTAGGCTGCGGTCGCATCGTCGAGTGCGGCCGGAAAGCGGTGCTCCGGTGCGAGCCGGTAGTCGAGGGAAAAGACCGGTGCATTCGCGCGTGTGGCCAGACCGAATACGATGGAGCGATGCGTCTGCGGCGAACAGAAATAGTAGCCCCCGCCGTGGCAATACAGCACGGTCGGGTCATTCCCGGAAGTCGACACGCCGTCAGCGCGCTCGATCCACTCACCTCGCAGCGGCCGATCGTCCGGCCCGTACAATTCGCGCAAACGCCAGCCGCCAGGCACACGCGGCGACCAGGCCCGCTTGGCCGTCAGTGCGCGTGCTCTCTCGACATTGATACCCGGCTTGAGGGTTTGCGGTCGAAACTGTCTACGCAGATACCAGCACGCGAGTGCGCTTTGCCAGCTCATTGGGACATGCCCCTTCGATAGTGTCCCGTCATGGTACGTGCGTTCGCCACCGCGCCGGTGGACGACGGCTTCTAATCTTAAAAAGCCCGCGCACCATCTGCGCCAGGCTTTCCCTTTACTTAGG
>NZ_JAQQDU010000167.1:0-8471 GCF_046027825.1 Paraburkholderia sediminicola
GAATTTCTCCAGGTCGAGGTCAACCACCCATCGGCGGCCTTCCTTCAGATAGCTTTGCGCTCGTTGTACCGCTTGCCAGGCGTTGCGGCCCGGGCGGAACCCGTAGCTGTGCCCGGAGAATTCAGGTTCGAATTCCGGTTGCAGAACTTGCAGCAGCGCCTGCTAAATCAGGCGATCCAGTACCGTCGGTATCCCCAGTGTCCGCACCCCACCATTTGGCTTCGGTATTTCCACCTTGCGGATCGCCGCCGGGACATAGTCGCCGGCCAGCAGTGCTGCCTTGACGCTCGGCCAGCGCTGTTGCAGCCATGCCTTGAACTCAGCGACCGTGAGTCCGTCGACTCCTGGTGCCCCCTTGTTCTGCATGACCCGCTCATACGCTTGCCATAAGTTGGCTCGTTCAACCACGGCCTCCATCTGCCGCGGCCCTTCCGCTTTCGTTTGCTCATCCGCCGCCGTGCCGGGCTCGGCACCCGGCGCGGTCCTCAGCGAATTCCGTTCGCCTCCTCCCCCGTTGGGCGCAGTTGCCTGCCTTGTTGCGTCGTCGCTCAGCATCGAGGTCGGATGTCCTAATCGCGTTGTTCAATGTTCAGGCCTTCAGTCGAGGTTCTCATTGGCTCACCGCCTTGCCCCCAACCTAATATGCCCTCTGCTGACTTCTGCAGGCGCATCCATGCCGTGACGGGTGGGGGCGTCCATCCCATTGGGTATGACGCACCCACCTTCACGCTTATGCCTGTCGGATATACGTCGTAGCGTTCCGTGCAAGTACTGGGCTTCAGTGATATGGGACACCTCACCCCGCTACGCCGCCTCATATCCGCTTCCTGTTCGTCAGGCCAGCGCTTTGCCTTCGGCTTCCTTCAGATTCGCGGTCGCCCGCGACACCCTTGCCGTTCGGCTAACACTTCCCCTTGCCGGGCGTGTAGAGGACTTTCACCTCTGAGTGAGTGCGCCCTGCCGGGCGCACCCACAAGAAACGGCCAATCTTTCGATTGGCCGTTTTCGTTTCGGCATAGGATCTCAGTTGTTCAACCCCACCACGGAGGCAACATGGCACCTGATCGAATCATGTTTATCCGGCACGCGGAGAAGCCAGACGCCAGCGAGGGTACCGGCATCGAAGCGGACGGTAAGGCCGACGCCGAGAGCCTCGCGGTTCGCGGCTGGCAGCGTGCCGGCGCGTTGGCGCGGTTCTTCTGTCCGGTTGAGGAGAAGCATTCCGCGCGACTCACACCGGCCACCGTGTTCGCGGCGGGGAATGGTCCAGCCAGCAAGAGCAAGCGGTCGATGCAAACCGTTGCGCCGCTCGTGGCGCTGCTGCGAGCCACCTCGCAGGTGAACTACATCACGACGTACCTGAAGGACGACGGCGCCGCACTCATGACGGACGTGCTGACCCAATCCGGCATCGTGCTGATTGCGTGGGAACACAAGGTACTGCCGCCGCTCATCGGACACGTGCCCGGCGCGCCCGCGGTTCCAGCGACTTGGCCGGAGGACCGGTTCGACATCGTCTGGATACTCGATCGCGCGGCGGGTAGATGGTCATTCTCGCAACACCCACAATTGCTGCTCGCTGGCGATTCCGCCGAGCCGATCACGTAAGCAGCCCCTCCGGCAGCGGCGAACCCGGCCGACGGATGCGAGCGATGCATGCCGCGTTCCGGCAGGGCCGCTTCAGTCCGCGGCGCTGCGAGGCTTCGGCGTTTTGGTCTCGATTATCTCGCGCAGTGCGTCATCCACGGTCTCCAGCAGCACAAAGCGCAACTGGTCGCGCGCATCGGCGGGGAGGTCCTCGAGATCCGGCGCGTTGCGCGCAGGCAGCAGCACCGTCCTGATCCCGGCGCGCAATGCGGCCAGCACCTTTTCCTTGATGCCGCCCACCGGCAGAACAACGCCCCGCAAACTGATCTCGCCCGTCACGGCGCAATCGCTGCGCACGGCTTGCCCCATCAGCAGCGATGCGATCGCAACGAACATGGCCACCCCGGCACTGGGCCCATCCTTTGGGACCGCGCCGGCCGGCACGTGGACATGAATGTCGCGCTTTTCGAAGCTCGAACAGTCGATATTCAGCGCCTCGCAGCGCGATTTGACCAAGGTCAGCGCGGCCTGGACGCTTTCCTTCATCACGTTTCCCAACTGGCCGGTCAGCACCAGCCTGCCTCCGCCCGGCGTGCTGCTGGCCTCGATGAAGAGCAGTTCGCCGCCCACAGGTGTCCATGCCAGTCCGGTCACCACGCCCGGCAAACTGGTGCGCATCGCCACTTCGCTCTCGAAACGGTGATGCCCCAATATCGACGGCAAGCGATCGGGCTCGATTCGCTCATGCGTCGCCGGATCCTCCGCCACACGCAACGCGACATACCGGAACACCGCGCCGATCTGCCGCTCCAGGCTGCGCACACCGGCTTCCCGCGTGTAGTCGCGGATGATGGAGCGCAGTGCCTCGTCGCTCAGCTCGCATTGTGCGGAGGTCAAGCCGCACGCCTCCAACTGGCGCGGCACCAGGAAGCGCCGCGCGATCTCAAACTTCTCGGCCTCGGTGTACCCCGGCAGATTCAGGACCTCCATACGGTCCATCAAAGGCCCGGGAATGCCATCTGGCTGGTTGGCAGTGGCCAGGAACACAACGGCGGACAGGTCGAACGGTACCCCCAGGTAGTTGTCCCGGAAGGAGGCGTTCTGCTCGGGATCGAGAACTTCGAGCATCGCCGCGGCCGGGTCACCGTGCACGCCGTGTCCGAGCTTGTCGAGTTCATCGAGCAACATGACACAATTGCGCGCCCCCGCTTTGCGAATGGCCTGGACGATGTTGCCCGGCATCGCGCCGATATAGGTACGCCGATGGCCGCGGATTTCGGCTTCGTCATGAACGCCACCCAGGCTGACGCGCACAAACGGCCGCTCCAGCGCCCGGGCAATGCTCTGACCCAGCGATGTCTTGCCCACCCCCGGCGGACCGAGAAAGCAAAGAATAGGCGCCTTGCCGTCCGGATTGAGCTTTCTGACACCGAGATACTCGAGGATGCGGCGCTTGACTTTTTCCAGGCCAAAGTGCGCCTCATCAAGGATCTCCCGCGCCCGGGCGATGTCGATGGGCGCTTCCGCCGGCAGTGCCCAAGGCAGTTCGGTCAGCCATTCGAGGTAGCTCACGCTGATGGCGTATTCGGAGGACGCCTCCGGCATCCGCTCCAGTCGGGCGAGTTCCTTGCGAGCATGCGCCTCGACTTCCGGCGGCATATGGGCGGCTTCAATCGCTTCAGCCAGCTTGCGGGCTTCTTCGCGGCTTTCGACGTTCTCGCCAAGCTCTTGCTGGATGGTCCTGAGCTGCTCGCGTAGCATCATCTCGCGTTGACGCTGGTCGATCCGGCCGCGCGTCTGCTCGCCGATTTCCTGCGACAGGCGAAGCACTTCGATTCGTCCGGCGACGGCGTCGAGCACCTTGTCGAGCCGCTTGCAGAGATCGAGCGTTTCCAGAATCTCCTGCTTGCGCGCCGGCGGGATGTCGAGCAGGCCGGCCACGGTATCGGCCAGCAGCCCAGGCGGCTCGATCGCGTCCAATGCCCGGATCAGGTCACCCCCTGCATTGGGCAGTAGCCCGATCATTTCCCCCGCGCGTTGCTTCAGAACCAGAACGCGCGCATCAATGGCGGAGTCGCCGTGCGTGGGATCGGGGAGCAGCTCCACCTGGGCGGCGCGGAACCCGAGACCGGCCACCGGCGCGATCAGGCGAAAACGCTCCACGCCCTGGCATATCAGGTGATGCGCGCCGTCCTCCGGACTGGTGACATAGCGCAGCACGTTGGCCACAGTGCCAATGGTATTGAGGCCGTCGAAGGATGGATCCTGCACCTGCGGATCGCGTTGCAGCACGATGCCCAAGGGTTGCTGGCGCATAACGGCCGCCTGCACATCCTCCTTGGTCTGCCCATGCCCCGCCGTCAGCGGTAACACCATGCCCGGAAACAGCACGGCATTCCTGACCGGAAGCAGAATCAGGCTGTCTTTGGGGAGTGCCGGCATAGGGGCGGGCCCCCGGCTCGCCGGGGTGGCCTCAGGGGCTTCAGGGACTTCTGGGACTTCTGGGACTTCTGGGGCCTCGCTATCGCTGTCCGTGCTCATCTTCGCTCCTCGATTCGCCGGCGCTCGCCGGGCTCAATCCAGCCTTTCGAAGTCCAGCACCAGGCAACCGTCTTGAGAGTCGCGCTGTGCCAGCCGGTAGCGCCCGGCCGGAAGCCGGATGTGCCGCTCGAAGCGTCCATAGGGAATTTCCAGGCAATGGACCGCGCCGCCGGCGAAGGCGCGAGGCAAAGCCCGCTCGGCTGTTACGACCAGCATCGCGCCTTCGAGGTCCAGGCTGACGCGCTCGGGAGGCACGCCAGGCAGCGCCACCACAATCGCCAGCCGGCCCTCATGCTCGAACACCTCGATGGGCGGCTCCCATACCGGCGCCCGCGCGTGCTGACCCGCTAAGCGGAAGAACTGGCGATGCAAGCGTTCGGCGCGCTCGAGCGCATCGACGGCGGCGTCCCACATCGTGGCATGACGGGTGGTGCTCATGGCGGCTCCCTGCTTGTTCTGTCAGCCCAGCACGGGCTGTCCATTCATCAAAGGCCACCGGTGCGGGTCTGTCAAGCCAGCGAAGGCAATAGACCTGTGACGCACGCTCGCATCGTCCCGCGGCCGGTTGCCAGTTGCGAAACAGGAGCCGACGCTGTTACTGAACCTTTCCACCGCATCGTCGATATCTGGCAACATGGCTTCCACGTGACAGGTACTATTGACCACTCGCTCGCCACCTTTACTGCACGTCTGTTCCGTGCGCCTCGTACGGAATGTTGCGGGACTCAATATTCCAGAACGACAAGGATGAATCGCAAAGTACGGGGAATCTTCTATCCGCAGGAGAATGAGCATGGCTAACATTGACCTGGCCGAGGTGGCAGAACTTCAACGCAAGTCTGCCAACGCCTATGCATTAGCTAGGAATGCATATGAATTGGTGGAATCGGAGGCCGATCTTCATTCGGCTGCGATCGAGCAACACACCGCTGCCCTTGCGTATCGAAGTGCCGTAGCAGCCCGCGAAGTCTTAATTGGCATCTGATACATCGCCTGGCACGTCATCAGTATCTGATGACGTCGCCTCGAAAGTTGCAGTGAGGTGTCCCGCTTCTTGCCGAGCCAGCGTTATTCACTTGCCCTCTCTTTGGCCTTGGAGAGTGCCTCGACCAGCTTCAACTCATCGTCAAGCGAGAGATTGGTATAGAGCACCGTCCCGCCCAGCTTTGCCAGGTCGGCTTCTACTTTATCCAGCGTCACATCCTTAAGCAGCGCAAATACGGCGGCGGCACCAGGCTGAATTTTTTGCGCCAGCGATTTCACAAAAGTGTCACTGACACCGTATTCACTCAATTTGCCTGCCAATGCCCCGGATGCCGATCCCACTGCGGCACCCAGCAACGGATTGAGAAACAGCCAACCGATCAGGCTGCCCCAGAAGGCCCCTCTCAATGCACCTGCCGCAGTCGGATTGACTGTCTGATGGAGTTTTATTTTGTCGTCGGCAGTGCGCTCGACGATGACTGCATCACGCAGTTGCAAAAGGTATTCGCTTTGAAGTGTCTGCAGCTCCTTCAACGCGTCCTCTGCAACCGTCAAGTTCTGATAGGTAATCGCAATCAGCGTAGACATAACGTGTCCTCCAAATGTAAGCGTTGGCTGCATCATTCATACCCATAGGCGCGAAGCCCCGCTTCGTTGTCGGCCCAGCCGCTCTTAACCTTGACGAAGGTCTCGAGATACACGGGGCCGTCGAATAACTTTTCCATGTCTATCCGCGCGTCGGTATTGATCTGCTTGAGCTTGGCCCCGTTCTTGCCGATCACAATCGCCTTTTGCGAGTCGCGCTCGACGAGGATCGTCGCGAAGATGCGCTTGAGGCGCCCTTCCTCCTCGAACTTCTCGATCACGACCGTACTGGTGTACGGCAGCTCGTCGCCAGTCCAGCGGAACACCTTCTCACGCAGGATCTCGGCGGCGAGGAACCGCGAACTGCGATCGGTCAGGTCATCTTCGCCATAGACCGGCTCGCCTTCCGGCAGGTAGGGCTTGATCGTGTCCAGCAGGCGCGCGATATCTTCCGGATTCCTGGCCGACAGCGGCATCATCTCGACGAATTCGCGCAACTGGCTCATTTGTTGCATGAACGGGAACAGCGTCGCCTTGTCGCTGACTTGATCGAGTTTGTTCGCGATCAGTAGTGTCGGCATGCCGGGCGGGATCAGGTCGAGCACCTTCTGATCATCCGGCCCAAAGCGGCCAGCCTCGATCACGAACAGGATCACATCGACCGACGTCAGCGTCGACGTGACCGCGCGGTTCAGCGAACGGTTCAGTGCGGCGGCGTGACGGGTCTGGAAACCGGGCGTATCGACGAAGATGAATTGCGCGTCTTTGGTCGTATTAATGCCAGTGATGCGGTGGCTGGTTGTCTGTGCCTTGCGCGACGTGATGCTGATCTTCTGGCCGACGAGCGCGTTCATCAGCGTCGACTTGCCGACGTTCGGGCGGCCGACGATGGCGATCGTTCCGCAACGGAAACCAGGAGGAGAAGAAGTGACAGCCGGATCGTTCATAGCGCGCATCCCGATGATGACAACGAGCCCCGACAGCTACACGAGAAGTTGATATTGGGTCAGTTGATTATAGTCAGGCTGGTCGCGTTCGATAGAGGTCGACATGTCGATGTGCTTATCAATATGACCGATAGTTAATATCGTCTTCTACACTGTTGATGTAAGCGGCTTGTCACGCAGAGAATGTCAGGCAGCCAGCTTTCCGTCATGCGGCCACATTCGTTTCAAAGACCCGATGCCCGCCCTTTCCCTGTCTCCCGCCGAGCGCTCCGCACTGCGCGCCCAGGCCCAAACTCTCAAGCCCGTCGTGCTAATCGGCGCCGATGGGCTGACCGATGCCGTGCTCGCCGAGATCGACGTACACCTCGCCGCACACAATCTGATCAAGATCCGCTTGTCGGGCGACGAACACGACGCGCCTGACGCAATCTGCGACCAGATTTGCGACCATCTCGGTGCCGCGCCGGTCCAGCATATCGGTAAGCTGTTCGTGATCTGGAAGCCCGCAGCGGCCGAGCCACATTCCGTGCGCAGCATGCCAGGCGTTGCCGGAGACGTTGGCATAGCGAAGAAAGGTGCGCCGCGCATCGTCAAGGTCGTCAAGCGGTCGCCCCATGCACCGGCGATACGACGCTCAAAGCTGCGAAAGCTCGTGGTCCGCGGCAACGAGCGCGTGACCGCGGGCGGTAATGTCAAACGTGCGAAGAAACGCCAGACGAGCGCGAAGCGCCAGAATCAGGGCCATCAATAATCCCTTCGCGCCTTGCGCGTTGCATGGGCCCTGCCGTTGCGTCAGTATTCATGAGTGATGCCAGCGAGCTTCATCTGACAGGCTGCCTGTGACGCATGAATTTCTTCATGGGAGGGACTTTACGATGGCCCAACAACTGATCGTGGCGGTTTTTAGCAACGTGGCTGATGCGGAAAAAGCTGGCATGGATTTCCGCAATCTCGAGGGAACGGATGCGAGCTTTAAGGTCGAAAGCGGTGTGATGGTTCAAAAGGATCTGGCGGGAAAAGTGACCTTGCTCGGCACAAAGACACAGCCATTTTGGGGTGTTGTAATCGGTGCCATAACGGGCAGCCTGATTGGTATGCTCGGTGGGCCATCTGGCGCGATACTCGGCTTCACGATAGGGGCAAGCACAGGACTGGTTGGCGTAGCACTCGCCGACATACTCGATCATGAATTCATCGATTCCGTGAGCGGTGACTTTGCGCCGGGAAGTGTTGCCATCATCCTCGAGGCGAGCGAAGCGACGCCCGATGCGATCGACAAGCTCGTTGCAGCGCATCGTGGAACGGTCTACCGCAAGCCGCTTGGTGCATAAAAACAGGGAGTAGGTCTCGATCGCTGACGTCGGAGCTTTTTACGGTTCACGACGGGACCGTCTCGACCCGTGCGAGGGCTATGGCTGCTGCGCCAACCCGTGGATTCGCGTGATCGAGTATCGGAGGGCTGACTGATGTCAGCCCCTCAGGTGAAATGTGCGTTCCAAATTAAGGAAGGAAGAGTTCGATCGTCAGCGGTACCGGATCGCCCTTCAAACCGCTTCGAATTGCAAGTGCGGCCTTCTCGTAGATCACCTCGCGGTGCCGCTCGAACTCTTTCAACAAGTCGGCTTTATGGCCCTCCGGCTTCGACAATTCTTTAAGCACTTCCCGGCTCACAGTGCAGAAATGATGGACACTGTCGACTCTGATGCCGAACTTAACGGCCTCGCCGTCATTCGCGACACTAATGCCTTCGATATTGTCTGCCATCGTCGCCTCCGTTGTCAGCCGTTCAGGAATCCTAGCATGAAGTGTCTAACCCGCGGTGGCTCT
>NZ_JAQQDU010000168.1:0-8463 GCF_046027825.1 Paraburkholderia sediminicola
CTGCCGTTGGCCTCAAGCGGCTTCGAAAGACCAAGTCGTGGTATTGTTTCCATCCCCATGAGTATTCACGCGCTCCCTGAAAGTTCGCCTCGATCGAGTTGGCTACCGGCCGGCGCGCTTCTGCTCGCCGGTGCGTTGATTGCGTCGCAGGCAGGTTTTGATATTGTCTTCAATGCGATCACAGGCGGTGTGCCGTGGATTCGCGTCGTTCTGTTTCTTGCATTGGCCACCGTTGGGATTTTCTGCGCGCAGCGCACCGGCCTTCGATTGGCTGCCCATGATCTTGGTCACCCCGTTGCGGTCGCTTTGGGCATCGGACTGCTCGTCGCACTTTACGTCGCGACCGTCGACCTCATTGTATTCCGGCAGTTGCTGCCGCCCGGTTACGTTGCTTATTTTTCCGGGCATCCCCTGTCGGAGCGCATGCTTTACTTTATGCTGCGCGCGTTCAACGAGAACATTCTTTACCGACTTTTTTTCATGTCGGCCGCGCTGTGGGTGATGGGACTTGTTTGGCGGGACTCGCAAGGACATATTCCAAAGACCGCTTACTGGGTCGCTATTGTTCTCGCCCAGGCTATTCCGATGCTGCTAAACGAAGCACCGTTTTATCCGCCGCACTTAACGCCAATTTTTCTGCTCTATGTTGTTGTGCGATTTATCCTGGCGGGCATTCTTTGGGGCTTTCTTTACTGGCGATATGGCTTTGTAACGGCAGAAATCGCTCACGTTAGCACCCATATTTTTCTGCAACCGATCATGGGGTATGTGCTGGGTCCAAGTTAAGAAAGCCTGCCATCGATGCGTCCTCACCGCTGCCTTCGATGATCGAACAAGGTTCGGGCGTGACCGAGCAAATCGACGGACCGGAAAGGGTTGAACTGGGACACCCGAAGTTGCTTTGCCGACGGGCGCTAGCCAAGTCCTTGAAGAAAATCGGGGATCGCACTTCCAATCGAGGCAAGATATCCTGCCATAGCACCGGCAACTTTTCGCACGGCAGGACGCGCGGTCATCCGTTCACGCCAAGCCAACAGGTTGGGCGTCTCTCCTGTCATCGGTGCACCCTTGCGCGCGCCGAACAACTGCGCCATGTAAAACGCAATGTCGGCATAGGAATAGGTCTCGGCCAGAAATTCCCGATTCGAAAGAACTCGTTCCATGCGTCGATAATATTGCAACGCTTCGTTGCGCGCCGTCTGCGCCGCAGGATCATCCGGCGCATCTTCAAGTCCCATCAGTCGGACAATGTGGGGAAAATAGATTTCATCGCAGCAGTGTTCGAGTTGACGCGCTATGGCGCGCGCCTTTGGATGCGCCGGCCATAAGGCAGGATTCGGCTTCAGGTCTTCAAGATACTCAAATATTTGCGTGGAATCGAAAATCTCCAGGTTGCCGTCTATCAGTACCGGCACCTGATGCTTCGGATTGACGCGCAATACATCTGGATGTTTGGGGTCGTAACCGCGCAGTTGGTCAAACGGAGTCATCACCAGTTCGAAGTCGATGCCTTTCTCGTGCGCCGCGATCTCGACCTTGGCGCCGAACATGCTCAGGGGGCCGGAAATTATTTTCATTTGTCTCTCCTCAATTGATTTCATGCGGCGCAACCGTCCATAGATTCGAACGGCCAGCTTCGTCAAAACGTGCGATGCCGGGAAACACCGCCATGTCCTTCAACACCTGCTCATTCGCTCGTAGTTCAACGACCTTGAGTTGCCTTTCGTGAATGCTCTCGTCCATGTTTGACCTTCGCACTGATCGAGCAGATCAGGGATGTGGCAGATAATAAGTCCGCTAACATGACACCTTATGTCATGTATTTGAGCTGAGGTGTCATTTATGAAAGCCAGCCGCCTTTTGTCGATCATGATGCTGCTGCAAGCGCGCGGGCGTATGACCGCGCCGGCTTTGGCTGAAGCACTGGAGGTTTCCGAGCGGACGATCTTGCGCGATATCGATCAGCTTTCCGCTGCTGGCGTGCCCATCTGGGGGGATCGAGGCCGCAATGGGGATTTCAATTGCGCGAGGGTTGGAGTACCGATCTCACCGGACTCACGGAGCACGAAGCGCACGCGCTGTTTCTGGCAGGTTTGCCTGGACCTGCGACAGAACTGGGTTTGGACGGCATGGCAACCTCTGCGCGGCTAAAGCTGATTGCCAGCCTGCCTCCGGACTCGCGCGAGCAGGCTGATCGTGTCGCCAGCCGACTGCACATTGACACTGTGGATTGGTACCGTGCGCAAGAGACGCCGTTATTTCTGCGTGAAGTCGCCGATGCCGTGTGGAGTTCGTACCGAATCGAAGTGAAGTATGAAAGTTGGCGTGGTTTATCCCGTCGCGAACTTGAGCCGTTCGGTTTGGTGCTCAAGGGAGGTACCTGGTACCTGATTGCCAAGGTGGTGGGCAGGCCCGGCGCACTGACTTTTCGGCTGGCGAATATTAGTGAACTCAAGTCCTCCCACCGCCGTTTCAAGCGTCCTGCGCGATTTGACCTGGCGAAGCACTGGCGTGACGCCATGAACCGCTACGAGACCGATCTTTATCGGTTGACGGCACATATCGCCGTGTCGCAGCGTGGCGAGAATTGGTTGGCCAACGCACGTATTAAAGCCGTTCCAGTTTTGCAGGGTGCCGGTAGTGCGGAGGTGCCATCGGGATGGAAGGAGTTTTTGATGCCCATCGAATCCATCGAGCACGGCGCGCGGAAGCTGCTGGGATACGGTTCAAATTTGAAGATCGTAGGGCCGCAGGAACTGAAGAGTAAATTTATGGAAGAGTTGTCGCAGTTGAAAGCGCTCTATAAGAGGGGAGCGTAACTTTGGTGAGAGATGACGCCAGGAAACCGGATAGTTCGGGAGATGGAAAATCGGATACCTGAAGTTTTCCTAGCGTCAATTTAATAATGTGTATTCCGAATCAATATATAAGGAGTCGTTCCCGCAAAAACGACTCATGTGCCGCCTCAGAACGGCTTGGTCGGCAAATACTTTCCGTCGAGTGTGATCACGGCGCGCGAGCCGCCTTCCGGATCGTCGACTTTCTTGATGTCGAGCTTGAAATTGATTGCGCTGATGATGCCGTCGCCGAACTTCTCATGAACCAGCGCCTTTAGCGTCGAACCGTAGATCTGCACCATCTCGTAGAACCGGTAGATCGTCGGATCGGTCGGCACGCCGCCCGGGATGCTGCCGCGCACCGGAATCGTCTGCAGCAGGCGCACCGCGTCTTCGCCCATGTCCAGTTTGTCGGCGACGACCTTGGCGGCGTCCGCCGGCAGCGGATGCTGGCCGAGCAGCGCGGCGGTGACGAATGCGAGGCTGAGGCCGGTGCCTTCGGTGAGTTGCTCGAACGTCAGGTTCTTGCGGACCTTCGCGTCGACGATCGCGTCGGCCAGGGCTTCGCGGGGGAATTGGCTGTATTGGGATTGCGTCATGATCATGCTCCTTGAGATGGACTGAAGTTGAAAAGCCGTGGTTCAGGCAGCAAGGGTGAGTCGGGCCGGGGTTGCACACACTTGCGGATGCTCCGCGAGAGAAACGAAGCGGTTCGTCGTGCCGTCGAGCGTATCGATCGAGCCGGTTTCGATGTCGTACACCCAGCCGTGCAGGGCCAGATGTCCTTGTTCGAGTGCGAGTCGCACGGAGGGATGAGTCTTGATGTTGGCAAGCTGGGCCACCACGTTTTCGCGGACCATCGAGTCGACCCGGTCCCGTTCGCTTCTGTGCTCACGGGCCTCGTTGACGACTTTCGCGGAATCCGCGTAGCGCAGCCAATTGCGCACGGCCGGCATGTGATCCATGCACTTGCAGGTAGCAATGGCCGTCATCGCACCGCAATCGGAGTGACCGCAGATCACCACATCGGTGACGCCGAGCGCGGCGACCGCGTATTCGATCGTGGCGGACACGCCGCCCGGTTCTGGGCCGTACGACGGCACGATGTTGCCGGCGTTACGGATCACGAACAGGTCGCCCGGCTCGCGCTGCGTGACGAGTTCCGGTACGAGCCGGCTGTCCGAGCACGAGATGAACAAGGTGCGTGGGTGCTGGCTCGTGGCCAGTTGCTTGAAAAGCTCGGAGCGCTGCGGGAACGCGTCACGCTGGAACTTCAGGAAGCCGTCAATGATTTCTTGCATGTTTCGCTCCATCGGGGTGAGTCACGGGGGTTGTTGCGAACCGATGGACGAAGAATGTGCCGCTCGAACTATAGTGTCAAAGACCGGTTTATTATTATCCCTATAGGTAACACCAATAGTTCGAGGGAGACCCCATGCTGCTCCGGCACATCCGTTACTTTCTGGCGGTCGCGGAACATCGCAATTTCACGCGCGCGGCCGAGGCGCTGCACGTGTCGCAGCCAACGCTGTCGCAACAGATCAGGCAGCTTGAGGACACGCTGTGCGTGCAGTTGCTCGACCGGTCCGGCCGGACGATCCAGTTGACCGACGCCGGTGCGGCTTATGTGCGCTACGCACAGCGCGCGCTGCAAGACCTGGAGGCGGGCAGGCGAGCGATCCACGACGTGCAGGAATTGAGCCGCGGCTCGCTGCGCGTCGCCATGACCCCGACGTTCACCGCTTACCTGATCGGTCCGTTGCTGGAGAAGTACAACCGCCGCTATCCGAACCTCACGCTGAACATCCTCGAAATGCCGCAGGAGCGGATGGAGACGTTGTTGAACGAAGATGCGCTCGATGTCGGCATCGCGTTCAGCGATACGCAGTCCCCCGACATCGAGACCCATGTCCTTTTCGTCGAAGCCCTGGCGATGGTGGTCGGCAAGTCCCATCCGCATGCGAAGAAGCGCGCTGCATTGACGCTTCGCGAGTTCGAAAGCGAAGCGCTTGTGCTGCTCAACGAAGCGTTTGCTACCCGCCAGTACATCGATCGGTATTGCCAACAGAATGGCGTCGCGCCACGCATTGCAATGGAGGTCAATTCGATCAGCGCGGCTATCGAGATCGTGCAGCGTAGCGCGCTCGCAACGCTGCTACCGGCCGCGATCGCGCGTGCTCACAGCGAACTGTGTCTGGTACACCTGGAGCCGGCGCTACCGCAGCGGACCGCTGCGCTGCTACTGCGCAAAGGCGCCTATCGAACCGCGGCAGCGCGGGCATTCATCGCGCTTGCGCTTGAGGAAAGCGCGGCTGTTTCGATTAGCTGCCCGGTGGCTGGGCCGGGACCCTCTGCCAGCCGGCGGGGCAGGCCCTGACATACGGGTAGTAACCCTCGGGCTTCACGCAGTAGTAATAGTAGGAGGCCGCTTGCGGCATGGGGCCGCCGCCCACGTCCGCTTGCCCATCCTGCTGCTCCAGGTACTGAGTTGGCGGCGCGGACACACCGACCGCCGTCGGCCCGTAAGGGTAGTAGCCGGGATAGTAGTAGGGGAACGGATAGGCGTAGTACGGGTACGGATAGGAATAGACAAATCCCGGGCCGAAATAGAAACCAATGGACCAGCCCCCGGCGCAGCAATAACCACCGTGGTAGTAGTAGCCGTGGTAGTAGCCGCCGTTGTAGTGATAGCCGTGGTAGTAGCTGCCGTTGTAGTAGCCACCGCCATGATAGGAGCCGCTATTTCCCCAGCTACTGCCACCGCTACTGCCATGATAGTAGCCGCCGCCCCAACCACCGGCATGATAGTCGCTGCCGCCACCACCGCCACCACCGCCACCACCGCCACCACCGCCCCAACTGCCGCCATGATAGTAGCCGCCGCCCCAGCCCCCTCTGCCGGCCATAGCTGCGCCGCTGGCACCCACGGCCGCCAACACCAGCAATAGCTGGCACACTCTACGCCCATTCATGATGGTCACCTCGACAGTCAGCGCCGATTCAGATTTGACCCATCGAGCCGAATCCCGTCCCGGGAAAAGCAGGCCTGGATGAGGACCGGCTGCTTATAAGTGTATGAATTTCGGGGACACTTTTCCTACTTCGTGTGACGGGGCGCGACCGTCGGCCGGATCGGGCTCGAGAACGACGAGCGGGGAGAGGTTCGCAAGAATGCGGTGCAACAACGACGGTCATCGGTGGGCCGGACGGATCGCGCCCTACAATCATGCCCATGTCTGCTGGATGCACCTGGCCCAAGCTCGAAAGCGCGCTCACCTACGCTGCCTCAAGACCGCCACCCATGCGCGAATCGGACAATCCCCCCGTACACTCGGTCCGCATTCACTGCGCGTTAGGCGGCGTTCATGAGCAACCCATCTTCCAGCCCTGCATCCGTGCAATCAGACCGCGTCTCGGCGTGGAGCCTGATCAGACCGTATTGGGTCTCCGAGGAGCGCAGAACCGCGTGGGGCCTGCTGATCACGATCATCGTCATGGACCTGCTCGTGGTCGGCATCAACGCCCGGTTGAACACGTGGAATCGCGATTTCTACAACGCGCTGGAAGGCAGGAACGTGCGCGATTTCCCGCAGCTGATGCTGTTATTCAGCGCGCTTGCATTCTCGTTCGTCGCGATTTCCGTCTACAACCGCTATCTGCGCCAGATGCTTGGCTTCCGATGGCGCCAGTGGCTGACCACGCGCTATCTGCACGAATGGCTGGGCGACGGCACCTTCTACCGCATCGAGCGCGACCGCCTCACCGACAACCCTGACCAGCGGATTGCCGTCGACCTCGAGTCATTTGCCAACACCACACTTTCGCTCACACTCGACCTGCTCTCGACGCTCGAAACACTCGTGTGGTTCTCAACCGTCCTATGGAGCACGGCGGGCGCGCTGGCAGTCGTGATTGGCGGCACGCCCGTCCAGATTCCTGGCTACATGCTCTGGGCCGCCATCGCCTATGCGATTGCCGGCTCGCTCCTGACCAACAAGGTCGGTCACCCGCTTGTGTCGATCAACTACCAGATGCAGCGCGTCGAGGCGGATTTCCGGTTCGGCCTGATCCGTCTGCGCGAGAACGCCGAGCAGATTGCGTTCTACGACGGTATGCGTACCGAGGCGTCGACCGCCCAGGATCTGTTCGGCCGGATTCGTGAAAACTGGTGGCGCGTGATGAAGTACACGCGGCGCTACAGCTTTGTGCTCAATTTCTACGGTCAGATCGCTGAGATCTTTCCGATCGTCGTGGCGTCGCCCCGTTATTTTGCAGGTGTGCTCAGTTTCGGCACCCTGATGCAAATCGCCGACGCATTCGGCTCGGTCAGCGATTCGCTTTCGTGGTTCATCAACAATTACGACACGCTCGTTCAATGGCGCGCAACGGTTAACCGTCTGCGCGAGTTCAAGCGCGTCATGCAGCAGCCGCATCTGAAGGAGTCCGTGTCGCCCGCCACCGAGCATGGCGGCATCAACCTGCATTATGTCGACGAGAGCCAGCTCGCCACGCACAACCTCACGCTTGCGCTGCCCGACGGCGAGACGCTCGCGAGCGTACGCGACATCGTCGTCAAGCCCGGTTCGCGCTGGCTCGTGCGCGGGCCGTCCGGCGCTGGCAAGAGCACGTTGTTGCGTGCGCTGGCGGGTCTCTGGCCGTTCGGAAACGGCTCGATCGACGCACCTGTGGACGCGCACATGATGTTCATCCCGCAGCAGAGCTACCTGCCGGCTGGCGCCTTGAAGGCTGCGCTTACCTATCCCGCAGCGGCCGCGAATTTCAGTGACGAGGCATGTTGCGAGGCGTTGCGTTTATGCCGGCTTGAAGGCTACGTTAACCGATTGCACGAATCCAACAATTGGTGGCGCATTCTTTCTCCCGGCGAGCAGCAGCGGCTAGCGGTCGCACGCGTGCTGATGCACAAGCCTGACTACGTGTTTCTCGACGAAGCGACGAGTGCGCTCGACACGGAGAACGAAGTGCATCTGTATCGCCTGTTGACGGAACGATTGCCGAACGCGGCGATTGTCAGTGTCACGCACCGCAAGTCGCTTGAGACGTTCCACCAGGAGACCCTCGATATCGCGCGTGCGCACGAGCAGACAGTGGCCTAGGCGCGGCCGCCGTCAACGTGACCGTTTGACCGCGGAGGGGGCGCTGCAAACTCTTTTACTTTATTCGTTCGCGACGTCCGGCATGACTTGCCCCATCTCCATTGCCTGACTGGCTGGCACCTCCTGAATGCCGATGACAATCTGGTCATCGGGTGCGCCCGTCGCGGCCTGAAGGAGTTTCCAAAGACGCTGCATCAACTCCCGCTTATATTCAGGTGACCGGCCGGTTCGTATCAAAAGCGTGAGCGCAGCAGTGGCGGCGGGTTCGCCAGCGGTGAACCCGCTGCCCGGCGCATAGTCCTGAAACACGACATGCACCCAATTTTTCGGCACACCCGCATAGTCGGAATGCAGGGTCGTCAGTTCCGTCGCGAGCCTGGTCTTAGCCTCGCTGTTGAGTACGTCATCCTGAATGATGATGGTGTAGAGCGGCATGGGAGCGACTCCTATCCTGACGTTTTGCGGGCATGTGCAATGACGGTGGCCCACCTAACCTGGCCCCCTGCTAACTC
>NZ_JAQQDU010000169.1:0-8233 GCF_046027825.1 Paraburkholderia sediminicola
CATGTCTCCGGTCTATACACCTGCTGCAAAGAAAAGTAGGTGCCCGCCCCGCACAGGGGCGACGCTAATAAACCAATAACAAATCAAGGAAAGGCCAACGCCACAGGCAAACAGCCAAAAGCGCCGCGCAGGCAAAAAAACCAGCCAAACCCCACCGCCGCGGGCATACACCCAATACAAAACGCCGTAGGCACACAACCCGAATAGCGCCCCAAAGCAATTTGTGCTTTACTTTTCGGCAGACCCATAAAAAAGCCCCCCGCAAGCGGCAAACCCGCTGCACCCTAATCGGACCCCACGAACAGGTAGCCGAAGGCAGAAACAACAAAGGTCCGGTTTCACCCCATAAGGAGACAACTTCATGGCGATTAGCATCAGTCTGACGGTGAACGGCGCGCCCATCAGCGCCTCAATCGACCCTAACACCCTGCTTGTTCAGTTCCTTCGCGATCAACTCCGCCTCACGGGCACGCACATCGGTTGCGATACCGCCCAGTGCGGCGCATGCACCGTCCATCTGAACGGCCGCGCGATCAAGTCCTGCAACATCCTCGCGGTCCAGGCCGAAGGCGCCGACATCACCACCATCGAAGGGATCGCCAAAGACGGTGCCCTGCACCCGATGCAAGCGGCCTTCAAACACTGTCACGGCCTGCAGTGCGGTTTCTGTACGCCCGGCATGGTGATGAGCGCGATCTCGCTCGTCGAGCGTCAGCCCAACCTCACCGGCGACGACGTGCGCGCGCAGCTCGACGGCAATCTGTGCCGCTGTACGGGATATCACAACATCGTCAAAGCCGTCCTCGATGGCGCCGAAGGCATGAAATCCTCCGGCACGGCCCAGGCCAATGCGCCGGCCACCGCCCAAGCCACCGCCTGAGGAGAAGACGATGAACGCACCCGACACCCACCTCATCGGCGCCTCCGTCGAACGTAAGGAAGACTATCGGTTCCTCACGGGCAACGGTCAGTACACCGACGACATCGTCCTGCCGCAGCAAACCTATGCGGTATTCCTGCGCTCTCCACACGCGCACGCAAAAATCAACAGCATCGACATCGCCGCGGCCAAACAGTCGCCGGGCGTTGTCGCGATCTTCACCGGCGCTGACATGGCCGCGGAAAACGTCGGCGGACTGCCGTGCGGTTGGCAGATCCACAGCACCGACGGCAAGCCGATGAACGAGCCGCCCCATCCGATCATCGCGCACACGAAGGCGCGCCATGTCGGCGATCAGGTCGCACTGGTGATCGCCGATTCGATCAAGGCCGCGAAAGACGCCGCCGAATTGATCGAAGTCGATTACGACGTGCTGCCGGCCGTGGTCGACACGGCACACGCGTCCGATCCGGGCCACGCCGCGGTTCACGACGAAGTGCCGGACAACATCTGCTACAACTGGGGCCACGGCGACAAAGCCGCGACCGACGCCGCCTTCGCCAAAGCCGCACACGTCACCACGCTCGATATCGTCAATAACCGCCTGATCCCGAATGCGATCGAGCCGCGCGCAGTCAACGCGAGCTACTCGACACAGGACGACAGCTACACGCTCTACGTCGCCAATCAGAATCCGCATGTGGAACGCTTGCTGATGGCCGCGTTCGTGTTGTCGCTGCCGGAATCGAAACTGCGCGTCATCGCGCCGGATGTCGGCGGCGGCTTCGGATCGAAGATTTTTCTGTATGCCGAAGACGTCGCGCTGACGTGGGCATCGAAGAAAATTCGCCGTCCGATCAAATGGACCGCCGAACGCTCGGAAGCGTTCGTGTCCGACGCGCATGGCCGCGATCACGTCACCAAAGCCGAACTGGCGATGGACGCCGACGGCAAGTTTCTCGCGATGCGCGTTCATACGATCGCCAACATGGGCGCGTATCTGTCGACCTTCGCGTCGAGCGTACCGACCATCCTGTATGCGACGCTGCTCGCCGGCCAGTACGCGACGCCCGCCATCTACGCCGAGGTGAAAGCGGTCTTCACCAACACCGTCCCGGTCGACGCCTATCGCGGCGCGGGCCGTCCGGAAGCGACGTATGTCGTCGAGCGTCTGGTCGAAACCGCCGCGCGCGAGATGAAACTCGATCCCGCGGAAATCCGCCGACGCAATTTCATCCGCACGTTTCCATATGCGACGCCAGTGGGCCTCACCTACGACACCGGCGACTATGACACCACCCTGAACCGCGCGCTCGAACTCGCGGACGTGAAGGGCTTCCCCGCGCGCCGGCAGGAGTCGGAAAAGAACGGCAAGCTGCGCGGTCTCGGCTACTCGTGCTACATCGAAGCCTGCGGCCTGGCGCCGTCGAACATCGCCGGCGCACTCGGCGCACGCGCCGGGCTCTTCGAAGTCGGCCAGATTCGCGTCCATCCGACGGGTTCCGTCACCGTGTTCACCGGCTCGCACAGTCACGGCCAGGGGCATGAGACGACCTTCGCGCAAGTGGTCGCGGACCGCCTGGGCATTGCGCTGGAAAGCGTGGAGATCGTTCACGGCGACACCGGCCGCATTCCGTTCGGCATGGGCACGTATGGCTCGCGCTCGATCGCGGTAGGCGGCTCGGCGATCATGAAAGCGCTCGACAAGATCGAAACCAAGGCGAAGAAAATCGCCGCGCATCTGCTCGAAGCCGCGGCGGAAGACATCGAGTTCAAGGACGGCGTGTTTCGCGTCGCGGGCACCGACCGCACCAAGGCATTCGCCGACATCTCGCTCGCCGCCTACGTGCCGCACAACTATCCGCTCGACGTGCTCGAACCGGGTCTCGAAGAATGCGCGTTCTACGATCCGAGCAACTTCACGTATCCGGCGGGCTCGTATATCTGCGAGATCGAGGTCGACCCAGAGACGGGCGTCAGCCGCATCCGGCAGTTCACCGCGGTCGACGATTTCGGCAACGTGATCAACCCGATGATCGTCGAAGGCCAGGTGCATGGCGGGCTCGGTCAGGGTATCGGCCAGGCGATGCTGGAGCGCTGCGTGTACGACAACGAAAGCGGCCAGTTGCTGTCCGGCTCCTACATGGACTACGCGATGCCGCATGCGTCCGATCTGCCGAACTTCACCGTCGAAACCGTGAAAGGCACGCCATGCACGCACAATCCGCTTGGCGTGAAAGGCTGCGGCGAGGCAGGCGCGATCGGCTCGCCACCAGCGGTGATCAACGCGATCCTCGACGCGCTCGCGCCGCTGGGCGTGACCGACCTGCAAATGCCGGCGACACCGCATCGCGTGTGGTCCTCAATTCGTGCTGCCAAGCAACCCCACTGAGATCCTGAGCGGAGCATTCGACATGTATTCATTCGAGTATCAACGCGCGACGGATCCGAAAGCGGCCGCCGCAGCCATTGCCGCCGACAGCGACGCGAAATTTCTCGCCGGTGGGCAAAGCCTGTTGCCGACCATGCGTCTGCGTCTCGCGCAGCCCTCGCAACTGATCGACGTGACGAGGATTCCGGCGCTTAAATCGATCACCGTCGATGCCGGCAAGGTGGCGGTCGGCGCCGCGGTCTGTCACGCGGACGTCGCCGATCACGCCGAGCTTCGGCGCGTGTTGCCGGCGCTCGCGGACCTCGCCGGACACATCGGCGATCGCCAGGTGCGCGCGCTCGGCACCATCGGCGGCTCGCTCGCGAACAACGATCCGGCCGCCTGCTATCCGGCGGCGGCGATGGCATTGGATGCGACAATCGTCACCGATCGGCGACGAATCTCGTCGAGCGATTTCTTCGTCGGCATGTATGAGACTGCGTTGGCGCCCGACGAGTTGATCGTAGCCGTCGAGTTTCCGGTACCGGAACGCGCGGCCTACGAGAAATTCCGCAATCCGGCTTCGCATTTTGCGCTGGTCGGCGTGTTCGTCGCGAAGTTCGCGAGCGGCGTGCGTGTGGCGGTGACCGGCGCGGCGTCTTCGGTATTCCGCGTGCCGGAGTTGGAAAGCGCGCTGTCGGCGAATTTCGCGCCCGAGGCTGCGCGAGCGGTGACCGTATCCGACGCCGACCTGAACACCGATATGCACGCCAGCGCTGAATATCGTGCGCATCTGATTCCGGTGCTGGCCGCGCGCGCGGTGACGAAGGCGAACGGTTAGCAGTACGCGCGGGTGGCGGCTGACGTGACGTGCCCCAGCGTGGCGCGTCAGCCGCGTTCCCGCCCACGCTGGCCGTCACCGTTGCGGCTGCGGCTGCGGCTGCGGTCATGATCTTCTTACCCGTCGCGCTGCTGCCGCGCCGCCCCGCGGCTCACCCGTTTCATCGTGCGGATTCAGGAACACCATGCAGCCTGCCTCAATCGACGACACCCTCGCGCAACTCGCCGCCCAAAAATACTTCGCCAGCCGCGAACTCGCGACTGCGTTGTATCTCGCCTTGCGCATGGAGCGGCCGTTGTTTGTCGAAGGCGAGCCGGGTGTCGGCAAGACCGAACTCGCCAAAGCGGCGGCGGGGATGCTCGGCACCTCGATGCTGCGACTGCAATGCTACGAAGGACTCGACACGGCCAGCGCGCTTTACGAATGGGACTACCCTCGCCAGATCATGGCACTGCGTCTGGCCGAAGCCGCCGGCGAGCGGCCCGGCAACGACACGCTCTATCGCAGCGAATTCCTGCTGAAGCGTCCGCTGCTGCAAGCGCTGATGCCCGACGAAAATCATCCGGGCGCACAGCGCGTGCTGCTGATCGACGAGATCGACCGCGCCGACGAACCGTTCGAGGCCTTCCTGCTGGAGCTGCTTTCGGACTTCCAGGTATCGATTCCCGAGTACGGGACGGTTCGTGCCGCACAGCCGCCGCTGGTAGTGATGACGTCGAACCGGACGCGCGAAGTACACGACGCGTTGAAACGCCGTTGCCTGTATCAATGGATCGGCTATCCCGAACGCGATCGTGAACTGGAGATCGTCGCCGCGCGCGCGTCGCAAACGTCGGCTGAATTGCAGCGGCGCGCGGTCGATTTCGTGCATCGCCTACGCGGCATGGATCTGTTCAAGGCGCCCGGCATCGCGGAAACGATCGACTGGTGCCGCGCGTTGGAAGCGCTGTCGGTGACGGAACTCGATCCGCAATCGGTGCAGAACACCCTGGGCGTGCTGCTCAAGTATCAGGACGATCTGGCGCGCGTCGATGCCGCGCAGATCGCGCAATGTCTCGCGGTGCCGGGATAACGGCGATGGAAAAGATAACGGACGGAAGCAACGGTACTGCGGCCAGTAGACCTACTTCGACACGCAGTGAGACGCCCGCAGACATTGGCGTTGCGCGAAACAGTGGCGCTTCGGCAAGCAGTCCCGCGTCGAAAGACGACGCAAATGCACGCTCGACACCCGCCTCCGTCGACACATCGGCCGCGCCGATCGATACGCCCACTTTGGCCCGCAACGTCGTGCACTTTGTGCGCGTGCTGCGCGGCGCGGGTTTGCCGATGTCGCCGGCACAAGCCGTCGATGCGCTCGCTGCCCTGCACTGGATCGACCTCGGCCGCCGCGACGATGTGCGCGCCGCGCTCGCCGCGCTATTGGTCTGCGCACCGGACGAACGTGATCTCTTCAACGCTGCCTTCGATCTGTTCTGGCGCGATCCGGATTGGGAAGGCAAGTTGCGCGCGCTGCTGCTGCCGAAGGTCCGCGATGGTCTGCCGCCGCCCAAACGCAACAACCGTCTCGCTGATGCGCTTGCCGTACGCACGCCGCCCTCGCCGCACAGGAAAGCGCCACAGGAAACCGAACAGCACGACCTGCACGCGCACGTCACCTTCAGTGCTGAAGAGCGGCTGCGTCATCGCGATTTCGACACGCTTTCCGCTGACGAATGGCGCACGTTGCGGCATCTGATCCGCGGCCAGCGTCTACCGCTTGCCACCGAACCGACGCGCCGCCTGAAGGCCGCCTCGCATGGCACGCATGCCGATTTGCGCGCCAGCGCACGGCACGCGGTGCGCGCGGGCGGCGACTGGACGGTGTGGAAGTATCGCGCGGCAGTCGAACGCAAACCACCGCTAGTCTTGCTACTCGATATCTCCGGCTCGATGAGCAACTATTCGCGCGCCGTGCTGTACTTCTGCCACGCGCTTCTGCAATCGCGTGAGCGCCTGCAGGTGTTCCTGTTCGGCACTCGCCTGACCAACGCGACGCGCGCGCTGCGCGAGCGCGATCCCGACGTGGCGATCGCGACGCTCACCGATCAGGTGGTCGACTGGTCGGGTGGCACACGTATTGGCGCGGCGCTCGCCGAATTCAACCGGCGCTGGGCACGCCGCGTACTGACTGGCCGGGCCACGGTGCTGCTCGTGACCGACGGTCTGGATCACGAAGCGATCGACGTGCTCGACACCGAAATGGCCCGCCTGCGCCGCTTTGCCCACCGTATCGTATGGCTCAACCCGCTGCTGCGTTTCAGCGGCTTTTCACCGAAAGCGCGCGGCGTGCAGGCGATCCTGCCGTATGTCGACGCGCATCGTCCGGTCCACAATCTAGACAGTCTGGCAGCGTTCGGCCACGATCTCGCGCAACTCACGCGCGCGCCGCGTCTCCCCGTATCCGCCACGACAACTGCGGGAGCAACATCATGGAATTGAGTGAAACCCATACGCTGCCGGTGTCTCAGCAGCGCGCATGGGAAGCGCTAAACGATACCGGAATCCTGCGCGCGTGCATTCCCGGCTGCGAGAGCATCGATCCGGACGGCGAAAATGCGTACGCGGTGGTGTTGAGCGCGTCGGTCGGTCCCGTGAAGGCTCGCTTCAAAGGGCGTATGCTGCTGACCGACATCGAGGCGCCCAACAGTTACACCATCGTTTTCGAAGGCCAGGGTGGTGCGGCGGGCTTCGGCAAGGGCAATACGCACGTCACGCTTGAACCCGAGGGCGACGCCGCGACGAAGCTCACGTACACGGCGACTGCACAGGTCGGCGGCAAGCTCGCCCAGATCGGTTCGCGGCTGGTTGATGGCGCGGCGCGTAAACTCGCGGGCGAATTTTTCAAGCGCTTCGGCGCACAGGTCGGCGGCGACGCAGAGGGCGAAACGCCCCCGGATGGCAGCGAAACTGCAGCCGCTGACGCGGCGGTGCAGAATACAGAATCGAATGAGGCCACGGACACTGAGTCCGGCGGCGACGGAACGAAGAGGAAGAAATCATGGACAGCGTGGATCTCGAGGTCCTGAAGTCCAGCGCACGCTGGCTGGACGAGGGGCATCGCGCGCTACTGGTGACGGTGGTGAAGACGTGGGGCTCGTCGCCGCGCCCCGAGGGCGCGATGCTCGCCGTGCGCGACGATGGACTCGTGGTGGGATCGGTATCGGGTGGCTGCATCGAAGACGACCTGATCGACCGTGTACGGCAAAAGGGTATTGAGCAGACACGGCCGGAAGCGGTGAAGTACGGCATTACGGCTGAAGAAGCGCATCGCTTCGGCCTGCCATGCGGCGGCACGATCCAACTCGTGCTGGAGCCTTTGACGCCGCAAAGCGGCATTGCCGAGCTGTGTCATGCGGTAGAAGACGGCCGTCTGTTGGCACGCGAACTCGACATGGTGACGGGCGCGGTACGGCTCGATGCGGCGCAGGCGACGGACGGCGTGCATTTCGACGGTGAGCGTCTGCTGACGATTCACGGCCCGCGGTACCGGATGCTGGTGATCGGTGCGGGACAGTTGTCGCGCTATCTGTGCAACATCGCGGTCGGGCTCGATTATCAGGTCACCGTGTGCGATCCGCGCGAGGAGTACACCGAGGAGTGGAGCATTCCCGGCACGAAGATCGTGCGGACGATGCCGGACGACACGGTGATCGAGATGAAGCTCGACGAACGGTGCGCGGTGATTGCGCTGACGCATGATCCCAAGCTGGATGATCTCGCGCTGATGGAGGCGTTGAAGACGCCGGCTTTTTATGTGGGCGCTTTGGGGTCGAGAAGGAATAATCAGGCGCGGCGCGAGCGGTTGAAGGAGTTCGATCTGAACGATACCGAGTTGGTCCGGTTGCATGGGCCGGTTGGGATTTATATTGGCAGCCGGACGCCGCCTGAAATTGCGGTTTCTATTCTTGCCGAGGTGACGGCGGCCAAGAACGGGGTTTCGTTGCCGACTTTATTACAGGTTGAGGGGGCTAAGGCAGCGCGGGAGATTGCTGCTTCTGGTGGCGCTGCTTGTAGTGTTTAGTTGGCTTTTTTTGCCTGCGCGGCGCTTTTGGCTGTTTGCCTGTGGCGTTGGCCTTTCCTTGATTTGTTATTGGTTTAT
>NZ_JAQQDU010000017.1:0-126060 GCF_046027825.1 Paraburkholderia sediminicola
CCATCTGCAGCTGATTTACGAGCGCGATTTCACATTGTGAAATTTGCGCTGCGTTCTTTTTTGTGCGAAATGCGGTCCGTCCCGAAAGTGCAGGCTTATTTGTGCGCCCACAACTATCGACCCCATAGCCAGTAATGGCTTCAAGCATATCGTTAAATTCCGATATACAATTCGTTTTGTAGCGATGCAGATGTGTGGCCGCCAACCGGCGGCCACGTCTGCCGGTTGTTGATGCCCTGAAAACTGACCCACATGACGCTCGATATCGACGCGATCCACAAAGCGCTTGCCAACCCTGTACGGCGGGAGATCCTTGGCTGGCTGCGCGAGCCGTACGCGCATTTCTCCGATCAGGAGTTGCCGCTCGATCAAGGCGTGTGCGCCGGCAAGATCGACGCGCGCTGCGGCCTGTCGCAGTCAACCGTGTCGGCGCACCTCGCCGCCTTGCAGCGCGCGGGTCTCGTCACGTCCAGGCGGGTGGGTCAATGGGTGTTTTTCAAACGCAATGAGGCTGTCATTCAGGCGTTTCTCGAGCACATGAACACCGGGCTCTGAGCACATCATCCGCATCGCCGCGTTTTTCGCTTATTTCATCGTGCAATTTTTTAAGGCTCGGGCCACGCGCCCGCCACCTAAGGTGAACTCTTATGCCGACTCTTTTTGACCCGCTCCAGATTGGCGACATCACGTTGTCGAACCGCATCATCATGGCGCCGCTCACGCGCCAACGCGCCGACGAAATCCGCGTGCCGAACGCGCTGATGGCGAAGTACTACGCCGAACGCGCCACGGCGGGCCTGATCATCAGCGAAGCCACTTCCGTCACACCGCAAGGCGTCGGTTACGCCGAAACGCCGGGCATCTGGTCGCAGGAACAGGTCGAGGGCTGGAAGATTGTCACGAACGCCGTGCATGCAGCCGGCGGCAAGATCTTCCTGCAACTCTGGCACGTCGGCCGTATCTCGGACCCGCTGTTCCTGAAGGGCGAACTGCCGGTCGCGCCGAGCGCGATCGCGGCACAAGGCCACGTGAGCCTGGTGCGTCCGGAGCGTGCGTACGTGACGCCGCGCGCACTGGGACTCGATGAAATCACCGGTGTGGTGGACGCGTTCCGCAAGGGCGCCGAAAACGCGAAGGCGGCAGGTTTCGACGGCGTGGAAGTGCACGGCGCGAACGGCTATCTGCTCGACCAGTTCCTGCAGGACAGCACCAACAAGCGTACCGACGCGTACGGCGGCCCGATCGAAAACCGCGCCCGCCTGCTGCTCGAAATTACCGACGCCTGCATCGACGTCTGGGGCGCGAATCGTGTCGGCGTGCACCTCGCACCGCGCCGCGACGCACACACCATGGGCGATTCGGACCCGGCGGCCACCTTCGGTTACGTGGCACACGAACTCGGCAAGCGCAAGATTGCGTTCATCGCTGCCCGCGAAGCGCTCGGCGACGACCGCCTCGGCCCGCAACTGAAGAAAGCGTTCGGCGGCCCGTACATCGCGAACGAAAAGTTCACCAAGGAAACCGCGCAGCACGTGCTCGACGCGGGTGAAGCGGATGCGGTCGCGTGGGGTCAACTGTTCATCGCGAATCCGGATCTGGTGCGCCGCTTCGAGACGAATGCCCCGTTGAACAAGCCGAATCCGGCGACGTACTATGCACGTGGCGAAACCGGCTACGTCGATTATCCGACGCTGGAAACTGTCGAATAAGTGGTCGAAGTCAGCTGGAAATTGAGCTGGGAAATTAACAACGCAAATGAGCTGCGAAGTCGGCGGAGGGTTAAGCCGCTGTATTAAGGCGGCTGATTCGTAGAAGTGTGCGGTACGACAGCGCGGCGGGTATGAGCGGACGGATGTCCAATCTCACCTGCCGCGTTTTTTTATGCGCTGCCGGTCGGGCGCTTCGTGTGAATTGCACGCTCATCGCAGACACATCACAGACGCAGCGTTGGCACACTAAGCGCTCTCGCCTGCCGTCATGCCAGATCACGCCGCATGAACACGCGCTTCGATTCGTCGAGTCCGCGCGCGATATGCGCGTCGCGCCGCGCGATCAGCGCCGCATCGAGATCGGCCTCCTGGATATCGTGAAAGCCGAGCCGCCGATAGTACGGCGCGTTCCACGGCACCTCGCGAAACGTCGACAATACAAGTTGCGTGACCTGTTGCGCGCGTGCGAGTTGCGCGACCTGCTCGATCAGCGCCGCGCCGATGCGTTGCCCGGCATGCGAGCTCAGCACGTCGAGTTCCTGAACATAGAAGCGCGCGGGCTGCGCCTCGAACATCACGAATCCCACACAGGACTCGTCGGCATCCACGGCGACGACGATCTGCCGCGCGTCGATCTTGCGGTTGACGAGTTCCAGCTCCATCGGCGGTGCATCGGCGATGCCGATCATGCCGACGCCGACAAAGCGCTGGCCGGCCTCGAATTCGATCGTACGGATAGCGTTGGCATCGTGCGGCGCGGCAAGGCGGAACGTGATGTTGGAAGCGTGTTGCATAAGCATTTTGTAGGTTTTCTAGAGGTGATTCCGGAAGGCTCCCCCGATATTGACATTGCGACCCCGAAATAAACAAGTGCCTGCGCCGCCACGGGACTAAACTCCTGAATACCTCAATCCCTTTCGAACCAAGATGGATTTCATGCATGTGTTGCAGGTCGCCCTGCACTTCGACCAGCACCTGAGCGGTTTGATCGTGCAATACGGCACGGCCGTATACGCGATGCTGTTTCTCGTAGTGTTCGTCGAGATCGGCTTCCTGCCGCTATTCTTTTTGCCTGGCGATCCGCTGATTTTCATCTGTGGCGGTCTCGCCGCCACCGGTGCGCTGAACGTCTGGCTCGTGATCCCCGTGCTGTTCGCCGCTACCGTGGCGGGCAGCATTGTCTGCTATGCGATTGGCCGCGCGATCGGCGAAAAAGTCTATACCGCGGATTACCGCTGGCTTGATAAGGGTGCACTACGTAAAGCGCACGCGTTTTACGAAGCACGCGGCGGCCTGACCTTTCTGCTGTCACCGTTCATTGCGGTCGTGCGCACTTTCGCGCCGTTCGTCGCCGGTGTTTCACGCATGACGTTTGCACGTTTCGTCTCGTTCGTCACGGCCGGTGCTGCACTGTGGATCGTGTCGCTGGTGGCGGCCGGCTATCTGTTCGGCAACGTGCCGCTGGTGCGCGATCATATGAGCTCGATCGTCCTGCTGGGCGTCTCGCTCGGTGTTGGATCGTTGCTGGTGAGCGCCGTGTGGCGTTTCGTCAACCGAAGGTTGCGCGCTCATTGAGCCGGCAGTTGCATGCTCACTCAAATTCGCGGAGAAACGTTATGACGCTGTCTGCTTTGCTCGTTTTCGCCCTGGCGCTGATCATCGCCGCCGGCACGCCGGGCCCCAGCACCGCCGCGCTGGTCGCGCGCGTGCTGACCAACGGCTTTCGCGACGTGTTGCCGTTTCTCGCCGCGATGTGGCTCGGCGAAGCATTGTGGCTCACCTGCGCGGTGGCCGGTCTCGCGGTGATCGCGCGCAGCTTCGGCATGGTGTTCATCGTGCTGAAATTCGTGGGTGTCGCCTATCTGCTGTTCCTTGCGTGGAAGATGTGGCGCGCACCGGCCGACGTGCAAGGCAGCGAGTTGCCGTGCGGCCAGTCGCCGTGGCGCATGTTCGTCGCCGGCATGCTGGTGACACTTGGCAATCCGAAGATCATGATGTTCTACCTCGCGTTGCTGCCGACCATCGTCGATCTGTCACGCATCGGCACCGTCGCGTGGTTCGAACTGACGCTCACCATGCTGATCGTGTTGATGGCCGTCGACTTCGGCTGGGCTCTGCTAGCAACGCGTGCACGCAAGCTGTTGAGCACCCGCCGCGCAGTCAGGATCACCAATCGCGCCAGTGCCACGGTCATGGCAGGTGTTGCCGCCGCGATCGCCACACGCTGATGAGAACGTGACAACGACGCGCCGGTTTTCAGCCCGGCGGCGCAGCAGCTTGCACCTCAGTCCGTAGCGACGCCAGCAAGGCCTGCCACCATTCGCCGTGCCGCAACAGAAACTCGCGCTCGGGGAAATGGTGGCGCGCCACATGCTCCTGCGGCACCGTATCCCAGCCGCGATGCTCAACCGTCACGCGCGTTTCGTCGCCCACTGCTTCGAAACGCACTTCGACCTGCGTGTGCTGCGCATCGGTGAAACTGGCCTGATGCCAGCCGAATGCCAAACGCTCACCCGGCTCCCAGGCCGTGACGCGGCCGATCTCGAACACGCTGCCGTCCTGCTGCGTTTCGATCAGGCGCCCATACGCCCCGGTCGTGAGAGGCGCCGCGGCCTGCTCGAACGACAGCACGCCCGCGCCTTGCGGCGTGAATTGAAACAGCCCGTTCGGCCGCCACCATCTGCCGATCTCGCGCGTGAACACATCGAACGCGCGCAGCGGCGTGGCCGCAACGCGGAGCGACACCTGCACGCGCGAACTCATTCCTGCTGCTCCAGATGCGCCTTGAACGCCAGCAATTGCTCGGACCACAACGCTTCGGTCTGTTCGAGCCATGCCTTCAGTTCGCTCATCGGCGCCGATCTCAGCACGTAGAGCCGCACGCGCGCGTCGACGCCATCGTGCGATTCTTCGATCAGCTCGCTCGAACGCAGCACACGTAAATGCCGGCTCATCGCCTGCGGCGAGAGCCCGGTGGCTTGTGCGAGTTCGCCGGCGCGCATCGGCTGCTGGCTGAGCAGGTCGACCACCTGACGCCGGTTCGGATCGGCAAGCGCGGCCAACGTGCGGTCAAGCGAAGCGCTGGCAGGCAGTCCCATCGGCTTACCCATCCGTTTAAACCCATCCTTCGATTTTCAGCCCGCTCACGCGCTCGGCTTCCTCACGCGACACCGCTCGCACGGTCTGGCCGAAGCTCCAGACGTGCCCTTCCGGATCGCGCGCCGCATAGACGCGGTCGCCGTAAAACTGATCCGCCGGCTCGCGCGTGATGACAGCGCCCGCGGCACGCGCGCGGGCGCAATGTTCGTCGAGTCCCTCGCGCAGTTGCACGTGCACCGATTGCGTATTCTTGCCGCCGATCGAAGCCGGGCTTGCCGCGTCTTCCGACCATTCGCGGCAGATCATCACGTAGCTGTCGCCGAAGCGCATTTCCGAGTGACCCAACTGGCCGTCGCTATCCGTGACCACCAGTTGACGCTCGAAGCCGAACGCTTTCTCGAGCCAGTCGAGCGCGGCAAACGGATCCTTGTAGTACACCGACGCGCCCAACGAAGGACGATGAAACGGTTCGCTCATGATTGCCTCCTTTTATAAACCTTTCGGTTGATATTTAACACTATAGTTAAACAAATCGGAAAGGCAAGGACGGCGTATTCGTATCGTGGTTCCTTCACAATGCCGGTGTCAGCATTGCCGGGATCGCACGGGAATTTAAGGCGAGATGGAGATGCGTCCAGCGATCAGTCAGATTGTGCCACTCAGCCGATGTTCATCGGTATCGACACAGCACACCAGCGCCTCTGCATCCTCCTTGCTGAGGCTCAAATAGATGTGCCCGACCGAACTGTCGAAATACAGACTGTCGCCTGGCATCAACTTGAATGCCTTGCCGTTTTCGAAGCGCAGTTCCAGTTTGCCGCTCAACAGGAAGACGAACTCTTCGCCTGAATGCCGGATGTACTCGGGAAAGTCCGACACGGCACGCGCGTGGATGTGCGCACGCATCGGCACCATTCGCTTGCCGGTCAGGTTGTGAGCGAGCATGCCGTACTCGTAGTTCGGCGTGTCGTAGATCTGCTGCTTGCCGGCGGCCGTAAACGACGGCTTCATTGCATCGGCAGCCGGCTTGCGGACGCGCCCGAAGATCGCGTCGAACTCCAGTTCCAGCGAATGCGCGAGCGCCGCAAACTTGTCATAGGTCAGCGCGATATCGCCGCGCTCGGCCTTGGAGATCGTCGACACCGCAATGCCGGAGCGTTCCGACAACTCCGTCAGGGTCAGCCCGCGCGCCTTGCGCGCCTGCCGCAAGTGCCCACCCACCAATTTATGATCGAGCGCGGGCGGCGCTTCAGGGGTGTTCGCAACCTGTTTTTTCATCAATGCCTTGACCATCTCACTCACTTTCAGCGGAGAATTTCTTCTCATATACGAGAATTTTAATTTTCTCGTATATGATAACTCACCTCGCTTTACCCTTTCTTTCAACGAGTCCGGCCCGTGTAGCGCCGGCATGTCGGCACACCAAAACTATGTCCAACGAAATCAAACGTCTGCAAACGAATGCGCGCATGAGCCAGGCAGTGATCGCCAACGGCGTTGTTTATCTTGCCGGCCAGGTCCCCGACTCGGCGAACGTATCCGTCACCGAACAGACGAAAGAAGTCCTGGCGCGCATCGACACCTTGCTCGAATCGGCCGGCGTCGATCGTACGCGCCTCCTGTCAGCGAACATCTGGCTAAGCGACCCCAGGCACTTCGCGGACTTCAACGCCGCGTGGGACTCATGGGTGCCGGCAGGTCACGCCCCCACCCGTGCGTGTGTGCAGGCCTTGCTGATGAAGCCGGGTTGCGACGTCGAAGTCGCAGTGACGGCGCTTCTGGCGTAAGCGGCAACAGGTGAGTTTATGAGCACAACGAAATTCGATGCCATCGTGCTCGGCGCGGGCATTGTCGGCGTGTGCGTTGCCGTGCACCTTCAGAAACGCGGCCGCCACGTCGCATTGGTCGACCGCAAGCAGCCCGGCAACGAAACGTCGTTCGGCAATGCCGGGCTGATCCAGCGCGAAGGCGTGTATCCCTATGCGTTTCCCCGCGACCTCGGCACCTTGCTTCGGTACGCGCGCAACCAGTCGCCAGACGTTCGCTACCATGCCGACGCCATGCTCAAGACCGCGCCGTTCCTGTGGCAATACTGGCGCAACTCTCATCCGGAAAAACACGCTGCTATCGCGAAGTCGTACGCAACATTGATCGAGCATTGCGTGGACGAGCACCGCGCGCTAGCCGCCGCAGCCGGCGCGAGCACATTATTGCGCCACACCGGCTGGATCAAGGTGTTTCGCACTGACAAGGTACGGGACGCGGAGACCCGGCTCGCTGAACAGTGGCATCGTGCATATGGCGTCGAGTTCGAAGCGCTCGGCGCCGCGCGCCTGCAACAGAGGGAGCCCGATCTCGACAAGACTCTGGCCGGCGGCTTGCGCTACACGGCGTCCGATTCCGTGAGCGACCCCAATGCACTCGTCACTGCCTACGCGAAGTATTTCGAAGCGCTTGGCGGACGATTTTTCATCGGCGATGCGGATTCGTTTCGTGAAGGTTGGGCGGTCGATACGGAGGCCGGAACGATCACGGCTTCATCAGCGGTAGTCGCGTTGGGGCCGTGGTCAGATCGCGTGAGCTCGCGGCTCGGCTACCGCTTACCGCTTGCCGTCAAACGTGGGTACCACATGCACTATGCGCCCAAGGCAGCGGCCCGTCTGAATCATCCAGTTCTGGACGTCGAGAAAGGCTACCTGCTGGCGCCCATGGCAAAAGGCATTCGCTTAACCACGGGGGCGGAAATCGCGCACTGCGATGCACCCAAAACGCCCACGCAACTCACCGCGGTCGAGCCGATTGCACGCACGCTGTTTCCATTGGGCGAGCGTCTCGACAGCGAAGCCTGGATGGGGCGGCGCCCTTGTACGCCCGACATGATGCCGATCATCGGACCAGCCAGGAATCATCGGGACTTATGGTTCGCGTTTGGCCACGCGCACCACGGGCTGACGCTAGGACCGGTCACAGGCCGGCTGATCGCCGAGATGATGACCCACGAGGAAACGCTCGTGGACACGCGGCCGTTCAGGGTCGAGCGGTTCTAGAACAGTTTGCACGGCGAGCTCGATCCGGTAACACGGCGATCACATGCGGATCGAGCATCGCATCGGGAACGCGTGCAATCGCCGCAATGAGTGGCACGAGCGCCTAACGGTGACTGACATCGAGCATGTAACCCTCACCGCGAATCGTACGAAGCAGTCTCGGCTCCTTGATATCCTCGCGCAACTTCTGACGCAAGCGCGAGATCTGCACGTCGATGCTGCGGTCGAACGCGTCGATCGACTTGCCGCGCGCGGTGTCCATCAGGTATTCGCGGCTCAGCACACGTCCCGGTGCGGCGAGGAACGCGTTGAGCAAACGAAATTCCGCATTCGACAAGGGGATGACCGTGTTGTCGGCGGCAATCAGGTGGCGGCCGGTCTGGTGAAGCCGCCAACCGGCGAAGCGGCTTTCCTCCTGGGCGCGCGTGCGGCCTTGCGTTTGAGCACGCACGCGGCGCAGGATCGTCTGGATCCGCGCGATCAGCTCACGCGGTTCAAACGGCTTGACGACGTAGTCGTCGGCACCCAATTCCAGCCCGACGATCCGGTCGGTCATCTCACCGCGCGCGGTCAGGATGATCAGTGGAATCTCCGAGGTCGCACGAATCTCGCGACACAGGTTGAGGCCGTCGTCGTCCGGCAGCATCAGGTCGAGCACCACGAGATCGAAGCCGCCCTCCTGGAGCGCGAGATGCATTTCCGCACCCGTGGCGGCTTGCGCGGTGGTCATGCCGAAGTCTGCAAGGCAGTCGCACAGCAGGCTGCGAATCTGCGAGTCGTCGTCGACGACGAGAATACGGATCGCTTTGTTCACGGCGTCTCTTCTCCGATATTGCGACGGTGAGGTGTGGCCCTCAGGCTCATTATTGCCTCTCAATATAAGGACTTTTTGCACGAATTGTTGCGGCCTTGAAATAATCGCCCTGCGCCTTGCCCTGCAAGGCCGCCCGGAGAAGCCAGCACGCCTTGCGAGGGCGCATGTCATGGATAACCCGATCCGGTTTTTCCCGAAGTAACACCTCTCTGCATCGTCCACCCCCGCCGTCCCGTCTGGCTTTGCACCTCGTGCGGCAACATTTCCGAACCAGACAGCGTTTGTGTCAGCACAGATACAAAGCCGATATGAACCAGAAATGCCCGGGTCTTAACGTGGCTCCCAAGTCATATCAAGGCAGGAGACACGCGGGAAATGAACTACGCACAACCTAAGCCGCCCGCCCGGCGCATGGCCGGCATCGCCTTCGTGGTCGGATTGCACGCCGTGATCGTTTACGCATTGCTCACCGGTCTCGCGACGAAAGTCGTGGACGTGATTCGTCAGCCGATCGAGACGCGCATCATCGAAGAGATCAAGCCACCGCCCCCACCTCCACCGCCGCCGAAGCGAATCGCGCCACCACCGCCGAAACACGTCGCGCCCCCGCCGCCGTTCGTGCCACCACCCGAAGTGCACGTCGCCGCGCCGCCGTCGTCGAACGCGATCACCGCGCAGTCGACCATACCTGCGCCGTCCACACCCGCCGCACCGCCGACGCCCCCCGCGCCTGCAGCGCCGGTGGCGAGGAGCGTCGGCGTCGTGTGTCCGAACTCGACGCAAGTACGCGCCGCCATCCGTTATCCGCGTGAAGCGCTCAAGGACAACCTGACCGGCGATGTCGTCGTGACGTTCACCGTCGGCACCGACGGCAACGTCAAGGATCTGAGCGTGACCCAATCGGCCGTGCCCGTTCTCGACCGGGCCGCCGAAAACGCTGTGCGGCAGTTCCATTGCGTCGCGCAGGGCGAAGAGGTCCGCGTGCAGGTGCCCTTCTCTTTCAAGCTCGATTAAGGCTGCCCACGACAGCCGTTCCTTTTTATTTGCTAACGCATTTCAGGAGACGTTCATGACCAACCGCACCCGCTCGGCCGCCCTAATGACGACTCTGTCGTTCGCAGCCAGCGCCGCCCATGCCGCTACCGATACGGTGGTGAATCCCTATGGCCTCGATGCGCTCTGGAAGGGCGGCGATTTCATCGCGCGAGGCACCTTGCTCATTCTGGTCATCATGTCGATGGGCAGTTGGTACATCATCGTCGCGAAGCTGCTCGAACAGGCGCGTGTGCTGCGACGCGCGAAGGCGGCGGAAACGGGCTTCTGGAAAGCGGGCAATCTCAACGAAGGCACGCGCCAACTGGACGCCTGTAGTCCGTTCCGCTTCATCGCCGAGAAAGGTCTCGCGTCATTCGAGCATCACGAAGGCGCGCTACTCGAACAGGTCGATCTCAATCATTGGGTCGCGGCGGCCATCGAACGCGCCACCAACGCAGTCTCGAGCCGCTTGCAGGACGGTCTCGCATTTCTCGGCACCGTCGGTTCGACCGCGCCGTTCATTGGCCTGTTCGGCACAGTGTGGGGTATTTATCACGCACTAACGGCCATCGGCATCGCAGGGCAGGCCTCCATCGACAAGGTCGCAGGGCCGGTCGGCGAAGCGCTGATCATGACCGCGATCGGCCTGGCTGTCGCCGTGCCCGCCGTGCTCGGCTACAACTGGCTCGTGCGCCGCAATAAGGCCGTGATGGAACGCGTGCGCGGGTTTTCGACGGAATTGCACATCGTCATCCTGACCGGCAAGACCACCGCCGGGGCCGCCGCCGCGACTAAGGCCACCTCCCTCTCACGCGTAGGGTGAACCATGGCCATGACCGTGGGAACCCGTGACGGCGACGATCACGACGAGGTCATGGCGTCCATCAACACGACGCCGCTGGTCGACGTGATGCTGGTGCTATTGATCATCTTCCTCATCACGATTCCGGTGGTATCGCATACCGTGCCGGTCTCGCTGCCCAAGGAGACCGTGCAGCCTCTGCAGACGACGCCGCAGAACGTGATTCTCGCCGTGACGAAGGACGGTGACGTGTTCTGGGACGAACGGCGCGTACCCGATGCGGCAACGCTCGTCGAGAAGCTCAAGGCAGTCGCGGTGCAATCCCCGCAGCCGGAAGTCCACATCCGCGGCGATCTCGACGCGCGCTACGCCGCCGTTGGCCGAGTAGTGTTCGCCTGCCAGCGGGCCGGCATCGCCAAGGTCGACTTCATCACCGAACCGCCGCCACGCCAGTGATCCATCCACACCAACAAGGAGACCCGAGATGGCGATGACGATGCCCACCGGCGACGGAGACGACGCCGAAGTGATGGTCGAAATCAACACTACGCCGCTAATTGACGTAATGCTCGTCCTGCTGATCATGCTGATCCTCACCATTCCAATCCAGACAAACGCGGTCAAGCTCGACATGCCGACCGGCGCGCCACCATCGCAGCCGCAAACGCCACCGGTGGTGCAGATCGATATCGCGGCCGACGGCACCATCGCATGGAATGGCGAGGCGTTGATCTCGCGCGCACAGCTAGAAACGCGCTTGCGCGACGTGGCCTCCGACCCCACAGCGACGGAGCTGCATCTACGGCCCGACAAGGCCGCGCCCTACCGCGCCGTCGCGATGGTCATGGCGTCTGCGCAGCGGCTCGGCGCGACCCACATCGGGCTCGTGGGTAACGAGCAGTTCATGCAATAACCGTTCTCTCATCACAGAGCCCCCATGTTCGACTCCAACCTCGACTTGCCCGCCCCCGTAGCGGGCCAAAGCCCGCCATCGGATTCACGCGCCGGACCGCTCGCCTGGTTTGGCCTGGCGATTCTTGTAATCGTGGCGTTCTTCGCGTTCGTCGACCGTCAGATGCTGATCCTGCTGACGGAACCCATCCGCCACGATTTTGGGCTGACCGACACGCAAATCGGCCTGATGCAAGGTGCGGGCATCGCCCTCTTCGCTGGCGTTGCTTCCCTGCCGATCGGCTGGGTCGCCGACCGCGTGGACCGCCGCGTGGTGCTGGCGGCGTGCGTACTCGTCTGGAGCGCCGCTACCGCGATCTGCGGCATGACCAGCCACTTCTGGCAATTGTTCATCGCCACCGTCGGCTTGGGAATCGGCGAAGCCGGACTGGTGCCGGTGATCTATGGCCTGATTCCCGATCTCTTCCCGGCGCGTCAACGCGTACTCGCCAATGCGATCTTCGCCCTCGCCAATCTGTTGGGCGCCGGCGCTGGGATGGCGCTTGGCGGCGCGCTGATGCACGGCATCGCGGCGCTGCACAGCGCCCTGCCCGCCGGACTCGCCGATCTCGCGCCGTGGCGCATCGCGTTCTTTGCCGTTGCCTTGCCGACGCCCGTGCTGGTCGTGCTGGTTGTACTCATCCGGCCCGGACGGCACAGCGACACGGGCGAATCCGCGGCTCGTCACCGGTCCTCCGCGCCGTTACCGTCCGCACCGGTCTACTTCCGGCGCGAAGCCACCATGATGCTCAAGTTCTTCGGTGCAATCGGACTGGTCAACCTGGCGTTTGGCGGTGTGGCGACATGGATGCCGGTTGTGGCCGTGCGGACCTTCGGCGCCACGCCGGCCGAAGCAGGTAGCGGCATGGGTGTGGCGGCGATGGCCGGCGGCATTGCAGGTTGCGTGCTCAGCGGACTCGTGGCCGGCCGCATGAGGGCGCGCTTCGGTGCGCTCGCCCCCCTGCGTGTCTGCGAATGCGGCGCGCTGGTTGCAGGCGGTCTGTCGTTCCTCTATCTGGCAGTTGGCTCGGTCACGCCGGTCTATGCGCTCTTCGGCGTCCAGCTCGCTTGCATGGTCGCAGGCATGGTGCTGTTTCCCACCATCATGCAGAACATCTGCCCCGCGCATCTGCGCTCGCGCGTCGCGGCGATCGGCGCGCTGACGTCGATCGTCGTGCAATCCGTCAGCCCTGTGTTTATCGGTTTCATGTCGGACCGTCTGCACGCGCTCACCCAGGGTCTGCTGTGGTCGATTGTCTGTGTAGCCGCGTTCGGCTTCTTCGCCGCTTGCATTCTGATGCGCGCGGCCGGCCGCGGAGTACGCGGGGCAATCGAACGCTATGCGTGATTCTCTTCTCCCTCCCTCTCCCATGTTACCCCGCCTGCTTACACTCTCATTGCGTATCGAACGGTGGCCATTGGCCGTTCCGTTTCACATCACCGGCCACGTTATCGATGCCGCTCGCCTCGTGAGCGTGACCATCGCCGACGGGTATCATGCCGGCCATGGTGAAGCATCCGGCGTCTTCTACCTCGACGAAACACCTGAATCGATCGCAGCACAAATCGAAAGCGTGCGAACGTCGATCGAAGCGGGCATCACGCGTGCACAACTCCTCGACGTGTTGCCGCCCGGCGGCGCGCGCAACGCGGTCGATGCGGCATTGTGGGCGCTCGAATCACAACGGCAAGCCCTGCCTGTCTGGCGCGTGGCCGGCTTGCCCGCACCGCGTCCGTTGCTGACTACGATGACGATCGGCGTGGACACGCCGCATGCGATGGCCCAGGTCGCTCGGGCGCTGATCCACGCCCGGGCGCTGAAGATCAAACTGGACGGCACCGCTGCCGACGCTGTGCGCCTCGCGGCAATCCGTGAAATACGCCCGGACGTGCCGCTCGCCGTCGACGCGAATCAGGGCTGGTCGCGCGCGCACTTCGACGCGATGATGCCGGTGCTGCAACAGCTGGGCGTCGGCATGCTCGAACAGCCGTTCGCGATCGGCGCGGACGCTTGCCTCGAGGAGATCGATTGTCCGATCCCGCTAGCAGCCGACGAATCGTTTCAGGATATCGGGGACCTACCTACCGTCGCGTGCCGCTACGACATCGTCAATCTCAAGCTCGATAAATGCGGAGGTCTGACGCGCGCGCTAGATCTCGCCGCACGCGTACGCGAGGCGGGCTTGTCCGTGATGGTCGGTTGCATGGCCGGTACCTCGTTAGCGATTGCGCCCGCCTTTCTGCTCGGACAACAGTGCAATCACGTCGATCTCGACGGACCGATTTTTCTCGCTCACGATCGCGAGCCAGGCGCCGCCTACGTCGACGGCCTGCTGTATTGCCCGCCCCAGATCTGGGGCCACGCGGGCGTCACCGCTTCCTCTCGCTGAGCTATCGACATGACACCTGAAGCATCCGCCACGACGACGCGGCTCGACGCGCTGTTCGCTCCTTATCAACAAGCCAATGCACCCGGGCTAGTCGCCGGTATTGTGCATCGAGGCCAACTTCTGTATCGGCGCGGCCTCGGCATGGCCAGCCTCGAACACGGCGTCGCCAACACGCCGGCCACGCGCATGCGAATTGGCTCCGTCAGCAAACACTTCACTTGCCTTGCTACCTTGCTCCTGTGCGAGAGCGGACGTCTCGACGCCGACGCACCCATCGGTGCGTATCTGCCTGAGTTGCCACCGGCCGCCGGCGCACCGACGTTGCGGCAGTTGATGTCGCATCGCGGCGGCCAGCGATGCGCGCTCGATCTTGCATTGCTGACGCAGGGCCTGGCAATCTCGCCGCGTGGCGCACTATTGGCGACGCAGCACCGTCAACGTGACGAGAACTTCCCGCCGGGAGAACGCATGATGTATTCGAACGGTGGCTATCACCTGCTTTCGCTAGCCATCGAGCGCGCAAGTGAAATGCCATTCGACGCGTTCCTGGCAACGCAGATATTCAACCCCATGCGCATGCGCGATACGACGTGCGTACCGAACGACATGACAATCGAGCACGGCATTGCGACCATGCATGTACCCGACGGCCAGGGAGGATTCCGGCGCGGCATCTTTCCATCGTGGGACCTGCTGGGCGAGGGCTCGATCATCTCGACCATCGACGACATGTTGCGATGGACCTCACACCTGCGCAGCAGCGACAAGATCGTCGGCAACACCGATACCTGGGCGCAGATGCTGGCCTTGCCGGTATTTTCAAGCGGCCAGCGCAGTCAATACTCGCTCGGTCTTAAGCACAGTGTCTATCGAGGCGTTAAACTGATACACCATTCGGGCGGTGTCGTAGGAGGCACCTGCCAGATGCTGGTGTCGGCAGAACATGGACTTGACGTGGTCCTGCTCAGCAATGGCGCTGTCGACGTACCGCTTGAACTTGCGAAGCGTGTCGTCGACATCGTGCTCGCGGGCGAGTTGAGCGGCGACGGGCCACCGGTCGCGGCGCGCGCTGCCGATCATAGGGCACGCCTCGGCACCTACCGGTCGCCAGGCAGCAGCACGGTGTATGCGCTAGAAGACCGCGACGGTGCGCTGGTGTTAACGGGACTGCTTTGCCCTAAGCCTTCGATGCCGCTCTACAACAGCGATGATGATCTGAACGACGTAGAGATCGAAGCCAGCGCCGACGGAGCCGTCGCATTGCGCTGGGGATCGCCCGGCGCGCCGGACGATCTATCGTGCATCCGCATCGTGCATTGTGGCCACGCAGACATGTTCACGCGACTCGTTGAAGCGCCCGCGATGACGCCCTGCCTGATCGCAGGGATGCCTGGCACGTTCGAAAGTCATGATGCGAATGCACGCGCAACGATCCATATCGACGGCGAAGCACTCGTCCTTCGGATGGATGGCGCAGCGGGCGGTTGCGATTACCGCCTCACGCCGCTGGCCAGCGACGTCTTCGGCCTGACGCCGGTCGATCCGATGGATATCATGGCCGGGATCGTCACATTGACGCGCGATGCAGCGAGCGCAAACATCACGGGTTTTCGTGTCGATACTCCGCGTACCCGGCATCTCGCCTTCACGCCGGTACGGGCCGACGCCTGAATCCTGACGCCTGACACTTGCCGGCGCGTCGACCGCGCCGGCAAATACTCACTTTGCCGACGCAAAAGGATTCGACACGCGCGGCCAATAGTTCAGATCACGATGCCGATAGTCCAGTTCGGCAAAAGCCGTCGTGAGCGCACCTGGCGCCGCAATGTGGAACACTGCCTTCGAGCGCGGCGCGAAATCGGCCTGAAAATGCTGCGTCGATTTCACGATCACCAGCTTCTTTGAGCCGAAGTCGATACCAAGACCCGTGAACGCGTCGACACCCAGCACCTGGGTGCGAACCGAAATCAACACGATGTCGAGCCCGTTGGCCGCTTCGACCCATACCGCCCGCCCAAGCGGCTGTTCGATACCCATGATGCTTTGCGTATGCCGCTCGACCACCCCGCGCACAGTGACACGCAAGTCCACGGGGTCCCCGGAGTACACACTGCATTTCCCGCCAATACGCAAATCCAGCGTCGCCCCCACACCGGCGTCCCTGCAGATCTGAATAGCACCAAGATCCCACAAGCACCCAATCGCAACATTGGCAATCCGCCGCTCGACCACGCGACGCAAGATGAACGTGCTGTCGCACGGCGCGCCACCGCCGGGATTGTCCGCGACATCCGCCAATACGACCGGGCCACCCTCGAGCACCAGCGCGCGATCCAGTCCGGTATCGATGTCGAGCCATGCCGGGCGGGTCGCGTTGCGCAGCTCCCAGAATTCGCGAGCCAATTGCGCCGCCAGCGCCTCCGCCTTCGCGAGATCGTTGTCCGTCACCACCCAGACTTTCGCGCCGGCTTCGGGCACGTCGCCCCACGGGAAACCGTGGCCGAGCGACACGGATAGCACGCCGTCGCGCCCTTCGAACGAGTGCATACGCCGGACAAACCCCGCCATCGGCTCGCTAGTGGTATGCCATGCGCCAACCATCCGGCAGTCGACCACAGCGATCTCCGGACGGATGCGCCCGGCAGCCATATCAAGCGCCAACAGATAGGCCTCGCGGGCCCGGTCGACGGCATCGATATGCGGATACTCCTTGTACGCAATCAGGATGTCCGCCGATGCCTTCATCAGTTGTGTGAAATGACAGTGCGGATCGAGCGTGACGGAGATGGGCACGTGGGGACCGACAATGGCGCGAATGCCGGCGAGCAGGTCGCCCTCACAATCGTCGTAGCCCTCCGCTACCATCGCACCGTGTAGCAGCAGGATCACCGCATCCAACGGCAACGCGGCTTTCACACCGTCGAGAATTTCGTCTCGCAGGGACTCGTAAACTGCACGAATCGTGCGACCGGATGGCTGGGCTTCGGCACACAGTCCCTCTTTGATTTCATGGCCGTCCTGCTCAGCAAGGCGCCGAACTTCCGCGAGCACGTGCCCCATGCCGTCGGGCTCGCGCAAACTCGCGTCGCCGTGAAAGATGGTGCTCTCCTCGAAACCACCCCAACCGGTCGGACAAGGGGCGAACGTGTTCGTTTCGGTCGAAAGCTGAGCCGTATATATTTTCATGGTGAGGTCTGCCAAACGTGATTTAGGGGTGTGAAACGACTATAAGCACGCGCCATTTCCGCTTTGTGATCACTGTGTATCAAGCGTGAAATAGAGCTTCGACTACGGTCGATCCGATCACCCGTTCTACCGACGCGGCAGCGTAACCTGTGCCACCAGCCCGCCTTCCGTGCCATTGCGCAACACCAGCTCGCCGCCATGGCGCTTCACAACGTCGTTCGCGATGGCAAGGCCAAGTCCCGTTCCCCCGGTGTTCTTGTTGCGAGAACTTTCCACCCGGTAGAACGGCTCCAATGCCCGCTCCAGTTGCGACTCCGGTATACCGGGGCCATGATCGACAATCTCGATACGTACGCACGACGGCGCGTCGGTCAGACGGATGTGCGCGTCTTCACCGTATCGAATCGCGTTGGCAACCAGATTCGTCAGGCAACGCTTGAGGCCGAGCGGCTGGGCCGATATCGGCGGCACAGCACCGCTGATTGTCACCCGTTGGCCGTGTTCGGCTGCGTCCTCCGCGATCGCATCCACCAGCGCATTGATATCGACCGGACTGAACGCCTCAACCACTTCTTCATTGCGTAGAAACGACAGCGTGGCTTCCAGGAGTTGCGTCATTTCGTCGATATCGTCTCTGAGCCGTTCACTCAATTCGACATCCTGAGCAGAGCGAAGGCGCAGTTTCATGCGCGTCAGCGGTGTGCGCAAATCGTGCGACACAGCGGCGAGAAAACGGTTGCGCTCACTCATTTGCCGCCGCAGCGACGCCTGCATGGTGTTGAACACTCTGGCAGCCTGACGCGCTTCGATGGGCCCCGATTCCTTGATAGGCGGCGCATCGATGTTCCTCGACAATTCAGCTGCCCCCAAGGCTAGCGAGCGGAAGGGGGCAGCCAGCATGCGTGCCCCGATCCAGGACGAGATCAGCGCCGGCATGACCTGGATCATCACCGCAGCGCCCCACTGCAGCGGCGCACTCATCCCGGGAGGCGGTCTGAAAGGAGCCGTGCTGTAGAGCTTGAAAAGCAAAAGGGCGGCACTCGCCTGCGTCACCAGGACGATCGAAATCATCATGAAGAGCAGGCGGTAAAAAGCGGAATCGAAGCGGGGTTTGCGCATGGTCCTGGCCGACAGCGAGCGATGATTTCAATTATCGCCTGCGAATGTAGGGTCTCTGTGTGTACTTTATTGCAAACTCGAAACAAATTTCCGTATTGGCTATACGTCCACTGCCTGTCTGGTCACCTACCCTCTCCGCAAGTTTGTATCAACAGCGATACAAAGGCCACATGAAACAGAAATAACCGGCACTTACCGTTCACCTTGAGTTGCGCTACGCGGCACCACTTTCGGTAGATTGCAAAATCAAGAGGAGACAATGGTGAAGATGAAAAACAGAACGAAGCACGCAGCGGTTTCGACGGCGTTATCGCTGCGGCACGGCGGATGTTACGCAACGCTATTCGTCGGACCGGTTTTCGGGTTGGCATCGCTGGGTGTGCATGCGCAGGAACAAGCGCCAACACCAATGCCGACTCAGCAGATCGCTGCGCCGGAAGCGGCGTCCACCGGAACGCCGGCCATCGCACAGAGCACTGCGGCGTCGAACGCACCCGCGGCTGAGACGTCGAAAGCGCAAGGTAAAGACGGCGCGACGCTCAATACCGTTGTGGTTACCGCGACCCGCCGACGTGAGCCGGCGCGCGAAGTGCCGATGCAGGTCAACGTGCTCCCGGCCGATGAACTTCAGAAGAGCGGCGCAAAGACAATGTCGGATTACCTGTCTTCGGAGCCGGGCGTCGACCTAAACGCCAGCGGCGGCAGTGGGTCCGGTCAGGTCAGTATCCGTGGCGTGACAACAGGTGTTCAGACAGGGCCGACGGTCGGCATGTATATCGACGACGTCGCGTTCGGCGGCAGCACCTTGTTCTCCCAAAGTGCGACGTTTGCGCTCGACATGAGTCTGCTCGATCTCAACCACGTCGAAATTCTGCGTGGTCCGCAGGGCACGTTGTACGGCGCCGGCGCGATGGGCGGCTTGTTGAAATACGTTACCAACGAACCCGACTCGGAGCAGTTTTCCGGGCTGGTCGGCACCGGCGTGTCGGGAACTGAGCATGGCGGAGTGAGCGGCACGGCCAATGCAGCGTTGAACATCCCGCTGAAAACCGACGTTGCGGCACTGCGCGTCTCCGTTTTCGGGCAGCACGACGGCGGCTATGTCGATGCAGTGGGTCCCCAGGCGGATTCGCACATCGATCGCGGCGACACCTACGGTGCCCGCGCATCGTTGCTGCTGACTCCGACCAGAGACTTGACGGTGCGGTTGACCGCTGTCTCGCAGAACATCAATCGCAACGACCCAAACTACGTTGAATATGGCTCCAACGGCCAACCGGTTTGGGGTGACCTGACAACGCAACAGTTCGCCCCGCAACCGTTTCATCAGAACATCCAGCTCTATTCGGCCGGAATCGAATACGAGCTCGGCTGGGCGCGGCTGAACTCGATCACGTCGTTTCAAAGGATCAACTCGAGCGCGCCGCAAGACTTGACCGGCGTATATGGGCCGCTATTTGCCGCTCAGGGGCTCGACCTGGGCTCGGTGGTGGCAAAGGATGTGGCCACCACGAACAAGTTCACGCAGGAGTTTCGCTTGACCTCGCCGGGCAACCAGCGACTGGAGTGGCTGGCCGGACTTTTCTATACGCATGAGCGCAGCAACTTGAGCGAGGGGTTTCTGACGACTCTGCCCGATGGCACAGCCGGGCCGAACCTGTCGGAGATCGAAGCGCCCAGCACGTACGACGAGTACGCGGCATACGGCGACCTGACTTATCACCTCACCCCGCGCCTTTCGTTGACCGGCGGCATCCGGATCGCACACAACACCCAGACGTATGAACAAACCACGTCCGGTACGCTCGCCGGCCCAACCCAGACCGTCTCGGCGCCGTCGTCGGACACCAGCAAGACTTACATGTTCACCGCGAGCTATGCGCTGACGTCCAATAGCAATGCGTATGTCCGCGTCGCCAGCGGCTACCGGCCCGGCGGCCCGAATGCACTGCTAATCGATCCACTCACCGGCATGCGCGCGCCGGGCAGGCCGACGTTCGATCCCGACACGCTGTGGAGTTATGAGGCCGGCTACAAAGCCGACCTGCTCGACAAGCGGATATCGCTGGAAGCGTCCGTCTACGACATCGAGTGGAAGAACATCCAGCAGCTCGGTACGGTCGACGGTGTAAACCAGGTCGTCAACGCCGGTGACGCACGAATCAAGGGGCTGGAGTTCTCCGGTACGTTCCGTCCCGACCGGCACTGGAACTTCAGCGCGAACCTTTCGCTCATCGACGCGCGTTTGACGACTGGCGACGCCAGCGCCGGCACAACAGCCGGCGAACCACTGCCAGATTCGGCCAAGGTCGCCGCGACGTTCTCGGGCACCTATCTGTTCACGGCGCAAGGGTATCCGTCGTATGCGGGGGTCACCCAACGATTGGTCGGCCGACGTCACAGCGGGTTCGACACCAGCTCGGGCCGCCCGGACTACCCGTTGCCCGGCTATGCGATCACGGATCTGCAAGCAGGCGTGGACTTCAGGAAGTTCAGCCTGGCGTTCTATGTCCGCAACCTGTTTGACCGTCGCGCCTTGATCGCAGCCGGTACCTCGCTGATGCCGCTGGGCGGCCCGGCTCTCGTCAGCGTGATTCAGCCCCGCACAATCGGCGCGACGCTGACCGTTCCGTTCTAATAATATGGATAACTGATAATGACGCAAGATTCGAAAGACATCATCAATCAGCTGGATGCCCTGTTCGAGTGTTTCAACAAGGGCGATGAACCGGGCCTGGTTGTAGCCGTGGCACATCGGGGCGAAATCCTCTACCGGCGCGGCTTCGGCCTTGCGAGCCTCGAGCACGGCGTAATCAACACTCCGGCCACACGTCTGCGCATCGGCTCCACGAGCAAACACTTCACCTGCCTCGCCGCACTGCTACTGGCTGAAGACGGCAAACTCGATATCGACGCCGGGATTCGCACGTATATGCCCGAACTGCCGCCGCTGGCCGGCGACCCGACCTTGCGCCAATTGATGACGCATACGGGAGGCTACCGCTGCTACCTCGATCTCACGCTGCTCGCACAAGGTGTGGCGACGCTGCCGCGCGGCGGTGCATTGGCCGCCGAAGTGCGACAGCGCGATGTCAATTTCCCGCCGGGAGAGCGCATGATCTACTGCAACGGCGGATATCAACTGCTATCGCTCGCGATCGAACGGGTCAGCGGGATCCCCTTCGAGACCTTTCTGAAGGAACGCATCTTCAACGTGATGGGCATGGTCGACACGGAGTCGGTCGCTGACGACATGCAAATCTGCCCGCGCATGGCAACCCAGCATGTGCCGGATGGAAAAGGCGGATTCATGCGCGGCCTCTTTCCCACGTGGGAAGTGCTTGGCGAAGGTGGGATCGTATCGACAGTCGACGACATGTTGCTCTGGCTCGAGCATCTGCGCGGCCCCAAGCGGCTCGGCAGCGAATCGATCTGGCGCCAGATGCTGACTAAACCGCGCTATTCGAGCGGAGCGGAAGGCGTATACGCCCTAGGGCTGATGCGCACGCCGCATCGCGACGTCGAGTTGCTGCACCATGCCGGCGGTGTGTTCGGCGGTGCCTGCCAGATGTTGACCGTGGAGCAGCATGCGCTGGATGTGATCATTCTCACCAACGGCGCGGCGGCCAATCCGGCCGAACTGGCTACACAGGTGGTCGATATCGCTCTGGGAGACGCGATACTGGGCGCACAACCTGCTGCACCCCTGCAAACAGCCGGGCACGAAACCTTGCTTGGCAAGTACCACTCGCGCCAGTCCGGAACGTATTGCGTGATCGGCGACCACGACGGGCGCGTGAATGCGGTCTTGCAAAACGTCAAGCCGATGCCCCTGCCGCTCATCGAGACGGCCGCCGGGTTGCGGGTGGACGACGGTGCGGGCGGCGCGCTCCTGATCAAACCTCGCACGGCACCGGCAGCGGGACGCGTCACTGCTATCGAGTTGGTGGACTGCGGGCACACAGAGACGCTTGAGCGCTTACCCGACAATGCCCCCCCACTCTCCGATGCGTCGGCTGGTCTGGCGGGCACGTATCACAGTGGCGACGCCGCCGCGCGTGCGACGATCGCGATGATCAATGACGAACTCACTCTGGTAATGGAAGGCGTAGCAGGCAGTGCCAACTACCGGCTCGCCCCAGTCGGCAACGACGTTTTCACATTCGACCCTGCAGGTCAGTCGACCGTCATCAGCGGCGTGTTGACGGTGGAGCGCCTGGGTAAGCAGGTGATTGGCTTTCGCATCGACACGACCCGCACGCGCAATCTGGATTTCACGCGCGCAGTCCAGACAATGGCGGCATAAATAATGAAAGCCGAACCCGTCCACCTGTCGCACAGTGGCACCGCGCTGCGTTCAGATACCGATACCGATACCGACCAGCAGGAAACCGCTGAATGGCTCGACGCGCTGGAAGGCGTTGCGCACGTCGCGGGCGTCGATCGCGTCACCTTCCTGCTGCAACGGCTCGCCGAACACGCCAATCACCTGGGCATGCCGCCCTCTTCGCACCCATACTCGCTGTATCAGAACACGATCGCTGTCGCGGACCAGCCGGCGTATCCTGGCAACCTCCTCATGGAGGAACGCATCACGTCGATCATCCGCTGGAACGCGCTCGCAATGGTCGCCAAAGCTAACAAGGCCTATGGCGAACTCGGCGGCCACATTGCAAGCTATGCGTCGGCGGCCGAGATCTTCGAGGTGGGTTTCAATCACTTCTTCAAGGCGGATAACGCGGAATCAAAGGGCGATCTAGTTTATTTTCAGCCGCATTCGGCGCCCGGAGTCTACGCCCGTGCGTTTCTCGAAGGACGCCTCGACGAGGCGCATCTTGAACGCTATCGACAGGAAGTGGATGGCGACGGCCTGTGCTCCTATCCGCATCCCTGGCTCATGCCTGAGTTCTGGCAATTTCCGACGGGTTCGATGGGCATCGGGCCAATCAGCTCAATCTATCAGGCGCGCTTTCTGCGCTACCTCGAACATCGCGGCATTGCCGACACGAGCCGGCGTCGCGTGTGGGGCGTATTCGGCGACGGCGAGATGGACGAGCCGGAATCGATCGGGGCGCTTTCGCTTGCTGCGCGTGAGAAGCTCGACAACCTCACGTTCGTCATCAACTGCAATCTCCAGAGATTGGACGGACCGGTGCGTGGTAACGGTCAGATTATCCAGGAACTGGAGTCGCTCTTTCGCGGTGCAGGCTGGAATGTGATCAAGGTCGTGTGGGGCTCGGACTGGGACGCGCTTTTTGCGCGCGACCGCAACCACGTTTTGCTGCGCCGCTTCGCCGCCACGGTGGACGGCCAGTATCAAACGCTCGGCGCAAACGACGGCGCCTATAACCGTACGCATTTTTTCGATCTCGACCCCGAGCTGCAGGCGTTGGTCGCGCATATGTCGCCGGTAGAAATCGATGGCCTGCGGCGCGGCGGCCATGACTTCAGAAAGTTATATGCCGCATTCGACGCCGCAGCAAAGCACTGTGGACAACCGACGGTGATTCTCGCCAAGACGAAAAAGGGCTTCGGAATGGGCCATGCCGGCGAGTCGCGCAATACGTCGCATCAACAGAAGAAGCTCGACGTCGACGCGCTCAAGGCGTTTCGTAATCGCTTCGCGCTACCGCTCGACGACTCGGCGGTCGAAGCAATGCATTTCTACAAGCCTGGCGACGACAGCGCCGAGCAACGCTACTTGCACGCACGTCGCGACGCCTTGGGCGGCTATCTGCCAAAGCGCGCAACGCATGCACCCGCCGTCACGGTGCCGCCGTTGGAAAGCTACGCAAAATTCGCGCTCGAGCCGGACGATCGCGAGATTTCCACGACAACCGCGCTGGTCCGCATCTTCACCAATCTGCTGAAAGATAAGGTACTGGGTCCGCGCATCGTGCCCATCGTCGCGGATGAAGCGCGTACCTTCGGTATGGCGAATCTGTTCCGCCAAGTCGGCATTTATGCGCCGCTTGGACAATTGTACGAGCCGGAAGACGCAGGATCGATGCTGTACTACAAGGAATCGAAAGACGGTCAGCTGCTCGAGGAAGGTATCACCGAGGCAGGTGCGATCTCGTCCTGGGTCGCGGCGGCCACTTCGTATAGCGTGAACGGCGTCGCGATGTTGCCGTTCTATATCTATTACTCCATGTTCGGCTTCCAGCGTGTAGGCGACCTCATCTGGGCTGCCGCCGACCAGCGCGCACGCGGCTTCCTGATCGGCGCCACCGCCGGGCGCACGACGCTCGCCGGCGAGGGCCTGCAACACCAGGACGGCACGAGTCACGTGATCGCATCCACCGTACCGAATTGCCGCGCGTATGACCCGGCATTTTCCGGTGAAGCTGCCGTCATCGTCGATCACGGCTGCCGCCGCATGCTCGAAGAGCAAAAGGACGAGTTCTATTACCTAACGGCAACCAATGAGAACTGTACGCACACGCCTATCGATGCCTCTGCTCACGTCGACATCATCAAGGGAATGCGCCTCTACGGTGCACGCGGCGCAGAAGGTGCAGCGCCGGCCGTCCGTCTGCTAGGCTCGGGGGCGATCTTCCGCGAAGTGATTGCCGCCGCAGAACTGCTGGCCGACGACTGGGGCATCGCCTCCGAACTCTGGAGCGTGACGAGCTTCTCAGAGCTTGCACGCGAAGCACGGGAGGTTGAACGCAATGCCATGTTCGGCGCGGCGCATGAGGCGAAGAGCCATGTCGCGCACTGCCTTCAAGGCGACACGCCTGTTGTGGCCGCCAGCGACTATGTGCGCGCCTATGCGCAACTGATTGCGTCGTATGTGGACGCACCCTACGTCGCACTCGGCACCGACGGCTTCGGGCGCAGCGACACACGTCCTGCATTGCGACGCTTCTTCGAAATCGACCGGTATCACATCGTGCTCGCCGCGCTCTCGGGCATTGATCGCGCCAAGCACGTGCAGGCGCTGCAACGCTACGACATCGAAACAAGTCTCAGCGCGCCGTGGACCCGTTAGACCATGGAATCCTGGCAACTCAAGACCTGCCACGCCTGAACCGCTTGAAACCCGGCATCACGGTCGTTCAGGATTTAATGGTTCGAGGGTCCTGCCGATCAGATTGTTCTGGCATCTTGACGACCGGACCCTCGTCTCCTCGGGCAGCGAGCCGTCGACCCTCACTTGCCTCCGAGTATCGCGCGATATCGTTCACGCACAGGGCGGGTGTTTTCGTAGTTGCGCTCCTTGATTACGCCAAAGCCACGAATCGACGACGGTAGACGTAATAAGTCAAGCGCCGACTCGACCGTCTGGGCGCTGAGTCTTTGAAGGGCGAGCTCGACGTCTTCCTCGAATTCATCTATCAACGCACGTTCGATGAGCCGGTCTTTCTGACGGCCAAACGGATCGAAGGTCGTTCCGCGCAATACCTTGCCGTACTTCATCACGCGCAACAGAGGGTCAAGCCATGCAGCGCGAAGCGCAATCTTGTTTCTGCGACCGGTGCGAGGGTCGCGACGGGTGAGAAGGGGCGGCGCCATGTAAAACATCTTTTTGCCACCACCATCAAAAGCGCTGGACAGGTACGCATGGAAGCTGCCGTCGGTATGCAGACGCGCGACCTCATACTCATCTTTGTACGCAAGCACCTTGAAATAGTTACGCGCCGCCGCTTCCGTGAGTTCACCGGCATGGCCCGAAACACGCCGCTCGGCCTGCTGCACGCGATCGACAAGCGCCATGTAGCGGCGGCCATAGGCGGCGTTCTGGTAAAGCTCTAGATCGCGCACGCGGTCGGCGACAAAACGTTCAAGTTCGAACTCCGCCGACGCAGCCGCTGCCGTGCCGGCGACCCGCTCGATTACATTCGCGTCGTGCGCCATCAGCCGCCCCCAGAAAAAGGCGCGCTCGTTCATCTTCACGGCCGTACCGTTCAGTTCGATGGCCCGCCCGATGGCCGCCTCCGAGAGCGGAATCAGTCCTCGTTGATACGCGTACCCCACCATCATCATGTTCGATGCAATCGCATCGCCAAACAGGATCTCTGCTGCACCAGAGCCGTCCCAGAACGCGGATGAACCCGTACCGATTGCACCTTCGATCGCGCGCTGATGAATGGCTTTGCTAACCGGCAGGTCGCCATCGCGCACGAAGTCAGACGTTGGCGTAATCCGTTCATTCACGACTGCCCGCGTCACGCCCGAAGCGACCCGCGACAGCGCGCCCGCAGACGCGGCGACCACCGCGTCGCAGCCAAGCAGAACATTCGCGGCGTGCGCGCCGATGCGTGACGTCACGATCTGAGTGCGGCTGCCCGCAATCTGTACATGGCTGATGACGGCACCGTTCTTCTGCGCGAGACCCGTGAAATCCAGCGTGGACGCGCCCTTGCCCTCCAGATGCGCGGCCATCGCGAGAATCGCACCTATCGTGACGACGCCCGTGCCGCCGATGCCGGTGACGACGATGTTGGCGTGTGCCTCCACATCCGCCGGTACAGCCGCGGGAGCGGGAAGTTTCGCGCGCCATTCGGCTTCGATAGCGCCAATGCGCTTCTGATCCGGCTGTTTAGGCTGCAGTCCTTCGACCGTAACGAAGCTGGGGCAGAACCCTTTGAGGCACGAGGTGTCCTTATTGCAACTCGACTGATTGACGGCGCGCTTACGACCCAGCTCAGTCTCGAGCGGTTCGATCGCTATGCAATTCGATTGCACCGAGCAATCGCCGCAGCCTTCACAAACGGCCGGGTTGATCACCACGCGCTTCGGCGGGTCGATCAGCTTGCCGCGCTTACGCCGGCGACGCTTCTCGGCCGCACAGGTCTGGTCGTACACGATGACCGAAACGCCTTTAGCCTCACGCAACGTTCGCTGGAGTACGTCAAGGTCGTCCCGATGTTGAATGTCGACGTTGGCGGGCAGGCTCAGTGGACCGGCATACTTTTCGGGCTCGTCGGAGACGACAACCACTTTGGCCACAGCTTCGGCAACCACCTGGGCCACCACACGCTGAACGGTGAGACTGCCTTCCGTGGGCTGGCCCCCGGTCATCGCCACCGCGTCGTTAAAGAGAATCTTGTAGGTGACGTTGGATTTCGCCGCAACGGACTGGCGGATCGCGAGGCTGCCGGAGTGCTGATAGGTGCCGTCCCCCAGATTGACGAACATGTGCGGAATGTCCATGAACGTGGACATGCCGATCCACTGCACGCCTTCCCCGCCCATCTGGCAGAAGGTCGCGGTATCGCCCGCTTCGCCCAAGGCCATGATGTGACAACCAATGCCGGCTGCCGCGTAAGAACCGTCCGGCAACTTGGTCGACGTATTGTGCGGACAGCCTGCGCAGAAAAACGGCTTGCGTGTCAGCGGCTGCGTATCCTTGCTGAGCGCAAGTGGAATAACGCGCGAACCGCTGCCGTGAACCGCAGCAATGAGCGGAGCGGGTGACGTGAGCTCAACGCCGGTATGAGCAAAGAACAGTTTGAGTGCGGCGGCAACCTGTTCCGGCGCGAATTCCATCGCTGCGGGCAGCAGCGGTCCTGCAACACCCAAGTCCTTGCCGAACACGGCGGGACGTTCGTCCGCCCGCACATTGAACAGCGCTTCCTTGATCTGACGCTCGACGAACGAGCGCTTCTCTTCGACGACGACAAGGGCCTGCATACCGCGTGCAAATGCGCGCACGCCCTCGGCCTCGAGCGGCCAGATCATCCCGATCTTGTAGACGCCAATGCCCAGGCGCTCAAGCTCCTGCGGCGAGAGTCCAAGGGCCTGGAAAGCCGCCAATACATCGCCGTGCGCCTTGCCCACCGTAACGATACCGACCCGCGCGCCGCGCGGCCGAACCAAAGTGCGATCGACCGGGTTCGCCCGCATGAAGGCGAGTGCGGCGGGCAGACGCTCGTCGAGTACGCGTCGTTCGAGTTCGCTGCGCTCGGCCGGCCAGCGAAGATTCGGGTCGTAGTTGAAACCCCGCACATCCGGCACGTGGATGTCGGCGGGCAGCCTGAAGCGGGGCACCCCGCTCGCGCCCTGCGCCTGCACGGTCATCGACCGTCCGCTTTCAACGGTTTCGGTGATCGCCTTGAAAGCGACCCACAGGCCTGAATAACGCGACATCGCGTAACCCGTCAGGCCGAACTCGATATATTCCTCAACCGATGCCGGAAAGAGAATCGGCATCATCGCGCCTTCGAAGACGTGGTCCGTCTGGTGCGGGAACATCGACGATTGTGCCGCGTGGTCATCACCCGCGACGGCGAGCACACCACCCTGCCGCGACGTGCCTATGATGTTCGCGTTACGGAAGACATCCCCGGTACGATCGACGCCCGGACCTTTCCCGTACCACATCGAGAAAACGCCTTCGACACGCTTGCCTGGAAATGCGTCGACCTGTTGCGCGCCCCACAGCATGGTGGCGCCGAGATCTTCGTTCAAGCCCGGTTCGAAGCGGATCGCGTGCTCGGCGAGCAGTTTCTTCTGGCGCCACAGTTCCTGGTCGAAGCCACCGAGCGGCGAGCCCCGGTAGCCTGACACCAACCCGCCTGTATGGACGCCGGCAGCGCGATCGCTGCGCGCCTGTTCAACCAGAATTCGCACCAGCGCCTGGGTGCCAGTCAGGAAAACTGTTCCGTTCTCTCTGAGGTAGCGGTCCTCGAGACCGTACGCCATGTCGATCTGGCGCCCCAGCTCCACTGCTCGCATATTCATTGTTCGTCTCCTCTGCCTGTAGGGGTGGCATGCGAGCCATTTTAGGTAGCCGATAGAGGAAATTCGTGCCAAACTGAGCCGAAAAATTTCTCCGGTTTGGCAAACAACACCCGTTTTTAAACCGTTTCAGGGAAAATGAGCTAATGAAATTGGACCGTAGCGATGTGGCCATCCTGCGCGCACTGCAGCGCGATGCCCATACGAAAGCAGCCGACCTCGCGGAGTCGCTAGGTCTTTCACTGTCGCCGTTTTACCGACGTATCCGGATGCTCGAAGAGTCCGGCGTCATCACCCAATACGTGACCCTGCTAGATCAGGAAAAGGCCGGCTTTCCCGTTAATGCCTATGTGTCCGTGGCGATCGAGAAGAAGAACGAGACGCGGCTCGCGGCATTCGAGCGCGCCATCGGCAACTTCGAGGAAGTGATGGAGTGTTATCTGATGACCGGCGCCTTCGACTACATGCTTCGGGTCGTCGCGGCCGACATCGCCGGAATCGAGCGCTTCGTCATGACCAAACTCACGAAGATTGACGGCGTACGCGACATCCACACATCTGTCGCGCTGCGTCGCGTTGAATATAAAACGGCACTGCCCCTACGCCCTCGCGATGAGTGACGGCTCGCACCACGCAGATATCGCTGACATAATTGTTTTCCTCATATCCCCCAGCCCTGAGGAATTCCAATGAACACTCCAGCAAACGCCTCTTCGAGCGATGCCGTGCGCCGCGTCACCTTTCTCGGCCTCGGCGTCATGGGTTATCCAATGGCCGGGCATCTGGCGAAAGCCGGCCTCGACGTGACGGTTTACAACCGTACCGCGCAAAAGGCGGAGCAATGGGTCGCCGAGTACGGCGGACGCGCTGCGGGCACGCCGCGCGAAGCCGTGGACGGCGCCGATCTGGTGCTGGCGTGCGTGGGCAACGACGACGATCTGCGCAGCATCACCCTCGGCGACCAGGGCGCGTTTGCGGGTATGGCGCGTGGCACGCCCTTCGTCGACCACACCACCACCTCGGCGGACGTCGCCCGGGAACTCGCGGACGTCGCGGGCAAGCAAGGTTTGCACTTCATCGACGCGCCAGTCTCCGGCGGCCAGTCCGGGGCGCAAAACGGGAAGCTGACGATCATGTGCGGCGGCGACGCGGCTGCGTTCGAACGTGCCGCGGCGACGCTGCGCCATTACGCGGCCGCCGTCACGCTGATCGGCCCGACGGGCGCCGGCCAACTGGCCAAAATGGTCAATCAGATCTGCGTCGCCAGCATCGTGCAGGGCCTGTCCGAAGCGATCCATTTTGGCGAGAGCGCCGGCCTCGACATGACCCGCGTCCTGGAGGTGATCGGCAAGGGCGCGGCGGCGAGCTGGCAGATGGAAAACCGCGGCAAGACGATGATCGAAGGCAAGTTCGATTACGGCTTCGCCGTCGACTGGATGCGCAAGGACCTCGGTTTCTGCCTCGACGAAGCGAAGCGCGTCGGCGTGTCGCTGCCGGTCACCGCGCTTGTCGATCAGTTCTACGGCGACGTTCAGGCGTTAGGCGGCAACCGCTACGACACTTCGAGCCTCATCTGGCGGTTACGCAAGCTCACGCCTGCCGATTAACCAGTGTCACGAGCTAGCGGGTGCCTGCCGCCCGCTAGCTCCGCCAATCGTCGCCACGTCGGTTCCGCATGTGGCTGCGAACTGAGCGATGGGATCCATGACCAGGACCCCTGGTAAGCACGCCTTATCGGCGCCAGCGCAGCGGACGGCGCAGATGGTGCCGCTCCAGCCGCACCCCGGCGCTCGCCGGGGCAAACGCAGGCATGCCGTCCAGTTGCCGGCCTTCGAGCCGATCGCGCTCCTCGTCGGCCTCGACCGTCTTCGCCGGATCGATGAAGAGCGCGGCCACGATCCCCACCCCTAGCAAGCCCGCGGAAATCGTGAACGGCACGTTATAGCTGCCGGTTGTCTCGATCAGATAACCGAACACCACGGGCGATATCATGCCGGCGACGCCGAACCCCGTGTTCATCATGCCGCCCGCCGTACCCGCGTAGCGACCGCCGATGTCAAGCGGCAAGGTCCACAACACAGGATTCGTGATCTCGAGAAAGAAGAACGACGCCGACAGGTACAGCACCGCCATCAGGGGATTGGTCGCGGAGACCATCGGCAGCAAGAACACGAGCGAGCCGCCCATGCCCACCACCAGTACCGCACAGCGCGCAAAACGCAGCCGGCCGGTGCGCTTGTAGAGCCGATCCGAGACGACGCCGCCCAGCGTATCGCCGATCACGCCCGCAAGCAGTGGCAGCGCCGTGAACAGGGCCAGTTGCTTGAGATCGAAACCGCGGGCCTCCTTCAGATACGAAGGCAACCAGGTCAGATAGACCCACAGCAGCCAGCCGTAACAGAAGTCGACGAACGTCACGAGCCACATGCGACGGATCAGCTTGCGCCACGGCGTGGCCGCCCGCTTGGCGCGTTCGCAATCGCCAACGCGATAGCCGATCTCCGCCGTCTCTTCAGGTGTCACGCGACGGTTCTGCTCCGGCGAATTCGTAAAGACGCAGAGATACAGCACCGTCCACGCGAGACTCGCCACGCCGAGCAGAATGAACGCATCACGCCAGCCGCCCGCCACCACCACCGCAAGCACGAGCGGCGGCGTGACCGCGCCGCCGAGGCGCGCGAAGCTATGGGTGATACCTTGAGCGAAACCCCGCTCCGCGACCGGCATCCAGTAGGTAAATGCACGCGTCGCCGTCGGGAATGCACCACCCTCGCCGATTCCGAGCGCGAACCGCAGCGCGACGAGCATCGCCACACTGCCGGCGAATCCGGTGGCGAGTGTCGCCACGCCCCAGATCAGTGACAGCACCGTCAGCACCAGCTTCGGCCCGTACTTGTCCGACAGCCAGCCACCGATGACCTGCATGAATGCGTACGGATAGGCGAAGGCCGAGAACACGAGGCCGAGTTGGACCGTCGTCAGCCCCATTTCGTGGCGGATGATAGGGCCAGCCACGGCGATATTCACACGGTCGATGTACGAGATGAAATACATCAGGCACATGACGGCCAGGATGATGTGGCGCGTCTTCACACGCCGCTTATGCGTTTGCATGCTGTCTCCTGTGTCTCTTATGTGACGCCGACGGCGTCTGTGGCGTTCGATTCACACGTCGTACTGCGTCGCGCTGTGTCGGGTCAGGTGCGCCTCGACACGCACCCGCCTCCTGGGCTTGCCGGCGCGATCCGGCATATCGATGCGCGTGCCGTCAGGTGGGCACGAGTTTCAGGCGCTGCACCTTGCCCGAGGGTCCACGAGGCAGTTCCGTGACAAAGCGAAACTCCTTCGGCGTCTTGTAGCGGCCCAGTTCGCGCAAGCAGTGCTCATGCAGATCCGCGACGTCGAGCGCGCCCTGCCCTTGCTCGATGCGAGGCACGATGAAGGCGACGATCTCCTGCCCGTAAGCGGTATCCGGCACGCCCACCACTGCCGCATCCAGCACGCCGGGGTGTTTGAGCAGTGCTTCATCGATCTCGCGCGGGGCGATGTTTTCGCCGCCCTTGATGATCAATTCCTTCGCGCGGCCGTTAATGAAGAAGTAACCGTCGCTGTCGCGATAGCCGAGGTCGCCGGTGCGCAGCCAGCCGTCGGCGGTGAAGGCCTCGCGTGTTTCCCCGGCGCGCTTGTAATAGCCGCCCATCACCTGCTCTCCGCGCAACACCAGTTCGCCGCACTCGTTGGGCGCGCATTCGCGGCCGTCACGATCGATCACCTTGGCTTCGCCACCCGAAGGCAGGCCGATGCTGCCGATTTTTCGCTTCGCCGGATCATAGGGATTACTGAACACAGGCGCGGCGGTTTCGGTCATCCCCATCGTTTCGATGATGCCGACCCCGAAGCGCGCTTCGAACGCACGGTGATGATCGACGGGCAGCGCCGCTGACGCACTGCGGCAGAACCTCAGCGCGGACAGGTCGAACGTGCATGGTTCGTCGTTGTTGAGCAGATAGGCGACGATTGTCGGCACCACGTTGATCCACGTGCAACCGTGGCGCGCGACATCGCGCCAGTAGGTACGCGCGGAAAACCGCGGTGTCATGACCACCGAGCCGCCATGAAAGAGCGGCGCAAGCAGCGTCACGACGAGACCATTGATGTGATAGAGCGGCAAAGCGGCGAAGACCCGGTCGCCGGTGCCAAGCCGGTGTTCGTGCGAGATGTTGCGCGCATTGGCCAGCAGATTTCGATGGGTCAGCAGGACGCCCTTCGGTGCGCCCGTGGTGCCGGACGTGTACATCAACAGCGCCACATCGCTCGCATCCGGCTCGCCGGTTGACGATGCGCCTTCGGAATCCCATGCGGTAACAGGCGGAGCAGAAGGGACGCCCGCCGCACAGGCTGCACCATTGGCCGATGCCGTTTGCGCGGCAACAGGACCACCTGTCGTTTCCATCAGCGCAGCTTCGACGCCGACCGGCACGAGCGCCATCGCGGCATCGGGCTCTGTGCGAATCAGTGCAACGGTGCGGGTAATGCCTTGCTCGCGCAACCCGTCGATCGCGCTCGACATCGCCGCGTGCGTATCGCCGGAGACAAACACCATGCGCGTGTCCGAATGCTCCACGATGTAGCGCAACTGCGACGGCTGGCACAACAGATTGAGCGGGTTGGCGACGAGCCCGCTGTACATCGCCGCGAGCAACAGCCTTGCCGTGTGGATACCGTTACCCATGAAGACCGAAACGACATCGCCGGCCTGCAAGCCTGCTTTGTGAAAGACCGTCTCAAGCGCGCGGCAGTCGTCGCGAAGCGCCGCGAAGGTCAATACGTCGGCACACGCGGCAACGCCCTCGTCCTCGGCGCATTCAGGGGCCGCCAGCAGGAACGGCTGATCGGGATACTGCGCGGCGCGAGCGTCGATCAGCGCGCGAATCGTATGAGGCGTCTTCATTTGCCATACCTCCCGAAGAAATCGCCGAGTACATCGTCGAGTTCGGGGACGCGCTCCTCGATCGGGTAGGCCACGCGCGTGATGTTCAGGTAATGGTGAAAGTTGAGATTGCTCGAAAAGTTGTTGCGGCCCCACGTTCCGCATCCCATCGAGAGCGAAAAGGGCAAGCCGTTATCGAAGTTGCCGCCAGTCGCGAGGCAATGCGCCTGATTCACGATCACGCGCGCAACCGGCAGCGTCGAGCCGAGCTGCACCGCCTGGCCGGGGTCAGTCGAATGCAGGCCGACCGAGTGCCCGGCTCCCATGTAGGCGTAGATGCCACTCACGATGTCGGCAGCGGCATCGAAGGTTTCCGCGCGATAAACGGTCAATACCGGCGCGAGCTTCTCGCCCGAGAAAGGATAGTCAGCGCCGAAGCCGGTTTCCTCCACCATCAGGAAAGCTGGCTCGCGTGCGGCAATGTCGTCGAGGCCCGCCGCCTGCGCAATGAAGGCAGCCGAGCGCGCGGTGCAGTGCGCCGATAGCTTGCCGTTCGACCACATCGCGGCCTGCAGTTGCGCCTTTTGCGCGGCGTCGAGCATCACGCCGCCGCAGGCGGTCAGCTCGGCCAGCATGTTTGCGTACACCGCAGCTTCGATCACGACGCTGTTTTCGGATGAACAGCTCGTGGCGTTATCGAACGTTTTCGAGCGTGCAATCTTGTGCGCTGCATCGTGCAGATCGGCCGACGCGGTAATAATCGAAGCCACGTTCCCCGCGCCCACGCCGAACGCGGGTGTCCCGCTTGCGTAGGCCATCCGCACATTCGCCTGCGAGCCGGTCGCCACGACCAGATCGCACTGCCGCATCAATTCAGCGGTGGCCGCCTTGCTGATCGGCGCGGGCAACATCTGGACGAGGTCGGCCGAGATTCCGACTTTGGCGAATTGCGCGTGAATGAAGTCGATCAGCAGCGCGCACGACGAATAGCCCTTGGGAGACGGCGCCACGATCACCGCATTACCGCATTTGAGGGCGTTGACGATCTTGTTGATCGGCGTAGCCGCCGGATTGGTGGACGGCGTGATCGCCGCCACCACGCCGACAGCCCGCGCGATCTCGACAATGCCGGTAGCGTCATGACGCTCGATCACACCGGTGGTCTTCTGCCCGTGCAGATCGCGCAACAGCCCGAGCGTCTTGCGATAGTTCTTGCGGAACTTGTCGTCCGCGTTGCCGAGACCGGTGTCGCGCACCGCCAGCTCGGCAAGCTGCCGGTTGCGCCCGGGTTCCATAATTGCCCACGCTGCGGCGTCGGCGGCGGTATCGAGCACGTCTTGCCCCGCGACCTCGAATACGCGCTGTGCGGCCCGCGCACGCGCAACCAGTGACGCAACCACGCGTCCAACTTCGCTATCCGCGCTGGCGTGCGTGGCTTCGGCTTCTGTGGCCCTGACGTTCATACGGTTCACTCCGGAACGGAAAAGATGGGTGTTGGTACCAATCTAGTGAACCGTGCATGCTTCGGAGTCCCGTTTTCTGAACTATCCCTTGCGCCAGGGTGGCGAGAATCGAAAAGTGCAAATTTCGGGACTTTCCATAGTCCCGAAAACTAACCAGACCGATGCACAATCCAAGTTATAAGTACGACACTGAGGAGACAGCGTGGCAACTTCGAATCAATCGAATGCGGCAGCCGTGCGTGCATTTCGCGTACTTGAAACCCTGGCTGAGGCAAGCGGCCCGCTTTCCATGACGGATCTCGTCCATGCTCTCGAACTGCCCAAGCAGACCGTGCATCGGATTCTGGTGCAGTTGATGGATGCGTGGCTGGTCACGCGCAGCGCCGGCGACCGGCTATACGAGTGTTCCCCGCGCGTGCGCATGCTGGCGGTCAATGTGCTGATGCATGCAGGCCCGGCCGCTGCCCGTCATGTGCTGCTTGAGCAACTGGTGGCTAAAATCGGCGAGACCTGCAATCTGACGATGCTGGCCGGCAACGACGTGGTCTATGTGGACCGGGTGGAAACGGAGTGGCCGCTGCGCATGCACCTTCAACCGGGTTCGCATGTTCCGCTGCACTGTTCGGCAAGCGGCAAGCTGTTACTCAGCTTTCTGCCTAAGGACCGGCGCGAACGGGTCATCGAAACCTTGCCGCTACGCGCCTATTCCGAGCGGACGATTACGGATCGCGGCGAGTTGCGCAAAGAGCTGACCATTACGCGGCGGCGCCAGCTCGCCATCAACAATCAGGAACATTTGCAGGGGCTCATCGCGGTCGCGGTGCCGGTCATGCTGGATCGTAATCGCGCCTGCGCGGCCATCGCCGTCCAGGCACCGGTCGGGCGGGTCGTACTCGAGGATCTGCTGGCCTTCCTGCCCGATCTGCGGCTCGCCGCGGAGGAAACCGCCAAGACATTCCGGCAGTAGTGGGCGCATTCCGAAAAACGGGATGATCTACGCTGAAATAGCGCGCTGAAATCACTCCATCCCCGCGAAAACCACCACCGGTAAAGCCACGCGGTACAATGACGCCGATCCATTTTCCGGAACGGCAGACATGACTAAAGCGGATACTCCTACCCTGCGCGCGTTCGCTCTGCTGGAACACCTCGTCCGCGCCGAAGGTCCGGCGTCGCTTGCCGACATTGCTCAGGACGTCGACCTGCCGAAGGCTTCGCTGCACCGTATGCTGGCTTCACTCGAGGCCGGTGGCCTCGTGATCCGCGAGCCGGGCCAGAAAAACGCCTATGTGATCGGGCCGCGTCTCGCGCAACTCGGTCTGGGCGTCATGATGCACTCGGGGGCCCGCCGGCTGCGGCATGCGATCCTGTCGAACCTGGTTGCCGATCTCGGCGAGACCTGCAATCTCACGATGCTGCATGAAACCGAGGTGTTGTATCTCGACAGGCTCGAAGCGCCCTGGCCGTTGCGGCTCGATCTGAAGCCCGGCTCGCACGTACCGGCGCATTGCAGCGCGAGCGGCAAGCTGCTGCTGGCTATGTTGCCGCGCGAACAACGCAGCGCCCTCGTCCGCACGCTGAAGCTCGAACGCTTCACGCCGAATACCATCACCGATCCCGAACTGCTCGAAGCAGAACTCGACCGCACCGCACACAAGCGCATCGCCATCGACAATGAGGAATTTGTCGCCGGTATCGCGTGCGTGGCCGCGCCGGTGATGGATGAGAACAATACCTGCATCGCGGCGATCGCCGTTCATGCGCCAGTCTCGCGTGCGCCGCTGTCGCGCGCCCTCGAGTTCGTGCCGCGCCTGCAGGAAGCCGCTCAACAGCTCGCCAAAACGTTCTAACGCGCTTCGGCCGTCGCTTGTAAGGTCAGTCCATGCCGTCGCTTGTGGCACCGTCTCTGCCAGCGCTCGCGCCGTCGCCTATGGCACCGCTCATGCCGTCGTTTCGGCTACCGCTCTCATGCCATCACTTATGGCATCACTTAGCCCGCCCCCTATTCCTCAGGCCGCTGCGCGCGCACGAGCTCCGCGAGCAAACGCACGCCCGCATCGATCTTTTCCAGCTTGATGGCCGAAAAACCCATCCTGAAACAGTGGTTCTGCTCCAGTCCTGTCATGAAGAAAACCCGCCCCAGCTCGATCAGAATGCCATGTGCCTGCGCATCCGCGGCAAGCTGTGTCGCATCGAGCCATGGCGGCCCTTCGACCCAGCACGACGCGCCGCCGCCGACCGGCACATAGCGCGCCTCCGGCAGGTGCGTATCGAGCGCCGTCATCAGCGCCTGGGCGCGCTCCCGATAGGCGTGAGCGAGCCGCCTCAGCAGTGCATCGTGGTGCCCGAGCGCCAGAAACGTGGCGAACGCGCGCTGAATATAGGCTGCAGGGTGGCGCACCATCAGGCGCCGCAGCGCACGCAGCTCACGCACCAGTTCACGCGGCCCGACGATATAACCGAGCCGCAGCCCAGGCGCAAACGTCTTCGACAGGCTGCCGATATAGATCACCCGATCCGCCGTATCAAGGCTTTTCAAGGCCGGGTGCGGCATGCCTGAGAAATTGTTTTCGCTCTCGTAGTCGTCTTCGATCAGCACGAAGTCATGCTCCTGCGCCTGTTCCAGCAGCGCATGACGGCGCTCGATAGGCATGGTGGCCGTGGTCGGGCACTGGTGGCTCGGCGTCACATAGACGTAATCGCATTGCGCAAGCAGATCGGCGTCCTCAACAGGGCGCACGCCGCCGCCATCGACCGGCAGCGGCTGCAGCCGCGCATTGCGGTTCTCGAAGATATTGCGGGCATCCGGATAGCCGGGGTTTTCGAAGCCGATCGTGGTCCGCTCGCTCGCGAGCAGATCCGCGATCAGATAGAGCGCCTGCTGGCAGCCGATCGTCACGACGATTTCGTCGGGCATGGCAAACACGCCGCGCCGCGGCAGCACACGCGTGCGGATCTGCTGGATCAGCGTATCGTCGTCGCGCTCGATCAGGTCCGGTGCCCAGTTGCGGATCTCCATGACCGACAGCGCTTTCATGCAGCATTCGCGCCAGTCGTTGGTCGGAAACAGCGACTGGTCGAACTGCCCGTAAATGAAGGGATATTCGTAGCTCAGCCAGTTGCCCGGCTTGACGATGTTGCGCTGCGAGGACGGCCGCCTCCTGAGGCGCTGTTCCCAATCCGGCCGCGCGAGCGCCTCATTGGCCGCTTGCGCCGGCACCGTCTGCAGCGGCGCAAATGCGTGCCGCCCTTCGAGAATGGCCGGATTGACGAAATGGCCGCTGCGCTCGCGTGAAATCAGATAACCCTCTTCCACCAGTTGCTGGTAGGCGAGCACGACCGTATTGCGAGCTACACTTAATTGATCGGCCAGCTCGCGGCTGGACGGCAGCGCATGATCCGGCAACAGTTGGCCGTCCAGGATCGCAGCCACCAGCATCTGACGAATCTGGCCCTGGAGACTCATATTCGACTCGGGTGAACGCTGGAATCGCTGACTCCATAGCGCCATCGAGGTGCGACTTGCCATGCTTTCTCCTGATTTTTGTAGGCGGAGCCCATCCGCACGAAGGCGGACACCGGCATTGTGGACGCGCAAAAAAACGCCTGCCAGCCCCGCCGGGCGGCTGCGGCCGAGACCGGCGCAACGGCTCATTCTGGTGCAGCGGTGTGGACTCAACGATCAGCCACGTCTGGCCCTAACCTGCAACATTTTTTACTGACGATACTCGCATCACCCCTATGCCGGCGATTGGGACATGCCCCCGTCGGCACGGGTTGGATTCACGTGTATTCGCGTACCTACACGGCCATTCTGGAGACCTACGATGAGAAGCGATACCCCCCAAAAGCTGTCCCGCTGGTTCGGTCATCTGACGCGCCGTATGACGGTGGCGGCGCTCGCTGCGCTCGCCTGCGTGGCGGCGCCCAGCAGTTACGCGCAGGACAAGGAGGTCACCATAGCCTATCAGCAGATCGTCGACCCATGGGTCGTGGCGATCGCGAGCGGCTCGATCGAGAAAGAAACGGGCTACAAGATCAACTGGCGGCAGTTCGAATCCGGCGCGAAAGTCGCGACCGCGATGGCGTCAGGGGACGTGAAGGTCGGCGTGATCGGCTCGAGCCCGCTCGCCGCCGCGGTCAGTCAGGGGCTCGACCTGCAGCTCTTCTGGATTCTGGACAACATCAACCAGGCCGAAGCGATGGTCGTACGCAACGGCTCCGGCATCACCAAACCGTCTGATCTGAAGGGCAAGACGATCGGCGTGCCGTTCGTGTCGACGACGCACTATCACACCATGTTCGCGCTGCAGCATTGGGGCATCAATCCGTCCGAGGTGAAGATCCTCAACATGCAGCCGAACCAGTTGGTTGCGGCGTGGGAGCGCGGCGATATCGACGCTGCCTATGTCTGGGACCCGGCGCTTGCGGAGTTGAAGAAGAGCGGCAAGGTCCTGATTACGTCCGGCGACCTGTCGAAACTCGGCAAACCGACCTTCGACGGAATCGCAGTCGATCGCCAATGGGGCGAGGCGCATAAGGACTTCATGGCAAAACTCGTGAGAGCCATCGCCAATGCGGACGATCAGTATCGCAAGAACGCCGCGCAATGGAATGCCACCTCGCCGCAGGCCGCAGCCATCGCCAAGATGATCGGCGGCTCGCCGGCCGACGTGCCGGAGTCGCTCTCGCTCTATGCCTTCCCGACGCTCCAGGAGCAGGTCTCCTCGCAATGGCTGGGCGGCGGCAGCGCCGGCCGCGCGACATTCGCGCTGAAGGACACCGCCAATTTCCTGAAGGATCAGAAACAGATCAGCGCGGTGTTGCCCGATTACTCGAAGTTCGTGACGCCGGTTTATGCCGAAGCGGCAATGAAACTCAAATGATGTAGGCCGGTTCTGTCGATTCAGGAGGCAACATGGAAAGCATGAGAGTCAAGAATGTGAGCGTGGTCTTTCCGGGCCGCAAGCCCGGCCAGACGGTGCATGCGCTCGACGACATCAATCTGACGATCAACTCGGGCGACTTCGTCGTCGCGCTCGGCGCATCGGGTTGTGGCAAAACCACCCTGCTCTCGCTCATGGCGGGTTTCATCGCGCCGACCAGCGGCGAGTTACTGCTCGGCGGTTCGCCGATCGCCGGACCGGGCGCCGACCGTGGCGTCGTGTTCCAGAAGCATGCCCTGTTGCCCTGGCTCAACGTGATCGACAACGCCGAGTTCGGCCTGAAGCTTCAGGGCGTGCCGAAAACGCAGCGGCGCGAGATCGCCGCGCGCAATCTCGCGCTGGTCGGCTTGCAGGACTTTCACAAGCACATGATCTATCAGCTCTCCGGCGGGATGCAGCAGCGTGTCGGCATCGCCCGCGCGCTGACCTGCGACCCCGCCATGCTGCTGATGGACGAGCCGATGGCCGCGCTCGATGCGCTGACCCGCGAAACCATTCAGGAGCTGCTGCTCGATGTCTGGACGAAGACCAGCAAGATGTTCTTCTTCATCACGCACAGCGTCGAGGAAGCGCTCTTTCTGGCCAGCCACCTGGTCGTGATGTCGCCGCGTCCCGGGCGCATCACGCACACCTATGAGCTGGATTTCAATCGACGCTTTCTGGAAACGCGCGATGCACGCGCCATCAAGTCGAGCCCCGATTTCATCGAGATGCGCGAGCGCGTACTCAGCATCATTTACGGCGACGAGAAAATGCATAGCGCCGAAGCCGAGGTGACACATGTTTAGTTCTAAACGGGCTCATGCCCTTGCGCACGGCCAGCACGCCCCGCTGGGCTCCGACACGCCGATCGAGCCACCGCGCACACCCGGCCGACCTCCACGGCTGCTCGCCAAGAAACCCGCCAAGCCAGGCGACACATTCGGCGTACCCGGCCAGGGCAGCAGCGTCGTCGCGAGCCTCGTGACGGTCGCCGCATTCATCGGACTGTGGTTTGTCGCGACTAACCTTCACTGGATCAAGCCGCTCTTTCTGCCGTCGCCACAAGCGGTGTATGCAAAGTTCGTGTTTGTCGCCACGGAGGGTTTCGCCGGTTCAACGCTCATTCAACACACCGGTATCAGCTTGCTGCGCGTGTTCGGCGCTTTCGCGCTTGCCTGCGTGACCGCCATTCCAATCGGCGTGATGATGGGCGTCTCGCGTTTTGCAAGGGGCATCTTCGATCCGCCCATCGAGTTCTATCGTCCGCTTCCGCCGCTCGCCTATTTGCCGCTCATCATCATCTGGTTCGGCATTGGTGAATTCTCCAAAGTCTTTCTCATCTACCTCGCCATCTTCGCGCCGCTCGCGATCGCCGCGCGATCCGGCGTGCGTTCCGTGTCGATCGAGCAGATTCATGCAGCCTATTCGATGGGCGCCTCGCGTACCCAGGTGGTGTTGTATGTGATCCTGAAATCCGCGCTGCCGGAGATTTTCACGGGGATGCGCATCGGCATTGGCGTCGGCTGGACGACACTGGTCGCAGCCGAAATGGTGGCGTCGACGAGTGGCCTCGGCTTCATGGTGCTCAACGCTGCGGAGTTCCTCGCCAGCGACGTGGTGATCATGGGCATTGTCGTCATCGGCTTCTTTGCTTTGTGCTTTGACTTGTTGATGCGCCACCTCGAGCGCGTGCTGGTACCGTGGAAAGGCCGGGTTTGACTGGCTAGCGGCTAGCACGACTAATGGAGCGCGGCCCGACAGCGGCCGCGTTTTCCCATTGCGCGGGGCGTCCCCGCACTAATCGGGTTCGAGGCGCAAACCGCGACGAGGGGATTAGCGGCAGCGCAGTGCAGCGCGCCACACCAGCTTGGACTCAGCGATTGGCGGCGGCTGGTACTACGCGGCTAGCGGTCCCCTCCCCAATACTTCAGCTGTCTGTTATCGCTGGAAGGCAGTATGAATTCAATCGCGAAAGTCTGGCCGTTGCCGCAGGTGCGTCATGAAGCGCTACGCATCGGTGGAGAAAAAATCCGGCGCGCGGAGATCATTGAAGTCTTCAATCCCTATACCGGCGACCTGGTCGGCACGGTGCCCAAAGCGACGCTTGCCGACGTGCAACACGCCTTTGCCTGGGCACACCAGTATCGTGCGCGGCTGACGCGCTACGAGCGCTCACAGATCCTGCTGCGTGCGGCCGACATGGTCCGTCAGCGTACCGAAGAAATCGCCGATCTGATCACCGCCGAGTCCGGCCTGTGCAAGAAAGACTCGCTCTACGAAGCAGGCCGCGTCGCCGACGTCATGACGTTCGGCGCCAATGAAGCGCTGAAGGACGACGGCCAGGTGTTTTCCTGCGATCTCACGCCACACGGCAAGAAGCGCCGCGTCTACACCCAGCGCGATCCATTGCTCGGTGTCATCTCCGCGATCACCCCGTTCAACCATCCGATGAATCAGGTTGCGCACAAAATCGTGCCCTCCATCGCGACCAACAACCGTATCGTCGTCAAACCCTCTGAAAAGGTGCCGCTGTCCACGTACCTGCTCGCGGACATCCTGTACGCAGCCGGCCTGCCCCAGGAAATGCTGCAGGTCATCACCGGCGACCCGAAAGAGATCGCCGACGAACTGATCACGAACGAACACGTCGATCTGATCACTTTCACGGGCGGCGTGCAGATCGGCAAATATATCGCCAGCAAGATAGGCTATCGACGCGCGGTGCTCGAACTCGGTGGCAACGATCCGATCATCGTGATGGAAGACGCCGATCTGGACGAAGCCAGCACGCTCGCGGTCTCCGGCTCCTACAAGAACTCCGGGCAGCGTTGTACCGCGATCAAGCGAATTCTGGTGCATGAGGCGGTGGCCGACCGTTTCGTGGGCCTGCTCGTGGAGAAGACCCGGGCCATCCGTTACGGTGACCCCGCCGATCCGGAGACCGACATGGGCACCGTCATCGACGAAGCAGCAGCGAAATTCTTCGAAGCCCAGGTGAACGATGCGATCAGCCGCGGCGCAACCTTGCTGCTTGGCAATCACCGCGCAGGCGCGCTGTATTCGCCGACGGTTCTCGATCACGTGAGCCCGGACATGCCGCTCGTCAAGTACGAAACCTTCGGCCCTGTCTCACCGGTGATCCGCTTTCGCGATATCGACGACGCGATCCGGATTTCCAATTCGACTGACTACGGGCTCTCGTCTTCGGTCTGCACGAATCGCCTCGACTACATCACGCGCTTTATCGCCGAACTGGAGGTGGGCAGTGTGAACGTACGCGAAGTGCCCGGCTACCGGCTCGAGTTGACGCCGTTCGGCGGCATCAAGGATTCGGGGCTTGGCTACAAGGAAGGTGTCCAGGAGGCGATGAAAAGCTTCACCAACGTGAAGACCTATTCGCTGCCTTGGGATTGAGCCGCACACCCATGCATCCCACGCAGCATCGCATTCATTAATTTTCGAGACAAATTGTACCGTTTTCATCGCATCACCTATTGACCATCACAGGTGCATGCTCTACATTTTAGATAACCACTTTTCGGAACAAATTGTTCCGGTTTCATTAAACAGCGGAGACAACCCCATGAGCGATCACACCCCCATCAGCGGCCCGCAGGCCATGACCCCGTCAGAAGCGTTTGTCGAAACCCTGGCCGCGAACGGCGTGACCGACATGTTCGGCATCATGGGTTCGGCCTTCATGGACGCCATGGACATCTTCGCGCCCGCCGGCATCCGCCTCATCCCCGTGGTGCACGAACAGGGCGCCGGCCACATGGCCGATGGCTATGCCCGCGTGTCGGGCCGCCACGGCGTGGTGATCGGCCAGAACGGCCCGGGCATCAGCAATTGCGTGACCGCCATCGCCGCGGCCTATTGGGCGCACAGCCCCGTGGTCATGATCACGCCCGAGGCGGGCACCATGGGCATCGGTCTGGGCGGCTTCCAGGAAGCGAAGCAACTCCCCATGTTCCAGGAGTTCACCAAGTATCAGGGGCACGTTACCCATCCCGCGCGCATGGCTGAATTCACCGGCCGCTGCTTCGACCGCGCGCTGGCCGAGATGGGCCCGACCCAGCTCAACATTCCGCGCGACTACTTCTACGGCCAGATCAAGGCCGAGATTCCGCAGCCGCAGCGCCTCGACCGCGGCCCCGGCGGCGATCAACGCCTGAACGAAGCAGCCGAACTGCTCGCCCAGGCCAAATTCCCCGTCATCATCTCGGGCGGCGGCGTGGTCATGGCCGATGCGATCGAGGAATGCAAGGCGCTTGCCGAGCGTCTGGGCGCGCCGGTCGTCAACAGCTACCTGCACAACGACTCCTTCCCCGCCGATCACCCGCTGTGGTGCGGCCCGCTCGGCTATCAGGGCTCCAAGGCAGCGATGAAGCTGATCTCGCGCGCCGACGTCGTAATCGCGCTCGGTTCGCGTCTGGGACCGTTCGGCACGCTGCCCCAGCACGGCATGGACTACTGGCCGCAGAACGCAAAAATCATCCAGATCGACGCCGACCACAAGATGCTCGGCCTGGTGAAGAAGATCTCCGTGGGCATCTGCGGCGACGCCAAGGCCGCCGCGGTTGCACTCACGCAGCGCCTCGAAGGCCGCACCCTCGCCTGCGACGCCTCGCGTGAAGAACGCGCCGGTGAAATCGCCGCCGAGAAGGCGGCATGGGAGAAGGAGCTGGATGGCTGGACGCATGAGCGCGACCCCTACAGCCTGGACATGATCGAAGAGCAGAAAGGCGAGCGCACGCCCGGCGGCGGCACCTATCTGCACCCGCGCCAGGTCTTGCGCGAGCTCGAAAAGGCCATGCCGGACGACGTGATGGTCTCCACCGACATCGGCAACATCAACTCCGTGGCCAACAGCTACCTGCGATTCAAAAAGCCGCGCAGCTTCTTCGCCGCGATGAGCTGGGGCAACTGCGGCTACGCGTTCCCCACCATCATCGGCGCCAAGGTGGCGGCACCGCATCGCCCTGCGGTCTCCTATGCGGGTGACGGCGCATGGGGCATGAGCCTGATGGAAACCATGACCTGCGTGCGTCACAACATTCCGGTCACCGCGGTGGTCTTCCACAACCGGCAATGGGGCGCCGAGAAGAAAAACCAGGTCGACTTCTACAACCGCCGTTTCGTCGCGGGTGAACTCGACAATCAGAGCTTCGCCGGCATCGCTCGCGCGATGGGCGCCGAGGGTGTCACGGTGGACCGGCTCGAGGATGTCGGCCCGGCGTTGAAGCGTGCAATCGATGCACAGATGAACCACGGCAAGACCACCATCATCGAGATCATGTGCACCCGCGAACTCGGCGATCCGTTCCGCCGCGATGCGCTGGCCAAGCCGGTGCGCCTGCTGGACAAGTACAAGGACTATGTTTGATCCGTCCGTTGTCTGACGGTCCGGGCGCCGGGAGATGAATTCCCGCTGCCCGGCGGGCCGGAAACGGGGCTTCCCCTGCCGTTTCCGGTTTCTTTGTTTTGGTCTTTTTGTTTTTGGCTTCTTTGTTTTCGGTCTCTTTGTTTTCGGTCTCTTTGTTTTCGGTCTCTTTGTTTTCGGTCTCTTTGTTTTCGCTCTCTTTGTTTTCGGTCTCTTTGTTTTCGCTCTCTTTGTTTTCGGTCTCTTTGTTTCTCGTCGCATTGTTTTCGGATCTTTAGTTTTCGGATCTTTAGTTTTCGCGCCGCATTCGTTGGCTGCTTGCTTCGCCTCCCGCCGCCTTCGTTTGCTGCTCCCCTCTTTTTCAACTGTGACCGCCGCTGAGTGCCATGAAAGCTATCAATCGCATCATCGAGCGCGCCCGCACTTCGCCAAAACGCATTGTGCTGTGCGAAGCGGAAGATCCCCGCATGCTGGAGGCCGCGCAACGCGCCACGCGTGAAGGCATTGCCCGCATCGTGCTGGTAGGCCCGAGCGGGCGCATTCGCGCGGCGGCTGCCGAGCAGAACATCGAACTGTCCGGCATGGAGTTAGTAGACCCTGCCGTTTCGCCGCTCGCCGAGTCCTTTAGCGAAAAACTCTTCGCACTGCGCAGCAAGAAAGGCATGACGCTGGACGAAGCCAAAGAGGAGATCCTCAAGCCCCTCTGCTTCGCCAACCTGATGGTACGGCTCGGTCACGCCGACGGCTCGGTGGCCGGCTCCGTCCACACAACCGCCGACGTGGTCCGCACGGCGATCCAGATCATCGGCATCCATCCGTCCTTCAAGCTCGTGTCGAGCTTCTTTCTGATGATGTTATGCGAGCCATTCCACACGCTCAAAGGCGGCCTGATTTTCTCCGACTGCGGGCTGGTGGTGGACCCGGACGCCGGTGAGTTGGCCCAGATTGCGATGGCGGCGGCCGACAGCGCGCAAAGCCTGTTGATGGAAGAACCGCGAGTGGCCATGCTGTCATTTTCGACCAGCGGTAGTGCTCACCACGCGGCAGTCGACAAAGTCGTGGAAGCGACGCGCCAGGTGAGGGCCCAGCGTCCGCATCTCGCGATCGACGGTGACGTGCAACTGGACGCAGCACTCGTCTCCGAGATCGCGATGCGCAAGATCGAGCACTCGCAGGTGCACGGACACGCCAACGTGCTGATTTTCCCCAGCCTCGAGGCCGGCAATATCGGCTACAAGCTGGCCGAGCGGATCGGCGATGCGAAGGCAATCGGCCCCCTGTTGCAGGGCCTGAAGAAGCCGGCCAACGATCTTTCGCGTGGGTGCAGTGCGGACGATATCTACTTCGTGATCGCGGTGACTGCTGTACAGGCGCAAACCGCGGAGGCGTCGCTGGATGCACAGACTACCCCGCTTGCGTCATGACCCGCCGCCGCGCTCGGCGGTGGCCACGCGGCGCGCCGCGTTCGGGGTGCTGGTGGTGATCGGTTGGTCGCTTATCCCATGTTCGCTGCGGCAGTTGTGCCTCTAAAGCCGCAGGATCGCCTACCTGCTGCCGCGCCTTCCAGCGCGTGCGCCGATCCAACCAACAATCTCCGCAAATAGCTTCATGTCGGGCGGCACGGATAGGTCCACCGCCAGACAACGGCGGTAATACGGGCTGAGGTCCAGCCCGACGCCCAAACCCAGCACCTCCACGTCGCGCGAGGCTTCATGGCGCGCCACGACGGCCTTGAGATGGTTGTCGAGATAGAACCCATCGTTGGCCTGGCCCGTCGCGCTATCCATTGGGCTGCCATCCGAGATCACGATCAGGATCCGGCGCGCCTCCGGACGGGCGACGAGACGCCCGCAGGCCCAGTCGACCGCTTCGCCATCCACGCCCTCGCGAAACAGGTCCGCCTTGAAGAGGGCGGCAATATCGGCGCGAGCGCGCCGCCAGCTCCGGTCGGCGTCCTTGAACACCAGATGAGACAGTTCATTGAGCCGGCCCGGATGCGGCGGCCGGCCGTGCGCCAGCCAGTCGAGCCGCGCACGGCCGCCGTTCCAGGCGCCGGTGGTGAAGCCCAGTACCTCGGTGGTCACGCCCGCCTGGTCGAGCGCGCGCGTGAGGATGTCCACCATGGTCGCCACCGGCTCGATATGCGCTTTCATCGAGCCCGAGCAATCGATCAGGAAGCCGACCACGCAGTCCGCCATGAGCGTGTTCCGCTCGAGCCGGAACAGGCGCCGTTCAGCGGGAGAACTGACCAGTTGCGCGAGGCGCCGTCCGTCGATGCGGCCGTGTTCTTCACCGAACGACCAGCCATCTCGTTGCGAGATCGCCAGCGCCGCCTTCAGCGCGTGCGCAAGCCGCGCCACGTTGATGCCCTGGGCAGCGACGCGTTCGTCGAGCCGTTCGCGAAACTCGCTAAGCAAGGCTTTGCGGACCAGCGTGCCAGGCGCGATCTCGCGGTCATAGCGCGTGGTAAACGCGCGATAGCCCTGCTCCGACGCTTCGAGCACGCGGCTTTTGCCAGTCAGCGCGACGGCCATGTCCTTGTACTCGTCGTCCTCGACGTCGAACCAGAGCGAAAACGCTGTACGCGGGGCTTTGTCGTCGTTCTCCTGGGGGTCATCCTCGGCATCGTCCAGCGCCTCGGCGCGGGCGGTGCGGATCATGTCGCCCACTAGCCTCGCCAGCTCGAGCGCATGGACAGCGAATGCGCCCTGCTCTTGCCGATGCCGGCGCAAGCCCGCCAACGACATGCCCAGCACTGGCACGATGGCCGCACGCGTGGCTTCGATCAGGCCTTCAGTCTGTTCGAGCACCGGCCAGCCAGTCAGGCGCGACCACGCAATCTGCGCCACCGTGTACAGAAGAATGCCGAGATGGTCCTCGGCAAGCCCGGAGCGGTAGAAAGCCTTCGACCAGGCCTCGAAACGATCGCGCAGATTCTGCACCAGGCCCGCCATGCCAGGCGGGGTCTGCGTTTCGCACCGCAGTTGCTCGAGCAGTTCGAACACCAGGCGTTCGACGCGATCGGTCGGGCATAACCGGCTGTGCAATGCCGCGTCGGAATGCATGAGTCGCAAGGCCGCACCATCGGCGGCGCCGCGCAAAGAGGTGAAATCGTCTTGCTGCGGGTCGGTGCGCAGATGCGGCGCGTGTAACGGCAACGGCCGCAAGTCGCGGCACAAACGGCCCTCACGGTAATGCAACGCGGCGTCGCCGGTGAGGGCACGCACGGTCGCCGCGCACAGGGCCTCACGCTGCTCTGCACGGAGGGTCGCTTGCCGCAATTCCGACGCCATCAGCAGGTGCCCGCTGCGTGGTCTTCAGCGTCGGCGTCGGCGTCAGCACCGGCACCAGCCTCAAGTTCAGTGCCGAAGCAGCGTTGGAAATACTCGGCCACGATCGAGCGCTCGGCCTCATCGCACTTGTTCAGGAAGGTCAGACGAAACGCCATCGCCGGATCGCGGAAAATCTGGCAGTTCTCCGCCCAGTTGATCACCGTGCGCGGCGACATCAGCGTCGACAGGTCGCCACCGGCAAAGCCTTTGCGCGTGAGTTCCGCCACACTCACCATCGATTCGATCAGCGCGCGTCCCGCCTCGTCAGCGAGCTCCGGTACGCGCGCCAGCACGATGCCGGCCTCTTCCGCGCGCGGCAGATAGTTGAGCGTCGCCACCACGTTCCAGCGGTCCATCTGCGCGTGATTCAGCACCTGCGTGCCGTGATACAAACCGTTCAGATTGCCCAGCCCCACCGTGTTGGTAGTGGCGAACATGCGGAAGTACGGATGCGGATGAATCACGCGATTCTGGTCGAGCAAGGTGAACTTGCCGTCGCGTTCGAGAATGCGCTGGATCACGAACATCACATCCGGACGCCCCGCATCGTATTCGTCGAAGATCAGGGCAACCGGGCGCTGCAATGCCCATGGCACGATCCCCTCCTGAAACTCGGTGACCTGCAGGTCGTCACGCACCACGATCGCGTCTTTGCCGACCAGATCGAGGCGGCTGATATGGCCGTCGAGATTCACGCGCACGCACGGCCAGTTGAGGCGCGCTGCGACCTGCTCGATATGCGTCGATTTGCCGGTACCGTGCAAGCCCTGCACCATCACCCGGCGGTCGCGGCTGAAACCAGCCAGAATCGCCAGCGTCACTTCCGGATTGAAGCGATAGACCTCGTCGATCTCCGGCACATGGTCGTCACGCTCGCTGAAAGCGGGCACCATCAAGCTTGAATCGATGCCGAAAACGGTACGTACCGCGACCATTCTGTCGGGTTTTCCAGTCACGATATCAGTCACTTCATTCTCCTCCCCACTGCGGGGATGTTCGTTCGGCGGCGCCGGACGATTCTTCATTTTTCGGTACGATTTGTTCCGTTTTTATTATAAACAGAATCTGACGCCTTGAGCAGCGCTTCGTCCGCATCGACCCGGCGAGCCGTACCGTCAACGCGCCGTTGCCATCTCGTCGAACGGTTTCGCACGCCGTTCCACCGCGCGCGCGGCCCATGCCGAAAGCAGCGCCGACAAAATCACATACACGCACACATACCAGGGCTTGCCACCGTTCAGGCGCAGCGGCGCCGTCGCGATGATCGGCGTGAGGCCGCTCGCGAAGATGCCCGAGAACTGATACACGAACGAGATGCCGGTATAGCGCACCTCTGGATCGAACAGTTCGGCAAAGAGCGCGGCTTCCGGTCCATAAACCATCGCATAGAAGATGCCGAACGGAATCACCACGCCGAGCCAGACGGCCAACGTGTTGCCGGCCTGCGTCTCCATCAGCCAGAACGCCGGCAACACCGAAACACCGCAGATCAGCGAGCCCCAGCGATACACGCGCGCGCGTCCCATCAGGTCCGACATCCTGCCGAAGATAGGGATAAAGAAGCACATCACCATCGCCGCGATCATCACCCCGGTGAGTGCTTCCGTCCTGCTCATCGAAAGACGTTGCGTGAGGTAGCCGATCATGAACACCGCGAAGATGTTGAAAAACACCCCGTCGATCCAGCGCGCACCCATGCCGAGCAACACCGAACCGCGATAGCGCGTGATCATGTCGAAGAAAGGGATTTTCACGTCGCGGCGGTTGCGCTTGAGCGCGAGAAACTCGGGCGTCTCCATCACCTTGAGGCGGATGTAGAGGCCGAGTACCACGAGCAGCAACGAAGCGCCAAACGCGACCCGCCAGCCCCACGAGAGAAACGCCGCTTCCGGCAGCAGCCGGGAAATGCCCGCGACAATGCCCGACGCGAGGCACAAGCCAATCGCCAAGCCGATCTGCGGCAAGCTTGCGTACAAACCGCGCCGGTTCGGCGGAGCATATTCATAGGCCATCAGCACCGCGCCGCCCCATTCACCGCCGAGTCCGATGCCCTGCAACACGCGCAAGAAGAGCAGCAGAATGGGCGCCCAGATACCGATCTGATTGAAGGTCGGCACGAAGGCGACCCCCGCCGTCGAAATCCCCATGATGACGAGCGTGCAAATCAGCGCGGACTTGCGTCCGACCTTGTCGCCGAAGTGGCCGAAGATCACGCCGCCGAGCGGCCGCGTGATGAAGCCGACGGCGAATGTGCCGTAGGCCAGCATCGTCGAGACGAGCGGATCGTGGGCGGGAAAGTAGAGCTTGTTGAACACAATGCCGGCCACAACGCCGTACAGAAAAAAGTCATACCATTCGACCGTCGCTCCAATCACGCTCGCGAACGCAACGCGGCGGATCACCCGCTTATCGATTGCCATAGCGCCTCCTCCAATGGATGGCCGCGCGCCGTCCCGGCAACGCAGCACTTTTGAGCCCCTGTCTGTCTCCTCCTGGGGGCACGAATTTCGCCGCCTGCACGCTGCTGTTATCGACTTCGAGTGCAGCGAGTCAGGTAGCGATCGATTTACTTCCTGCGGCGACTTCGCTTCGGTGCTTCTGCCCTTCGGTGCTTCTGCCTTCGCGTCTGCGTCGGCTTCTACATTCGCTTCTTTGTTCGCTTCTGCTTCCGCCTTTGCGTCAGTGATGCGCTTCCATGCTCTGCGATTGCACCTGCCCGGCCGGCCAATCGCCGGCGCGAGCATCCTCGAGGATCATGGTCGACGCCTTCTCAGCGACCATCACAATCGGGACGTTGGTATTGCCGGAGACCAGCGTCGGCATGATCGAACAATCGACCACCCGCAATCCTTGCGTGCCATACACGCGCAATCGTTCGTCGACCACCGCACCCGGATCGCTCGCGACGCCCATCTTCGCGGTGCCGGACGGATGAAAAATCGTCTGGCCGTATTCGCGGCAAAAGTGCAGTAGTTCATCGTCGCTTTGCGCCTCCCGGCCAGGACGCACTTCACGTTTCATCAGGGAGGCCATGGGCTCCGTGGCGGCCACGCGGCGCGCGAAGCGCACACCCGCGACCGTCGTGCGGCGGTCAAGATCGGTCGCCAGATAATTCGGCTGGATCGACGGCGCGTCATGCATGTCGCCCGAGCGGATCCGCACGCTGCCGCGCGACTCCGGGCGCAACTGGCAGATCGAATAGGTACAGCCTGGAAACGCGTGGACATCGCCGCCTGCGGTGTCGGCTGAGAGCGTGGAGAAGTGGAACTGGATGTCAGGGGTTTTGGCTTCGTCCGGCAAGGCGCGGCAGAACATGCCGCCCTGATTGATGCCGACGGACAACGGCCCTTCGCGAAACAGCGCCCATTGCAGCCCCATCTTCGCGCGGCCCGTCCATGAGTGCAGCAAGTCATTCGTCGTGATCGGCCGCGTCACTTCATAAGTCAGGCGTACTTGCAAATGGTCCTGCAGGTTTTCGCCGACACCAGCCCGATTGGCGACCACCGGAATACCGAATTCATTGAGCAGTTTCGCCGGCCCGACGCCCGACACCTGCAGCAATTGCGGCGACTGCAGCGCGCCAGCCGTCAGCACGACCTCGCGGTGCGCGCGCACCTCGTGCACCTCGCCGTGCTGCACATAGCGAATACCCGTAGCACGCGTGCCTTCAAAGAGAATCTTCGACGCCAGCGCGTCGGTCTCGATCTGCAGATTCGGACGCCGGCGCGCGGGTTTCAGGTAAGCGACGGCCGTCGAACACCGCCAGCCATGCCGCGTGGTCAACTGGTAGTATCCGACCCCTTCCTGATCGCCCTGATTGAAGTCGTCGACCGTGGGGACGCCCAGGCGATTCGACGCAGCGATAAACGCATCCACGAGTTCGTGGCGCTGCTTGATCGTGGAGGCCCACAACGGGCCGTCGACGCCACGTGTCGGCGACTCGCCGAGTTCGTTGTGTTCGAGCAGCCGGAAGTAAGGCAGGCACTCCTTCCAGCTCCAGCCACGATTGCCGAGTGCCGCCCAGTGGTCGTAATCCTCTTTCTGACCGCGAATGTAGATCAGCCCGTTGATGGAACTGCAGCCGCCCAACGTGCGCCCGCGCGGCCAGTAGAGCTTGCGATCGTGCATGTTTGGATCGGGGTCGGTGTAGAAGCCCCAGTTGTAGACCGGATGAAACATGGTCTTGCCATAACCGATCGGGATATGGATCCACAGAAAGCGGTCGGGCGGACCGGCTTCAAGCAGGCATACCGAGTAGCGGCCATTTTCAGAGAGGCGGTTGGCCAGCACACAACCGGCCGATCCCGCGCCGACGACCACGTAGTCGAAACTCCGAACCATTGATGTCTCCGTGCCGATTTCAGTTCTTTTAAAACCGGATCATTTCGTCCCAATTTATTGGATGAGAGTTTCGACTTCAAGCAAATCCGGTTACGATTGGACAAAGCGGTACGAAAACCGACTTTTTCGTTTCACTATTCGATCTGTCCGTGCGCGTTCATCCGGGTTGTCACTGATCCGTTCGGACTGCCATCACCTTCATCGGCCTCGGGAAGGACAATGAGAGACACCACGCAGCTCCCCTCACCCGCTCGCGAGCCCGCCGACGACACCCGCGTCCTGCGCGCGCTCAGCGTGCTGGAACAACTTGCGTCCGCCGGACAACCGTCGTCACTTTCCCAGTTGTCCTCACGTCTGCAGATTCCGAAGGCGACCTTGATGCGTCTGATCGAATCGCTTGAAGCACGCGGTTACGTCACACATATGCCGGACTCGCGCGGAGCCGATCGCGCCATTGCGCTCGGGCCACGTGCTGCCCAACTCGCCCTGACCACGCTCGCAAACAGCACGTTTACGCGGGCGTGCCGCTCGCTGCTGCGCACGCTCGTGGAGGCACTCGGCGAGACCTGCAATCTCACCGTCCTCGACGGCGATACCGTGCTGTACGTCGAGCGTGTCGAGACGAGCGAACCCTTGCGTTTGCATCTGCAACCGGGCACGCGCGTCCCGATGCATTGCACCGCCAGCGGCAAGCTGTTTCTTTCGCAGATGACGCCTACCGAGCGCGGACTCGTCATCCGGCGCTTGCCGCTCAAATCGATGACATACCGCACCCTGAGCGATGTCGATCTGCTGGAAGCGGAACTCGACCGCCTCGCCATACGCGGCATCGGTGTCGACAACGAGGAGTTCGTGCGCGGGATGGTGGCGGTCGCGGTGCCGGTGCGCAATGTCGAGGATGGCCATGTGCTCGCGGCGTTGGCCGTTCATGCACCCACGGCGCGTGCGAGTCTGGAGGACCTGTTGAAATCGGTGCCGAAGCTCAAGGAGATCGCCTTGCGCATCGGACCGCTGCTTCAGCCTGCAACAACGGCGGCGGTAGCCGAGTCGAAGTAGCGAGAACGCGCCGCCAGCCTGGCATTGGCAGGGTGCAGCGGCGATCTCGAACGAACGACCCACCGCTGCACATCAAACAGCACGCGTTAGACAGGCCTCAATGGGTACGAGGCTGATAGTCCACATATTCCGGTTCGGTTGAAGCCGCGCCGCGTTTGCGGGCCCGCCACGCATACGCCACGAGCAGCACGCCAAGACTCACCACGCCGAGCCACAGCGGCGTGCGCTGATCCGGTATGAACGCCATTGCCACCAGAATGCCGACCATGCCGACAATCGCGAAGCAGGTCAGATACGGATAGCACCACATCCTCACGCGCAACTTCTCCGGCGCCTCGCGCTCAAGGCGAGCGCGCAGCTTGAGTTGCGACACGGCGATCAGCACATAGACGAAAATGGCCACCGTTCCGTATGAATTGACCAGGAAGGCGAACACCGTGTCGGGCGATACGTAAGACATGACGACCGACACATAGCCGAACAAGGTACCGACCAGAATCGCGCGAACGGGCACGCCGCGGCGATTGACCTTGGCCAGCCCGGCCGGCGCGTCGCCGTGGCGGGTCAGCGCAAAGATCATCCGCGATGCTGCGTACAGACCGGAATTGAGCGCGGACAGCACTGCGGTCAACACGATCGCGTTCATGACGTTAGCGGCGGCCGGGATGCCCATTGCACTGAGCGCGCTCACATACGGCGTGGCCATACCCGGTGAATTCCAGGGCACCAGCGCAACCACGAGCATGATCGAGCCGACATAGAAAATCAGCACGCGGGTAATCACCGAATTGGTGGCCTTGGCAACGGCCTTGACCGGCTCATGCGCTTCGGCGGCGGCAATGGTGACGATCTCGGCACCGAAGTAAAAACCCGTCGCCGCGACAGCACCGCTCAGCACCGGTCCGATCCCCTTCGGCATCAGCCCGCCGTGCGAAAGCAGCGTCGGCATCACGGCGGTGGTATGCATCGACGCGGGCCACAGGCCCAGTACATAGAGGCCGCCAAGAAACAGAAACACGACGATCGCCGCCACCTTGATGGACGCGAACCAGAACTCGAACTCCCCGTAGCTGCCCACCGAGATCAGGTTGGTCGCGGTCAACACGACCAGCAACACGAGACTGATCGCCCACGCCGGCGTATCCGGCAGCCAGAATTGCACCAGTTTCGCGCCGGCCACCGCCTCGACGGCGACGACGATCACCCAGAAATACCAGTACATCCACCCGGTCAGAAAGCCGGCCAGTTTGCCCGGCCCGCGCTTGCCGGCAAACGCGAGGCGTGCGTACTCGTAAAACGAGCCTACCGCCGGCATCGCGCACGCCATTTCTCCGAGCATGCGCATAACGAGCACGATCAGGCCGCCCGTAATCAGAAACGACAGAACCGCCGCTGGACCAGCCTGCTGGACCACGACACCGCTACCGACAAACAGACCCGCGCCGATCACGCCGCCTAGCGCGATCATGGTCATGTGGCGCTCCTTGAGGCCAGTCTTCAGTTCACTTTTATTCGATACTTCCATGTCACCTCCACATCCTGTTGATGCCGGCGCCGGTCGCGCGGGGCTGCATGCGGAGTTGCGTGCATTCCCGGAACCTGGGCGCCGTCAATTCGGATCGAGTGAGGACGCTTAAGCGCCTCGCTATATGTGTTTTTTCTTATGACTTAACACGCAGACCTGTCTGGCTGCGCCGCGCCGTGCGGGTAACGCACAACGATCGGCAAATCACGTGCCGCGGGTAGCGCGGCACGCAAAGCGCGTTCAAGGTTTCTCGTCGCGCCGGAAATACAACTGATACAGCATCCGTTGTCCAATGCGACGGAACGGTGCGAACGGATGGCCGGGCAACGGCGAAGTGAAGATCGGCAGCGTCTGCTTCGCCCCTTTCCCCGCGATCCGTTCGGCGAGCCGGCGGCCCGCCTGCTGGGAATAGGACACGCCGTTGCCACCGTAGCCCAGTGCGTAAAACACCGACTGCTTCGGATCCGGCTGGCACACGCGCGGCATCATGTCGTGGCTCACATCGACCCAGCCCCACCATGAATAGTCGATCTGGACACCACGCAACGCCGGGAACTTGCGGCCCATCCCTTCGATGAGCAACTCGTAATGGCGCGGATTCGGCGCATCCGCTCCCGTGATCGCGCTACGGCTGCCGATCTGCAGCCGGTTGTCCGGCAGGAAACGGTAGTAGAAACGCAAGGTGCGCGTATCGGTGAGCACCTGTGTCGTTCGAAAATTACAGGCGGCGATCTCCTGCTGCGTGAGCGGACGCGTCACCATCGAATTCGACAGGATCGGCATCACCTTGCTCGTCAGCGAGGGATGGAGGTCCGGCGCCGTATATGCGCCGGTCGCGATACCCACGGACCGGGCACGAACGATACCGCCCGGCGTGCGCAGATGATGAATGCCGTTGATGGTTTCCCAGCCGATCACCGGGCTCGCCGGATGGACCCGCGCGCCCGCTTCGCGCGCCAGCCGCTGATAGCCGAACGCAAGTTTCAGCGCGTGGATGCCGATGCCTTCGGGTTCGTGAAGCGCGCCGGCCGCCTCGCTATCGTTGACGAACTCGCGGCGGAACGTGGCCTGATCGATGAGCTCGGACGGGTAGCCGAACACGTCTTTCCAGACTTTGGCTTCCGCGGCGAGTTTGGCCATCATGCGCGGCCGGTGCGCGATCAGAAAGTGACCGCCCGGCTGCGGATCGCAATCGATCTCGGCCACCAGCGACTTGAAGTTGTCGAAACCTTCCTGGATCTCGTCGTGCATTTTCAACGCGACGTCTTTACCCCAGCGCTCGATCCATTGGGAACGCGACAGACGACCCGATGCATTCTGCCCTTGTCCGCCATTGCGGCTGCTGCAGCCCCAACTGGTTTTGTTGGCCTCGAGCACCACGGCCTTGATGCCATGCTCGCGTGCGAGACAAAGCGCCGTCGCAAGCCCTGTATACCCTGCGCCGATGATCGCCACGTCCACGTCGATGTCTTTCGTGATCGGGCCATCGTCGGGCGGCGGCGTGCCGGCAGTCGCGGCCCAATAGGTCGGAGCGTATTGCTTGCCGTGCCCTGGCCCCGGCGAAACCAGCGGGTCGTATCTCGGGTCATATTGCGTCGCGCTGTCCCGCCCTGCAGACAGACCTTCGCCGACCCGTGTGATGACACTTTGCGCCATGTGAAGCTCCTCGTCGGCGTCAAACGTTCTGCTTCGGGCGTTCCTTGCGGAACGCGCGCTTGACTGCGATCAGACCATCGCGGAACTCAAAGAGATCGCACCCTTCCGCTTCGATGCGCCAGCCTTCCGCATGCGTCCCTGTGAACACCCATTCGGACACACCGCGCTCCCCGATGACGTAATGACGGCCCTTTCCCCAATGCGCATCCGGGAAGGTCTTGAAGACCGCTTCGAACGCTGCGCGTACCGCGTCGCGGCCGATGAAACGCGTGCCATACACTTCGTTTCCGCCCGCGGTGTCGAACACGCAGTCTTCAGTCATGAAGCGCATCAATGCATTCGCATCGTGACGGTTGAATGCATCTGAAAAGGCGGCGAGCGTGTCCGCGGTAACCTTCGCTGCGGACGTTTCTGTTGTGGCCATGCATGTCTCCTGCTCAGTGAATTTGGCTAAGGCTAGTGAGCCCGCGTGAACGGCGAACTCTCACTGAAAAGTGTAAGTTTGGGGTGGCCTCTACGGTAGGGCCAGTGCGCTGGTTTCGCCTGGTGCAGCGTGTGTCGATCGAGAACACATGCGTTGACTGGCCTCGAACCGGGTTGTCGGATTCAGGCCGTGGGTGTGCTGGGTGTGCTGGGTGTGATTCGTGTGGCTGGTGTGATTCGTGCGGCTGGTGCCATTGGTGCGACTAGCGCCATTCCCGCGGTAAACGCGGCACACTGGCGCTAGTTCAGCGCTTGCGTGCTTTCGAGGCAGCGCTTCACGATACGCTCGTCTTCGTCGGTGAAACGGCCGATCAGGACGATCGTCGACTCGGCCGCTGCGTGCCCCGCAAAGGGCGTGATCAGAATGCGCCCGCCGACCACATGGAGTTCCTGCGGAGAAGCATCCTGGTCGAGCCAGACTATGCCCTTCGCTCTCAGTAGCGGGACAGAGAGGCTGCGAAACACCTCCCTGAGTTTTTTCCTGTCGAGGCGGAAGTCCGATCGAAAGGAAAAGCTGCAGATGTCCTGATGATTATTGAAACGCTCGCCCGCCGCGAGGGCCCGCTCACCGGTGCGATGACGAGGCGCGACACTCGCGTCGAAGATCAACTCCAGCGGGATGGCTCCGTTTGCCGCGTCGAGCAGAATGGACGTGGTCGCCAGCGACGACACCGTTTCTGTCGCCGCCGCTTTTTCCCGCTCTGTGACGAGGTCGGTCTTGGTAAGCACAAGCGCCGTCGCGCCCGCGATCTGCCGACGCACAATGTCGCCGACATACGGATCGAGCAACGTGGCGCCGATCCGCTCCGTATCGACGGCCACGATAATCCCGACCAGTCTGAAGCTCCGGTCGAGCAAGCCGATCTGTGCGATCTTCACAGGATCGGACACACCGCTGGCTTCGATAATCAACAAGTCGGGACGCTCGGGACGCGCGCTGATTGTCACGAGCGCGTCGACGAGACGTCCGCCGATGGAGCAGCAGACGCAACCGTTCTCCAGATTGATGACATCGTCGGTGCGTTCGCGGATCAGTGCGGCGTCGATATTGATATCGCCGAAATCGTTGACCAGCACGGCCACCCGGCGTTGCCCCGCATTCGAGAGCACGTGGTTGAGCAAGGTCGTCTTGCCGGCGCCCAGATAGCCGCCGAGCACGACCAGTGGAATGGGTGGCCGGGCGCCAACGGCCGCTGCGTCACTCATTTTTTTCCGGCGACTGAAACACGCGGCCGCCCAGCACCGTGCCCCACACTTCGACGTCTTTCAGGCGCTCGGCCGCGACCTCGGTCGGGTCGTCCGCCAGCACGGCGAAGTCCGCGAATTTGCCCACCTCGATACTGCCGATCAGATGGTCCATCTTGAGCGTGTAGGCCGCACCCAGTGTAATCGCGCGCAACGCATCCGCCACGGGGATGCACTCGCTCGCACCCAGCACACGACCGGTGGCCGTCTTGCGCTGCACCGCGCACCAGGCCGTAAACAGCGGGCTTAATTGCGTGATCGGCGCATCCGAATGAAAGGCAAAGGGGAGCCCCAGTCGCCGCGCCGTCCCCGCCGCGTTCATCCGGTTCGCCCGGTCGGGGCCCATGGTCTGCGCGTAATGGGCGTCGCCCCAGTAGTAGATATGGTTGGAGAAAAAGTTGACGCACATGCCGAGTTTCGCCGCGCGGGCCAACTGGCTCGCGTCGGCCATCTGACAGTGCTGCAGCGTGTGGCGGTGATCGCTGCGCGGACAGGCGTCGAGCATCTTCTCGAGGGCGTTCAATACGACCTCGGTCGCTTCATCGCCGTTGGTATGAATATGGAGTTGCAACCCGGCGCGATGAAACGGCGTGAAAACCTCCTCCAACTGGCTGGGCGGAATCAGCCACAAGCCGTTCGGCTGTCCACCGACATAACCTGGCCATCTCAGCCGCGCCGTGAAGCCCTGAATCGACCCATCGACGATGAACTTGATCGGGCCGAATCTCAACTTTTCGGTGCTGTCGCTGATGGCCGACAGTACTTTTTCGACGCCGCCGTCAGGGCTTCGCTGCGGCGCAAACGCGGGCACGATTCTCACCGGATACTGCGGGTCGGCCGTGACTTCGCGCAGCGTGCGATTGCCCAGCACCGACAGATCGTTGACCAGATCCGTCGCGGTGGTCACACCGGCGAGTTGCGCGACCTTGCCGAAATTCCAGATGGCCTCGGTCTTTTCACTCGCCGCAATGGAAAGCTGGCTGCCGATCACCTGGTACACGGGGAACATGGCGGCGAATTCCTGCAACTCGCCGGTCGGCTGGCCCTCGTTGTCTTTGTCGATCCCATCGATGTCGGTGTTCTCGTCGATACCGGCGAGCGCCAGCATGGCGGAGTTGACGTTCATCAGGTGCACACTCGCGTGCAGCACGACAATGGGCCGCTGGGTCGAAACTGTATCGAGTTCCTTGACCGACAGGCGGCTCGCGCCGAAGAAAATCGGATCGAAGCCCCATGCGAGCAGCGGCGCCGTCGCGTCCGTCATCGCGCGTTGCGCAACGGCCAGCCGCTCGATCACCTCGTCCAGCGTTTTCAGCCCTCGCCACACCTTGCCGTCGGGACCGCGCCGGTCGTAATAGCCGAGATACACGGCGTCCCACATGGCGCCTTCCATCAGATGGCAGTGCCCTTCCACGAGACCCGGCATCAACACTTTGTCCTGGAACGTATCGACGATCTCAGCCTCGCCCCACCGGCTAACGTCTTCCAGCGTGCCGACGGAGAGAATTCTGCCGTCTCGCACAGCAACATGCGTGGCGTGCGGTTGAGCCGGATTCATCGTCAGAATCTTTCTGGCGACGAAGACAGTGATGGGACCTCGTTCAATCTGATTCATAGCGTGGTGTTAATGGGTTCAGGACGCAGTTCGAACGGTCAGGGTAGAGCGTGCACCGGCTTACGCTTCCAACCATGATTCAGCACGACGGTCACCGCGATATTGATCACGAGACACAGCAGGCCCAGGTTGAATCCGCCGAGATCGGGATGAAAGAGGTAAAGGATGATGGCGAGTATCTGCCCGGTCAGAATACCCGTTGCAACGGCGGACGGTTTGACCCGAAGCGAAAACAGAATGATCATCACGCCCGGGAAAAACTGCGTCACGCCGTAGTACGCGGTATTGATCAGCGTGAGCATCAGATTCGGGGTCAGCAAGGTCATCACGATCGAGACCAGCAGGTAAATGACGATCACCGTTTTGGCGGTGGCTTTCTGCTTGCTCTCGGGCATCTTCGGCAACAGATTGCGCGTCACGAGCGGGCCGATGGCGAGGCAGATACCCGTCAGCACCAGCAGACCGGATAGCGCGGCGCCAGCCGCGACCAGACCTAGCAACCAGCCTGGCAACAACCGGATCGCCGCGGCAAAGAACGCTTCATTCGGCGACGCAAGGTGCAGGTTCTGACTGATCGCGTAGTACGAAGCGATGACCAGAAACGGATACATCAGCATGTACAGCGGCATGGCAACCTGGGTGCGCCGGATCGTGTTCGGACTGGCGGCCGTGAAGAAAACCTGCACGGCGAACGGCATCACGTAGAACCCTAACGACTGGAACAGCATGGTGCTCATCGAAAACGTCAGTTGACTGGCGTTCATGCTGTTGCTGACGTGCAGGCTCGCGGCGTGAAAAACTTCCGTGACGCCGGCCTGCCATGAAACCGCCAGTCCCGTGATCACGATCGCCGCGACCATCAGTATGTCCTTCAGGATCGCAATGTACGCCGACGCCCGCACGCCTGAAATGGCGATGTACGTGAATGCCAGCATCGCCGAGATCAGGATCAGATAGAGCGGCTGGAAATTCCAGCCGAGGCCCTTGAACGCGGCAACGAGCCCCGTGAATTGCAACTCCCCCCAGGGCAGCAGGAACAGGATCGCCGATCCGCCGACGATCACCTCCAGCGCACGGTTGCCGAAATAGCCTTTAAACAGGTCGGGCAGCGTAATGGCGTTATAGCGTTTGCCAGCCTCCCAGATTTTCGGTCCGATGAAATAGCCGATGGGATACGCCAGCAGGATATATCCCAGGAACCAGACCCCATAGGTTGGCCCCTTGGCATAGATGCCGCCCGGAAAGCCGACCATCGTGCCAATACTGTAGATTTCGCCCGCGGCGAGGAAAAAGACCAGATACGCGCCAAACTGCCGGGACGCGACAAAGAAGTCATGAACGCTTTGCGCGCCATGCCCTTTTTTGGACCGTATCGCCAGATACAGCGAGAAGAGAATCAAACCGAGAAAGACAACGGTGGACATCCGGACTCTCCTGCAACGTCAGTGGGTTTGCGGAGGGGCATCGTCCGCGGGACGGTCGAACAGACGCCAGCACACCTGCAGGCAGATCGACGTCAGGACAAACCACGCGAAAATCCACGCATAGATGAACGGCACACCCAGGACGAACCGATCGACCGAAGCGACCCAGGGCAGCAGGCCTATCACACCGATATAGGGGATGCCGATCCCAATCAGGAACTTGAGCATGGAGTCTCCGTCTGCTTTTTGTGATCGATGAACTCATGTCTGCCGAATCCGCCTGCCATTGAAAGACCGGACCAGGTGGTGGCAGTCAGCGGCAAGTGGAGGCGGCACGGCGGCCAAGGCAGACGAATTCAGTATCGGTGGCCGATAATGCACCTGACTAGTACCAGCGATAATAAATCGCCTGGTCCACATGAGGGACCCTAAGCGGACATTGCACCCGCTCCTATGCATATGGCAAGGTCGTTTTTACGCCTTTCTACACGCCGACGCGCCTCTGTGCGTCTCCATGCGCCACGATGCGTCTTTACGTTATGAGGGCGACCAGCCCGGAACACAGCAGCAACACGCTCACGAGCTGTTCGAGGCGGCGCACAGGCAAGCGCGGACCCAAGCGCTCCCCCATGGCAACGCCGAGCACGAACACCGGCACGAGCAGCACCAGCGAACTGAGCTGGGGCGTGTGAACCTGATGCTCGGCCACAAAAAGGGCGACGACGCCCACATAGAGCAGCGCAAAATAAGCGAGAAGATTGGCGCGCAGTGTCGAACCCTTGCCGATGCCGTTGAAGTAGTAAACGGCCGGCGGACCGCCGATGCCGCCCAGCGCGGTCAGCGCGCCGCTCATTGCGCCTGCTGTGAAGGTCGGTCGCCAGCCGCTATTGTGAAGCCAGCGCCAGCCCCGCATGTGCATCACCGTCGAGGCAAGAACGGCGACCGCTACCAGCCGGCGAAGCTCCACCGCGCTCTCGCTTGCCATCCAGCGTGTCGTGACTGCCGTGCACGCCATGGCGACCAGCGCGAGTGGAACCACCGTGCGCCAGCGCGCCGCGCTCGCCCAGGTGCGTACGCCTTGCAGCGAGGTCGCGAAATGGATCAGGACGATCAGCACGCCGGCTTCGGGCACGGGCATCAACAGCCCGAACAACGGCGCCATGACAAGCGCGCCGCCGAATCCGGTCAGGCCTTTTGCCATGCCCGCCACGAGGGTCACCAGGGCCAGACATCCCAGTACGGCAGGCGTGTCGACAACATTCATAAGTCGTTGGTTCGCTAAAAACGGAGCATCGAAGGTCAAATCGATTGCTACGTTTCGCGCACGACGACATCTTCAGGAAAGGGCCGGTATCGTCGCAGTATTCCGAAAGCCCGCGTAGTGCCAGCGGCGTCCTTTCGATGGTGCCAGCCGCGACTTGTGCCCCGAACGCCTCTGTTATCGAAGGCGCTCGCAAAGGGGCGCTTACCCTACATTTATTGTTGTTGCCCTTTTTCCTGCTCAAACACGCTCAACAGGCATCACTGCCGGCATAACGTGTCGCCACTGCCAAAGCGACGCCCCAGACCAGCGCGGCGAGCAGCGACAGGCCGATCGCCAGATAGACCGCCACGCGAATGCCCATGTCGAGCGGCTGGATCGCGCTCATCAGCGCGCCGAAGATCGCGACGCCAAATGCGGCCCCTGTCTGCCGGCTTGCGTTGAGCACGCCCGCCGCGACACCAGCGCGCGCCTTCTCCACCCCCGCCATCAACGCGGCGGTCGCTGCCGGCGTAATCACCCCCGCCCCGAAACCGACAGCGGGAAAGCAAAGCGCAATACGCCAATACGGCGCATCGTCCGCGAGCGCGACAAGCCCGGCGAAACCCAGCGCATAGAGCAGGAAGCCACCGCAAACAAGCCGGTGCGCGCCATACGCCCTGTTCAACGCGCCGGATACGAAACTGCCGAGGGTCACCATCGCAGTCAACGGCAGGAATGCGAGGCCCGTCTGCAACGGTGTCCACCCACGAGCAGACTGGAAGTACAGGCTTAGCAGGAAAAACAACCCGTAAAAAATCAGGCCGGAAACCAGCGAAACGAACGCCGATGCAGAAAACACCGGACTCCGAAAGAAACCCAGCGGCAGCATCGGCTGTTTGCGTTTTGTCTCGACCGACACGAACGCAATCCAGGCGGCGAGCGCAAGCACGGCGCCCGCATGGATGGCGCCCACGTGCCACCCGAGTTTCGCCCCTTCGATCAACACGGCGACCGACGCGCCGAGCGCCACGATAGCGAGCATCTGACCGGTGACATCCATCGGCCGGCCCGACGCGGCCGCCCGGACCGATTCGACGCGCGTCGTCAGCCAGGCGCCGATCAGCGCGATTGGCACATTCACCAGAAAAATGCTGCGCCAGCCCAGCAGATGAATCAGCAGACCACCGGCCAGTGGCCCCGCCGCCATCGCAATGCCGCCGCATCCGGCCCACACACCGATCGCGCTCGCGCGCTGCCGCGCAACCGGAAAAGCATGATTGATCAGGGTCAGTGAACACGGGACCAATAATGCCGCGCCGACGCCCTGCAAGATTCGCGCGCCAACCAGAATCTGCAAATCCGGCGCCAATCCGCATAACGCCGAGGCGCAGGCGAAAACCAGCAATCCGGCGAGATACGCGGTTTTCGCGCCGATCCGGTCGCCCAGTGCGCCGCCGCTCAGCAGCAGGCTGGCAAATGTCAGCGTATAGGCGTTGACCACCCATTGCAGGCCAGTGATATCCGAGCCCAGACTGCTCGCAACCGGCTCCAGCGCGACGTTTACGATCGATGTATCCAGTATGACAATGACGTAGCTGAGGCTCGTCGCGATCAACACCCGCTTCTGATATTCACGTTCATTGTTCAAGAGTTCCGGCCCCTGGTTATCGGTTCGCCGTTGACTATAAGGCGGCACGCACCGAGAATGCTTCGAGCTGTATCGAAGTGTTCAACTGAACGGCTTTTTGACCGCCATCAGGCATCAAACGCGCACCAATGACGGAGGCTGCGAATAAATGGGCCAGCACAATATTGCGAGCGTTGCTCACCTGATCGCCGAGCCGGTTCGCTCGGTGATGCTGATCACGCTCGCCGACGGCAGCGCCCTGTCGGCCAGCGCGCTTGCAGAAGTGGCCGGCGTGACCGCGCAAACCGCCAGCTCACACCTCGCCAAGCTGCTCGACGGTGGCTTGCTGAGCGTCGAAAGCAAGGGCCGGCATCGCTATTACCGACTCGCTGGCGCCCACGTTTCGCACCTGCTTGAAAGCCTCGCGTCGGTTGGGCCGGTCACCCCAGCCTGGCGCAATACGCCCAATCGCGCGGCCCAGGCGCTTCGCTTCGCGCGCTGCTGCTACGACCACCTGGCGGGTCAGATCGGCGTCGAGGTGACGCAAAGCATGCTGACTCGGGGCTTCATTGTCGAAGCGGCCGGGCGCCAATACGCCCTCACCCCGTCCGGCCGTGCGTGGCTGCAGCATCTCGGCATCGACATGGGCGGTCCGGCGTTCGACCAGGCGGAACATGCGCGCCAATGTCTTGACTGGACGGAACGGCAGTTTCATGTCGCGGGGCCGTTAGGCGCCCGGCTAATGGACGCCTTCCTTGCATGGGGCTGGATGCAGAGGTCGCCCGCCACGCGGTCGGTAACCGTCACGGCGCTAGGCTGGAAGGGGCTCAACGAGCATTTCGGCATCGTGCGCGAGGCTTGCGAAGCGGCCTAGGGACACACGGCCGTTGCACCCGCCCAATTGTTAAATCCCCGCCGCGCCGGTTCGTTTTGTTGATGCCGGCTCATCGAGGGGAGGCAATGTGCACGCACAGAAACATCATCGCGGCGCTCATCGCCCCCCGTATCTGAAAGCGGTCAAGCCAACCGATCAGCCGCGCCCCGGCCCCCAACCCGAGCCAGAACGGAAGCCAGGGCCGACGCCGAGGAATGCGAGTCCCGCGCAGGAAGGCCGCCTGGCGACGCTCGCAATCGTCACGACGAACCTGCGCATGGTGTCGCTGAACCTGCTGCTGCTCATCGGCGCGTGTCTTGCCGGGGCCATGCTGTGGAAGCTGGTATTCGCACGAGAGACCCTCATCGAAAATATCACCGTGCCCGAGGCATTCACCAGAATCGGCTATTCCAGCGAGGCGTTCCAGTCATTCGTTGCGGGCCATCTGATCGCCCTCGAAGCGCGCGCCGCGGACGTGATACCCGCATCGGCCAAAGAAGAAATCAAGCTCGATTCCGACATGCCGGATTTCTCGGTGCCCGGCACGTCCATTTCCGCAAAGACAATCCTGCAATACGTGCGCGAGGCGCTACCGCTTCCGGTCTCGACCATCTCGGGCAGCGTCACCGGCACCCCAGATCATTACGTTTTGCATCTGGTCCTGGCGGAGCGCGGCGCGGTGTATCGCTTTGCCACGCCTGAAGGCTCGATCGCCGATCTGGAGCAGAATCTCTCCAACCTCGCACTGGACGTGCTGAAGAAGCACAGCCCGTATATCTACGCGTCGTACGAGTCGGCCGAAGCTCAGGCGCGTTGCTACGCCGGCAAGGGCACTTGCGATTTCTCCGAGGCTGAGCGGGTGTTTTCGAGCATCGTCGACGCCGGAGACGAACAGCCGAACTACAAATGGGCCCTCCTCGCACTATCGAAGATCGACGAGGCGTACCACGATTACAACGGCGAGATCAACGCGGCCAGCCGCCTCTCCGCTGAGTACCCGTCGTCGTGGAGTTTTTATAACTGGGGCGTCGCGCTCAGCGAACTCGGTTGCTACAAAATGGCGATCACCGCATTCGAGCGGTCCATTGCCTTGCGTTCGTCGCGGGAGGCCGCATTCAACGCAATCGGCCGCGCGTGGCTGGCACTCGCCAGACGGGCGCCGGATCTTCATTCGACGGAAGCCAGAACCGACCTGCACAACGCGCGCGACGATTTCCGCGTAGCCGTTTATCTGAAACCGGACTACCAGGAGGCGCACGTCAATCTCGCGGAATCGTTAAACCTACTCGGCGATGACAAAGGCGCGCGCCGCGAATACATGAGCGCTATCGAAATGGATCCGACACACGCGGGTCTGGCCTATGTCGGGTATGCCGAACTGTTCAGAGATCCGAAAGAGCGGAGCAAGCTCCTCGGCTTTGCGAATTGGGCTGACAACTTGCACGAGGAATGCCGCGCGACCAACTCGACCTCGTTACTCGAAGCGCTCGGTTGCAGCGTCGCCATGCAAGCCGGAACGACCCGTGTCGTTAACTCGGACGGTCGTAGCGAAATCGAGCCTGTTGCAGTAACGGCCGCTCCGGCACCTGATTGCCGCGGCCTCGCGGTCGATGACAGGCTTCCGCCTGAAGATGGCTGGCCCGACTTCGCGCAGATCGCACCGTGAGGCTGGGTACATTCATTTCCGTGCGCACACGATGAGTGCATCAATGCGCGGCCGATCCGCGATCCGAGCGGCGTTCAACAAAGCGCCTCACATAGTCATCCGCGGGGCAAGTCAGAATCTCGTTGGGCGTACCCTCCTGCACAAGTTTTCCGTCTCGCAGAATCGCGATGCGGTTGCCGATCCGCAGTGCTTCGTCCAGATCGTGTGTAATGAACACGATAGTCTTCTGCAGCGTAGCCTGTAATTGCAGAAGTTGATCCTGCATTTCCGTGCGAATCAGCGGATCGAGCGCGGAGAATGCTTCGTCCATCAGCAGCACGTCCGTATCCGCCGCAAGCGCCCGGGCCAGCCCGACCCGCTGGCGCATACCGCCGGACAACTCGTCCGGATAGTGTTCGTCGTAACCGTTCAGGCCCACCTTACCGAGCCAGACACGGGCTTTCTCATTGGCCGCTGACCTGCTTTCGCCACGGACACGCAGCGCATACGCCGTATTGTCGAGCACGGTCTGATGCGGCAACAGTCCGAAATTCTGGAACACCATACTGACCTTGTAGCGCCGCAAGTCACGCAAACCCCGTGCGCCGAGCTTGATGACGTCCGCCCCGTCGATCACGATCTCGCCCGACGTCGGCTCGATCAGCCGGTTGAAATGGCGCACCAGAGTCGACTTTCCGGAGCCGGACAGTCCCATGATCACGAAGATCTCGCCGTCGCCGATATTCAGGCTGACGTCGTTCAGACCGACGTTGCAACCGGTCTGGGCCAGCACATCGGCCTTGCCTTTGCCGCTTCGCAACAGGTCGAGCACCCGCGCATGGTTGGCCGGCGCCCCGAAAAGCTTGTACACGTGGTTGACTTCAATCGCTGCCATGTTGCTCTCCTCGCTTTCCGCGTTTTCCGCGTTTTCCTGCTACCTGGCCGTGCGGGTTTCAAGCCCGCCTTCAGCCGCCGATGTGTCAGCCGTATTCGTGCTGCTCTCGCGATAGGGAATACGCGAAGCCGCTTTGGCCTTTCTGCGCTGCGCAAACAGGCGTCGCGTGCGGCGGTCCTGGCCATAGCCCTGGCTGATGCGGTCGATCACGATCGCGAGGATCACGATGGCGATACCCGCCTGCGTCCCCTTGCCCACGTCGAGCGTCTGGATACCGGCGAGCACATCTTCGCCAAGGCCGCGCGAGCCGATCATCGAGGCGATCACCACCATCGAGAGCGCCATCATCGTCGTCTGGTTGATGCCGGCCATGATGCTGGGCCGCGCCAGCGGCATCTGCACGTTGACCAGCAACTGCCAGCGCGTCGTGCCGAATGCGCGCGCCGCCTCGACCACCTCGCTATCCACGTGACGGATGCCGAGATCGGTCAGGCGAATCAGCGGCGGCAGCGCATAGATGATCGTGGCGAGGATCGCCGGCACCTTGCCGAGACCGAACAGCATCAACACGGGAATCAGATAGACGAAACTCGGCAGCGTTTGCATGACGTCGAGCGTGGGCAACAGGACGCGCCGCAGCCATGCGCTGCGTGAGGTCAGAATGCCGAGCGGCACGCCAAGCGAGACCGACAGCACCGTCGCCACCAGCATCAACGCGAGGGTCTGCATCAGCTTTTCCCACAGACCGAAGCAACCGATCGCATAGAGCAGGAGCATGAAGAAGCCGGCAATGCTCAGGCGCCGTGTCGCGTTCCACGTCACCGCGCCGACCACCAGCAGGATCAGCCAGGGCGGCAAGGCGCGCAGTGCGCCTTCGAGCGGTACGAGCACATAGCGCAGGAGCACGATGCTGAACTGGTGGAAGCTGTCGCCGTAGCGGGTCACGAACGATTGCACGGCATCGTTCACCCAATCAGCGATCGAAAGATGCAGAAAAAACGAATGCATGATCAACTCTCCCCTGCAGGTGGACAGCAGGCTGTACTGCACCTGCCGTCCGGCACGAAGCCGCAAGACCTCGTGCCGTCGAAGTCTGCCTGACGTTACCGCCCGTCAAGCGCCAGCAAGTCCGGCCTGCACTTTCGACGCGACGTCGGCAGGCACCCTTTGCTTCCACATCTCCGGATGCTCGCGCAGGAATTGCGTGGCCATGGCTGAGCCGTCGAGCTTCTTCGTGCTCATTTCCAGGATCGTGCTGTTGAGGAAGTCCATCGGAAACTTGACCTTGCCGAGCATCGCCACGAGTTGCGGGTCGGCGTCGTAGAACGGTGTGGATACGCCTACGGTGACATGCGAAACCATATACGACGAAGCGCATTGCGAGGTGCTGCTCTCGTCGCGCAAGGTCTTCCAGCACGCCTCGTTATAGGCCGGCATCTTCAGTTCGACGAACTTGTACTTCGCCATCAATGCGGCGGGTCCCCAGTAATAGAACACGATCGGCGCACCGCGCTGGTACGCGGACGCGATAGCCGCATCGAGCGCGGCGCCCGTGCCAGGGTGGAAGTTGGTATAGCTCGCGTCGAGATTCAGCACCTTCAACAAACGTGTATTGACCCGTTCGCAATCCCAACCCGTCGGACAGTTGAGAAAGCGGCCCTTGTCCGGTTCCTCGTCGTCGGCGAATACGCTCTTGTATTTCGGCAGGTCAGTCACCGAAACGAGGCCCGCAGCGACCGGCTTGATACCGCGTTTGGGATCGCCCTTCACCACGTATTCCGGTACGAACCAGCCTTCCTTCGTGCCGCCCGGCAAGGTGTCACCGACCAGTTTGACGCTGCCCGAGGCCACGGCCTTGGCGGTAATCTCGCTGCGCCCGGTCCATTGTTCGGCCCACACCTGCACATCGTTGTGCGCGAGCGCGGTTTCCGTGGCCGCCGTGCTGCCGGGCACGACATCGGTCTTGCAGCCGTAGCCCTTCTCCAGAATCTGCCGCAGCACTTCGGTTGCAAAGGACCCGCTTTCCCACGTAATGCCGGCGAAATGCACCGTCTTGCCCTGCGCGCACCAGCTATCCGCCGCGTGGGCGGTCGCGCCGGTCAAAGCCATGGCGGCGGCGCACAGTACCACCCGAAGTTGTCTGAATTGCATCGTCGATCACCCTTGGAGCGTTGAATTGCATTGAGTCGGCATGCGCGAGAGGCCGAACCTCTGCCTCACATGCCGGTGAGGACACGCCCTGCGCTCAAGCGAGCAGGCGCTTCTCGAACGGATAGTCGGACAGCAGTTCCACGCGGCCGTCGTCGCGCACATACACCTGTTCTTCCAGCTTGACGCCTTCACCGCCGTCTTCATGACCGATATAGCTTTCGATGCACAGCGTCATGCCCGGCTCGATCACGCCGTCATAGCCCTTGGCGTCGTTGTCCTCGCGATGGACGATGTACGGATATTCGCCGGTCATGCCGACGCCATGCGCGAGCGCAAAATAGCGACGCGCCTGGTAGGGGCCGGGGATCTTCCAGGCCTTCGCGATGAACTCCTGAAAGGTCGTGCCGGCGCGCACGTTCTCCATGTTCGAATGCACCTGTTCATAAGCGAGCTTATAAACGGTCTTCTGTGCCACGGTGGCGGGATCGTCGCCGCACAGGAAGGTGCGCGAGAAGTCCGCGTAATAGCCGAAGCGCCCCACGACGTCCGTATCGAGCCCGACCAGTTCACCCGTCTGGATCTTGCGCGGGCTGCTCTCCTGGAACCACGGATTGGTACGCGGCCCCGAACTGATCAGGCGCGTTTCGACGTAATCGCCGTCTGTTTCGATGATGTGCTTGTGCAAATGCGACCACAGCTCGTTCTCGCTGATACCCGGCACAAGCGCGGCTTCCAGTTTGCGCACGCCCTCTTCGGCGGCACGCAGCGATGAACGGATCATCTTGATCTCGTTGGGCACCTTGATCGAACGGGCCCGTTCGAGCGGTTCCTGCGCGTCGCTGATCTGATAGCCGCGCGCCTGCAACGCAAAGGCAGCCGCCGACGTCGCACTTTCGATAGCAATGCGCTTGCCACCACCGCTCTGCCTGACAAGCTCGTCGATTTCATCGGCCCAGCGTTCGGTGACACGGCCCAGCATGTCGTCGCAGAAGTAATAGGAGATTGCGGTAGCCGGGCGCACTTCGTCGACGGTATCGAGTCCGTCGGCGAGAAAATCGCAGCCGGCGTATTCGAACAGCACAACCTTGCCTTCGGCCGGCACGAACAGATAACGCGCGGGATTGCGCATCGAATAGACCTGCATGTTGCGTGAACCAGTCGCGTAACGCATGTGCGTGGGATCGAACAGGATCGCGGCGGTCAGGTCACGCTTTTTCAGTTCGCGGCGCACGGCGGCAAGCCGGTCGCGCTGAATCTGTGCGATTTCTTCCGCGGTCGGTTCGCAATCTTCCGGGCGGTGGGTCGGGCGAATAATCGTCATGTTTTGAAGGGGACGTGGGTTGTATGAGAGGACAGCTTCAATCGACCAGATTGTCGGCACGCACGAGCCGCTGCTCGGCTTCCAGATGCATTTCGGACACCCGTCCATACAGTTGGCGCGTGCGTTCGAGGCGGCCGATCACGCCAGGCTTCTGCGAGTACGCGAAAATCGCCGTATGCCGGTCGATTCCGCCTTGCACCTTCGTGACGCGGTGCAGCGAAAAGCGCCCTTTGAACAGTTGCAGATCGCCGGGTTGCAACGTGATGACGTTGATCGGCGCGCGCGTCTCGCCGCGCACCACACTGCCCACATCGCCATAGTTCTCGCCCTGGGGCGAGCGGATATTCGGGCAATACTCGAAATCGCCACCCGCCTCGGGCTGCTGCGTCATCATCGAGACGATGAATTCGTTGGTGTCGTAGTGCCACGGCTGTTCGGTGCCCGGCGGCATGACGTTTTGCACCAGTCCGGCGTAAGGGTCCGCGTATTCCCAGACACGCGCTTCACCCAGACAGGCGGCAACGAAGCGCTTCATCGCCTGAGCCACATAGATGCGGTGCACAATCGCGTCGGCTGGGATCACGTCGCGGGTGACGAAGCCGCTCGTGCGGTCCATGAAGACGCGGCGCGGATCGTCGGCGGGCAGCGACGGATCGTCGGCGGTGAAGTATGCGTTGACCTTACGCGTCGAAAAGTAGGTCTTGGCCGCCAGCGCCACGCCTTCGGCCCGCGCCTGGGTGAGCGCCTCGGGCCGCAGGAAGCCGTGCAGCACCGCGCTGCCATTGCCCGCCAGGTGGGCGCGGCAGCTCGCGATCAGCTCGCGCATTCGGGGATGGTCCGGATCGTGCAGCGGATAGCACCCGGTATCGACGATATCGCTCAAATCGTTGCACTCAGCGTCGGCAAGAGGAAGACGGACTGACACGGCGGGACTCCAGATAGGGTTCGGACTGATTTGTGACGCGAATTGTTTTCGACAACAATCACCTCACTGACGCCCCCATGTTTTGATCGCCAAATTTCTTTGGAAAGCGAGTAATTCCGATGGCTTCCATCAGCGGACCCGATTGGTCGAAACTGAGTTCTCTGGACCCCGAACTGGTGCGGGCATTCGTTGCCGTGGTCGACAGCGGTGGATTTACCGCGGCGGCGAAGTTGCTGCACCGCACTCAGTCGACCATTAGCCTGCGAATCCGCACGCTGGAGGAGCGGTTGGAAACGCATATGTTCCTGCGCAACAGCAGGCGGCTGGCGTTGTCGCGCGATGGCGAGAATTTTTTGATTCACGCGCGGCGCATTATTCAGGTGCAGAACGAGGCGATCGCCGCACTGAACCGGAGCAACAGCGATGGGGTGATCCGGTTTGGTCTGCCCGAGGACTATGCGGAGTTATGGCTGCCTGATCTGCTCAAGAAGTTTTATGCGCTGAGGCCGGGCGCACGGCCGCATATTCATTGCCGGATGTCGCTGGAGTTGCTGGAGCGGTTGCAAGCTGGGGAGCTGGATCTGGCTTTAGTGGTGCGGCATGGGTCGCAGACCAGTGGGCGGCATCTGGGGCGTGAAGAAGTGGTGTGGGCCGCACATCGGGATTTTGTTCTGGAGGCTGGGGCGCCGGTGCCGCTTGCTTTGTTTCCTGAGACTTGTTGCTATCGGCAACGGGGGCTTGAAGCGCTTGCCGCGCTTGAACGGCAGTATCAGGTTGTTTATACGAGTCAGAGTCCTACTGGGATTAAGGTCGCCGTTAATCACGGCGCGGCTGTTACTATTATTGATCGGTGTACTTTGCCTGATAACTGGCGCGTGCTTGGGGTGCAGGATGGGTTGCCGACCTTGCCTGCGGCTGATCTGGAGTTGCATCGGGCTTCGGTTAATCGGGATCCTGCCGTGGATGTGCTCGCGGCTTTGATCGAGGAGATGGTGGAGGAGAGGCGCAATGTAGCGGTTGCTGTTGCCGCTTAGGGTTGGTGTTTGCTTCTCGGTGGTTGGCTTTTCTCGATCTGACTTTTTGGCCTTTCCTTGATCTGGCTTTTTGGCCTTTCCTTGAATTGATATTGGACTATTAGCGTTGCCCTGTGCGGGGCGGCACTTACTTTCTTTGCCGCCGCAAAGAAAGATAAGCAAAGAAAGCGGCTCAACCCGCTAATTCTTAAGCGGGGCCCCCGCGCAGTTACGGTAGTGGTACATCTGGAATCCGTGCTCTCGCACATTCGGCGCGAGTGACAAAGGAGTCATTCTTCCGGCGGCGCTGCGCGCGCCGAAGGGTCCGGTTCAAACCATCCGCCGGCACGCTCGCTCAACTCGTCCTGTTTCGGTCAGTCGCACCGAATCTCATCTCCTCTGCCCTCCTCTCCTCTCATCCCGCCTCGTCCTATCTCCCCTCGTTCCATCTCCCCTCACGCATCGTTCGCCCCTCTCCCGGATTAAGTAATTCGGATAGCAAACGTTTCGTGACTCGGGTTCCCTCTCTCCAGCGCGCTCCATCGGTGTTTCCGATTGATGCCATCAGAATTCCTCGCTTTGCAAAAAGTATTGGCCGGAAAATCATGCGTCGGCCACTCGCCAAACCATTCAGGAGATCCTATGAAAAAGAAAGTCCTCGCCATCGCCCTGGTCAGCGCCGCCGCTTCCCCCGTTTTCGCACAAAGCAGCGTCACGCTGTACGGAGTCATCGATGAAGGTATCGAATACACCAATAACGTCGGACACGGTAGTGTCGTGGAACTCGCAAGCGGTTACGCACAAGGCAGTCGATGGGGTTCGAAAGGCTCGGAAGATCTGGGCGGTGGCCTTAAAGCAATCTTTCAACTCGAAAATGGCTTCGATCTGAATTCCGGTCGGCTCAATCAGGGCGGTCGCATGTTCGGCAGGCAAGCCTACGTGGGTCTGAGCAGCAACAGCCTGGGTACCGTTACGCTAGGCCGTCAATATGACTCGGTGGTCGACTACCTGGCGCAAACCACCGCCAACGGCAATTGGGCCGGCTATCTGTTCGCCCACCCCTATGACAACGACAACACCGATAATTCGTTCCGCGTAGATAACACCATCAAATACGCAAGTCCAGATTTCTCCGGGCTCCAGTTCGGTGGCACGTACAGCTTCAGCAACGATACGAATTTCGCCAACAACCGTCAGTACAGCTTCGGCGCTCAGTACGCAACAGGCGGTCTGCTGGTCGCCGCAGCCTATTTGCAAGCAAATAATCCCGGCGTGGGTTCGAACGGTGCCATCACCGCGAACGACGCAAGCTTCATCGCCGGCCGCATGCGCGTGTTCGGCGGCGGAATCAACTACACGTTCGGCTCAGCAACGGTCGGCTTCGCCTATACCAACTCGAATTACCAGGATCCCACCGGCAACGGTTATATCGGCATCCCCCTCGCCGCGAACGGCGTCCTGCTGAGTACGCTGAAATACCAGAACTTCGAAGTGAACGGCAAATACCAGATCACACCAGCGTTCTTTGTCGGCGCACAATATGTCTACACGATGGAGACCTACGATGCCTCGACCGGCAGCGTGAAGCCCAAAATCCACTCAGTCGGACTGATGGCGGACTACAACCTGTCTAAACGCACGGACGTCTACGTTCAGGGCGAGTATCAGAAGGTCGCCGGCAGTTCGACCAACTCGATTCTCGACGATGCATTCATCCCAGGCACGCAGTCTCCCTCTTCAACGCAGAATCAGGTCGTGGCGCGCGTGGCGCTTCGCCATAAGTTCTAAGCAATGCACCGCCGCTCGCCACGTTTCATTTAGATCATTCAAGCCAATCACGGAATGCGCGGTTCACTCCGCATTCCGCCCCCACTTCGTCAACTTGACTATCGGCAGATGCGAAGGTAACCTACGAAGGTAACCTTCACATCTGCCGGTATGTCCAGCAACGACACTCAGCCCACACTGCCCCCCTCCGACCCCGACGCGCTGCACGCCACGGCGGAAGACTTGCGCGTGCTGGTCGGCAAGTTGCGCCGCCGCTTGCGCGAAGAAGCGCATGTGGGCGATTTCACGCCGTCGCAGGTGCAGGTTCTCGGCCTGCTGGAACGCGAAGGTCCGGCAACGGTCACTACGCTCGCGCGCATCCAGGGTATGCGCCCGCAATCCATGGGCGAGACGCTTTCGGTTCTGAAAGCTGCCGGACTCGTGAGCGGCACACCGGACCCGAACGACGGGCGGCAAACCGTTCTCTCCCTTACGCCCGCCTTCCGCAAAAAGATCAAGGCAAGCCGCGCAGCACGCGAAGACTGGCTATTCCGGACGATCCAGACCCGCTTCTCCGCTGCCGAACAGAAACAACTCGCGATTGGCGTCAATCTGCTCAAACGCCTCATCGACTCCTAACCCCCAGGAAAACACCATGGCTCTCACTACCCTCGACGCAAAGACCGCATTGGTCGTCATCGATTTGCAGCAAGGTATCGTCGCGCTGCCCACCGCCCATCCCACCGGCGAGATCGTCAAGCGCTCCGTCAGTCTGATCGATGCATTTCGCCGTCACGGTCTGCCCGTCGTGCTCGTCAATGTGGCGGGCGGCGCGCCCGGCCGCGCGGAACAGTCGCGTCCTGCCGGTGACTTCCCAGCCGGCTTTGCGGACCTCGTTCCAGAACTGAATCAGCAGCCGTCGGATCATCTGGTGACCAAGCGCACCTGGGGCGCGTTCACGAACACGGATCTCGAAGCGTATCTGCGCAAACAAGACGTCACGCAGGTGGTGCTCGTCGGCGTGGCCACCAGCATCGGCGTCGAGTCCACGGCGCGTTTCGCACAAGAACTCGGCTTCAACGTCACCTTCGCGGTCGACGCGATGACGGACATGAATCCCGACGCTCATACCAACAGCATCGCGCGAATCTTCCCGCGCCTCGGCGAAACGGGTACGACGCAGAACGTCCTCGATCTGCTCGAACAGTCGCGCGCATGACCCCACGTTTGAACCGCTGCACAGCGCGGATCGTCCACACGGGGATGTCCCGATGAGCGGCACATTCCGTTCGCTGCGCACGTTCAACTACCGGGTCTGGGCCAGCGGTGCAATCGTGTCCAACATCGGGACATGGATGCAGCGCACGGCGCAGGACTGGCTCGTGCTCACGGAACTCACGCATCACAATGCAACGTCCGTGGGCATTGTGATGTCGCTGCAGTTCGGACCGCAAATGCTCCTGCTGCCGCTAACCGGCTATGCGGCCGATCATTTCGACCGCCGCAAGCTGCTGTTCGCCACCCAGGCGGCAATGGGTTCGCTGGCGTTGGGTCTCGGGATTCTCACCGTGACCGGCCTCGTGCAGTTATGGCAGGTCTATGTGTTTGCGGGGTTGCTCGGCTGCGTCACCGCGTTCGATTCACCGGCGCGTCAGACCTTTGTTTCCGATCTGGTGGGAGAAGCCGATCTGTCGAACGCGGTCGCGCTGAACTCCACCTCGTTCAATGCGGCGCGCATGATCGGGCCCGCCGTCGCGGGGCTATTGATCGCCTCGGTGGGCACGGGGTGGGTGTTTCTGATTAACGCGCTCTCGTTCGTCGCCGTACTCGGGTCGCTACGCATGCTGCGCCTCAGCGAACTGAATCTGAAGCCGCGCGCGGTACGTGCACGCGGCAGCTTCGTGGAAGGTTTCAAGTATGTGTGGACGCGCCCCGATCTGAAGGCTGCGCTGTTGATGCTGTTTCTGATCGGCGCCTTCGGGCTAAACTTCCCGATTTTCATCTCCACCATGTCCGTCACCGCCTTTCATGCGGGCGCAAGCCAATACGGTGTGTTGAGCTCGACCATGGCAATCGGTTCGGTGACCGGGGCGTTGCTGGCCGCGCGCAGAGCAAAGCCTCGCATGGCTATTCTGATCGTCGCAGCGGCGCTTTTCGGACTGGGCTGTACGACCGCCTCGCTCATGCCGAACTATGTGCTGTTCGGGCTTGCACTTGTCGTGATCGGCATATCCACGCAGACGTTCACCACTTCGACGAACAGTCTCGTGCAGATCTCCACGGACCCGGCCATGCGTGGCCGGGTGATTGCGATCCTGCTGGCCATCTCGCTAGGCACCACACCGCTCGGCGCGCCGGTGGTGGGCTGGGTCGCGGATCGTTTCGGCCCGCGTTGGGCGCTCGGCGTCGGCGCTGCATCGGGGTTCGCGGCGGCGATTGTCGGCTTGATGTATCTGGTGAAGTATCGTCAGTTGCGCGTATATGTCGAGGCGGGCCGGTTGCGGTACAGCATCGAGGACCTACGCCTGGGTCCGCCTTACGTCAGTCCCGCCACGGCAGTACAGAATGCCGTGTTGAGCGAAGCGGAAGAGGATTCGTCGGCTGGGGTTTAAGGACCGCTGCGCAATAGGTAGCGGCCAGCGCATCAGAATGAATACGTAATCGCAGCCCGCGCCGCCACCCGGTGCGAATTCGTTGACACGTTAAAAAGCCCCGCGCCTGAAAAAATCAGGCACGGGGTTTTTCTTTGCGGCAATACTGCTTGACGGCTTACTTAGCGACCGGCATCGTAAACTCAGCACCCTTCGCGATGCTATCCGGCCAGCGCTGCATGATGCTCTTGTAGCGCGTGTAGAAACGCACACCTTCTTCGCCATACGCGTGGTGATCGCCGAATAGCGAACGCTTCCAGCCGCCGAACGAGTGCCATGCCATCGGCACCGGAATCGGCACATTGATGCCCACCATGCCCACCTGAATCTGCCGGCCGAACGCGCGCGCCACGCCGCCATCCGACGTGAACAGCGACACGCCGTTGCCGAACTCATGTGCGTTGATCAATTCGACCGCGCTCGCGAAGTCGGGCACGCGCACCACCGCCAGCACCGGGCCGAAGATTTCTTCCTTGTAGATCTTCATCTCCGTGCCGACCTGGTCGAACAGCGTGCCGCCGATGAAGAAACCGTCTTCATTCACGACCGGATGCGCACGCCCATCGACGATCAGCTTCGCGCCTTCCGTCACGCCAGCGTCGATGTAACCGGCCACCTTGGCCTTATGTTCGGCGGTAACCAACGGACCCATTTCAGCGTCGAGGTTTTCGCCGTTCTTGATCACCAGCGACTTCACGCGCGGCACCAGGCGTTCGATCAGTTCATCGGCGACATTGCCGACTGCCACCGCGACCGAGATCGCCATGCAGCGCTCGCCGGCCGAACCGTAGGCGGCGCCGATCAAGGCGTCGACAGCCTGGTCCAGATCGGCGTCCGGCATCACCACCAGATGATTCTTCGCGCCGCCGAGCGCCTGCACGCGCTTGCCGCGCTTCGACGCTTCCGTATAGATGTATTCGGCGATCGGCGTGGATCCGACAAACGACAGCGCCGCGACGTCCGGGTGTTCAATCAGCGCATCTACGGCCACCTTATCGCCGTTCACGACGTTGAACACACCGTCCGGCAAACCGGCTTCCTTCAGCAGTTCAGCAATGCGCAACGACGCCGACGGGTCGCGCTCCGACGGCTTCAGCACGAACGTGTTGCCGCAGGCAAGCGCAACCGGGAACATCCACATCGGCACCATCACCGGGAAATTGAACGGCGTGATTCCCGCCACCACACCCAGCGCCTGACGCAGATTCCAGTTGTCGATGCCGCCACCGATCTGGTCGGTGAAATCGGTCTTCAGCAGATTCGGAATGCCACAAGCGAACTCGACGACTTCGATACCGCGGACCACTTCGCCTTGTGCGTCCGTGAACACCTTGCCGTGTTCGCGCGTGATCAGCATGGCGAGTTCGTCGTGGTGCTTGTTCAGCAGTTCCTTGAACTTGAACAGAATGCGGGCGCGCTTGATCGGCGCGGTTTCGCTCCAGGCGGGAAAAGCGGCCTTCGCGGCCTTGACCGCCGCATCCACTTCCTCGACCGACGCCAAAGCGACCGAACCGGTCACCTGGCCGGTAGCGGGATTGAACACGTCCTTGAACCGGCCGCTAGTCGATGGAGCCGGCGCGCCGCTGATGTAATGGCCCAGTTGCTGCACCGACAGCTTCGCTTGTTCGTTCACTGCATTCATTTCGTTACCTCGTGTTCGGGATAGGCCGCAAGAGTTGACCCGCCAACTGTATCGACGGTGCTGGTCATATTCCCGGTACAGCACAATAAAACCGCGCCTCACTGTATTGATTTTCGTGCGGCAACTGTATTGGTCGGTGAGGTCGGCGCGGCATGTGGGGCTTTGGCGCCGACGGTTATCTGCCCAGCTTGCGAGCAGCGGTCCCGGCGGCCGGTTAGAGCCGTTAGATGTTGACGACTGAGATCAAGCGGCAAACCGTATCGCCATCGCTGTCTTCCTGTCGGGCATTCAGCGCCATTGCTCGGTCAATTCGTTGGCCAGCACCATCTTCTCGCGGACGAGTTCGGTAAAACCGGCGTCCGCTCCGTTCTGCGTCTTGAGGAACTTCAGTGCCGCGGAATGAACGGTCCGCATCGACCGGCCGTCGATTCCAACCATGCGCGCCGCGCTGCGACGCGTTTCCTCGACCAGATCGCGCGCACTGCTGAAGTCAGGCGACAAACCGCTCTGCGCCTGGAACCCGACGCGCAATTCGGCCGCATAGTCGCGCGACTGTCCCAACCGGTCGATGTCGATCATCAGATCGACGCCATCCGCCATCCGCGACGCACAGAGTATCCACAACGCAACAAACGCCCGATACGCGTTGTTGCCTTCCGCCGTACGCGCATACTGCTCGCACGCCATGGCGTAGGCGTCATCCGAAGCCGGCACAACGGGCGGCAAGCTCACGCCGCAGATTTCGATAACCTGCCGGACCAACGGTTCCGTCTGGTTCAGACCCAGCACGCGAAATGGTGCGGCGACGAAGAACGGGTTGCTCCATTGCTGATTAAGCAGCCACCCCGAGGCAAACTGCGATGCGGGATTTCGCAGCACGGCGGCATGCATGGCTTGCGGGAATGCGCGCTTGAGCCAAGGCAGCCGGCCTGACGAACGGCAAAACTTGAAGACGGGTACGCTGCCGTGCTCGGCAGTGCGCTCGCACAGGTTGGCCAGGTAGGCCTGCAACGCGGGGAATTCCGCGTCGGGGGCATGGGAGAAGCGATCGGTGCCGAAGCGCTTCCTGTATCCGGCTACGCCGCGCGCGCGCTCCTGGAGAAACGGCCGGTATTCTTCGAAATACGGCGCGGCGAGCGGCGGATGTCCAGAGGTCAGCGTAGGACGGGACGCTGAAACGTCCGCGAGGCTCAGATCGGCGAGCACGTTGCTAAACGGTTCATAGAATCCGGTCACGGAATCGAGTGCGCGCAGACGCGACCAGATCCACGTTCCTGCGCTGCGCCAGCCCGTGTGCAGAAATACGCCCTGTTTCAGGGCACGTTTTTGCACGACATCACCCGGATCGCTAGCCGGCTCATTCGACATGCGGGTCAACCCCTCAGCGGCGCTTGATGGACCCACTGAGGGACCGCTCGACGGTTCATGTGGCAACGGCATTGGACATCTCTTCAAATGGAAGCGACAACGAATCGATGGACGGCAGGCGCTGCCTGCCCCACCTGGCTCAAGCCCACACTTTAGCGGGTCAAGCTGTCGACTTTGTTACGAAAGCATCCACTTTACCTTGCGATGACTTCTTGTGATGCACTGGAACAGCACATCCAAACGCTTTAAGCTGCCAGTCTTCCGAACTCAAACGTGGCTGCCATGAACGACTCGGCCGACATCCGGTTTCTGCTGACCATCCGCGAGAGTGGCAGCCTGATCGCCGCCGCGCGAAAACTGGGACTGTCGCCCTCCGCGGTGACCCAACGCCTGCAGCAACTGGAAAAGAAACTCGGCGCGCAACTGGTCAACCGCACCGCGCGCCGTTTGCAGTTCACGGAAGAAGGCACGCTCCTGTGCGAACGCGGGGCCGAACTGGTCCAGCAGTTCGACTCGCTGTTCGAAGATCTGCAGACGCGCCGGGGTGGACTGATCGGCACGCTGAAAATCAATGCACCGCTGGGATTCGGCCGACGCCACCTCGCGCCCGCCATCGCCGACTTCCAGCAGCAGAACCCGGCTGTTGACGTGGCACTCACGCTGTCCGACCGTCCGTTGACCGAGACAATCGACCGCTTCGACATCGTCGTGCATATCGGCGAGTTGCCGGTATCGAATCTGGTCGGCTATGCGATAGCACCGAATGCGCGCTTCGTATGCGCCGCGCCAGCGCTGCTCAAACGACTTGGCCAACCGGAGTCGCCGGAAGATTTGAGCAAGCTGCCGTGCATCGTGCTGCGCGAGAACAACGAGGATGTCTCGCTGTGGCAGTTCAGCAAAGGCCGCACGCGTCGCAGCGTGCGCGTGTCTCCGCATTTGAGCTGCAACGACGGCGACGTGATCCGCCAATGGGCTTGCGAAGGCCGCGGCGTGATCCTGCGCTCCGAATGGGATGTGGCCGACGACATCGCGAAAGGAAAACTCGTCCGGCTGCTGCAAGGCTGGAAGGCACCGGATGCTGACGTGATCGCGCTGACGCATCAGCGGGCGGGATTGCCGGCGCGCACGCGGCATTTCATGCAGTATTTGCAGGGTAGATTCAGGCCATTGCCGCCGTGGCGGAGATAGAGCGTGAAACGGGGTGAATCAGGTCGCGAATGGCACGTTCAGTCAGACTGAATTTTAGAGTTAATCTGACTGAACGCCGGGCGAATCATGAAACTTTATAATCGGCTTACCGTCCATCGCCGGTTTAATCATGACCTCCCTATCGCCCTCAACCGCCTACCCCAAGGCGGTCCTCTTCGACCTCCTGACCGCCCTGCTCGACTCGTGGACGTCATGGAATCACGCCGCGGGCTCCGAACCGGCGGGCCGTGCCTGGCGTGCCGCCTATTTGCGCCTGACCTACGGCTGCGGTCGCTACATTGCGTATGAACAATTGGTGCGCGCGGCAGCCACCGAAGTTGGTCTGCCGGAATCCGCCGCGCACGCACTCGAAGCAGACTGGCTGAAGCTTGCGCCCTGGAGCGGCGCCCTCGACACATTGCAGGCGCTCCGCCCGCATTGCAAACTGGCGATCGTCACCAACTGCTCCATCCGCCTCGGCACTCAGGCTGCCGACATTTTCCCAATCAACTGGGACGCGATCGTCACCGCTGAAGAAGCCGGTATGTACAAGCCGGACCCGTTGCCTTACCGGCTCGCGCTCGGCCTACTTGGTGTAGGCGCTCATGAGGCCGCGTTCGTCGCCGGCTCCAGCTACGACATGTTCGGCACGGCCGCGGTCGGCTTGCGGACATACTGGCACAACCGCGTGGGTCTGCCGCTGGTTGAAGGCGCACAGCCGCCCGAAATCGAGGCGCCGACGCTCGACTCGCTGATCCCATGGCTCAGCCGCTTCGATCAGACCGAAAGCCACTCTCTTCCCTGGTGAACGCATGAAACTCGACCAAATCGACACCCCCGCCGCACTGATCGACATCCCCCGGATGCAGAAGAACATCGCGCGGATGCAGGGGCATATGAACGCACTGGGTGTTGCATTCCGTCCGCATGTGAAGACCACCAAATGCATCGACGTGGTCCGCGCGCAGATCGCCGCCGGAGCGCGCGGCATTACGGTCTCGACCCTGAAAGAGGCGGAGGCTTTCTTTGCGGCTGACGTCAGCGATATTCTTTACGCGGTCAGCATCGCGCCTTCAAAGCTGCCGCGAGCGCTGGCGCTGCGGCGGCAAGGTTGCGATCTGAAGCTGGTGGTGGACAATCCGACCGCCGCCGCGGCTATCGCCGCATTTGCGGACCAGCACGGCGAAACCTTCGACGTGTGGATCGAGGTGGACACCGATGGCCACCGCTCCGGTATTACGCCGGAACAGGACACGCTGCTTGAAGTCGGCCGGATTCTGCATGAGAACGGCGTCAAGGTGGGAGGCGTGATGACCCACGCCGGCTCCAGCTACGAACTTCATACGCCGGAGGCGCTCGCCGCGCTGGCCGAGCAGGAACGCGCGGGCTGCGTGCGCGCAGCGGAGCGGTTGCGCGAAGCAGGCATTCCGTGCCCGGCTGTCAGCGTCGGTTCGACGCCCACGGCGCTGGCCGCCGGGCGGCTGGATGGCGTGACCGAAGTGCGCGCCGGCGTCTACGTTTTCTTTGATCTGGTCATGCACAACGTCGGCGTGTGCGCGCTTGAAGATATCGCACTCAGCGTGCTGGCCACCGTGATCGGTCATCAGGCGGATAAAGGCTGGGCGATTCTCGATGCGGGCTGGATGGCGATGAGCCGCGATCGCGGCACCTCGAAGCAAGCGCACGATTTTGGCTACGGCCAGCCCTGTTTGCTGAACGGAACACCACTAACAGGTTTCGTTGTGAGCGGCGCCAATCAGGAGCACGGGATTCTGTCGTCATCGGAACAAGACGCGTATGTGGACGACATTGCGCAGCGCTTTCCGATCGGCATGAAGCTGCGCATCCTGCCGAATCATGCGTGCGCGACCGGCGCGCAGTTTCCTGAGTATCACGCGGTTTCGGCGGACGGGAACAGTGTCGAGTGGAGGCGTTTTCAAGGGTGGTGAGGGTCACGTTCAAACGCTAGCACGGCGCAGCCGAACAGTATCGCCGTGCCGTCCTCACTGGATCAGAACCGAGGTTGCCACATCGCCCGACACGACCACTTCCCGGTCGACCAGTTCAAGCTTCAGTGGCGCATCTGCCAACAGTTTCTTCTTCGGAACCACACGACGCCAGGTTCCATTCGAATCCGGGGCCCGGTAGAACGCGACGATACCCACGTATTGCGTGTCGGACTGCATTGGCTGCGACACGCTTGCGGACGCGCCGGGATTGACTACTGTCTCAATGCTGGCCTGCAGATCCTGCGCGAGGACGGTCTTGTCGTTCTTCAACAGATCGTCATATGACGCCTTGTCGAAGAGCTTGCGATCCTTGAGCTGGTACACGCGCACGGCGACTGAGGCCGATCGCATTGCTTCGTCGGGGTTAATTGAAGCGCGCGCGGTCAGGTCGACGTTCAACACCTTGACCTGTTTGTAGAAGACGGCGCGATACGCGCTTGAGGTCGAGTCCGACACGGCCTGCCACGCACCGCATGCACTGAGCAGCAGACTGGCGGCAAGGACGATCGTGGTTACCTGTACAAGGCGGTGACGAGCGGCCAGACGCTGAAATCGATCGAGATCAAGTGGTACAAGATCGATGATGCGGGCAAGGAAAAGGAATACTTCAACACCAGATTCGACAACGTGAAGGTCGTGGCGGTCAAGCCGAAGATGCTCGACATCAAGAACCCGTCCTACGAGAAGCACAACCACCTCGAAGACGTCGAACTGCGCTACGAGAAGATTACGTGGTCGTACAAGGACGGCAACATCATTCACGCCGATAGCTGGAACGAACGCTCATAAGCTTATTCGAGAGGCTGGTACGGGCGACCTGATCCCTCGAAGGTCGAGGACTGCTTCGCCTCCTTTCGCCAGTCCGCCTTGCGCGGGCTGGCGCTTCTTACTCATGCCGCCGGCACCTGACGGAGAACGCGATGCCAGTCGGCCCTTCCCTGTACGACAAGCTGCTTGGCCAGATCGGTGGTGAGCCGCTGGATGCCTATGACGACAGGACCCTCGAAATACTGAGCGTCCAGCAGAACATCCGCCGCATTCTCAACGCACGGGCGGGCGCGCTCAAGCACCTGCCCGATTACGGCCTACCCGACCTCACGAACATCTACAAGGCGCTACCTGCCTCGGCGCATTCGCTCAAGCAGCAGATGGAGGCGACGCTGCTCGTGTACGAGCCGCGCATCCGGTCAATCGACGTGGAGTACATCGACAATCCTGATCCCGGTATCCTGGTGAGCTACGAAATGACATGTCATCTGAAGAAAGCCGGATTGGTGCGATTCGGAACTTACTTCGAGCCGCCGGGCCGTATGCTTGTTCAGCGGATTCAGGGGGAACGCTGAGCTGGGCCGGTAAGGCGAAACGAGGTAAAGCGTGATGCCGGTGCGCCGCAGTCGATGTACGGTATTGAGCCGAATCGAACGCCGTCGTCATTGGATCAGAACCGATGCAGAATGCTCGTTGTCGTCACCAGTAGCCGGCGCGTACTCGAGGACGTCACGCCATAAATCTGTGCCACCGCACGCCCCCCCTGATCTCCATTTCCACGACGGATCCTGGTCTCGCTTCAAGTCCCTTTGCCACGAAGCTTTGACGCAATGCTTTACAACCTCGACCGCCCCAACCGTTCGAAGGCGTCACGGTCACGTTGCTTGAGGCTCTTCGCCGCGAGCACGCCAGCCACTGCGAAGATCGGCAGCAATGCGGTCAACGCGTACGACACGCCCACGCCCGCACCAGTCAGCAGCGGAAAATTCACGATGGCGAGCACCAGAACAAGCGCGAGAGCAACACCGGACAGCACCGGCAACACGCCCACGCGCATCACGCCCGCGTCGGCCTTGTCGATGCGCCTGAAGAACACGAACACCGCTGCCGAGGAAAGCGCCATCAACGCGATGATGCAAAGCGTCGCCACATTCGTGAGCCAAGAGAACAAGGTCAGAACCGGATCGGCGTGCGCCACGATGAACACCAGCACCACGATGGCGGCCACCGCCGATTGCAAAAGCGAGCCCACGTGCGGACTGCAATGCACTCGATGCGTGCGGCCAAGCGCTTGCGGCAGCAAACCCTCCCGGCCGGTCGCAAAGAAATAGCGCGCCGCCGAATTGTGAAAAGCCAGCAAGCCCGCATACACGCTCGTGATGAACAGCACGCTCATCGCCGTGGTCAGCGTCTTGTTGGCGTAGTGATCGGAGAGCGTGTAGAGGAACGTCGTTGGATCGCTTAATGCGGTGAGTGTCTTGACGATCTTGTCGCTGCCCGCGCCAATCACCATGCACCACGTGGAGAACGCATAGAACACGCCGATCAGCAGCACCGAAATGTAGGTCGCCAACGGCACCGTGCGTTGCGGGTCTTTCGCCTCTTCGCTATAGATCGTGGTTGCTTCGAAACCAATAAAGCTGGCGAAGCAGAACAGAAAGCCGATCGCGGGCGTGCCACTCATGAAGGTATGCGGCGTGAACGAGGCCGCATTGATCCCGCTATCGCCGCCGCCTTTCAGAATGGCCAGATCGAGGATCAGCACGACGATGTATTCGCCGAATACCAGCAGTGAAAGCACCTTCGCGGACAGATCGATCTGCCGGTAACCGAACACACCGATGCTGGCCATCGCAGCGAGCGAGCAGATCCACCACGGCGCATTGAGGTTGAAGTGCGCGTTCAGGAAGTCCGAGGCCACCGCGCCGAACATGCCGTACAAACCGATCTGCATCGTGTTGTAGCCGAGCAATGCGATCAAGGCCGCCGCGCCGCCCGCGGTGCCGCCGAGACCGCGAGCCGTGAACGCGTAGAAGCCACCGGCGTTAGTCACGTGCCGCGACATTGCCGTATAACCGGCGGAAAACATTAACAGGATCACCACCGTGGCAACCAGCAGAGCGGGTGTGCCGGCACCGTTGCCGAGCATGATGCCGATGGGAAAACCGCCTGCGATCGCGACCAGCGGCCCTGCCGCCGAGATCACGAAGAAGATGATGAAGCCGAGTCCCAACGCCCCCTTGCGCAACTCGGTGGACGGTGACGGTTCAGCGACGACGCTCATAATTTTAGCTCCAGGATTTTCGTTCGTCCGCATCACGACGAAGTCGGGCGCAGTACACGTGTTACCGCACTGTAGAAAGCCAAAAATGCCCGGCGGGAGCACAAATTGGCAACGCGGCGCGAACTTGGGTTTACACCTGGACGTCGGCCCATGCGGCCAGCCAAGGCATCGAATCCGGACGTGAAAAATCGGGCGGGACGCGTGCAAGCATGCCCGCGAGCGGGAACCTTCGTGGATGAAAATCAGGCAGAGAGTCGGACAGAGAACCCGGGCAGCAGGACCACACGCCCGCGCGGCCCTGGAAACGCGCGCTGGGCGTTAGCTCAAGCGCGGCGTCTGCGACGGCAATTCGCCGAACAGGTCGCGATATTCGCGGGCAAAGTAGCCGAGATGGGTGAAGCCCCAGCGGCTTGCCGCATCGCCGATCAACAGTTCTTCCGCGCTCGTCATGCGTAGCAGCCGATGCACAGCGTTGAGCCGGATCGAGCGCAGGTATTCGACAGGCGTCACGTTGGCGACACGTTGAAAGCTGGTTTGCAAGGTGCGGCGACTGCATCGCAGCGCGCGGCACAGATCGAGCACAGTAGTCGGTTCTTCGGCGTTGTCTTGCAGAATGCGTTCGCAGCGCCGCACGATGTCGCTATACGTGGTGTGCGTGAGGTCTCGCGACGGCGTTTGCGACGCGCTTTCGATCAGGCCGAGCAACACGCTGATCATTTCGTCGCGAAATACTTTGGTCGCAGCGGGATGCGCAAACGCGGCAGCGTTGCGCTCGGCAGCGTCGAGAAACGGCGCGAGCCGCTCACGCAGCATCACGCCTTGCTCATCGGAGAGCGCCACCACGCCGCCTTTCACCTGATGGCTGGCGTGCTCGCCCACGGTCACGCTCAGTAACTCCTCCATCATCCCGGCGGACACGCTGATGCCAGCATAGTGCATCGACTCCGGCGTGTAGAAACGAAACTCCTCGCCTGCACCGAGCAGCAGGAGCGCATACCCCTCCACGCGCCGCCCCTGAAACGTGCCGACGAGCGGTGCATAGAGCGGCACCGCGATCGAAGCCAGACCGGCCGGCGACACACCATGCTGCGCGACTCGGCGATTGGTGGTCTCGCGAAAGAAATGAAAGTCGTTCGAACTTGCCTGCACGAGCGTGCTCTGGAAGCGGCCCGGCGTCATCTGACGATAAACCTGCTCCCAGCCGCTCACTGCCAGCGAATGATCGTGCACGTCGGCAAGCGTGCTGATCCGGAAGTCCATGTCCCCTCCCGCCTACTCCGAACAGGCTACATTCATGCGATGACGGCCCGGCCTGTCGTAGCGGACGCCAACCTGGATGCAGGCGAAGGCCGCGGCTCGCGGCGCTTCATCTGCACATAAAGAAGCAATGTTATTCCAGGTCGACGGATATGGCTCGAGATAAAAAAACCGCGACATTTTCACGGATTCGATTTCATCGCGCGCGGCCCCAACCCGGAATGCACCCGTGCATTCTCCCGCGCGCCCGACCACTTAACCAGCTCAATCAAGCAAATTTCACTTCATCGAAGCCCGCAGCCAATGCGCCGACCAGCGCGTCGAGCTGCGCCGAGTCGACCACCAGCGGCGGCGACAGAATGATTTTCGTGCCGACCGGCCGCACCAGCGCGCCGTTTGCACGCGCCACTTCGGCCACCGCATTCGCATAGCCCGAGGTCGGGTCGATGGGCTCGCGGGTCTGCTTCGACTTGACGAGATCCAGCGCGACCATCAGACCCTTGCCGCGCACGTCGCCCACCGCCGCATAGCGTTCGGTGAACGGCCGCAACGCTTCGAGCAGATGGGCACCCTGCTGCGCGGCGTTAGCCGGCAGGTTCTCGTCCTTGACGATCTTCAGGTTGGCCAGCGCCGCGGCGCACGCAACCGGATGCCCTGCATAGGTGTAACCGTGCATCAATGCGCCGGTGAAATTCGCGTTGGTCATGAAGGCCTGCTCGATGCGCTCGTTGAACGCGGTCGCGCCAAGCGGAATGTAGCCGGAGGAAATGCCCTTCGCGAAGCACATGATGTCGGGCTTCACACCCCAGCCGCGACTGCCGAACATGCTGCCGGTCCGGCCAAAGCCCGTGACGATTTCATCGGCGATCAGCAGAATGCCGTACTTGTCGCACACTTCACGAATCAGCGGCCAGTAGTTTGCCGGCGGCACGATCACGCCGCCCGCACCTTGCACCGGTTCGGCGATGAACGCGGCGATCGTGTCCGGGCTCTGGAAAATGATCTCGCGCTCCAGCATCTCGGCACAGATCCGGCCGAGCTCAGCGGGATCCTGCGTGAACGGATTGCGATAGAGCCACGGCGTTTCCACATGAAAACAGCCCGGCAGATTCGGCTCGTAATTGCGCCGGAATGCGGTGTTGCCGTTCACCGACGCGCCACCGAAATGCGTACCGTGATAGCCCTGCTTCAGCGAAATGAACTTGGTGCGGTCCGCCTCACCTTTCAGCTTCCAGTATTGACGCGCGAGCTTCAACGCGGATTCGACCGCGTCCGAGCCGCCTGAACTGTAGATCACGCGGCGCATGCCTTCCGGTTCTAGCATCTCGATCAGCACCTTCGACAACTCCTCGGCGCGCGGATGCGAAATACCGTCGAAGAGCTGGAAGTATTCGAGTTCATCCAGCTGACGCACAATCGCGTCCTTCACTTCACGCCGGTTGTGGCCGACGTTGACATTCCAGAGACCGGCCACGCCATCGACAAGCTTGTTGCCGCGATCGTCGAACACATAACAGCCGTCGCCGCGCACGATACGGATCGGCTCGCGCTGCTGCATTTCGGCGGGGTGCTGCATTGGATGCCAGAAGGCGGATTCGTTCGTTCCCATCGTGCTTACTCCATTAAGTCCAGTATGTTGGTAGGTTCGTGTGGCTGGCATGTGCCTGCGTTCGGCTCAATGCGCGATGCACACGGACTTGGTTTCCGTAAAGCCTTCAATGGCGTATTTGCCGGATTCGCGGCCGATGCCCGATTGTTTAAAGCCGCCGAACGGCATGCCCGGATCGAGCGGTACGTGGCAGTTGACCCACACGGTGCCCGCCTCGATTTGCGGCACGAGGTTCATCACGGTCTTGAGGTCATTGCTCCACAGGCTCGCCGCGAGGCCATACGGTGAATCGTTGGCAACGCGCAGCGCTTCGAGCGGATCGTCGAACGGGACGATGGCGAGCACGGGTCCGAACACTTCGTCGCGCACGATTGCCGCGTCGTGCGGCACGTCGGCGATGACGGTGGGACGAACGTAGTAGCCCGGCAGATCAACCGGTTTGCCGCCGGCAAGAAACTTCAGACCGGCTGCCTGAGCACGCGCGATGTGCTGCCTGACGCGATCGCGATGCTGCGCGGACACCAACGGATTGATCTGAGCGGTCGGGTCGAGACCCGGTCCCAGCGTCATGGCATTGGCAATATCCGCGAGACCTTCGGCCACTTGCCGGTACTTGCTGCGATGCACGTAAACGCGCGAAGCGGCCGCGCACACCTGCCCCTGGTTGAAGAAACCACCGGCCAGTGCGCCCTGAATTGCCTGATCGACGTCGATATCGGCGAGCATCACCGCCGGATTCTTGCCACCGAGTTCAAGCGAAAAGCGCGTCATGTTCTGCACGGCGGCCGTGCCGACCAGCTTGCCCGTCGGCGTCGAGCCAGTGAACGAAATCTTGCTGATGCCCGGATGCGCCGCCAGCGCGGCCCCGCATTCGCGGCCGCCGGTCACGACGTTGAACACGCCCGCGGGCACGCCGGCTTCCAGCACCAACTCGGCCAGACGCAGCGCCGTCAAAGGCGTTTCAGGCGACGGCTTGATCACGATGGTGCAACCCGCCGCGAGCGCCGGCACCAGCTTCCACACCGCGATCATCAGCGGGAAATTCCACGGCACGATGCCTGCGACCACGCCGATCGGTTCCTTACGCGTGAACGCCGTATAGCGGGTACCGGGCGGAAACGGAATCGACACATCCAGCGTTTCGCCGGTAATCTTGGTCGCCCAGCCCGCCATATAGCGCACATACTCAATCGTCGCCCCCACTTCCACCGCGCGGGCGATGTTGATCGACTTGCCCTGATTCAAGGTTTCGAGTTGCGCGAGGTCTTCGGCATTGGCTTCGAGAAGATCGGCGAAACGCAACAGAATGCGCTCGCGATCAGCGGGACGCAGGCCGCTCCACACACGTGCATCGAACGCGGCGCGCGCGTTGCTCACCGCCCGATCGACGTCGGTGGCGTCCGCGTCCGCTACCGTTGCGAGGCGTTCGCCGCTCGCCGGATTGAACACGTCCAGACGACGCTCCGAATGGGCGCGTTGCTGCTCGCCGCCGATAAACAGGCCGAAATCGCGCTGCACGAACGCGCGAACCGCATCGCTGACGACAACCGTTGCATCGTTACTCATATCCTCTGTCTCTCGTGGGTGTCTCGTTGCGGTCCGATCCATGGCCGCGGGGCCATCGTGTTGCAGCGCATGGTGTCACGCGGGTTCGTCCACCGTTAGCGCAAATCGGCAGGCACGGCGTCGCTTAAGGGAAAACATCTAGCACTCGCTTGCTGTCGACTGCCGGGGGTTATGCACGTGCCATCCGTCGGCCTGGTGTCGATCATGGCGTCGGCCGTTTATAGAAACAGCGCGCCGATCATTTCCGTGCGGCTTGACACGCCGAGCTTGCGGAACATGCGCAACAGATGGGTTTTGACGGTGGGCTGCGCGAGTGCGAGGTCGCGTGCAATCTCCTTGTTCGACAAGCCATTGCGCACCAGGCGCGCGATCTGTTGTTCGCGATGCGTCAAGTTCGGACGGATATCGGCGTCGACTTCTGCACCGTGACGCAGATGCGTGCGCATCGGCCGCTGCTCACGCAACGCCGGCACCAGTGCGGCTTCCAGCAGCGGTTGCACTGCTCTCGCGTGCTGCTCGTCGTCCTCGGAGAAGGCCTCCGCGGGCGCCATGCGCAGCAGCGAAAACGCCGCCGCCGGGCGCGTGCCTCGCGTGCTGTCACGCAGTAAGACCTCCATCACATCGACCACCTGATGCGGATTCAGGAAGCGCCGCCAGTACACCGAGCCGCCACGCACCGTCTCGGGCAGCTCGCCCGCGAGCGTGAGCACGCTGCCCGTCTGCGTCGCAAAACGCGACGGATGCAGCGGATCGAGCGTGCAGTAACGCTGCAAATACGTGCGATGCATCGTCTCGGACATGCCGAACAACTCGAAGCCCGACGGTTCGTTATCCGCGCCGACCCAGTAGAAGACCGTCGCCGAGGGCCGCACCAGTTGCGCGAGCGCGCTCACTGCGGCGCCCAGTGCGGGCATGAAGGCGCTTTGGGACGTGGCTTCGTCGCGGATCGTGTTCAACATGGCGCTCTCCCGGTTCACCTGATCGAGACCATCGTACGAATGTACGATTTCATTGCGTGAGCACAAATTGGCAAATCGGCGCGAGCCGTGCCCTCAAACGACGGCCGGGTTGTCATCCTTTTGCCTGATTCCGCGCTGCGGCCCGCGTGTCTAGACTCTGGACTCACGCCTCACTCCTTTCATCAAATCCAATCATCTTCAATCACGTTCAAAAGGAACGTCATGTCCAAACAACGCACGGTTGTCATCACAGGCGCGGGCACCGGCATCGGTGAAGCCTGCGCCCGGCTGTTTGCTTCGCGCGGCGCAAGCGTGGTGCTGATCGGCCGGCGCCGCGAACCGCTCGAACGGGTGGCGCGCGAAACCGGCGGCCTGGCGCTCGATGGCGACGCAGCCAGCGCCGCCGACTGGCAGCGCTTCATCGCCACAATCAAGGCCGACGGCGGCACTGTCGATGCCTTGATCGCCTGCGCCGGCGGTTTCGGCATGGGCACCGCCACCGAGACTGACGACGCGGCCTGGTCCGCCGCGATGCGCGCGAATCTCGACACCGCCTTCGTCGCCGCCCGCGCCTGCCTGCCCGATCTGATCGAACGGCGCGGCGCGATCGTGCTGGTCGCCTCGATCGCGTCGCTCGCCGCGGGGCCCGCCGTCTGCGGCTACACCACGTCAAAGCACGCGCTGATCGGCCTGACGCGCTCGCTCGCGCGCGACTACGGCCCCCACGGCGTGCGCGTCAACGCGGTATGCCCTGGCTGGGTCCGCACCCCGATGGCCGATGCGGAAATGCAACCGTTGATGGAGCGCTACGACGAAACGCTCGACGCGGCCTATCAGCGCGTCTGCGCCGATGTGCCGTTGCGCCGTCCTGCTCACGCGGAAGAAATCGCCGGCGTGTGCGAGTTTCTGGTGTCGCCCGCTGCGTCGATCGTGACGGGCGCCACCCTCGTTGCCGACGGCGGCTCCTCAATCGTCGATGTGCCGACGCTGGCCTTCGACCATATGTAAGCGAGGCCGCGAGGCCTTAGCTCATCACGGCGGTCGACTCGGGCAACGTCGCGCCGCCGTCGACCACGATGGTCTGGCCGGTGATGTACGAGGCCGCGTCGGAAGCCAGAAACAACATGGCCGCCGCGATATCCGACGGTTCACCCAGCCGTCCGAGCGGAATAGCCTGTTCGATACGGCGGTTGTGCGCGTCGTCGCCGAGATTGCCCATCGCCGGCGTGCGAATCATGCCGGGCTCGACGCCGTTGACCGTGATCCGGTGCTTCGCCAACTCCAAAGCTGCAGCCCGAATGAAGCCGTTCACGCCCGCCTTCGACGCCGCGTAGTGCGCGAGCCCCGGATACGCCACGCGCGGCCCCGTCACCGACGAGGTCGCCAGCATCCGCCCGCCGCCTTGCCGGATGAACGCGGGCGTCGCCGCCTGCGCGAGCCAGAAGAGCGCGGCGAGATTCACGGCGAAGGTGCGTTGCAGAATCGCGGGCGTAATCGCGTCGAAAGCGGTGAGCGGGAAATACGCGGCGTTGTGCACAACCACGTCGAGCCTGCCGAAGTCCGCTTCCACACCAGCAACAAGGCGCTCGATCTGCGCGTACTCGGCCATATCCGCTTCGTACGCGCGGGCCGCGCCGCCCTGCTGCGCGAGATGCTGCGCCGCTTCGGAGGCGGCGTCGATGCGCAGATCCGCAATCGCCACCGAGGCGCCACGCGCGGCAAACGCCCCGGCAATGCCGCGTCCGATGCCTTGCGCGCCGCCAGTCACCAGCACCGCTTTGCCGGCAAAATCGCGCAGGCTCGCCGTATGCGCTGTGCCGCTCATTGCGGATGCCGCGTGACGTTAAGCACCTGTGCCAGTGCGCCGACCGGGAAATTCGACAGCGAGTCGAACTGGTTGCCCTGATAGCCGAAAATCTTGCCGTCGGTCTTCTTGCGCTCGAGGTCGATCATCACCACACCGAGCGTCGGAATGATTTTTTCGCGCCAGACGAACAGATACAGATCGTTGGCGATGGCGATGTAGTGGCAACGGTCCACATCGGCGAGACCGGCTTCCACGCCTGAGAGGCATTGCCACGCATAGAAGTTGTCGTTCAGATAAACGTGTTCGTACTGTTCCGTGGCGCTATACCTGTACAGGTTGCGCATGCCGATCAGTTCGCGAGTCGGATGATGCAACGCCGCGTCTGCCCCCGTTTGAGCGCCCTGCTGCACGATCCTGCCGTGACGGAACTGCGCCTGTACGCCGGTCAACTCCAGGCCTCGCTCGACACGCGTGAACGCATCGGTACGGGTTTCGCTTTCGTTCGGCAAGGTGCCGACCACCGAGGTGCACAAACCCTGTTTCACATCGAGCACGTAACTCGTCGCAGCCGGCCGCGAGCCGTCGCCACCGCCGATGTAGTCGACAAAGTAAATGCCGTCGCGCACCGACGTGACCCGGCACTCGAATTGACTGTGGGCCGTACGCACTACACTGGCGGAGACGAACGTCAACGCCTCGGCGGAACCGTCCGCGAATTCGAGCTGCAACGTACGACCGGTCAGATCGTCGACGGGCGGCAGGATGTGGCTGTCGGGTGCGAAACCTTCGGCCAGCGCGCCGACCTGGATGAAAACGGGTTGAGATGTCATGTCTGTATCACTCCAGTAGTTCGATGAATCGCCGCGGCTTGACTCGCATTGCGCGCCAGGCCGCGGCACCTGTGACTACTGTAAGGAGGCCCCGGGCGCAGCGGCATCAACCATAAGGATGACAACGCCCGCGCCTTACAGCAGCCCGAGCTCACCCGCCAGCTCATCAATCAGCCCACGCTGAAACGCCTTGAAACGCTCGTTTGGCTGCTGCGCGATCGCCAGGTCGAGCATCGGATCGGTCACCTGCGTACGTACGTCCGCCAGCGTTTCCACAATCGCGTGGCCGCAGAACGGCACGTACGCTTCCGAATACCCGCCCTCGTGCACGATCACCAGCCGCCCGCCGCAATAACGTTCGGCGGCATCGCGCATCAATTGCGTCATCGCACGATAGCTCTCGCTGTGCAGCAGCATGCGCGCGAGCGGATCGACCGCGCTCGCGTCGAGCCCGCTCGCCACGACGATCAGATCCGGCTTGAACGCGTCGAGCGCGGGCAGCACGATGCGCTCGAACGCATACAGATAGGCGTCATGCCCGCCGCCCGGCAACAGCGGAATGTTCACGTTAGCCCCCACGCCCGCGCCCGTGCCGCGTTCGTCCTCACCGCTGTAGCCCGGCGGAAAGCAGCGATCCTGATGCAGCGAAATCGTCAGCGTGTTCGGATCGTCGTAATAAATCGACTGCGTGCCATTGCCGTGGTGGACATCCCAGTCGATCACCGCGACGCGTTCGACACCATGCTTCGCACGAGCCGCTTCGATCGCGACGGGAATATTGGCCAGCAGGCAAAAGCCCATCGGCTTATCGCGCAGACAGTGGTGACCGGGCGGGCGCGACAGCGAGAATGCATTGCTTGCCCGCTTGTCGAGCACGGCGTCGATCGCGCCGATGGCGAGCCCCGCGGAAAGCGCAGCGATCTCATAGCTGCCCTTGCCGAAGGGTGCGAGGTCGCCAAGATCGCCGCCTGTGGTGTCGCTGAGCGCCTTGAAGCGGCTCAGATAATCGCGCGGATGAATGCGCAGTAAATCTTCTTCGGTGGCAAGCGCCGCACCCTGCATATCGAGCGACGCCGCCAGCCCCGAGGTTTGAATCAGCGCCAGCAGCCTGCGTTTCGAATCGGGCGATTCCGCGTAACCGCTGCTCGACGGCGGCTGCACCCAGCCGCCGACTGGAAAGAACAGCGCATGCGTGCCACCTGTATGCCAGAAGGTGCGTTCATCCGTGAAAAATGCTGTTTTGCTCATGATTTCTCTTACCTGTAGTTCACCTGCGGATTCAAATCGACCGGGTTCGATTGCACGGTCACCAACGCGCGCCTCACACTTCGCGCCCGCTGCGCTCGACACGCAACAGGCAGACGAAAGACAACGCGCTGATCACGGCCGCGCCCTGAAACAACGTACTGAGTCCCGCGCCGGCGTCGAGGAGAAAACCGGCGATCAGCGGACCGATCGCGAGCCCCGCGCCGATCACGAAGTTCAGCGTGGCGATCAAACGCCCGGATTTATCGGTTTTTGCGGCTGCGGCAAGGATGAACGGCAGCACGAAAGTCCACGCAAATTTGAAGGCAAAGATCGCGGCGGCGTAACCTGTCGAACCAGGATGCGCTGACAGACCGAGCAAAGCCGCGACGAGAATCGCGTAACCCGTCAGCAGCATCGCCGCACGCGCGATCCGGTTGCCGATGAACGACGCGCACGCCGCACCGACGATTCCCATCACGCTCGCGATCGCCAGCAGTTCGCCGGTGTGTCCCGCATCGAGTCCAGCGAGCGACGCCGCCTTGCTCGCGAACGTCCAGACGCCGCCGATCGCCACATAGAATGCGAGCACGCCGCCGATCACCAGCGTCGCGAGAAACCACGCGCTGCCTGCGGTACCTTCGCTGCTTGTGCCCTTGATGCCGGACGCGGCCCGTTGTGTCTGCTTGCCGCTAGCCCCGCCCAATGCCGGATCGAAGCCACGCGTGAGCGGCGACGCGATCAGCGCGAGCACGGCCAGCATCACGTACAGCGCGCGCAGACCGAACGCGTCGAACAGATGCGGCAGCACGAACAGACCAAGCGCACCGGCCACCAGCTGACCGACCACCCACAAGCCATACACGCGCTCACGATTGCCGCTCGTCGCCGCGCTCGTCATGCATAGCACCATCAGCGTGCCGCCGCCCAACGCGGTCAGCGCGCGCAGCACCAGCAACGCGACGAAGCCTGGCATCAGCACTGCTGTGGCGAAATTGCCAATGCAAAACACCGCCGTGGCAATCGCCGCGACACGGCGCGCGTCGACACGTCCCAACCATAAGAGCGACGGCAAGGTCGCGCAGCTGAACGCGCCGAGTTCGACGAAGAAGTACGTGCCGATCTGCGAGGCGCTCAAACCGAGTTGTCCGCCGAGTTGCGCAGCCACTGCCGGCGCGACCAGCAGCAACAATGGCGTGATGGCGGCGAACACCACCAGCGACAGCAGCGTGGACGTCGCGAATTCGCGTGGCGCGGCCGTGGGCGTCGCGGGCGCTGCGGCCGTGCCAAATGAGGAAGTCGAAGAAGTTTTCATGGGGCTCAGAGGTAACGGTTGCGGTTGCAACGATGGCTGGAACGAGGCCTAAACCAGGCGACTACGAGCCGACGCTGTCGAAACAAAAGCGCCACGCCGGCGCCGGGCAAACTCAGAACGTGTGAAACATGCCGAGCATCGCGCCGAACTGCGAGGCGCCGTTGAGCGGCGTTGCATCGTATTCATAGACCGGCTGCGAGCTTTGACTGCTGTTGCGCGAGTAACCGAGATTCACATACGCCGACGTGCGCTTTGACAGCGCATAGGTGCCGCTCGCAATGAACAGCGTCGGGTGACCCACGCTCGGCGTGCTGGACCAGGTCTGATAGACCCCGCCGGCAAGGCCAAAGAAATTGTTGATCTGGTAACGCGCCCCGCCCCACGCCACGGTTTTCGACGGCGCGAGCGAGCCGGTTTGGCGCTCCGCGCCGCCATACAGTGAAAGCGTTGCGATGTCCCAATGCGCGGCCAGCGTGCCGATGGTCTGCTGCAATCCTGAGGTATCGTCATCCGCGGACGCGGTGCCTTGCGCCCGATGCAACGCCGCGCTGATGCCGTAGCCGTTACCACCGTATTGCGCGCCGATTTCCAGCACCCGGCCCGAGCGGGAATTGCCGGCCACGCCACCGGTCGCCGCCAACGCCTCGGCGCTGAAGCCGCCGTAATCGGCGCTCTTGAACTTCACCGAGTTATCGATGAAGTTGGCCGACAGCGGCACGAGCACGCCCTGTCCGCTGTACGCTGCGTACAGCAGCGGGTCGTAGAAAAGCGTGCGATCGAACAACACGCTGAACTGCCGCCCGAGCGTGACGGTGCCGAACTTGCCGGTCAATCCGACGTAAGCCCCGCGAAAGAATGCATAACCCGGCACGGTGGCCGTGCCGTCATTGACGTTGATGCCCTGCTCAAGGCGAAAGATCGCCTGCAGTCCCCCACCCAGCTCTTCCGTGCCCGTCAACCCAATCTGCGACGGCAACACGCCGTAGTTCTGCAAGTTGACCGCGCTTTGCTGGCCGTCCTCGTTCGTGCGGTACTGAATGCCCGCGTCGATCAAACCGTACAGCGTGACGCTCGACTGCGCGTGGGCGGTCGCGGCGCAAAAGGCGGCCGCCACGCTCAATGCCGCTAACGTCTTTCGTCGACCGCTGCGCTGCCGTGATTCTTTTCGTTTCATCGAGAAGCTCCAAACCGTCTGATGTTTTTGTCATGTGTCCGCCGCTGAGGGCTGCATCCCTAATCGAGTGCAACGGCAGTGTCGGTAGCGGCAATTGCGCTGAATAGACGTCCAGATGAACGGTGTGGAAAACCCGCACGTGGTGGCGCGCAGCCCCAGTGCGATTAACTCAGACGCTTGTGTTGAACGGCTCGGCGCCATGACGCGGCGCGGCAGCCGCGGCCCGGGGCCGTTCAAATGAGGGGGCGTAGCGCCATTTTCATCGCCGCGTTTTTCAAAAAAGCGCCACGTATAATCGGTCGGCACGCCGCACGAGCGGCCGGACGCGCCTTATCGACAGCCGAAGGAGCCAGCGTGACAGTCACCGCAGACCCAAAGCGGGTTATAGACCAGTGGGGTGCAATGCCCCCTGCCATCGCGCTCGACGACTATGCAGGCGCACCGCTCGCCCAGCGCAGCGCCGACTTCGAAGGCACGTTGTCCGGCAACGGCACCGCGGCGCGCGGCCTGAGCCTTTTCCTGCTCGACCTCTATGCGCTCGCCAACCGAACCGGCATCGGCGAATTCGAGCACGGCTTTTTCCGCCTGCTCTCGCAGCATCTACCGTTTGACGCCGGCTGGACCGGCGTGACAACACACACGGCCAACGGTCCGGTGATGCACAATAGCTTCGTCTATGGCCTGCCAGGCGAGTTCTTTACCGACTGGCAGCGCGTGCGCGACTGCGATCCGCTGGCGCTAGGCTCGATGAACCGCTACGGCCGCGCGCTGGAAGTGTCGATCGTGGCGCCCGGCATCGATCCGCGCTTTCGCAACTGGGCTATCAAATATGGGCTCGCGCAACTGATGGTGGTGTCCGCGCTCGATCATCGCTTCGGGCTCGCGACTTTCCTCTCCGTGTATCGCCGCGCGCTCGACAAACCGTTCTCCGCGGCGGATGCGCAAATGCTGGAGGATGTGATTCCGCACTTAAGCGCGGCGCTGACAATCAGCCGCTCGTTTCAATTGACGCGTGAGCGCGGCGAAGGCGTCACAACGCCGGCACGGGCGATCTGCGACGGTTTTGGTGCCGTGCACCAGGCGGATAAAGCGTTCGAAACCGTCTTGCGCGGCGAGTGGCCGGGCTATCAGAACCAGCATCTCCCGGCGCCACTGATCGCGCATCTGCATGCGGACACGGACCAGCCGTATGTCGGCGAAACGGTGACGGTGACTTGTTCGCCGGTGGTCGGCCTGTTTCAACTGGAAGCGCGCCAGCGCTCGCCACTCGACCGTTTGAGTCCACGCGAACTGAGTGCGATCAAGCTGTACGGCGACGGACTCTCACACAAGGAAGTCGCGCAACGTATGGCGATTTCACCAACCACCGTGCGCCACTATCTGCGCTGTGCTTATAAGAAGCTCGGCATGCACGACAAAAGCCAGATTCCCTGGCTGCTCGGGCTGAGGGAGAACGCGGCTAGCAACACCGCGGCGCCCGACCAGGGCGATTGAGCGCCCGGGTTATTTATCCTCTTCTTCCAGGCCGGCAAGCAGATCGTCGACCGCGTGATACACACGCTCGACGATTTCCGGCCCTACCTTGCGCTCCAACTCGCGATAGTGCGCTTCGAGATCCTTCGAGATCACCCGCACCAGATCCACACTCGTCTCGGTGAGCGACACCAGCACACGACGCTGGTCTTCCGCGAAACGCTCCTTGGTCACCAGCTCCATGCTTTCCATGCGTGCGAGCACGCCGGCCATGCTCGGGCTCGAAATCGTGCAGATATCGGAGATGTGGCGCGGCTCCATCGGACCGTGCTCATTGAGCGCGCGAATCACGCGCCATTGCTGTTCGGTCAGTCCGTGCGCCGTAATCAATGGGCGAAAGCGCTCCATCATTTTTTCTCTGGCGCGCAGCAACAACATCGGCAGGTTGCGGTGCAAAACTCGGGTAGAAGCGGAAGCGGACATGGCGGAAGATAGGTAAAAGCAACCGTCGAAGCTTAAGGGAAAACCCGCAATCAGCCGACAGGCTATTGACCGTGGATAATATCAAGCGCAATACTACTAACATGTTAGTGTTTTCTCCGAGAGACAACCACTTTATGTTTGCACTTGCCGATCACCTGCTGCATCCCGAAGGCGACGCGCTGCCTCGCGACGTGGATGCGCACACCGTCGCCGCGCTGCTCGCAAGCGGCGTGGCCTGCCGCGCACCGGTTTCCGGCGCTGTCTACGGAACGTTGCTGAACGACCGTGCCGCCTTGGAAGCATTGGGCGACGCGGTGCATGCCGCTCCCTATAAAGCACCGCCCAAGGCGCCCATCCTCTATCTGAAGCCGCGCAATACGTTCGCCGGTCATCGCGCCCGTGTCGTCGTGCCTGACAACGCCTTGGGTGTGGAAGTCGGCGCTTCGCTGGGCATCGTGATTGGCCGCACTGCAAGGCGCGTCGGCGTGGGGCAAGCGTTTGACTTCATCGCCGGCTACACGCTGGTCGCCGATCTGAGCGTGCCGCATGCAAGCGTGTACCGGCCTTCGGTCCGGTTTCGGTCGCGCGACGGTTTTTGCGTGATCGGCCCGGCGGTGGTTGCAGCGCGTCATGTTGCGACGCCGGACGATCTGACGATCAAGGTTGCGCTTGCAGGACGTGAGGTCTTCACTGCGGGTACCGCATCGTCAGTACGCAACGTGGCGCAGTTGATCGCGGACGTCACCGATTTCATGACGCTCAGTGCGGGCGACGTCATTACGCTCGGCGTGCCCCATGGTTCGTCGGTTGCCCATATCGGCGACACGGCCACGCTATCGATCGGCGGATTGCCGCCCCTCGAGGTGTCGTTTGTCGGTGCAGAAGAACAAGATGGAGAACAGCAATGATGCGCGGCCGTGTTGCGTATGCAGGGGCGATTCACGAAGCCTATCCGGACGCCAACGGCGTGCGCCTCGCCGATGGCCGCGTGCGTCGTGAGGATGAAGTGGTGTGGCTCGCGCCGATCGAAGTCGGCACGATCTTCGCGCTCGGCTTGAACTACGCGGAGCATGCGAAGGAATTGCAGTTCAACAAGCAGGAAGAGCCTTTGGTCTTTCTCAAAGGCCCGGGCGCGGTTATTGGTCACCGTGGCTTCACGCGCCGCCCCGCTGACGTCACCTTCATGCACTACGAGTGCGAGCTAGCTGTCGTGATTGGGCAAACCGCGCAGAACGTCAAGCGCGAAAGCGCCATGCAGCATGTGGCCGGCTACATGATCGCCAACGACTACGCGATCCGCGACTACCTGGAAAACTATTACCGCCCCAACCTGCGCGTGAAGAACCGCGACGGCGGCACGGTGCTCGGCCCCTGGTTCGTCGACGCCGCCGATGTCGAAGACGTCACGCAACTCGAACTACGCACGTTTGTGAACGGCACGCGGCAGCAACACGGCAACACGCGCGATCTCGTCACCGATATCCCGGCGTTGATCGAATACCTGAGCAGCTTCATGACCCTCGCGCCTGGCGACGTGATCCTGACCGGCACGCCGGAAGGCATCGTCAACGTCGATGCCGGCGACGAAGTGGTTTGCGAAATCGACGGCCTTGGCCGTCTCGTCAATACGATTGCATCCGACGCGGACTTCGGCCGCGCCTGATCGACAGTGAAAGAGAGAAAGGACAAGACAATGCGAATCGAACATCTGATCAACGGTAAATCGGGCGCCGCGAAAGACTACTTCGAGACCGTCAATCCGGCGACGCAAGACGTGCTCGCTGAAGTCGCCCGCGGCGATGCGGAAGACGTCGACGCCGCCGTGCGCGCGGCCAAAGAAGCGTTTCCGGCATGGGCCGGCAAGCCGGCTGCGGAACGCGCAAAAATCATCCGCAAGCTCGGCGAGTTGATCGCGAAGAACGTGCCGGACATCTCGGAGACCGAGACGAAGGACACCGGCCAGACGATCTCGCAGACGCGCAAGCAACTCGTGCCGCGCGCCGCCGACAACTTTAGCTATTTCGCGGAGATGTGCACGCGCGTCGACGGGCATACGTATCCCACCGATACGCACCTGAACTACACGCTATTCCATCCGGTCGGCGTCTGCGCGCTGATCTCGCCGTGGAACGTTCCGTTCATGACGGCAACGTGGAAAGTCGCCCCCTGTCTCGCATTCGGCAATACCGCCGTGTTGAAGATGAGCGAACTGTCACCGCTGACCGCGTCGATGCTCGGCAATCTCGCCCTCGAAGCCGGTATTCCTGCGGGCGTGCTGAACGTCGTGCATGGCTTCGGCAAGGACACCGGCGAACCGCTGGTGGCACACCCTGACGTGCATGCGGTGTCGTTTACCGGCTCGACGGCAACCGGCAACCGTATCGTGCAAACGGCCGGTCTGAAGAAGTTCTCGATGGAACTGGGCGGCAAATCGCCCTTCGTGATTTTCGACGACGCCGATTTCGAGCGCGCTCTCGATGCTGCCGTGTTCATGATCTTCTCGAACAACGGCGAACGCTGCACGGCGGGGTCGCGCATTCTGGTGCAGCGCTCGATTTACGCGCGCTTTGCCGAGCGTTTCGTCGAGCGCGCGAAACGTTTGACGGTGGGCGATCCGCTGGCAGACAGCACGATCGTCGGCCCGATGATCAGCCAGGGGCACCTGGCCAAAGTGCGCAGCTATATCGAACTGGGTCCGAAGGAAGGCGCGACGCTCGCGTGCGGCGGACTCGACGCTCCCGACTTGCCTGAAGCCATGCGCAAAGGCAACTTTGTTCAGCCGACGGTGTTCGTCGACGTCGACAACCGCATGCGGATCGCGCAGGAAGAAATCTTTGGCCCGGTTGCCTGCCTGATTCCGTTCGACGACGAAGCCGACGCGATCAAACTCGCCAACGACATCTCCTACGGTTTGTCGAGCTACATCTGGACCGAGAGCACCGGCCGCGCGCTGCGCGTCGCCGCCGCCGTACAGGCGGGCATGTGCTTCGTCAACAGCCAGAACGTGCGCGATCTGCGCCAGCCGTTTGGCGGCACGAAAGCATCGGGCGTGGGCCGCGAAGGCGGCACGTGGAGCTACGAAGCGTTCCTCGAACCGAAGAACGTGTGCGTATCGCTCGGCTCGCATCACATTCCGCGCTGGGGCGTCTGACGTGCCGGTCATTGGCGCGCGAGTGCATCACGCCTCGCGCCACACAGAATAGGAGACCGCGGTGGGCAAACTCGCGTTAGCAGCAAAAGTGACTCACGTTCCGTCGTTGTATCTGTCCGAACTCGACGGTCCGCATAAGGGTTGCCGTCAGCCCGCGATCGACGGCCATCACGAAATCGGCCGCCGTTGCCGGGAATTGGGTGTGGACACGATCGTCGTATTCGACGTGCATTGGCTCGTGAACAGCGAGTACCACATCAATTGCGCGCCGAAGTTTGAAGGCGTCTATACGAGCAACGAACTGCCGCACTTCATCAAGAACATGCCGTACGCGTATCCCGGCAATGTCGGGCTTGGCGATCTGATCGCGGAAGTCGCCAACGAAATGGGCGTCAAGAGCCGCGCGCACAGCGAGACCACGCTCGAACTCGAATACGGCACGCTGGTGCCCATGCGCTATATGAATAGCGACCAGCACTTCAAGACTGTGTCGGTAGCCGGCTGGTGCATGTGGCACGACCTCGAAACCAGCGCGCGCTTCGGCCTCGCGGTACGCAAGGCCATCGAGGAACGTTACGACGGCACCGTGGCGATTCTGGCAAGCGGGTCGTTGAGCCACCACTTCGCCAATAACGGCACCGCCGAGCAGTTCATGCACAAGGTGTGGAGCCCGTTTCTCGAACAGATGGACCGCAGGGTGGTCGAGTTGTGGGAAGCAGGCGACTGGAAAACCTTCTGCGAGATGCTGCCACTCTATAACGAGAAATGCTGGGGCGAAGGCGGCATGCACGACACCGCGATGCTGCTTGGCGCGCTCGGTTGGGATCGTTACGACGGCAAGGTTGAAGTCGTCACACCGTATTTCGGCAGTTCGGGCACCGGCCAGATCAATGCGATCTTCCCCGTGACGCCCCTGCCCGCTTAAGTCCTGAGAAAGGAGCCTGCTGTGCCACATTTGACACTCGAATACAGCGCCAATCTCGCCGACGAAGACAGTATCGGCGAGCTATGCAACACGCTGGCGCGTTACCTCGACGCACAGCGCGAGAACGACCAACGCGTTTTTCCGCTCGGCGGCATCCGCGTACGTGCATTACGTTGCGAGCAGTACAGCATCGCTGACGGTCGGCCCGACGCTGCCTTCCTGCATGCAAACCTGAAGATCGCAGCGGGCCGCTCTGACGCTGCTAAAAAGGCGACCGGAGACACACTGTTTGACGCGATCAAACAGCACTTCGCGGCTGAGTTTGAAAAACACGGCCTGGCGTTGTCGCTGGAGATCAACGAATTCAGCGAAGCCGGCACGTGGAAACACAACAATTTGCACGCGCGGCTTAAGGTCTGAGACTTGAGCCTGAGACTTGAACCTGAGACTTGGGCCTGGGACTTGAACCTGAGACTTGAGCCCGAGACTTGGGCCTAGTCCCCGGGCTTGACGCTCCGTCCTACTATCCGACCCGGTAGCTGGGCGCGGCAGCCGCTAATAGAGAATCCATCATGCTAGACGAACAGACAATCCGCGATCTCGCGGCGGAACTCGACAATGCCGAGAAAACGCGCACCCAACTGCGCCACTTCTCGGCCAGGTATCCCGGGATGACAGTAGAAGACGGGTACGCGATTCAGCGCGAGTGGGTGAAGCTCAAACTGGCCGAGGGTCACGTAATCAAGGGCCGCAAGATCGGCCTGACCTCACGCGCGATGCAGCGTTCGTCGCAGATTGACGAACCCGACTATGCGCCGCTGCTCGACAGCATGTTCATCGAGAGCGGACAGGACATCCGCGCCGACCGCTTCATTGCGCCGCGTGTGGAAGTGGAATTGGCGTTTGTATTGAGCAAGCCCTTGAAGGGCCCTGGCATCACGCTATTCGATGTTTTGGATGCCACGGCTTACGTGACGCCCGCGGTAGAGATCATCGACGCGCGCATTGAACAATTCGACCGCGAGACGAAGGCACCGCGCAAGGTGTACGACACCATCTCCGACTTCGCGGCCAATGCCGGCATCGTGCTGGGTGGCCGTCCGGTGCGTCCGATGGACGTTGACCTTCGTTGGGTTGGCGCATTGCTTTACAAGAACGGCACCGTGGAAGAAAGCGGACTCGCGGCCGCCGTGCTGAATCACCCCGCCACTGGCGTTGCATGGCTCGCGAACAAGATTGCCCCCTACGATGAAGGACTGAACGCGAACGACGTGATTCTGAGCGGCTCGTTCACGAGTCCGATCCCGGCACGGGCGGGCGACACGTTCCACGTCGACTATGGCCCGCTCGGCGGCATTGGTTTGAATTTCATTTGAGTTGCCGACATGTCCCTACCGCAAAACACATTCAAGCGCGCACTGACTGAAGGCCGGCCGCAATTCGGCTTATGGGCGGCGCTAGCCGATGCCTACGTGACCGAATTGCTGGCCACGGCCGGATTCGATTGGCTGTTGATTGACAACGAGCACGCACCGAACGATGTACGCAGCACGCTGGCGCAATTACAGGCTGTGGCTGCGTACGCATCGCATCCGGTGGTGCGTCCGGTGCGCAGCGATAGCGCGTTGATCAAGCAATTGCTCGATATAGGCGTGCAGACCTTGTTGCTGCCGATGATCGACACCGCGGAGCAGGCCGCGGACGCTGTCGCGGCGACGCGCTATCCGCCGCAGGGTATTCGTGGCGTGGGGAGTGCGTTGGCGCGGGCATCGCGTTGGAACCGGATACCGGATTACTTGCAGACGGCGTCTGATGAGTTGTGTGTGGTGGTGCAGGTAGAGACCGTGCTGGGGATGGAGAATCTTTCGGCGATTGCGGCGGTGGATGGTGTTGACGGTGTGTTTTTTGGTCCGTCGGACCTGAGTGCATCGATGGGGTTGCTGGGCAAGCCTGGTGATGCGAGTGTGCGCGACGCGATATGCAAGGGCATCGGGAAGGTGCGGGATGCCGGCAAAGCGGCCGGCGTGCTGGCACCGGATCCGGCGATTGCCGCGGAATATGTCGCGGCGGGCGCGACGTTTGTGGCGGTAGGGACGGATACCGGTTTGTTGAGTCGCGCGGCGGCGGACCTGGCTGCGTCGTACAAGAACACTGCCGGGATGGTGGCGCCCGTGAAGGGCGGGTATTGAGGGGTTGCCTGCCAGGCATCAGCGGGCGCCGCGCGGCGGGGTTGTTATTGCTTTCGCGGCGCTTTGTTTGCCTACGGCGATGGGCTTTGCCTGGTTTGTTTGCCTTCGCGGTGCTTGTTGTCTGTATGCCTACTGCGTTGGCCTCTCCTTGAATTCTTATTGGTTTATTAGCGTTGCCCCTGTGCGGGGCGGCACTTACTTTCTTTGCCGCCGCAAAGAAAGATAAGCAAAGAAAACGGCTCGAACCCGCTGCTAAGCGGGTCCCCCGCACAGTTACGGTAGTGGCGCATCTGGAATCTGGGTTCTCGCACATTCGGCACCAGTGACAAGGCTGTTATTCTTCCGGCGGTGCTGCGCGCGCCGAAGCGTATTTCTTAAACCCACCCACCGCGTTTGACTCTCTCGTTTTTGCTCGGAACACCAGATCATCTTTGCGCGGCCATCGCCAGACATTTCATTCGAAGTGGGGCTTCGCTCGTAAGAGGGATAGACACGTCGCCGAGGCGAAGCCGATGACTCCCACCACGCCCAAACGATGCCACGGGTTTGCACGATGAACCCTTCCGGCGAGCACGTCGTGCGAGGCGGGAAGCATGACTGCCTTGTCACTCACGCTGAATGTGCGAGAACACAGGTTCCAGATGCACCACTACCGTGACTGTGCGGGGGACCCGCTTAGCAGGGGGTTCGAGCCGCTTTCTTTTGCCTACTTTTCTTTGCGGCAGGCAAAGAAAAGTAGGTGCCCGCCCCGCACAGGGGCGACGCTAATAATCCAATATCAAATCAAGAAAAGGCCAACGCCGCAGGCACACAGACAACAAGCGCCGCGCAGGCAAAAAAACCAATCAGTCCCCTGCCGGCCACGGCAACCCCACCGCCGCCCAATCCAACTCCACCCCAACAACCGCCCTCTCACCGGCAAACTGCACAGCCAAAGTAACCGCAACACAAGGCCGCCCACTCGCCAAAGAAAGATAAGGATTACTAGCCACCGCCACCCCAGGCAACAAAACCGCATTGCGAAAATAAGGCCGATGATCCCATCTCGCATGCTGCGGATTCGCCACAGGATGCAGCGAAGCCGCTTCGCTACTCCACGCCGGCCCCCGCAATTCATTCCCGATCTGCCGCCCTGAATCATTCAGAATAAAGCAACTGACACACCGCTCAAGCGTCGCCAAAGAAGCAAACGCCTGCTCCATCAAAACCCCCTCCCGCAACTCATCAGCCGCCCGGCTCAAAGCCAACCGATACGGCTCGACCTCCGACTCAAACAACGCATGCTGATGCGCCCGCCCCTGGGCAATCACATCAAAAGCGTCATCGATCCGCCGATGCACCGATTCAGGCGGCGCAATCTCGGCCGCCGGCCGCCCGAGCAGATAACCCTGCGCGAAATCGACATTCGACTCCACGGCAAGAATCAGTTCCTCCGTGGTCTCTACGCCTTCAACAACCACCAGCATCCCCGCCTGATGCAACAGCGAAACGAGCTTCGGCAAGATCGGCTGCTCGGTGCCGTGACTGGTCGCGCGAATCAGCTCGCCATCAAGCTTCACGATATCCGGCCGAATCCGCAACAGCCGGTCGAGGTTCGATTGACCCGCGCCAAAATCGTCGACGGCGATCAGAAAGCCGTACTCACGGTACAAAGCCGCCGCGCGCGACATGTCGTCGACGCTGCCGCCATGCGATTCGAGAATCTCGAGAATCACCTGTTCAGGTTCGAGCCCCACCGCCCGCACGATCGCCGCGAGCCGATCGGCGTAGCCTTCGGCGATAAACGTGGCGGGCAGAATGTTGAGGAACAGCCACGCATCGCCCGGAAGCGACTTGCGCGCATTGGCCAGATGCACGGCATGACTCGCGCGATCGAGCGCGCCTTCATCGCTGGACGGCCTCGGCGCGAACAGCACCACGGGCGGCACCAACGTGCCGTCGTCCTGCTCGCCGCGCAGCAAAGCCTCGAACCCGACCTGCTTCTGATGCGACAAACTGTAGAGCGGCTGGAAGTGCGAGGTCAGGTAATAGTCCTCCCAGCGATGGCGCCGCGCGGGCGCCCCGCCCTCCTCGTGCGCGGCATCGGCGTCGAATTGCAGCAGTTCGAGTGGCAACGCGCGTTCGGCACACACGCGGTTTCTGCCCGAATGCTTGGCGCGCAGCAAGGCTTCATCGGCGCGATCGAGCAGCACCATGATGCTTTCGCCGCTGCGGTGTTCGGCCACGCCGAAGCTCGCGGTCAGATGGCCGTCCGGGCGTTCGATCGCGGCAATCGCGCCACGCAGACGCTCGGCCAGCGCCAGTGCGCCGGCCAGGCCGTCGCGCAGCAGCACGGCAAACTCCTCGCCGCCGATCCGGCTCACGCTATCGTCCGCGGAGGTCCCCTCCATCAACACCTGGGCCACCTCGTACAGCGCATGGTCGCCGACCGCGTGGCCGAAGCGGTCATTCAGCGATTTGAAACTGTCGATATCGAGAAAAATCGCGCTGACCCGCGCATCCGGCGCGATGGTTTCGAGGCGGCGCTCGGCCTGCTTCACAAACGCACGGCGGTTCTGCAGGCCGGTCAGCGGATCAGTCGCGGCGAGCTGCGCCAGTTGGCTCTCGAGCAGAAAGTGATTGCGGCGGAACCGGTAGAAGCCGAAGTGAAACACAGCCGAAGTCGGCACGCCGATCGCCACGATCCACATCCACACAACGACGTCGACGTCATGCGTGCGCGGCGCGCCGAACAGCGTGGCAAATGCCGCCACATAAAAGACCGCGCTGCCGATGAAGAAATGCGTCGGCGTGAGCCACAGTGGCGCGGCGCAGATCGGAATCGCCACCATGGCCGGCAGTATCCACAACAAGGGATGCTCGACACCGGCGACGTTCAGCGCGAGACCGGCCACCAGCACCAGCGAATAGGCGACACCGATTGCGCCGAACGCCCAGGTCGAGCTGGCGCGTGGGATCGCCATCACCAGCAAAGCGAGTACCAGCGCGCAGGAGAGCCGGTAGCCGAGCGGCGTGGCCGGGCCGTTGACCATATCGCGCGCGCCCACAAGACACAGGAACGCGACAACGGTAAACGCCAGCGTCACCGTCGAAAGGGGACGCTGGTGTTCCAGCGATCGTCGATGAAAGCGATCGCGCAAACCAGAATCGGACAGTGGCTTTGTTGAAGTGGAAGGCATATTGATGGATATCTGGCTGGCTCCGGTCACTTGGCCCATGTATAACGGCAACCGTCTGACAAATATTTATGCCCTACCCGAAAATAGAGTGGCGCCCCGCCCCGTAAGGGCTACGCCGCCATCACGCGATCGCGTCCCGAGGCCTTGGCGGCATACAACGCGCCGTCGGCACGGGCCATCAACTGGGCAAGCGATTCATCGCGCCGATGCTGATCCACCCCGACGCTGAAGGTGTACTTCAATCCACGCGGCAATTCCGCCGACGCGGCCGACGCGAGCCGAACTTGCAGGCGCTCCATCAGCCGCACCGCTTCGGCGGTGGTCGTCGCCGGGCACAAGACGCCGAACTCTTCGCCGCCCAGCCGCCCGAATACGTCGCCGACTCGCAAATTGCGGGTGATGAAGGTCGCGAAGTGGCTCAGCACCTGGTCGCCGGCGGCATGGCCGTAACCGTCGTTGACCGCTTTGAACGAATCGATGTCGATGATCGCCATCGCCACCGGCGAGTGGGTGCGCAAGGACGCCTTCAGCAGCGCCTCGCCGATGGCAAGAAACGCGCGGCGCGACAACGCGCCTGTCAGATCGTCGACATTGGCCAGCCGCTCGAGCCGCTCGGCAAGCCGATCATGCGCGAGCATCACTACGCCGATGGAGAGACACGGCGGCGCGAGGATGCCGAGTGCGAGAAAGGCGACGTTACTCGGCGTCACCTCCAGCAAGCTGGACTGCAGCAGCATGCCGAAGCCGTACATGACGCCGCGCGAAAGATGCCCGACGCATAAAAGCAGCGCCGCAACCGCGAGGAAGTAATAACTGTAGCGCGGCCGGGTCGAGGGGCGGTCGCGCAACATCATCACAACGATGAGGGCATAGAGGCTCGCGTGATACACCGATGCCACCGTCACCCGCGCATTGAAGTCCGGCCGGATAAAGGTCCAGTAGGTCATGCCGATCAACACCGCAAGCGCGCCGGCGTAAGCCGCCCAAGGCCGCGCGCGGAGGCCCAGAAAACGGTAGCAGCCTTCTACCACCAGCAACAGCGAGATGGCCAGCAACTCGTTGGCCCCCACGAAAGTCAGCCAGCGTGACGCGTGTCCCTGCAAGGCAAAAGCTAAAAGCGCCGCGATCGCGACCGCGTTGGCCGAGATCCAGTAGCCGACGCCGGGTATCGCCGCACGCCATAACGAGCCGAGCACGGCCATCCCCATGGCGCCCGACAGAACCGTGACAACCAGAATAGTGAGTGGATTGAGCATTGTTGTTTTGAGTCAAACGGCATCGCCATAACGGACCACGCCCCTGCGTATGCGTGTCCGCGCCGGTCTGCTGCGCAATTTGCGCCAGCACTCGCACAGCCCGGCGGCACCAGTCCGTAAGCTTACTGGTCCAGGCAAATGTTGGGGGCGCAAAGAACCTGAAAGATGTGACGGGCATTCCCGGCGACGCAAATGCTTATCGCATCCGCCCGCGGCAAACTCAACCGTTGCATTTACCACGAAACGAAAAAACTAAAGCAACGGCGCGCTGTACCGCGAATAGGTCAATCCGGAACATCTTCGCGGTGGGCATCCACAGTGGATGCCGCGAGCAAGGCGATTCAGGCCGCAAATATTGCGTAATTGATCGGCATCCATCGCAATCGTTTGCTTGTATAAAGCAGACGAATGTAAAGTGGCTAAAAGTTAATGTCTTAAGTAGACTCCTGCGAAGTGTGGCGGACAGACTGGACAGATTCGGTAAAACGTACCCTGGGACGCGTGCAATGCGCGACCTCCCGTAACACTTTCATTTGCATTCGACCGTCGGCACCCGTTTTTATGCACGGCTGAAGCATCGGCCATTTCCCGGAAAACATGGTCCCAACTCTCGACTACCTGCTGGAACGCCAAATCTCTTCACAATGGCGTGGCATGCTGACTGCATTGGCGACAGAGTTCGAAGCGCAGATCGGTCGCGACGAACTGCGCCAACTGATGTATCGCGTCGGTTGCCGGTTTGCGGCAGCGCATCAATTGCCCGCGTGCGGGTCGACCGCCGAGCTCGCTCAGGCGTTGAATCTGGTCTGGCATGACACGGATTGGGGCTACGTCGAGCTCTCCGACGAAGCCGAGTCGCTGCGCATCGTTCATTACTGTGCGCCGCTGCAGGCATTCGGCAACGCAGCGCTCGCATGGACCCCTGCATTTCTCGAAGGCGTCTATCAGACCTGGTTGAGCGCATTGGGCGCGCAGGGCCTGTCGGTGGCGCAAACGAGCGAGTACGGCACGGATACCGCGATCGAGTTTCGGCTGGGCCGGCACGCAGTGTGAGCGGACCCGGCAAGCGGACCGCTAAGTTGAACCCATCGGACGTGAGCCGGCAGTACTGGCTTGAGGCCGACGGACAGTCAGTCGTTAGACATCGTTAAACAACGGGCAGTAGAGGAACGCGCCAGACCGGTGCGCGTGAAGTAGCAGCACCAGCGTTTGAGCGCCGCGAGCACGTGCAGGGATCGGGGCAAGGCAAGTCATGAACAAGACGGCGGCACTATGAGTTCATCGAGCGACATCGAAAAACTATTCGATCATTTTGGCGGCGACGCCAACGCGTACCAGGAAATCGGCCGCGAAAACGAAGCGCGTTCGGCGCGCACACGTTGGCCGCTGCTGGTGACGCTGGATCTGACGCAGCCGACGATTCCCGCGATCGGGCAACGCCGCGAGCTTGCTCGCGATACGTCGGCGCGCGACGCGGCGCCGGCTGCGGATGGCCAGGACGCGACGCCCAAAGACGCTGTCTCGGTCACGCGCGCGAAGGCACCGCTGTTTACACGCTCACATCGACGGGACATTCCGCCGGTCGTCGTCGCCACCCAGTCTGTCGCGCCGCCCGCCGCTTCGCGCTTCGGCGCGCTCGAACCGAACGCGGACGCCGCGGCGCGGATCGATGTGGTGCCCCCGGTGACCCCACACGCCCCGCCGCAGGTGCCGCCGGTTGCCGCTGCGTCGGTTCCCCCGGTCATGCCGCCTGCAGCTATTCCGCCGCTGGCCCAGTTCCCTATGCCGACGACGCCTGTCACGCAACCTATGGTGAGCATGCCGCCCAACGCGGTGACGCCGCGCGCCGGGATCCCCGCCCTCACACCACGCGCCATCGCACCGGCGCCGATCGCTGCACCCGCTGCGACGTGGGCGCAAGCCCCTGCTCCCGCTCCGGTCCCGACATGGGCACCAGCGCCCGCCCAAGCTCATGCTCATGCTCCAGCATGGGCGCAGGCACCGGCATCCACCCACACCGGCACGACGGTGCCCGCAGCGCCGCCGCCCGCTTCGATCCTCGGCAAACTGTTCGCTCCGGCATCCGAACCGGCGCCGCCGCAACCCGTCCGCAGCCAAGGCGAATCCGCACCGCTGCAATCGGTCTTCGACCGTCTGCGCGGCACACCTGTTCAAACGGCCGCTGCGCCAGCCGCAGCGCCCCGCGCCGCCGTGCCCGCCACCTCCAACTCGTGGCTGATCAACGGCCCTCGTCGCTCATGAAAGTCATTGCGGTCGTGTCCGCCAAAGGCGGGGTCGGTAAAACTACCCTCGCCGCCAATCTCGCCTCCGTGCTGGCCGCCAGCGGCCGCCGCGTGATTGCCCTCGATCTCGATCCGCAGAACGCGCTGCGTCTGCATTTCGGCGTGCCGCTCGACAGCATCGACGGTTTGTCGCGCGCGACGTTGACGGGCGATCCATGGCAGACGGTGATGTTCGACGGCGTAGACGGTGTGACCGTGCTGCCCTATGGCGCGGTGCTCGAAGACGACCGCCGCCGCTTCGAAGCGTATGTCGACCAGGAGCCAGGCTGGCTCGCGCAGTCGCTGCAATCGCTGCGGCTCGACCCGTCCGACATCGTCATCATCGATACGCCGCCGGGTTCGTCGGTGTATGTACGCACTGCGTTGTGCGCGGCGACCTTCACGCTGAACGTGGTGCTGGCCGACGCGGCTTCCTACGCCGCCATTCCGTTAATGGAACGGCTGATCGAAGCCTATGCGGCGCCGCGCCCGGAGTTCGGCGGAGAAGGCTACGTGGTCAACCAGATCGACCAGTCTCGCCAATTGACCAAAGACGTCCTCAAGGTCTTGCGCCAGATGCTCGGCGACAAACTCTTCCCAGGCGTGATCCATCTGGACGAAGGCGTGAGCGAAGCGCTCGCGTGCGACACCACGCTGATTCACTACGATCCACTCAGCCAGGCGGCCGCCGATTTTCGCTCGTGCGGCAACTGGCTGATGGCGGCGGTCGACGCGATCGCCGTCTCGCCGAGGAACGTCGCATGAGCACGCATCCGTCGCAGGACATCGAGGCCCGCGATCCGTCACGGCTCGAACGCTTCGTCGACGCACGCTTCTGGAACAGCCGGATCGTGACCGGTCTCGTCACGCTGTTCGCGCTGGTGATGCTGTACTTCGTGTTCACCGTGCCGCTCGCGTTCTACGAGCAACTGACGTTCGCGACCTGCTGCTTCGTCACCGCCCTGCTGTTCCGCCGCCTGCCTGGCCGTTACGCGACGATGGTGATGATCATGCTCTCGGTGGTCACGTCGGGCCGCTATATGTACTGGCGGCTCACGGCGACGACTTACTGGGAACATCCGCTCGACGCCGCGTGGGGCCTGCTGCTGGTGTCCGCCGAAGTCTATTCGACCATCGTGCTGCTGCTCGGCTACTTCCAGACCGCGTGGCCGCTCAAGCGCACACCGATGCCGCTGCCCACTTCGCGCGACCTGTGGCCGACCGTCGACGTGTTCATCCCGACCTACAACGAGCCGCTCTCGGTGGTGAAGCCGACCATCTACGCGGCGCTTGCGCTCGACTATCCGGCCGACAAGATTGCGATCCACGTGCTCGACGACGGCCGCCGTCCCGAGTTCAGAGCGTTCTGCGAGGAAGTCGGCGTCAACTGGACGATCCGCACGCACAACCGCCATGCAAAGGCCGGCAACATCAATGAAGCCCTGAAGATCACCCAGGGCGAATACCTCGCGATCTTCGACTGCGATCACATTCCGACCCGCTCATTCCTGCAGATCGGCCTCGGCTGGTTCCTGCGCGACAAGCTGCTGTCGATGTTGCAAACGCCGCACCACTTCTTCTCCGCCGATCCGTTCGAGCGCAATCTCGGCACCTTCCGCAAGGTGCCGAACGAAGGCGAACTGTTTTACGGCCTCGTGCAAGACGGCAACGATCTGTGGAACGCCACGTTCTTCTGCGGCTCGTGCGCGTTGCTGCGCCGGAGCATGGTCGAAGAGATCGGCGGTATTGCAGTGGAGACGGTCACCGAAGACGCGCACACCGCATTGAAGCTGCACCGCCTCGGCTACACGACCGCGTATCTTGCGATTCCGCAAGCGGCGGGGCTGGCCACCGAAAGTCTGTCCGGCCACATCGGCCAGCGGATTCGCTGGGCGCGCGGCATGACGCAGATTTTCCGGATCGACAATCCGCTAACCGGCAAGGGCCTGAAAATCGGCCAGCGGCTCTGTTATCTGAACGCGATGATGCACTTCTTCTACGGCATCCCGCGTCTGGTGTTCCTCACGGCGCCCCTGTCGTATCTGTTCTTCGGCGCGCACGTGATCGAAGCCGCCGCCAGCACGATCGCGATCTACGCCTTGCCACACATGATGCACGCGAGCATCACCAACTCGCGGATGCAGCGCTCGTTCCGCCATTCGTTCTGGGCCGAAGTGTATGAATCGGTGCTGGCGTCGTACATCACCGCGCCTACGCTGCTCGCGCTGATCAACCCGAAGCTCGGCAAATTCAACGTGACGGCCAAGGGCGGCCAGATCGAGAAGAACTACTTCGACTGGGCGATCTCGCGGCCGTATCTGTTCCTGCTGTTGCTGAACCTGATCGGCTTTGTCGTGGGCATCGTGCATATCTATCTGAACTGGCACATCCGCAGCGTGGTGAACACGACCATCCTGAACCTCGGCTGGACCACCTACAACATGCTGATTCTCGGTGCGAGCGTGGCCGCGGCGAGCGAGCGCCGGCAGATTCGCGCGGTGCACCGCGTGGCGATGCAGATGCCGGTGATGCTGAAGTTCTCGACCGGCCGCACGCTCGCCTGCGAAACCATCGATTACTCGGAAGGCGGTGTCGGCGTGGCGCTGCCGGCCAAAATCGAAGTGCCCGTCCACGAACGCGTGACCGTGTCGCTGTTTCGCGGCGACGAGGAATACACCTTCCCCGCCACCGTCGGTTTCACGGAGCCGGGCCGTGTGGGCCTGCGTTTCTCGGCCATGACGCGCGAACAGGAATACGAGTTCGTCAAGACCACCTTCGCGCGCGCCGACGCCTGGACCGGCTGGGCCGAAGGGCGTCAGCAGGACACCCCGTTGCGCGGTCTGTCGCATGTGCTGTCGGTCGGCGCACGCGGCATTGTGGGTCTCTTCGAGCATCTTTATGCCGACCTTCGAAGCTCGATGAAAAGCCGTCCGGTGGACGTCAAGAAGCTAAAAACCAAAGACTGATCTATGGGCAACAGGATGGCGAAGGCACACGTCGAACGCTCGAATCACGGGCGCAGTGGGATGGAAACGGAGGGGCGTCTGTTTGGACGGCTCCGCTCGCAACGGTTGATGCGCGGGCTTGCCTGCTGGCTCGCCGTGCAGACCGCGTTGGCGGCGCCGCTGGCCTCAGCGGCTGAAGTGGTCGCGGCCGCCATGAGTGGCGCGAGTGCGTCGCAAGCCGGCCAGGTGACAGGGACCCAGGGCGCACCTGCTGCGCGCGTCGCCACCGGCGTGGGCAGTGTGCCCGCGCCGAGCCCGGCAATTCCCTACGATCCGAACGCGATCGCGCAAGCGCAGTTGGCCACGCCGACGCCGGCGCTCGCCGCGTCATCGGTGAAAGCCTTGGGTATCAGAACGCCGACCACCGCCGAACCTGGCACTCTGGTGCCGGGTGGCCGCCGTCAAACGCTCACCTTCGCCGACCTCGGCGCGCGTGATCCGCTGCAATTGCGTGGCACCGACGGCCAGAACGGCGTCGCGTTCTCCGTGCGCGGCGACGAAGTGGTGACCGGTGCGATCCTGCATCTGGTCTACAGCTACTCGCCCGCGCTGCTCGCGAATATTTCCCAGCTGAAAGTGCTGGTGAACGGCGAAGTCGCCGCGACGCTGCCGGTGCCGCACGAACAGGCCGGCATGCTGGTGGCGCGCGATGTCTCGATCGATCCGCGTTTCATCACCGAATTCAACCACCTGAACGTGCAGTTGATCGGCCACTACACGACGAGCTGCGAAGACCCGGCGAATTCGTCGCTGTGGGCCACCGTCAGTAATGCCAGTTCGCTCGATCTGACCTATGCGTCGCTCGCCAGCAAGCCGGACCTGGCCGCCCTGCCGCAGCCGTTCTTCGACCGCCGCGACGTGCGCCGTCTCGAACTGCCGTTCGTATTCCCGCAAAAACCCGGCGCAGGTACCCTCGAAGCGGGCGGCATCGTCGCGTCATGGTTCGGCGCGCTGGCCGGCTATCGCGGCGCGATCTTTCCCGCGCAACTGGATAACGCGCCGCTGTCGGGCAACGCGGTGGTGTTCGCGACCGACGACCAACGGCCTGCCGGCGTGACGATTCCGGCGATCTCCGGCCCGACGATCGCAGTGGTGGATCGCGAAGCGCCGGCGCGCGGCAAGCTGCTGCTCGTGCTCGGCCGCACCGAAGCCGAGCTGAAAATCGCCGCCAAGGCGCTCGGCATCGGCCAGAACACGCTGAGTGGCCCGAGCGCGACGATCACACAGTTGAACGAACTCGGGCCGCGTGTACCGTACGACGCGCCGAACTGGCTGCCGACTAACCGTCCGGTGCGTTTCGGCGAACTCGCCGAGGCGCGCGACCTGACCGTGTCCGGCTACGACGCCGACGCCGTGCGCGTCAATCTGCGCGTGCCGCCCGATCTGTTCATGTGGCACACCAAGGGTGCGCCGATCGATCTGCGCTACCGCTACACCGTGCGTCCGCTGCGGGACCGTTCGTCGCTGAACGTCAGCGTCAATGACGGCTTCGTGCAGGCGCTGCCGATTCCGGCCGAGTCGGCCTCGGTGTTCGAGCTGAGCCATTACTTCGCGCGCATCTTGCCCGACAACACGGCCGAAGCGCGTCGCACGGTCCATATTCCGCCGCTGCTGCTGACGCCGCGCGCGCAAGTGCGCCTGCATTTCTATTACGACATTCCGAACACCGGCGAATGTCACGGCCGCCTGCTGGAAAACGTGGTCGGCGCGATTGATCCGAACTCGACCATCGACCTGTCGTCGTTCCCGCATTACATGGCACTGCCCGACCTGGCGGCATTCGCCAACAGCGGCTTCCCGTTCACGCGGATGGCCGACCTGTCCGAGACCGCGGTGGTCCTGCCGAACGACGCCGATTCGAGCGACTACAGCCTGTACCTGCTGACCATGGGCCGCATGGGCGCATCGACCGGTTATCCGGTGAATGGCGTCACAGTCGGCACGGCCGACGACGTCGACAAGTACGCCAACAAGGACCTGCTGATTTTCGGCGCGCCGGGCAAGCAACCCCTGCTGCAGCGCTGGGCCAAGTCGATGCCGTTTTCCAGCGACGGCGATTCGCGCACCTTCGAACTCTCCGATATCGTCTTCAAACTCCAGGACTGGTGGCATGGCGAACGCGGCGTCGACCGCTCGCCTGCGCGCGCCGACCTGACGCTCGTGAGTTCGAACGGCGATGCGCTGTTGACCGGTTTCGAATCGCCGCTGCAGAAGGACCGCAGCGCCGTCGCGCTGGTGAGCGCAGCCGGCCAGTCGGACGCCGATCTGTCCGCCGCCCTGCTCGACGCCGACGTGCTGCCGGAGATTCAAGGCGCGATGGCCGTGATCCATGGCCGCACCGTCACCGTCACGTCGAACGGCGAAGCGTACTATGTCGGCCATTTGTCGCCGCAAGAGTATCTGCGCTGGGCGCTGTCGTCGCATCCGCTGTTGCTGATGCTGGGCGGCGTGCTCGCCGCGCTGATCATCGCGGGCCTGTTCTACCGGACGCTGCGCTCGATCGCCGCGCGCCGCCTAAGGGACTGATAGGATTGTTATGCGGTATCAAACCAATAAAACACGCGTGGCGCTGACGCTCGGGCTTGGCTTGGGCCTTGCCGTTGCAGCGACCACGGGTATTGCCGCGAGTTTGACCGGACTCACCAAGGTGGCCCAGACCACGCCAACGCCTGGTCAACCCGGCCAGCCGGGCCAGTGCGGCACCGACTGGCCGGCATACCGTATATTCGTCGAACGCTTCGTGCAGGCTGACGGCCGCGTGATCGACTACTCGTCGCCGGAACTGAAAACCACCTCGGAAGGCCAGTCGTACGGCATGTTCTTCGCGCTGGTCGCGAACGACCGCGCAACCTTCGACCGCTTGCTCAACTGGACCCGCACCAATCTGGCGGGCAACCAGTTCGATCCGCAGAACGTGCGGCTGCCGTCGTGGCTCTGGGGCAAGAAGCCGGACGGCTCATACGGCGTACTCGATCAGAATTCCGCGTCAGACTCCGACCTGTGGATCGCCTACGATCTGCTGCAAGCCGGCCGCCTATGGCATGAGGCAAGTTATACGCAACTCGGTGCGGCGCTCGCCGCACAAATCGCTCGCCAGGAAATGACCACGTTGCCAGGCGTCGGCCCGATGCTGCTGCCCGGACCGCAGGGCTTCAGGAATGGCGGCGTGACGCGCCTGAATCCGAGCTATCTGCCCTTGCCGGTAGTCCGCGCACTTGCGAAGGACATGCCGAACGGCCCGTGGCCGAAGCTCGCCGACAGCGCCTTCAAGATGATCAAGACCACCGCGCCGCAGGGCTTTGCCCCCGACTGGGCAGCGTGGCAGAACGGCCAGTTCGTGGTCGATCCCAAAGAAGGCGACACCGGCAGCTATGACGCGATCCGCGTCTATCTGTGGGCCGGCCTAACCTCGCCCGCCGATCCGCTCGCCAAACCCTGGCTCGCTGCGCTCGGCGGCATGCGCGCGAAGGTGGCGCAAACCGGCATTCCGCCCGAGAAGGTCTCATCGACCACCGGCGCGGCGGGCGGCGAAGGACCGTTGAGTTACTGGGGCGCACTCGCACCGTACTTCAAGGCGCTCGGCGACGAACGCGGCCTCGGTCTCGCCCGCACCCATCTCGCTGTGCTCGACAGCAGCGTGCCGGGCCGCGACCCTGTTTATTACGATCGTGTGCTGGGCTTGTTCGGCACCGGATTCATCGACGGCCGCTATCGTTTCGACGAAGCCGGCCGTCTCGTGCCGAGTTGGAGAAATGCATGCGATTGAGCGCCCTCGCGTTTTCATTGCGGTTCGCGCTGAGCCTCACGGCCGTCTGCTGCGTAGCGACGGCTTCGCCTGACGCGTTGGCGCAGGCATCGAAAGATCCCTTGAGCGTGCTGATCGATCAGGGCAAGTACTGGCAAGCGCATCACCGCGGCGACCTCGCTGAGCAGGCGTGGCAGAAAGTATTGCGCATCGATCCGAAGCAGCCCGATGCGCTCTTCGGCATGGGCATGGTGCTCGCCGACCGCAAGGACGGCGCGGGCGCACAGCAATATCTCGCGCGTCTGAAGGCGGTCGCGCCGACCTATCCGAATCTGGACGAACTGGGCCGGCGTCTTGGCGAATCGAGCGTGCGTGACCAGACCGTCAACGACGCACGGCGGCTTGCGCAAAGCGGTCAAAGCGCGAGTGCGGTCGAGGAGTATCAGCGCGCGTTGAACGGCAAGCCGGCCACGCCCGAACTGCAACTCGAGTATTACCAGGCGCTGTCGGCCACGCCGCAAGGCTGGGATCAGGCGCGCCGCGGCCTCGAACAGCTCGCGCGCGACAACCCCGACGACCCGCGCTACGCCCTCGCCTACGCACAGCATCTGACCTATCGCGATGTGACGCGCCGCGATGGTATCGCGCGCCTGCAGAAGCTGGCGGCGGACAGCACGGTCGGCGCGTCGGCGAAAAAGAGCTGGCGGCAGGCGCTGTTGTGGCTCGACGCACGGCCTTCCGATGCCGCGATGTATGAAGCGTATCTGCAAGGTGCACCCGACGACGCCGCGGTCAAGGCACGCTTCGAGTCGATGGTTCAGCAGGACAAGGCGGCCCGCGATCGCACCCAGGAAAATGCCGCCGTCGACGCCCGCGGCCGCACCATCGCCGACGGCTTCGCCGCGCTCGATCGTGGCGACCTCGGCACCGCGCGCGCGAAGTTTTCGTCAGTCCTGGCGAATAATCCGAACGACACCGACGCGCTCGGCGGCATGGGTATCGCCGCGTTGAAGCAGGAAAAATTCGCCGAAGCGCGCAACTATCTGGAACGCGCGTCGCGCAGCGGCAATCCTGCGCGCTGGAAATCCGCGCTCGATAGCGCGACCTACTGGACCTATACCAGCGACGCCATCGGCGCGCGCAGCAATGGCGAATTCGCGAAGGCGAAGTCGCTGTTCGAACGCGCGATCGCGTTGAATCCGTCCGACGTCACCGCGCAGGTGCTGCTCGGCGAAATGCTGCTGTCGAACGGCGACCCGGTCGGCGCGGAGCAGGCCTACCGGATGGCGCTGCGCCGCCAAGCCGACAATCCCGATGCGATTCGCGGCCTCGTCGGCTCGCTCGCCGCGCAAGGCCGTGGCGACGAAGCGCTGCAATTCGCCAATCAACTGAACAGCGAACAACAATCGAAGGCCGGCGGCATCAACCGTCTGCGCGGCGAAGCGCAGGCGGCGCAGGCGCGCGCGGCCGAAGCGCGCGGCGATCTCGGCAGCGCGCGCAGCCTGTTCGAAGACGCGCTGCTGAACAATCCCGACGATCCCTGGCTGCGCCTCGACCTCGCGCGCATTTACGTGCGCCAGGGGGCGGTGGCGAATGCGCGCAGCATGATGGACGGCCTGCTCGCCGCGCATCCCGACATGACCGACGCGCTCTATGCGAGCGCGTTGCTGTCGGCGGAAACGCAGGACTGGGCAGCCGGTCTCGCGCAACTCGAACGGATTCCGGTCGCACAACGCACCGACGCCATGACGACCTTGCAGCACCGGCTGTGGGTGCATCAGCAGGCCGACCTCGCGACGCGGATGGCGCGCAACGGGCAGTCGCAACAAGCGCTGGCGACATTGTACGCGGCCGAACCGGTCGCGGGCAACAGCCCCGAACTGATTGGCGTGATCGCCACCGGATATCAGCAGGTCGGCGACACGAATCGCGCGTTGAGTCTCGTGCGCAGCGCGATGAACGCCGCGCCCGGCAACACCGATTTGCTGCTGCAATACGCGGGGATTCTGTCCGCCACGCAGCAGGAAGCTGAACTCGGCATGGTGATGCGACGCCTCGCCTCGATGCAGTTGACGCCGCAGCAACGCACGGATTTCGGCAACCTGAATCTGGGGATCGTCATCAAGCAGTGCGATACGGTGCGTCAGCGCGGCGACCTCGCCAGCGCCTATGACGTGATCGCGCCCTGGCTTGCCGCGATGCCCGACAATCCCGATCTGCAAGCCGCCCTCGGCCGCCTCTATTCCAGTGCCGGCGACGACCGCAATGCGCTCGCCAGTTACCGCGTCGCGCTGCAGCGCAAGCCTGACGACCTGAACCTGCTGCAAGCGACGATTCCTGCCGCGGTCGGTGCGAAACAGTTCAGCTACGCCGAATCGCTCGCCAATCAGGCGCTCGCTGCGGCGCCGGGCGACCCGGGCGTGCTGGCGACGGTCGGCCGCATGTATCGCGCCGAAGGCAAGCTGTCGCTCGCCTCGACTTATCTGCAGCGCTCGCTGGTCGCCGCCAATACGCCGCTGATGGCCAATGCGCCACGCGCCAATGCCCCGAGCAACGTGCCGCGCGGCTGGGAAGTCGCGATGCGCCGGATCGGCGCGACGCCGCTGCCGGGCACCAATCCTTTCGAAGGCAAAACCGCAACGGTCTCACCGACCGACGCCGACAACGCCCTGCCTGGCCAGAGCGGCTTCAATGCCGCGCGCGCTTCGCTTCCGTACTCGCAGTCCTCCTTGCCGTCACAGACCGTGCCGAACTATCCGCCTCCCTCGCAGCCCGCGCCTTACGTCGCGCCTTATACGGCGCCCACGCAGCCGTATTCGCCAAACGCCGCGCCGAACGCCGCGCCCACCGCCGTTCCCTATAACGCGCCGCGTCCCGGCGCCAATACGGGTGGCTACGGTCAGGAGACCAACGGGTCGAGCCAGTCGGGCGCGCCGTTGCAGCCGTATCCGGGTCAAGGCCAGCCGCAGATGCAGCAGGCGCCACAACAGCAGTACAACGGCGGTTATCCGCAGCAGGCGGGCTACCCGCAGCAGCAGGCCGGTTACCCGCAACAAGGTGGGTATCCTCAACAAGGGCAATATCAGCAGCAGGCGCCGGACGGCTATGCGGCCACGCCGTGGCCGATGTCGCCCGCGGCACGCGAAGCGCAAGCCAATGCGGGTTCGATGCAACAGCCGCGTTACACGGGCTCGACCACGACCACGAAACACACGACCAGCAAGAAGCAAAGCGCTTCGAAGAGCAACCGCAACGCGCAAGCCTATGCACAGGCGCCGTATGGGCAGAGCCAAGGCTATCCGCAGCAGCAGCCCTACTACGGCCAGCAACCTTATCCGCAGCAACAACAGGGCTACGCGCAGCAACCTTATCAACCGTCTCCGCCGCAGCAGGCTTACGGTCTGCAGCCTTATCAGCCGTATGCGAATCAGGGCTCGGGCTATTACGCGCAGCAACAGCAACCGTACATTCCGCAGCCGCCGACCGGTTATGCGCAGCCGTATTACCCCCAACAACCCGGCGCGAACGGCAATGGCGGCAACTATGCGCAGCCGAACGTGGCCAACACGCAGACGCTCGGCGTGGCTGAAGAACTGGCGCAGGTCAATCGCGAGCAGGCGAGCACCGTGTCGGGCGGGATCGTATTCCGCAACCGTGATGGCGAAGATGGCCTGTCGACGCTCACCGATATCGAAGCGCCCATTCAGGGGCGTATCAAGGCCGGCAACGGCCATATCGTCGTGACGGCGACCCCGGTGACGCTGGATGCCGGCACCGCGTCGGGCAATCTCTCGACGCTCGCGCGATTTGGCGCGGGGCTGTCCAATAGCACGTCTGCGACGGCGGCGATTGCGGGCAACAACACCTATGGCAGCCAGACCGCCAGCGGCGTGGGTCTGTCGCTCGGCTACGAAGCCCGCAGCTATAGTGGCGATATCGGCGTGACGCCGCTTGGTTTCCCCGAGAAGACGATCGTCGGCGGGGCCCAATACAACGGTGCCATTACTGACAAGGTGTCGTATTCGCTGGCCGTCGCACGCCGCGCGGTGACGGATAGCTTGCTGTCGTATGCGGGCGCTCGCGACTCGGGTTCCGGCCTTGAGTGGGGCGGCGTCACCTCCAACGGCGGCCTCGCCAGCCTTGCATGGGATGACGGCACCAACGGCCTGTATGTGAACGCTGCGTACCAGCACTACATGGGCTATCACGTCGAAAGCAATAACGCAGTCAAAGGCGGCGGCGGTGTCTACACGCGCCTCGTGAAGGATGTTGATCAGACGCTGACTATTGGTGTGAATACGACACTGATGTCCTATAACAAGAACCTGTCGTACTTCACGTATGGTCAGGGCGGGTACTTCAGTCCGCAGCAGTACATGATCCTGAATCTGCCGGTGGAGTGGACTGGGCGCAATGGTCCGTTTACCTATGACGTGAAGGGGTCGATCGGCGTGCAGCATTATCGTCAGGATGCGTCGAATTACTTCCCGCTCGATGCCAACCTCCAGGGTGACGCGGCGAGGCAAGCGAATTTCATCGGCACGGGTGTGGATAGCAATGCGGTTTATCCTGGGCAGAGTAAGACCGGGGTTTCTTATTCGCTTAGCGCGGTGGGGGAATATCAACTGGCGCCGCAGTTGGCGTTTGGGGCGACTGCGTCGCTCGGCAATGCTTATGAATATCGCGAGTGGCTCGCGGCTGTTTATGTGAGGTATAGCTTTAGTAAGCAGACGGGGTTGCAGCCGTTCCCGCCTGTGCCGCTCAGTTCGCCTTATTTGTCGTTATCGAACTAGTTTTTTGCCTTTGGCAGGCGGCGTTGGGCTTTGCTTGGGTTTTTGCCTGCGCGGCGCTTGTTCGGTTGTTTGCCTGCGGCGTTGGCCTTTCCTTGATTTCTTATTGGTCTATTAGTGTTGCCCCTGTGCGGGGCGGCACTTACTTTCTTTGCCGCCGCAAAGAAAGATAAGCAAAGAAAGCGGCGGGGGGGGGGGGGGGGGGGGGGGGGGGGGGGGGGGGGGGGGGG
>NZ_JAQQDU010000170.1:0-8085 GCF_046027825.1 Paraburkholderia sediminicola
GCTTCGTAAGCGGCCGGTCATCCCATCTTGACGGCAGCGTGCGGTTCAGGCCTGCAGGGACGGCTGCCAGCGATGCGGCAGGAGTTCTTCGAGGCGGCTTGCGGGCTGCGTCGGCAGTCGCGTAAGCACGTCCTTGTTCATCGCATCGTGCTGGCTCAGCGGCGCAAACGTGCATCGTCCTCGATGCACGTCCAGAATCAACTCAATGGTCGACGGCTCTGATCGACAGGATGCCTGTCTGTCCATAGAACTCCTGCAGCGCAAAAGCGTCCCGCTCGCGTTGCGCACGCGCACTCCGATCCAGCATCGAAAATACCCAGATGCCGGCGAACGCAAGCGGCACCGAAACGAGCGCGGGGTTATCGAGGAACACCGGCGCGTGCGCGTGATGCAGGACGTCGACCCATACCGACTTTGAGAACAGCGTCAGCAGCACCGCGGAAATCAACCCGAGGCTTCCGCCGACCACCGCGCCGCGGGTTGTCATGCCGCGCCAGAAGATCGACGACACCAGCACCGGGAAGTTCGCACTAGCCGCGACCGCCGCGACGAGACCGACCAGAAATGCCACGTTGATGTGCTCGAAGAGAATGCCGAGCCCGATCGCGACCACGCTCAGTACCAACGTCGAGATGCGGGAAATGCGCATTTCCCTGACTTCGTCGGTTTTACCGCGCGCGAGCCAGCAGGCGTACAGATCGTGCGACACCGTGGTTGCACCGGAGAGCGTGAGGCCCGCCACGACCGCCAGGATCGTCGCGAATGTCACGGCAGCGATGAAACCGTAGAACAGGTTGCCGCCCACCGCCTGGGCCAGCTTGACGGCGACCATGTTCGATCCGCCGAGCAGGTCGCGCGTGAGGTTGAAATGCCCGTCGGCGGCGGTCTGGAAGAATTCGGGATGCCGGGCGAGCAGTGCGATCGCGGAGAAGCCGATGATGAAAGTCAGCAGGTAAAAATACCCAATGAAGCCCGTGGCGACGAACACGGACTTGCGTGCCTCTTTCGCGTTGGGCACGGTGAAGAAGCGCATCAGAATATGCGGGAACCCGGCGGTGCCGAACATCAACGCGATGCCGAGCGAGAGCGCGTTCAGCGGATCCTTCAGCAGCTTGCCGGGGCCCATGATGCTCAGCGCGCCGGGGTGGACCTCGACGGCGCGTCGAAACATCTCCTCGGGGCTGAAGCCGAATTGCGCGAGCGCGGTGACGGCCATGAACGTCGCGCCACAGAGCAGCAGCACGGCCTTGATGATCTGCACCCAGGTGGTTGCCGTCATGCCGCCAAAGAACACGTAGATCACCATCAGCGCGCCGACAATGACCTCGGCCATCCAGTACTGCAATCCGAACAGCAACTGGATCAGCTTGCCCGCGCCGACCATCTGCACGACCAGATAGAAGATCACGACGACGAGCGACGTGCTCGCCGTCAGAAGGCGAATGGGCGCCTGCTCGAAACGATAGGCGACGACATCGACGAACGTGAACTTGCCGAGATTGCGTAACGGTTCGGCGAGCAGGAACATCACGAACGGCCAGCCGACGAGAAAGCCGATCGAATAGATCAGACCATCGAAGCCGAAAACGAAAACCATGCCGGACAGGCCGAGAAACGAAGCGGCGGACATATAGTCCCCCGCGATCGCGAGCCCGTTCTGGAACCCGGTGATGCCGCCGCCCGCGCTGTAGAAGTCCTTCGTCGTGCGGGTCTTGCGCGAGGCCCAGCGCGTGATGCCGAGCGTGACGAGCACGAAAAGCAGAAACATCCCGATCGCGACGGGATTCAGTTCAACATGCTCCGGCGCGGGGCCGGTGACGGAGGTCGCATGAGCGAGCGCGGCAATCGATGCGAGGCCGGCGCAGAAGAAGGCGCGAATGAGTTTCATCGTTCAGTCTCCTTGCCGGGCTTTGGCGAGAAGCGCACTCATCAAAGGATCGTACGTACGATTCGCTCGCAGCACATATCCGCCAGTCAGGCCGACCGCGATCAGGATGATGCCGATACCCACGACGATCCCCACGCTCGTCGTGGCGCCCGCATACAGTGGATGGGCGAGCACTTTCGGGGCGAGAGCGACGAACAGGATGAAGCCGTAGTAAGTGAGGATCATCAGCGCCGTCAGCGTGAAGCTGAAGCGGCGGCGTGAAGTGACGAGCTGCCGGTAGGCGGGACTCGCTTTGATTGAATCGATGAGGGCCTGCTGCATGGATGTCTCCAACCTGTGACTTGCTGATTTCGTTATGGTGGTGAATCGAATGAGCCCCGCTGGCTCGATGAGACTGCTGTGCCGGCTGCCTTCGGGCAGCGCTTGTTGTTGTGGTCGGGTGTGACGTGATGCGGGAGGAGGGGCGGCTGTTTGGGTGCAGCCGTTCGAAGATCGGCGCCAAGGAACAGCGCCGTTGCAATGACGCGCAATACGACGTTAAACGACGCCGTCTGCCTTCAACCGTGACAGTCGTTCGTCCGACAGGCCGAGCAGCGACTGCAGAACATCTTTCGTGCCTTCCCCGAGTTGCGGCGGCGCAGTTCGTACCGGCAAGCGCTCACCGTCAAAGCGATAAGGCGGAGCGAGGACATGCGTGCTGCCGGCTTCCGGATGCGATTGCGTCGTCACGAGCCCGGCGTCCGTCGCGCGCTTCGAGGTGAGCGCCTCGTGAAGACCGAGCACTTCGCCGCATGGAATGCCGGCCTGAGTCAGGCGTTGCAGCAGCACCTGGCGGTTTCTTCGACCGATCTCGCGGTTGAGTTCGGGCACGAGAACCTCGCGGTTCGCTGCGCGGCTGATGTTCGTCTTGAACCGCTCGTCGTCGGCAAGATCCGGGCGTTCGATCACTTCGCGACAGAAGCGCGCGAACTGGCTGTTGTTGCCGACCGTGATGACGAGCGGCCCATCGGCTGCATCGAATACGCCGTAGGGCACAATCGAAGGATGCGCGTTGCCGTAGCGCGGTGGATCTTCGCCCATGATCAGCGCTTCCAGCCCGTAATACGACGTGATCATCAGGCCGCAATCGAACAGCGCCATTTCGATGTGGCGTCCCTTGCCGGTCTGCTGTCGCTCGAAAAGCGCCGCGAGCACCGCCTGGGCCGAGTACATCCCGGTGAACAGATCGACAGCGGCAACGCCGAACTTCAGCGGCGGCTGCTCGGCTTCGCCGTTGAGCGCCATCAGCCCAGCCTCGCCCTGGACCACCAGGTCGTAGCCCGGACGCGCGGCTTCTGGCCCCGTGCGGTCATAGCCGGAGATCGAGCAGTAGATCAGGTCCTCATGTTCCTGCTTCAGTTGCTCGTATCCGAGGCCCAGCTTTTCCGCGCCACCGAACTTGAAGTTCTGGATCACGACGTCACACTGCTGCGCCAGTTCCCGCGCGATCTGCTGACCCTCGGCGGTTTGCAGGTCGAGACTCACCGAGCGCTTGTTGCGATTGACGCTGTTGAAATAGGCCGTCTCAGTCGAGCCGACTCGCAAGCCCCAATCGCGGGTGTCGTCGCCGCGCTTCGGGTGCTCGACCTTGATGACGTCGGCGCCGAGATCGCCCAGCACCATGCCGCACCACGGTCCAGCAAGCACGCGGGAGAGATCGAGGACGCGAACGCCGGCTAGCGGTAGCGAGGAAGTCAGGTTCGACATGGCAAATCCAGATTGACAAGGGTTCGTGACGAGGACGCCGCTTCTACTTTGAATGCGCGGCTGGCTTGTTGAGGGTCACGATGAGAATCTGGCCGCGCAGGTCGGGCGGGGTGATGTCGTCAGACAATTGAGGTTCATTGTCCCAGTCTCCGTGTATTGGCTTTTCGTATGGGCCCATTGTGGGTTGGCCAAATCGTATTGACAATTCCACTGAAAATTGACGGACTGTTAACTACAGATTGACGTCGAGCGCGGCGGGCGACCGCCCGCGCTCCCTCAGACCCATGTCTGCGCGAGCGAAAGGATTTCGTCGCGCAGGTAGTCGATCAGGGCTTGCGTCGATGGCGATGGATAGCGATTGGGCAGGGTGACGATATACAGCGTGTTCTGCTGACCGGCGACACGGTATTGCGGCAGGATCGGCAGCAGTCCCCGGTTCATCGGCGCATGCGGCACGTAGACCGGCAACAGCCCGACACCCATGCCCTGACACACGGCCTCAGCCAGGAATGGGTAGTCGGACGACTGCAACGCGGGCTGCATCGAGATCGTGTGGACATCGGCTTCGTTCTCGCGATGCGTGAGCGTCATCGTCACGCGTCGGCCAGGGTAGGGCGACGCGACCAGCGTCTGCCGTTCGAGGTCGGCGGGACAATCGATCGGACCATGCTTCTCCACATAGTCGGCCGATGCATACAGGTTCCAGTCGATCGAGCAGATGTTGCGCGCCACGTAGTCCAGTGGCGGCGTCGACGTGATTCTCACCGCCACGTCGACTTCCGCGGCGATCAGGTCCTCGATCCGGTTGTTGAACGTGACATTCAGTGTGATGCCCGGATGCGTACGCGCGAATTCAAGCAGCTTCGCGCCGATGAACATCCGGCCGAAGCCGGTCGGCACGCTGATCCGCACCCGGCCGCGCAATGTCTGCCCGAGGCTGTCGATCGATGCGCGCGCCGTGCCGAGATCCTCGAGCATGCGCTGGCCGCAGTCGTACAGTGTGTGTCCGGCTTGCGTCAGTTCGAGATTTCGCGTCGAGCGACGCAGCAGTTGCGCGCCGGTTTCGCGTTCCAGCAGCTTCAGCCGCTGGCTGATGTTTGAGCGTGTCATGCCGAGCTTGCGCGCCGCGGCGCTGAGGCTACGCGATTCCACAATCTCGACGAACAGGCCGATCAGATTCAAATCCATAGGGTGTTTGTCAATTCAGCCTGAACAAGTGCCGCTATCTTAGGCCTATTGTCTCCACCTGGAGAGCGGTCGCCCCGAAGGGCGCTGTCGAGGGTGGACGTTGCTTGGGAGCAGATTCTCGACCGCTTGGGGGAACGGCTTTCGCGAAGGCGGTTGCCGGCGTCAATGTCCGTTCGGGTTCCTGTTCGGTTCTGAGGAAGGCGGCGAGCGCGGCCAGTCGCAAGGCCGCCACAAGGGCGGCCCGCCGGAAAGTAGGGAAACTCCGCGTAAAAAAGCTGACGGCTGCACCGTTAATCAAATACGGAAGGCATGTTCAATTTATGCCATCCGCTTTCAGCATGGGTTTCCTGTCACGCGGCGGTCGGCGCCGCAATTCACCCCCGGGCAATACCCCGTGCTGAAGGCTTCACTTATTCGGCGGCGTCCCTTTTTGAAGCGCTAGCGCTTTGAGTGCATGGCCGCAAGCCTGATTGCATGCGACCGCCGCACAGCACTTTTCATTAGCACGTTCCGCACACAAGGCTTTGCTACGGCAGCGAGATGGAGGGCGGCCCGGAACTCAATCCGGTTTGTTAATTGACGTCTGTTAATCGATCGAACAGCGCGTAACTTCTATGTTGAATAATTCACGCAGAATAAATGACCTGATTGATCGAATTAAGTTCCCGGTTTTCTGAAATAAATTTACTCCGCATCGTATTCCTCTTGCGCATTTGCTTGTTTCTCAGGCAATCAGATGTCGCTCATCTTTTAATCGTTCCGACCCGATTACGTCACGCATATTAAATGCTGTTGCATACACACAACTTTAATATTGAGGTGTTGCAAATAACTTCTGTCCAGAGCAGGCGTGCCGTAGCCCGAATTTTGCGATAAACGTCTGAAAAATAAAGACTTAATGCGGGTCTCGATTTGATTGTTGCGGATTCTGAAAAATCCTGTTGCGTAAAATGCGGGCGTTGCTACTAGGGTCTCCCCCTACACTCACGCTTCGTTTAAAGGGTGCCCGGCTGATCCGAAACGGTTCGGCCAACAGGGCGGCAGCGAGTGATGGCTGCGCTGCTGAGGCAGGTCCCGCTCCCCGCGTAAATTTATCGAACTGGAGTCCCACGCATGAAAAAGAGTCTCATCGTTGTTGCGGTTGCCGCATCGTTCGCATCTGTCGCTCACGCACAAAGCAGCGTGACCCTGTACGGTCTGCTGGACGCAGGTCTGACGTACACCAGCAATGTCGCTCCGGCCAACGGCGTCGGCCACGGCAACGCAAAGTGGGCAGCAGGTAGCGGCGGCATCAACCAAAGCATGTTCGGCCTGCGTGGTTCGGAAGATCTGGGCGGCGGTCTGAAGGCAATCTTCACGTTGGAAAGCGGCTTCAATATCAACAACGGCAAGTTCGCTAACAACAACGGCATGTTCAACCGTCAAGCGTTTGTCGGTCTGTCGAGCGCGCAATTCGGTACGGTCACGCTGGGTCGTCAATACGACGCAGCACAAGACTACCTGGCACCGCTGACCGCAACGGGCAGCTGGGGCGGTACGTACTTCGCTCACCCGTTCAACAACGACAACCTGAGCACGAACGGCGGCTACGCAGTCAACAACTCGATCAAGTACTCGAGCGCTAACTACGCTGGCTTCACGTTCGGCGGCACGTACGGCTTCTCGAACCAGGCTGGCGCATTCGCAAACAACCGCGAATACAGCGTTGGTGCTGCATACCAGTGGCAAGGTCTGCGTTTGGGCGCTGCTTACGCACAGCAGAACAACCCGGGTGCAACGAACGCAGCAGGCACGGCAAGCAACGGCGGCGCTTCGGACGGCTCGATCCTGGGCTTCACGGGCAACTTCCGTCAGCGTGAATTCGGCGCAGCCGGTTCGTACGCGTTCGGTCCGGCTACGGTCGGTCTGGCATGGACGCAATCGCGTATCGACAACGCTATTGGCGGCCAATCGCTGAGCGCGAACAACTACGAAGTCAACGGCAAGTACAACCTGACCCCGGCGATGAGCCTGGGCGTTGCTTACACGTTCACGGACGGCAAGGGCTACGGCGTTGCGACCAACGGTGGTTCGGATTCGGTCCGCTACCACCAGATCGGCCTGCAAGCTGACTACTCGCTGTCGCGTCGTACGGACGTCTACGCTCAAGCCGTGTACCAGCACGCAATGGGCGACGGCGGTGTCGCTTCGATCTACAGCGGCGACAACACGCAACTGCCGTCGTCGTCGAAGAACCAGACGGCTGCTACGGTCGGTCTGCGTCACCGCTTCTAAGCTTCCGCAGAAGCTAGTTGTTGTGGAAAAAGGTGCCGTTCGCGGCACCTTTTTTTATGGGCGCGGCATATTGATCAGCGGTGCCTGGCCTTGATGCTGAATGCCGCCGCGCCTTGCAGGGTCCGAGTGGACCCTTGCCTGATCCAGACGATTTATAAAAACGTCCGCAGACCGAGTGCAACGCTGGTCTGATTGTTCGTGCCCGGCACTTGTCCCGAGAAGCCGCCGCCGCCCGTTGATTCCGCGTTGGCACCCAACGAGTACATCGTGGCCATTGTCGGGCCTTTGTATGTGTCGGTGTACTTAACGGCGTTGTCCGCGTAGAGTCCGGCGCCAGGCGCGCCCACTAACGAAGTAACGTATTGCGATTGCTGACAATTGCGCACACGCGTCTGACAATAATTGACTTTCGCGACGGTGCGCTTGAGGTAGTCTGAAACGATTGATCGATAGACACTATTTTTCGCGGCGACGCTGGCACGTGTGCTGCAGGTGCGCTCTTACTGCATGGATAATCCCCCGTCACACCCGCTGGCTCGCTCGCCAGCCATTCAGGATCTCACCGACGAGCAATGGCATCGCATCGTGCCGCTCCTGCCTGAAATGAAAGACCATGGACCTCGGCGCGGCCGTCCCAGCATCGACATCCGTTGCGTGGTGAACAGTGTGCTGTGGATACTCCACACGGGCAAACCGTGGCATGCCATGCCCGACCGGTATGCGCCTTATCAGACTGCACATCGCTACTATCTGCGCTGGAAGAATTCAGGTGTGCTGGCCAAGGTCGCTTTTGCGCTGTTCGACACCGATGCCATGTTGGCGCGGCCCATCTCTCGCAGGAGCGATGCGCGCACGGTGTAGCAGGCTCAGGCCTGCCCTCGCAGGGCAAACAGAAAGGCCGTCATCCGGTAACCGGATAACGGCCTTTTTAATTGGCTGCGTGAATTGGCTACATGAGTCGGCTACATGAGCACACGCGTCGGCCCTAG
>NZ_JAQQDU010000171.1:0-7960 GCF_046027825.1 Paraburkholderia sediminicola
TCCATAAGAACTATTCGATTCTATGAAAGCAGAGAGCCACCTAGACTGCAAGTTATTCTCGCCACCCGCCAAGGAGAAGCAAGGTGTCCCGGAACAACGATGCAACTTTCTGGCACAACGCCAGGCAGCACCTCATCCGCTACGGCGGCACCTTCGAGCCGATGATCATTGAGCGCGCCCAGGGCAGCTTCGTCTATGACGCGGACGGCCGCGCGATTCTGGATTTCACCTCGGGGCAGATGAGCGCGGTGCTGGGGCACAGCCATCCGGACATCGTGTCGGTTATCAACGAATACGCCGGCAAGCTTGACCACCTCTTCAGCGGGATGCTCTCGCGACCGGTGGTCGACCTGGCGGCCCGGTTGGCCGACATCACGCCTGACGGACTCGACCGGGCGCTGTTGCTCAGTACCGGCGCGGAGTCTAACGAGGCTGCCATTCGCATGGCGAAGCTGGTCACCGGCAAATATGAAATCGTTGGTTTTGCGCAGTCCTGGCACGGCATGACGGGAGCCGCAGCATCCGCGACCTACAGCGCCGGCCGCAAGGGCGTCGGTCCGGCGGCCGTCGGCTCCTTCGCGATCCCCGCCCCGTTCCGTTACCGGCCGCGTTTCGAGCGCAATGGCGAATACGATTACCTGGCGGAACTGGACTACGCCTTCGATCTCATCGATCGTCAGTCCAGTGGCAATCTCGCCGCGTTCATTGCAGAGCCGATCCTCAGCTCCGGCGGGATCATCGAACTGCCACCAGGCTACATGGCCGCGTTGAAGCGCAAATGCGAGGAGCGCAGCATGCTGCTGATCCTCGACGAAGCGCAAACCGGGGTCGGGCGCACGGGCACGATGTTCGCCTGTCAGCACGATGGCGTCACGCCCGACATTCTTACGCTGTCGAAGACGCTGGGTGCCGGCCTGCCGCTCGCGGCCGTCGTGACCTCCGCGCAGATAGAGGAGCGCGCCCATGAGTTGGGTTACCTGTTCTATACGACCCATGTGTCCGATCCGCTTCCCGCCGCCGTTGGTCTGCGGGTGCTGGATGTGGTCGAGCGCGAGGGGCTGGTTGCGCGTGCGAACCTGATGGGCGAGCGGCTCAAACGCGGCCTGCTAGATCTGATGGAACGCTTTGAGTGTATCGGCGACATTCGCGGACGCGGGTTGCTTCTGGGTATGGAGATCGTCAAGGACCGACACACGAAGGAGCCGGCGGATGGACTTGGCGCAAGGATTACCCGCGAGTGCATGAACCTGGGGCTCAGCATGAACATCGTGCAGTTGCCCGGCATGGGCGGTGTCTTCCGGATCGCCCCTCCGTTGACCGTCCACGAGGATGAGATCGACCTGGGCCTGGAACTGCTCGGGCAGGCGATTGAGCGTTCGCTGTAATCGCCTCGCCTGAGTTGCTTTCCCGGCTCATGATTCGTTCGAGCCTAAAGTTGACCCGCCGTTGAGTTCTGCACGAACGTCGAAATCACGTCGACGATATGCTCTGCCAGCGGGAGATCGGGGTTCGAGTACGCTGCGAGGTTTTCGCTCCGGTCCTGGGTGCGGATCGTCTTCAGGACATGATTGGCGTTGGCGACGAGCTTGAGTTTGGCTCGGGGATTTGCTTGCTTCAACAGTTGCGCATCTTGGGGGCTGACCTGAAGATCCCGCAAGCCCTGCACGATAAGCACCGGCTTCGTATAACCGGCCAGAAGCGTAGCTGGATCAAGCGTCAATTCGCTCATGAGAAAGCGCTGGACTTGCGGCCCGAACAACGGTATCAGTGCGGGATCGATCTTTGCCGCGTCGACCGCATGCCCGGCGTCGAGGGATTCGAGTACCGATATTGCATTGCCCAGGATGGGGGCATTTGCAGGGTTTGATTGCAGTTGCTCCCTCAATACCTTTCCGAGCGGGCGTCCTGCTGTGGATACCAGGATCAGGCCGCAAATGTCGGCCGTGTGCTGCGCGGCAACCAGCGCCACCAATCCGCCTTCGCTGTGCCCCAACACCCAAACGCAGGAGGCACCCGTCCGCCTTCGGATGCTCGTCACCCACGCGTGCACGTCCGTCGCGTAGTCCTCGATGGTGACGTCATTTGCGTCAGGTATTGCAGAGGCACTGCCGAACATACCCCTTTTGTCAATTCGAACCGACGCGATACCACGGCTTTGCAGCCCGTCGGCGATCAACCGGTAGGTCGATGCCCGAAGACCGTTTGGGCCATTGCCGTCCCGGTCAGTTGGACCCGAACCCGGTACGATCAGAACCACCGGGACGTCATGAGCGGCAGGCGACAGCAGCGTCCCTCGCAAGGGTCCTGCGGGACCCGGCGCTTCAATGTCCGTCTGCATCATCTGTGGCGGGATGCCAGAGCTGATAGCTGTAGCCATTGCGATAGTCGCCAGAATACCCATTCAAGTCGCCTCTGATTCCATTGAACGATGTGGGCGACCGTGTCGAACGTCTCAAGATGGCCGCACTCAGAGCTTCGCAGCCAGCAAGCTGAACAAACGGTATCCTGAGATCAAGTGTAATCTCGTCAATCATTTCAGATCCAGTTTTCACGAACACTCAGGATGAGCCATGAGCACCAAACTTCAGATTGCGTCCGGTCGAGCCACGCTGGCTGCGGAAGTTGTCGGCAATGGTGACCCGGTCGTCTTTCTGCACGCCCGTGTCTGTGATCGCCGCATGTGGCGCGCGCAACTGGATGGCATCGGCGTTAGCAACAAGGCGATCGCCTACGATCGGCGGGGCTTTGGCAAGACCCGCGCCGACGAGGAGGATTTTTCTGCAGTCGCGGACTTGATGGCGGTGATTGACGCCACGGCGGAAGGCAAGCCCGTGATCCTTGTTGGATGCTCACAGGGCGGTGAGATCGTGCTCGATGCGGCCCTTCGGCATCCATCACGTGTCCGTGCGCTTGTTCTCATCGCACCCAACGTGACCGGCGCGCCCGAGGCAATCTGCCAGCCCGAAATCGAGGGCCTGCGGATAAGATTGAAGGAAGCCGAAAAGACCGGTGATATAGATCAGGCGATCGCGATGAGAACTCGCCTTTCTCTAGACGGCCCACTGGAGCCAGAAGGTCGTGTTATGGGTCCGGCTCGCCAACTGTTCGTCGACATGAACTCAGTTGCGCTCAGGTCTGCGCCGATCGGGGCAAATCTTGATGCCGTAGCCGCCTATCATCGTTTGGGTGAGATATCGGTGCCATCTCTTGTGATTTGTGGTGACCTCGACCTTCCCACCACTCAAGAACGAAGCCGGCATGTTGCAAATGCGGTGTTGAACGGGTCGTACCGTGAGTTGAGCGGCGCCGCCCATCTGCCGAGCCTGGAGCGACCGGTGGAAATCACGAACCTGGTCATGGAGTTCGTCAGCCGCTGTTCTGGCCGCGGGGGATAGGCCGGTCGGTATCACTCAACACCATTGATCAGCCATGGTAGTAGCCGTCGACCACGGAGTTTTGCAGCACGCCGTCGACATACACGCCGACGGGGTCGCCGTCGGCGGAGGTGAGTATCGAACCACCGGACACGCCGGGGAGTTTCATTCGGCCGCCTTGAATCTCGGCCATCTCTTTGTGATCGAGTTCCACGGATTTGTCGAGATCATGGATGTTCAACGTGTTCATGATGTGTCTCCTTGAACAGAGGACGGTTGCAGGGGTGTCAAGCGGCCGGTCGCTTGCAGTACGCCTTGCAGGTCTCATGCCATCCGGGCTTGGTCCGTACGAAGGCCGTCGCAGCGCGATGCGCGACGACGCGAGTTGGGCTGCAGCCATCATGTGGGCACGCGGTGTCGGCAAGCAACTGACAGGTGGTCGCCCGTGTTGTCTTGAGCCGCCGGCTATCGGTTGTGACGACTTGTTGTCGCTCGCCTTTGGCGTGGCGGTCATGCTTGTGCCGCTGGCTACCGCTGGGCAAATGATTGGTAAGCGCGGGTAAACCGGCCTCGCCGCGAGAGGCCTGATCACCGCACGCGATAGATCGCGCTCACCCTTGTCCGGAGATCAGCCTTTATATCGTTCACCGTCGGCGGCTATCAACGGGCGACGAATGACCGTTCACGCGAATGGCGAATGAGTCTTGTCGACCCACAAGAGACCTTCGATGTTATTTTCGACGACGGTCCGTTCATGGGGGCGCGTCGGACATTGGGGAATATCAGCACGAACGCCTTGCCGCAGAAGAATCGAACAAACAAACGGCTTTACCTATTCAAAATCTAACCGTGACGCATGGCAAATGCCACGTGTTCAGAAAGGCGAATATCTGCCCCGCAAAGTCAGGTTCGCCTGTTTGGCGTAGCGGTTCGGAGCGGCCGCACGGCCCCGTTCTGTAAGGTTTAATTCAGGGATGTACCCCTCCCGGGTTAACCGATCGACGTGATTATTGAAATCAACGGCGAACCGCATACTTGTCCTCATTCGCTGACAACATCGACGGAGGAAAGTGGAATGGTAGGGGACAAAAGGAAGAGACTGAAAACGGCCTGCGCGGCGCTCGTACTGAGCGGGCTCGTATGGCACGGCATGCCGGGCGCACAGGCCGGGGACCAGGTAGTCAACGTCTACAACTGGGGCAATTCGATCGGCAAGAGTACGGTCGCGAACTTCGAGAAGGTCACCGGCATCAAGGTCGTGTATCAGGAGTTCGATTCGAATGACACGCTTCAGGCGAAGTTGCTCGCGGGCACTTCCGGTTATGACGTCGTGGTGCCGTCCGACTACTACTGGGCGCGTCAGTTGCAGGCCGGCATCTATCAGAAGATTGACCGGTCGCACATATCGAACTACGCGCTACTCGACCCCGACATCATGAAGACCCTCGCGAAGGACGATCCGGGCAACCAGTATGGCATTCCGTGGTCGTGGGGCACCGACGGCCTCGGCATCAACGTCGAGAAAGTGAAGGCCCTGCTCGGCGACGACGCTCCGCTCGATAGCTGGTCGCTGCTGTTCGACCCGAAGTACGCGCAGAAGCTCAAGAGCTGTGGCATCTCGATCCTCGATTCGCCCTCCGACGCCTTCACGGCCGCCCTCATCTACCTGAAGAAAGACCCCAACTCGGATAATCCGGCCGACATCCAGGCCGCCTATGAGGCGGTCAAGGCGATCCGCCCGTACATCTCGCAGTTCAACTCGAGCGGCTACATCAACGACCTCGCGGGCAATGACATCTGCATCGCACTCGGCTGGTCGGGTGATGTCAACTCCGCGCGCATCTCCGCCGCCGACGCCCATAAGTCGTATCACGTCAAGTACCTGATTCCGAGCGAAGGCACGCCAATCTGGTTCGACATGATGGCGATCCCGAAGGACGCGCCGCATCCCGATGCCGCGCAAAAGTTCATCGACTTCGTGCTATCGGAGAAGGAGAGCGCGGCCCTGACCAACGACACGTCGTATCCGTCCGCGGTGCCATCGTCGCGGCATCTGGTGCGTGCCGAGGTGCTCGCCGACCCGGCCGTGTTCCCCCCGCCCGAGGTGTACCGCAAGCTGGTCATCAGCAAGCCGATGACAGCGCAGCTGATGCGTCTCGAGAACCGTCTTTGGGCGAAGCTCAAAACCGATTGATCCTGCCACTCGTCCTTTCTCTGCGCCCGGCCGTGCGGCCGGGCAGAAGTTGATCGATCCGAAAATCGCTCAGGGAATCAGCAGCTCGCGGCGCCCGTCAGGATGTTCAACGCGCTCGCCCGGGAACGGCAAGCGCTGGTCGTCGCGGTAGTTGTAGAGCGCGCGCGCTGCCGCGATCTGCGCGAAGTCCAGCACGACGGCGTGGTGGCTCTCCTCGCGTCCCGCTTCGAACAGCATGCGCCCGAACGGATCCACGGCAGCGCTGCCGCCCGCAAACGTGATGTCACCGCTGCCTTCGCCGACCCGGTTCGCCATCACGGCGAAGACCTGGTTCTCCTGGGCGCGCGCCATGATCGCCGTGCGGTGGACGTGGCCGAACGGCTCCATGTTGCCATTCGTCACGAGTAACAGCTCCGCGCCCAGTTCGATGAGCGCGCGTGCGCTCTCGGCAAATTCGATGTCGTAACAGATCAGCAGGCCGAGGCGCACGCCGCGCCATTCGACCGTCGCGTATCGATCGCCGGGCAGCACAACGCCATGCTCGGAGACCCACAGGTGCGTCTTGCGATAGCTGAGCGCGACGCCCTCCGGCGTGACGAACACAGTCGTGTTGTAGAACTGGCCGCGATCGTGCTCGATCAGCCCCGTCACCACGGCGACGTCGTGCTCGCGAGCGGCGTCCTTGATTGCGCGAATGCTCGGGCCGTCGAGCGGCTCGGCCAGCGCAGCAAGCTCTTCGACTTCGAGAAAGCCGGTCATCTGGGCTTCAGGGAACAGGACGATATCGGTGTCTGCGGCGCAGGTGGCGATTGCCCGTAACGTACGCTTCAAGTTGTAGACCGTGTCGCCGTCGCGACCGGCCAGTTGTACGATTTCAATCTTCATGGTTGGACCTTTTTTGATGAGCGGATCTTTTCCCGCATACTCTTGAGTCTTCGCCCAGGGGCGAATTCAAGTATGACTTTTGCCGCCGCTTTTAATAATCACGTCGATTGGTTAACCCGACGGGGGTACGCGCATGAATCTCACCTTGCAGGACGTGGCGTGGCACCGGTCGGTCGGCCAGCTCATCGAGTGTGTGGATCGTCCGGGCTTCTGGCTTGCGCTGACACGACATTTCGACGAGTACGTGAACGTTGACAGCTGGGTCGCGCTGCTATTCAGCAACGGCCGCCCGCACGTGTTCGCCGAATCGCAGTATGAAGGCGACGGCCCGGATCCGCTCTTTAACGACTACGTGAAGGGTCTGTATCTGCTGGATCCGTTCTACATTGCCAATCGCGAGGCGCTCAAGAGCGGGCTCTTCCGTCTGTCCGATGTCGCACCGGAGTGTTTCGACCAGACCGATTACTACAAGCTCTATTTCACGCACAACGTCGTCTCGGACGAGGTGCAATACAACGTCCAGCTCGACGGCTCGCGCACGCTCTGTCTTTCGCTCGGCCGCAAGAAGCGCTTCAGTCCGGAGGAGATCGCCCTGCTCGACCTGATGCGGCCCTGGGTGGCCGCGTTGATGCGGCAACGGATGTTCTTCGAAGGAGTACTTGCGGAGAAAAGCGCCGCGCCGCAGACGCCTCAGTGGCAAGGCAGTCTCGAAGAGGCGATGAAGCAGCGCGGCACGCCGCTCACGGCGCGCGAGTTGGATGTCGTCAGACTGATGCTGAGTGGCCGCTCGAACAAGGAGATCGCGTACAAGCTCGCGATCTCCGCCGAGACGGTGAAAGTCCACCGCCGGAACGTCTATGGGAAGCTCGATATCAAATCGCAGTCCGAGCTTTTCTCGCTGTTCCTGAAGGCACAGATCGAGTCGTAGCGATCGGTCCGCCTAGCCCGTGGGCTGCGTACGCCCTCGCCGTACAAGCAGGTCCGGGCCACGCGGGAATGTCCCTTGTCCGGGCGGCACCGACGTTCGAATGTCCGCATCAGAATGCGGGCCAACGGCCGTAGATGGCCGGGAGCGGAAATACGAGGTCGGCTCGAACACCACAAACCGTGGTTGAAAACCGAATTCCCGTAGACGACGCGAATCCGGCATAGATCACTCCCCCATCCGGTCAGCGACGGCTTTCGGTGGAACCCGGCACGGGTAGTGAAGGAGGTAGCGCTACCGGTGGGCGTCGAGTTCGAAACCGCGCCGTCACTCTCGAAAAACGAAGTTGGCTAATAGCATGCCGATGAATGCGGAGGCTCCGCAAATCAATGCCGCGATACTGTGTGCTGGGTAATGGACCGCGACAGGATGGGCGAACAACACGGCAAAAAACGTGAAGATCGCAGTGAATGTCACGCGTTTGAATTTAAGCGTCGTTTCTCGCACAACGACTCCCCGGAAGGAAAGGCTGATCGGACCGCCTGGACGAATTACAGCAGTTCAAACGACGCACTGTCAACA
>NZ_JAQQDU010000172.1:0-7935 GCF_046027825.1 Paraburkholderia sediminicola
GCTAATAGACCAATAAGAATTCAAGGAAAGGCCAACGCCATAGGCACGCAGACGAACAATCGCCGAGCAGGCAAACAAATCAAGAAAAGCCCAACACCGCAGGCAAACAGACACCAAGCGCCGCGCACGCAAAAACCCTATTCCTCTGCATCATGCTCAATCACAAACCGCCTCAAATAAGCCAGCACGGCGGCTTCAACCGCCCGATGGTCAGCGGTACTCTTTGACCCCGAGTTTTCCTCATCGCCAAACAACGTGGACGGCGCATTATGCACATCCACTTCCTGGCCTTCGCGAAACACGCGGATCTCGTGAACGTCTTCAGCGTACTCGGCAATCCAGTGCACGCCTTCAATATGCGCACCTGCGCGAACGGTAGGTATCTTCATGGACGTCTCCCGTCGGGCCGGACCAGGGCGCCAACCCTTGCTATCACCATACGCCGTCCAGATGTCAGGCGCGAGCCTTGTCGGGTAATTTCCTGAAATTTCGCTGCGTTGCAACGCGCTTTCCGGACGTTTCATCGCACGGCGAACAGCGCTCCCGCAAGCACCCATGCCCCACAGAACGCGCCAACATCCCCATCAAACGGCCTGTCCAGCCGCATCCGCCCGAGTGGCGAACACCCCCCGGCACACGCGTTGCTGCACACACAAAGCCAACAACCAACCGGAGGACCGTCATGCCCGAACAGAAAACCATCAAGCGTGCGCAAGCCGACAAACGTGCCGGCAAGGCACCGAGTACCCAGGCCGGAGAATTCATCAAGGAACAGATCGATAAGGTGCGCGCCGGCAAGCACGGCGTCAGATCGGCCAAGCAGGCGATCGCAATCGGCCTGTCGGAAGCGCGTCGCGCGGGCGTCGCCGTGAAGTCGCCGAAGAAGGGCACGACGAGCGAGGCAACGCGCAAGAAAGCGGAGAAAGACAACGCCGCAGGCCAGCGCAAGAGCACGGCCAGGAAGAGTACGAGCAGCGAGACGACGGCTAAGCGCTCGCGTGCGGCAACCAATGCACTAAAACGTGAAGGCAGCGCGGGTGCATCGCACAAGGCTTTGTCGAAGCAGACGAAGTCGGCAGCGGCCAAACGTCCGGCCGCCAGCCGTTCGGCGGCAGCGAAGAAGGCCGCTGCAACGAAGGGAGCGTCAGGCCGCTCGGCCGCAGCCAAAAAGGCTGCGCACACGAGGGCTTCGCGTACGCATCACTGACGCTGGCATGCGGCGCGCGCCACCCATGCGCGCCGCATTGCTCCAGCACGCTTGCTGAATTACTGCACCGTCGCCAGCACGTCGCCCACCGTCTTGAAGATGTGCGCAATCTGCTCTTCGTCGATGATGAGCGGCGGCGAGAACGCGAGGATGTCGCCGGTAAAGCGCACCAGCACGCCCGCCTCGAAGCACTTCACGAACGCTTCGTAAGCCCGCGCGCCCGGCGCGCCGTCGCGCGACTCGAGTTCGACGCCCGCGATCATGCCGAGGTTGCGAACGTCCTTCACATGCTTCGCTCCGCGCAGCGAGTGAGCAGCGGCTTCGAACGTCGGCGCCAGCGTCGCTGCGCGCTCGAACAGGCCTTCACGGCGATACAGGTCGAGCGTCGCCACCGCGGCCGCGGCCGCTGCCGGGTGAGCCGAATACGTGTAGCCATGGAACAGTTCGATCGCGCCCTGCGCGCCGCTGTTGACGATCGTGTCGTGGATCGTGCGGCTCGCGGCCACGGCGCCCATCGGGATCGCAGCGTTGTTGATCGCCTTGGCCATCGTGATCAGGTCCGGCGTCACGCCGAAGTATTCGCTCGCCGTCGCCTTGCCGACGCGGCCGAAAGCCGTAATCACTTCGTCGAAAATCAGCAGGATGCCGTGCTTCGTGCAAATCTCACGCAGCTTCTGCAGATAGCCTTGCGGCGGAATCAGCACGCCCGTCGAGCCGGCCACCGGTTCGACGATGACGGCGGCGATCGTCGACGCATCGTGCAGCGTGACGATGCGCTCGAGTTCGTCGGCGAGATGGGCGCCCCAGGCCGGCTGGCCTTTCGAAAACGCATTGTGTTCGAGGTTATGCGTGTGCGGCAGGTGATCGACCGCTGGCAGCAGCGCGCCGGAGAACGTCTTGCGGTTCGGTGCGATGCCACCAACCGAAATGCCGCCGAAGCCCACGCCGTGATAGCCGCGCTCGCGGCCGATCAGACGCGTGCGCTGGCCTTCGCCGCGCGAACGGTGGTACGCCAGCGCGATTTTCAGGGCGGTGTCGACCGATTCCGAGCCGGAATTCGTGAAGAAGATGCGGTCGAGGCCGTCCGGCATCAATTCGGCGACTTTCGTGGCTGCTTCGAATGCCAATGGGTGGCCCATCTGGAAGGTCGGGGCGAAATCGAGCGTGGACAGTTGCTCGGTGATCGCGGCGACGATTTCGTCACGGCCGTGGCCGGCGTTCACGCACCAGAGACCGGCGCAGCCGTCGAGCACTTCACGCCCGTCCGTGGTGCGGTAGTACATACCCTTGGCCGATTCCAGCAGGCGCGGCGCGGCCTTGAACTGGCGGTTGGCGGTGAAGGGCATCCAGAAAGACGACAGGTCGTCGATGACGGGGCGCGAAGTCATGGTTTTCTCCTCGAAGTGGTCCCCCAAGGGACTTCCTTTGGGGCATAGCCAAAACTGTAGCGTTCGCGGTTTAATGGCGGCATAAACAGTTGACGCAGTGTGGTGCTAACTGTGCTGGTGGAATTGCGACAACTGTGCCGACTCCTCATCCCTACTATGATCGAACTACAACTTGAGCGCGACCGGCGCGCCGCTCCCACGCTCGTCGAGCAGGTCGTGCAGGGCTTTGCGCGCGCTATCGAGGCGCAGTCGCTGCGCGCCGGCGCGCTGTTGCCGTCGGTGCGGCAGTTGGCGCAAAGCCACGAACTGAGCACCTTCACGGTCACCGAGGCCTACAACCGTCTTGTTTCAATGGGTCTCGTGGTGGCGCGGCGCGGCTCGGGTTATCGCGTGGCGGCGCGCGCGCAGTCCGCGCGGGTTGCGCCGACCGATTGGCAGCCGCCGAGTCTGACCGCGACCTGGCTCTTGTCCGACGTGTTCGCCGACCATTCAGTGCCGATCAAGGCGGGTGGCGGCTGGCTGCCGAACGAATGGATCAACGAGACGGGTCTGCAGCATGCGCTGCGTGCGATGAGCCGGGTGCCGGCGGCGCGCCTTGGCGACTACGGGCATCCTTACGGCTTCGCGCCGCTGCGCGAGCGGATCGCCGAGCAACTCGACCGGCGCGGTTTGCCGGTCGACGTCTCCAACGTGCTGCTCACCCAGGGTGCGACGCAAGGGCTGGATCTGATCGTCCGGACGCTGTTGCGCGCGGGCGATGCCGTGATCGTCGAAGATCCCGGTTACTGCAATCTGCTGCAGATTCTCAAGCTGGCGGGGCTGGTGGTGCATGGGGTACCGCGCACGCCGGCCGGTGTCGATACCGACGTGCTCGAAGCGCTGGTCGCGCAGCACAAGCCGAAGGCGATTTTCGTCAACACCACGCTGCAGAATCCGACCGGCGCGACCTTCGGCATGTCGGCGGCGTTCCGTCTGTTGCAGATCGCGGAGCGTCAGCGCATGTGGGTGATCGAAGACGATGTCAGCCGCGAACTGGCGCCGCCTGGCGCGCCTCTGTTTGCCGCAATGGAAGGCTTGCAGCGCGTGCTCTACGTTGGCGGTTTTTCGAAGACGGTGACGCCGGGGCTGCGCTGCGGCTACGTGGTCGCCGAGCGGGCGGTGTTGCGCGAACTGGCGCGCACGAAGATGGCAGTGGGCTTGACCTCGTCGGAAGCGATCGAGCGGATCGTCGACAAGGTGTTGCTCGAAGGACGCTATGCGCGCCACGTCGAAGCCGTGAACGAGCGGCTCAAGCTTGCGCATGCGACCGTCGAAGAGCGGCTCGATTCGCTCGGTCTCGAACTGTTTCACCGGCCGCGAGCGGGCCTGTTCCTGTGGGCGCGCCTGCCGATCGAAGCCGAGCGCGCGGGTGAAGTGGCGACCGCAGCGCTCGCGCATGGCATCTGGCTCGCGCCTGGCTCCTACTTCCGTCCCGACGATGCCCCGAGCGCCTGGTTCCGTTTCAACGCGCCGTACTCGACCGACGACGCGTTGTGGCGCTTCATCGAGCGAGTGGGGCAGGGCGCGATCTAGCAGTACTTAAGCGGACCTCCCGATCTAACTGCGCTTAAGCAGACTGGCCGAGCAGCTTCAGCGCGATCGGATACAGCGAGAGCACCAGCAGCAGCGCCATCGCGACATTGAAGATGCGCAGCCGCTTCGGGTCCGACAGCACCTCGCGCATCGCGGTGCCGAAACCGGCCCACAGGCAGATGCACGGAAACCCGATCACGTAGAAGATCACCGCCATCGCGACGGCGTTCATGCTGTAGCTCTCGCTGAGGTGGATCGTCGTGGCGGCGGTCAGCACCATCATCCACGCTTTCGGATTGATCCACTGGAACGCGATGGCTTCATGAAACTTCATGGGTCGGCGCTCGCCTTTCTTGACCTTCAGTTCGCCCGACGTGCCGATTTTCCACGCGAGATACAGCAGGTACGCGACGCTCGCGACTTCCAGCACGGTGTACAGCACGGGAAAGTGCACGAAGGCTTCGCCCAGACCAATGCCGACCGACAGCATCAACAGCACGACCCCGGCGCTGATACCGGAAAGATGCGGCAGCGTGCGGCGAAAGCCGAAGTTGACGCCCGAGGCCAGCAACATGGTGTTGTTCGGACCGGGCGTGATGGTGGTGACGAGCGCGAACAGAATGCCGGCAGGCAGCGCGCTGAGGCTGAGGTAAGACATGGGTGGCTCCGGTGTCGGTCGATAATACCATTGGAGCATTCTAGCGAACCATGCCGGTACAGTACCTGTACGGTTTTTGGGATGGTGTCCGGTACAGGTGGGGGCAGGGGTAACGTGGACCGACCCCGTCGAAGAGAAGCTAGTGAGCGCGAACGTGTTGAAGAGCCCGGGCTATCTCGGCAACGAGCTGATGCTGTTGATACGGTTTGCGCAGCCTTGGAATGTCCAGGCTCGCCCCCTGTGGTAGATCGGCATAGCCCGTGGCGAGGAGAATGGGGAGGTTCGGACGCAACTCACGCGCAGCGACGGCCAACTGCACGCCAGTCATCTTTGGCATTGAGTAGTCGGTAATGAGGAGATCCACCTTCTGCCCGTTCTTCAGTACTTCGAGTGCATTTGCGCCGGAATCCGCTTCAATGACCTCGTGCCCCAGGTCCTCAAGCAGGTACGCCGTGCTTGACGCAATCAAGGCGTCGTCATCGACGACGAGGATGGTGGCATGTATGGAATCGATAGCACTGTCTTGAGGCTTGGGTTGTGCGAGCGGTAGCGCAATCGAATCTTGCGAAGTAACTGGCAGCCATAACGATGCCCGGGTGCCACGTTCCAACTCACTTTCGAGCCGTAGTGAGCCGTTCAACTGCAGCGCCAGTCCGTGAATCATTGACAGGCCCAGTCCGGTGCCCTTGCCGAGTTCCTTGGTAGTAAAGAAAGGCTCCGTCGCCTTGGCGAGCGTTGCCGCGTCCATGCCCTTTCCCGTGTCGCTAACGGTAAGACACAGATAGTCACCGGCTGCCAGCTCATCTCGCCCCGACGAGTTAGTCACGTCAACGCTAATCAATAATGTTCCACCCTCTGGCATCGCGTCGCGGGCGTTAACCACAAGATTGAGAAGCGCGAGCTCGATCTGGTTCGCGTCGACCAAGGTCAGCGGCAACGTTTCAGGCAGATCAAGCTTGAGTTCTATCTGCGATCCGATCGACCGTTCCAGCAAGTCAGTTATCCCGCGAATCAGGTGGGAGAGATGCGTCGGTTCAATCTTGAGGTCCTGTTGCCTTGCGAAAGCCAGAAGACGTTGCGTCAGGGCGGCGCCGCGTTGGGCGCCCTTAAGGGCGCCGTCGATCAAACGCCCTGCCTTCAGATCGTCCGGAGTCTGCTTGCGCAACAGTTCCAGATTGCCCATCACCGCCATGAGCAGGTTGTTGAAGTCATGGGCCACACCTCCGGTGATCTGACCAATCATCTCCATCTTTTGAACCTGCCGCAGAAGTTCTTCTGTGCGCTCACGTTGCCGGATCTCATCAAGGACAACCTGATGGGCACGTTCGAGTTCCGCAGTCCGCTCGGCAACTTTCGCTTCGAGCGTCTCGTTGACACGGCGCAGGCTGTCTTCGGCGGTTTTGCGTGCGGTGACATCGGATGCCACGCCGACGAGGCGCATACCACCCGGTGACCCGTCGCGCACCAATCGGGCGCGAAGTTCAGCCCAATGCAGGGTTGCATCGGGCCAGACGGTGCGGCATTCAATCGTGAAATCACAGCCTGTTTCATAGCTCTCGCGCATGGCGTTCTGCACCCGGTCACGATCGTCAGGATGGACGCTCGCGACGAGTTGCCCATACGAGAAATCCGCGTTCAGTAGACGTCCGAAGATTGCCTTGCAGGTGGCCGACGTGATGAGGCCGGAGGTCAGGAGATCTAACTCCCACGAACCCAGTTGGCCGGCAGTTAGCGCGGTGTGCAGGCGCGCCTCGCCCTCATGTAACTCTTCAATGCGGGACCGGGCCTCGAACTGTCGAAACCGGCCGCGCAATGCGGTGCCCACCACGCTGATAAATGTCGTCGGGTGAAACGGACGCTCGAGAAACGTCACGTTGCCGAGCATCATCGATAGCTCGGCGAGCCGTGCATCTCCATCAGGCGTGCCCCGACGCTGGGTTAGCACGATGAACGGGAAATCTGACCATGGGGGTTGTGCTGCAACCCAAGCCGCTAGCGCACGGAGGTCACCGCCGCGCAGCGCCTCTTCGGTTACGACCGCGCAACTGATCGCGTCGCTCAGCATGGCAGAGAACCGCACGAGGTCTGGGCACACAATCGCTTCCGCTCCTGCTTGCTGCAGAAGGGCAAGCGCCACGGAGGCGTCCCGCCCTGCTGGCGTGAACACCAATGCTGGGCAGAGGTTGCGGTCAGGCGGGTTCATTGCGGGTTGCACCCGGGGTCAGCAGCGGTCCGGTGTTGCCGACAAAAGTCGGCACGCCGCGCAGCACCCCCTGAAAATCGTCCAGAGGTGCGCCAAGGATCAGGCCGGTCTGGCCGATGCGAAACTCGCGGATGGATTCTTCGTGGTGGCCAGTGCGTTTCTTGATGATGGAGACCGCGCGTCGCACCCGGCCCAAGGCCTCGAAATAACGCAGCAGGATGACGGTATCCGCGAGATAAGTCACATCCACCGGCGCCTTCATATCGCCGACCAGGCCGTGCTGCGCCACGGTCAGAAAGGTGGTCGCGCCTTGCCTGTTCAGATACTGAAGTAACTCATGAATATGCAGCACCAGCGCGTTTTCCTGGGGCATCGCCGCCTGGTAGCCGTTCAGGCTGTCGATGACCACGGTTTTTGCCTGCGCATGGTCGACGCGCGCACGTACGCGATGGGCGAACTCACCAGGAGACAGCTCCGCGGCATCGACCTGCTCGATAAGCAGGTTGCCCGCGTCGCGCATCGCTTCCAGATCAAAACCCATAGATAGGGTTCGGTCAAACAGCAGGCCGAGTTCTTCGTCAAAGACGAATAGCGCCGCTTTCTCACCTCGTGCGATCGCTGCGGCAATAAACTGGAGCACGAAGGTGCTCTTGCCTGTACCGGCTGGCCCAAGAACCAGCGTACTGGACCCTTGCTCCACGCCACCGCCAAGGAGCGCGTCCAGTTCGGCGACACCGCTGGCTATCTGCCGGCGCTCGAAATTCGTCCGATGTTCTGACGCGACGAGGCGCGGGAACACTGAAACGCCGCCCTTCTTGATCGAGAAGTCGTGATAACCGCCGCGAATCCCGTGGCCGCGATACTTCGCGACTCTGAGCCTGCGTCGCTCGGCTCCGTAGTCAGGCGC
>NZ_JAQQDU010000173.1:0-7924 GCF_046027825.1 Paraburkholderia sediminicola
GGATTCCGCCTCCTGGGCCTAGCCGATGTTTGCCGCTAGTATTCCGGCATGCCATCCAACCACGACAATTCCTTCTTCGCGCGGCTGATCTCGCCGATGCTGGATCAATTGCGGCGCCTCGCCTACGGCACACGCGGCGAGCATTCCGTCGATGACCTGAAAAACGAGGCGTGGCTGGCCGCTCAGGACCTTCATGAAGAGGCCGGCGTTGAATTCGCACCGGAGGATGAGAGTTTCCAGGAAGCGATCCTGACGAAGCTCCGCAAAGCGTTCGGCCGCTTTGCGAATCGCAAGATGCGGTACGCAGTACAGTTGGACCATGAGCAAGCCGGCGACGACGGCGAACTCCTTCCAAACTCTCTCGCCTCGAGCCTGACTGCTCCAGACGTCTACGAGCCGGAAATTGCGATCGAGCGCGCCGAGGAAAGTGCCGCCAGCGAGGATCGTCTTGCAGGGCGATTTACCGAAGCCGTTGCCTACCTACGCACCCTCGATCACTTCGACAACGACTCCAGCATGGTCGCCGCGCATCTCGCAATCACAATTGGGGTATTCAGGTCTCGACTGGCGATCGCCGCGACAACGGCCGAGCGTCAGCGGTCACTGTTTGATGGAATCGAGGCGATACCGCGCGACTTCGTACCGCTTCGAGGTAGGGCGCTGCGCATCATGGCCAAAGCATCAATTGAGTGGGAAAATCTTTGCGCGTTTGTGAAACCACGCCAGCAGCGGTTGTTCTCTGGCCTTCCGATGTTGTTTCGGGGGCAATGAACCGAAAAAGGCCACCGTGTAGCGCTTTCTGCGAGAGGTGCGCTCGCCGCCGACTATTTTGACGCAGCGTCGCCCTTTTCTTTTAACGCATCGGAAGCACGCAGCACCTCGTCCTTTATCAGATCGTGCCACTTCCATAGGACCGTTTCCATGACCTCCCTATCTTCAGTCGGGGAGGTCGAGATGAGTTCAGATGTCGCGCTAACGAGTGAAAAGCTTGTGCACTGGATCGGCTCTATAAGCCCTTCGTTCGACGGTCCTGCAAGGAGGATGTCTTTCCCGCTCATCGAAAGACCAAGCTTATAGCCAATACTATCGATCCCCGAGTGCACATTTTTACTGGCGAATCCGTATTGCGGCCTTAGATAACTCATTTCAACAAATTCCTCGATATCTCGAAACGTCACCTTTGGCTTATTAAAAAGCTGGGTCGCCCATCCGTTCTCTTCTTTGAAATTCTTTCCATATTGTTCGACGGCGTTGTCAAATTCCAGCCGGTAGCGGCTGATGTCGGTCTCTGGTATCGGCTCAAAGCCAAGGACTGCGTGATGTTTGTTAAATTGGACCGCGTGTCTCAAACGTTGTATTTTTTGATAATCTGTAAAGCGCTTTGACAAATCCTCATCGTGCTCAGCCAGAAACGCCAGCATGACCGTGGTTTCGTGTAACGAACGCCATCTCGCCATGGCGCCGTCTGGATATCCTCCCTTCAATAGGCAAGAAATTTCGTTGGAAACTTGAACGGCTCTGGTGTGCAAGCGGGTCGTCACATTGCGGCGTGACGAAGGGGCCGCATTAGCGTTGAGCCGATACTCTTTGTTTATGTCATCTCCTACTTCCATGCACATATGAATTAAAGAATCCAACCTGTGCAAGGGTTCTCGCCAAGTAGCAAGCAATCTCCGTTGGAATCCCGCCAGATCCCGATATATTCCTTTTATGAGAGCAGCCTGATTTTTGTTTAGATCGTTCGCCACTGACTCAGCGAACAATGCAAGAAGGAGTGGTCGTTTTTCTTCAACCCATTCGTCAACTTCTTCTGTTGCCTCGGGAAGTACCTCGCGCAAGGACGCCTTAATTTTATCGGTAAATTCTTGGGGCTGATCGGCCATATCGATCACCATCTCCGCTGTTGTCATCAACAACGCAATAAAGCGTAAACACAGCGATCTAGCAAGGCCGTTAAACGAAAAAACCGCCGAAGCGGCTTCCTCGTGCTGCTCCCTACCGCAGTTGTGACCCGGGATCCGGGCAGGCACAACTACTTCCATGAGTATGAGCAACTCCCGGTGATTCACTGAGCAACACCTCCGCCGGGTGGGTGCCCCGCAGCTCGAGCTACTGCGGTTTGTCATATTCCGAGAAAGGATGGGCCAGCACCGGCAGCAGATCGACCCTCGCCGACACCTCTTCATCCTCGTCACCGTCGACCGGCTCGAGTTCCGCGCGGCATATCTTGATGACTTCCCACGCATCGAGCTCGAAGCCGTGGCCCGCCGGCACTGCGTCTAGTGTCAGGCCGTGAGCGGCGATATAGGCTGGGATTTGCAGTTGAAAACCTGCCCATGGGCGGTCCTCCTGCGCATCCGACCAGACGGCCTCCCAACCCACACACCTGGCGGCCATCACTGCGCGCTTATGCTGCACCGCATCACTCCAATCGAAGGTCTGTGCCCAGTCCCTGCGACTCAGGCGCTCCATCACCTCGCCGCATGTTAAGCGTGCAGGTTCGGTGTTAAGTTCCTCCGCTTGCTTAACGCTCGGGCGCCCGCGCTTAACAGTTTCCGGGTAGAGATCGACAGGCGGAAGACCGTGGCGGCGAAACCGTTTCAGGTTCGCGTCCGTTGCTTCGACGTCCACCTCTTCGCCTCCAGCGCCGCCCAGGGTAAGCCTCCCCTGTCTTTTCCATTGTGAGATCGCTGCGCGTGACACGCCAATTCGACGTGCGTATTGAGCCTGTGACATGTATGACATCTGTTAATCTCCAAAAGTGTTAAGCCCTTTTAAAAATTCATGGCTACCGAGAGTTCACGGGTTATAGCCTCCGCATGACATAACCCTCCACGGAGGACCCCCTATGCCCTGGCCTACCTAAGCCGACCTTCCTGAGGGCCGATTTGGCCGATCGCCGGGGCATTTCTGCGGCCTCGCGGCGCGTTTCATCTCGATGACTGGCAGTCATCGTCATCGTTCAGCCTGTAGCGGCTTCCGAGGCGTCACGCGCCATTGGCGCGCCGTCAGTCTCGGTGCGTAATCCGAAGCCGATCTTGTCAGCGATGCGCGCTTGACCGCGTGCTACACGATCCATGTTTGTCGTTAAATAAAGCGACGTCGTTGTGATAGAGGAATGTCGAAGTAGCGTCTGCACGTCTTGCGCTGGTACACCGTTTTCAGAAAGAAGTGTCGCCAGCGAACCACGAAGCCTGTGAGCCGTGATGTGCGGTGCGCCGACAGCTTTGTTGCCCTCAAGCATCGCGTTGCGAGTGAATCCGGCTGGATAGGGCCTGCCGTCAGGTCGAGCGATCATCAGGCCGGATGGCTTTCGCAGCGGCTCCAGAAAGTCGAACAACCAATCCGGAACGGGCAATGCGGTCGGGGTCTCCTTTCCTTTCGTGACGCCAGGGGTATATAGCCGCCGTTCGCTGTCATACCACTCCCAACGTCCGGTCCTACTTTCCGCTTCCCTTAACGCAAGTCCGAGCATGAGTCGCACGGCAACGCGAACACCAAGGCGATCACCCTCCCGCTTGTCGATCACCGCGAGCCAGTCCTGAACCAAGGCCGTTGGCAGTACCGCTCGTACTCGCTTCTGGACCTTTAGTGCGCGGACCTGGAACGGCATCGCCGGCAGCATGCCGCGCTTGATAGCCCAGCCACACAGGAGCCTCAAGACCTTCAACGACTGATTGGCCGACATCGGCGAGCGTGTCTTCAGCCATTCGAGGCGCGCCGCCTCAACCATTTGTGTGGTGATCAGATCGATTTCGATATCGGCAAGCCCAAAGAGATGCAGTCGACCAAACGTCTCCACGATCTTGGCGTGCGACGTGCTGACGGTCGGCGTGTGCACTTCGAGCCACATCTTGATGAGCTCGCGCAGCGTCGGGATTTCCTTGCCGCCGCGCGACCACAATGCAGCCTTTCGCCACGCGCGCTCGGCGACCTTCTCAGCACGTTGGCGATCCGTTTCTTTCGTCGAGAGCTGCGTGCGCCTACCGTCAACCTGAAAGCGGACGTGCCAGACCCGACCGGAACGAAAGAGGTGATAGTTCGCGGCGCCCATTATTTTTTCATCGAAAGGAAAGCGATCTCGTGAGCGAGGATCTGCGGATACTTCTCTCGGATCTTCTTCATGATCGCCTTCTCGACAACGTCATTGCCCAATGCTGTCGGGATCGACGGTCCGAAGAGCTCCTTGATCGGCAACCCGGTCCTTACTGTCTTGCCGTTGCGCACGACCTTTTTGTGCCCATTGCCGACGCGCTGAAACACTCCGCGGTGACCGTTGGGCATCGTCGCGATGAAAGCGTGTCTCAATACTGTGCTACCGGTCTTTACGTTGACCGTCACACCGCCGCGTTTCGATGCACGAGCGCCGTAGTTGATGAGGGCGATCGGCTGACCAGTGGCCTTCAAGGTGGCAACGAGATTGCTGTTTGTCGCTCGCTTGATCGAAAACGACTTCCGGATGGCGCTCGCCTTAAGGTTGTAGCCGGCGGCGCGCACCTCTACGGATGCAGCGGTGCGCGCCTGCTCGACAGTCTTGTTCAACGCGCGCACGACTGCTTTTCGATGCTCAGCGAGGACGTTGGCGAACGAGGCCTCGATCTGTTTGCCGTTGGTTTTGATGTCGAGCTTGAACATTATTGAAGTACCGTCCGCGGTGCGTGCCACTGGAATGCGTTGATCACCGGCGGCTCTTCAAACTCGCCGGCGAGCGCGGCGTCAAGCAGCGCCTCGGCCGCCAACATGAGGGCACCGTCGCGGGAATCAGCCAAAAGGCTGGGGAAGCCGAGGTAAATCGCAACCCGGTCACCCTCGAGGGGGACGATCACAAGCGCCGAATCGTCCGGCCCGTCTTCTCCGTTGACAGCGCATCGATATGCACTCGGTGCGGTAGCGGCGCTGTCCATCTCGGCCACGATCACGTCGGCGTAGTGGCCGCGCACACCAACACTCTCGAGAGCCGCGTGTATGTCGTCGAATTCGCCCAGCGGTGTCGCCGGATAAAATTTTCCTTCCATCGAGACCACTCTCCTCTATGCGTTGCCGCAAATGCTGGGCTTCAGGTCAAAAAGGGGTGCGTGCCGCCGCCATGCGAGAATTGAAGCCATCTCCTTCCTCAACCACGACATAGCGGGGCACGCATGAACCAAGAGCAACTGGGCGCGACAGGTGAGCTGGGCGCCAAACTCGATGTGCTTCAGATCGCAATTGCGACCTTGTTCAACAAATTGACATCCGGCGAGAAGCAATACGCAATACAGGAATTCAAGGCAGCGATCGAAAAGCATGAAACGATCAGCCGGGACCCGTCAGAGCCGCACGCAGCGGTCGAACGGCTGAAGCCCCACGTGTCCGCCTTTCTAGCGCTGCTCAAGTGACAGCAGCCTCACGAGACATACGTTCAACCACTCGACAATCGAGGCACTCGTGACACAACCCACAGAGATGGACCTTCTGAGAGCTGAGGTTTTCGTTCAGGGCTGGCTAATCACCGCTCTGCTCGATACTCATCCGCACCGCGATACTCTTCGAGCCCTGTTCAACACCTACGCAGAACGACACCTATCGATGGCACTGGGGACACCTGGTTCAGAAGCGTCCATCGCCGCGTTCGAAGCTATGCGAGCTCGCTGGGAAAAATGGCTCGCTCCGTTGCCAAACGAGCGTGGGTCGACTGATACACTTCCCAGTCGCTAAATGCGGCGCTTTCTTGGGGCGCTGAAATCGTGTCCGGCGGCTGGCGCCTTTCGAGTGCTGGCCGAATCATCCACAGCACGAATCGCGCATACAGTCGTTTCATATCGAAGTTCACTGTGTGAGTTGTGCGCCGCCGGAGCAGCGCATCCAGGTTGATGGCGGGTGGTCAGTTAGGCCGGCGCGGCAAACGTCGAACCGTTATATGTCCAGCCAATCGAGATGCCTGCAGGGGCGTCAGGAATAACAACCGCGATCTGACCGGCAGGGGGTTCCCAGTTTTCGGTATCGCCATCCCAGACAATTACGTTCGCCACAACTCCCGCTTCGATTAATGCGTAGTTTTGGATTGTCATAGATCACCATTCGAGATTGATTTGACCGCGGCCACCGGCCGCACCTGGGTTGGCGCCGGTTCCCCCCGAACCGCCGCCAGCGCCGCCCGGTACCGAACCTGCGCCACCGACACCAGTGCCGCCCCCGCCGCCAGCACCACCGCCGCCGCTAGCTGTGCCGCCGAAACCGCCGACGCCGCTCCCCGTCGTGCCAGAACTTCCGGAGCCGCCCTGCAAGTTATTTATGCCGCCCGAACCAGTGCCCGCCGTCCCTCCGTTGCCGCCGCCTACTGAGTTCACCGCGCCTCCGGTGCCGCCGGTAGCGCTTAGTGAGCCCATCGTCGTTGTTCCACCCGTGCCGCCCGTGCCCCCGACGCCGCCCGCACCCCCGCCAGCGCCGATGGTGTAAGCGATGACCTGGCCCGGCGTGACGGTGATGATGTCTTCGGCAAAGCCGCCTGCGCCACCGCCGCCAGCCGCGCCGTTACCAGACGAGCCGACACCACCGGAGCCGCCACCGCCTCCCCACAACTTACGGCGCAAGCGATACACGCCCGCCGGTACTGTGAAATTGCCGCTGGACGTGAGAATGGAGAATCCACCCTGCCAGGCATAGTTCTGTTGAAGCTGGCCGAGCGGAATAGCATGCTGCGGCTGAGTGGCGTTTGCGACCTGTTCCGAGGCGCCAGAACAGAACATCAGGACATACGATCCAGAACCCGATGCGAGCGTCGGGTTCCAATAAACTAGTGCATTCCCCTTGGCAACCATCTCGTTGCCTTGCAGCGCCGCGTGAGCAGCGCCTACGAGCGGCTCGACTGTACCTGTCGCATTTAGCGTCGATGCGCCTGTGTTCGTCGTTTTCACTTCAAACCAGAAGGGAGCCCACGGGACCGGGGCTGAGAGCGCCGGCGTGAAGGCAACGACGTATGCGTTCGCGGCGCCAGTATCGACACCTACGTTTGTTGTGCTCCCCTGCAGCATCGTTTCAATCGCGGTGAGCAGCTGATTCCATGCATTGCGATTTGGCGTCAGCCCTGCTGCGATGATGACGTTGTAAATCTCATCCTGAAGCATGTTCCACGCGTAGGCGGGGAACACGGTAGCCGGCGTGCCGGTCACCGGATTGCCTTCGGTCGCGTATTGAGGCGTTCCACTCACGGGCGCAGTATCCGCGCTCGCGAACGGCACCGAGTTCGCCGCTATGAGACGATCCATTAATCAGCTCCTTTATTGAGCAACGCTGCTTCGGCGTCGCGCTGAAATTGTTCAACGTCACGCCCGAAAACGCCTCCGAACGGCGCCCCGAATTTGCCTGAAGGGGCTTCCGAATCGATGACTTGCGGCACGCTCGATGAATCGACGTTGCCTTCGTTTGTGGTTTCCATCTTGCCGTTCTCCGATAGCGCGCCGCCGTAGCGGCACATGGTGATGGTCAGATGCCGTTTACACCCGCTGCGCGCAGCTCGCCGGCAAGCGATTCCAGACTGGCGTCGATCAGGGTGTCGTCGCGAAGCCACGACGGTTCCGCGAGCACCGGTTCGAATTTCATGTACGGTTCCGCAGCCTCGAACATGCCCGGGGCCCAGCCACGAGCGCCGCGAATCGGCCGCTCCTTCCCGGATCTGTCCCACGGGATCGGGAGGCGCTCAAGGCGCAGCCGCTCGAGCAACGCTTCGCCGGGCAACTGTCGCGCGGCACCAGCCTCGCCAATCTTCCGGATCATTCGGTCTGCCGAGATCATCTTCGCGAAGATCGGTGCCAGCTTTTCGACGGCCTCCACGTATTCGTCGATAGCGATTTCGCGGCGCGATTCCAGTTCGGTCCTGATCAAGCCGCGGCGCTTGGCCACCAACGGCTCGATGTCGGCGGCGCCCGCCCGCACGCCCCGCTTGATG
>NZ_JAQQDU010000174.1:0-7752 GCF_046027825.1 Paraburkholderia sediminicola
CGACCTCATCGGCAGCGTCTGCCGCGCGATCGATCTCCATGAGGGCATAATCTCGTATCCGATTTGCTAAATGCGCTCCTCAAGGTGGCGGCTGACATCAGCCGACGGTGGGCGCGTGCGCGAAGGTGAAACGAGTCTGCACCGGCGGCGGCTGGCGCAGCGTCTGCTGGACCACGGAGCAGCGCTCGGAGGCGGCGCACAGTCTGTCCAGCAGTTCGGGCGGCGTGCCCTCCAGGGCCGCCAATGAGACCTCGCAGACCAGAGTCTGGAATCCCACCGGGACATCCGCCTGCATCGCCAGCGTGCCGCGCACGTCGACAGTGCCGGTGACGCGGACTTCCAACGCAGTCAGCGTGATGCCGAGCAGGTTGGCCACCATGCGGATTGACGAGTCCTGGCACGCCGCCAGCGCGGCGCAAAGCAGGTCGCCGGGGGTCGGCGCGTCGTGAGGGCCGCCGAGCGCGCCGTGCACGCCCACGGGCACCGCCACGGCGCAGCCATCCATCGGCTCCACCCGCGAATGGAAGGGGTCTGACGGGTCGACGCCGACGGCGCGCGCATGGTCGACGACCAACGCCGCCAAGGGCGATTCGTGGTACAGGCGGCGCAGCGACGCCTGACTCTCCTGGACACTGAGTTTCATGGCTGGGCTCCTGCAGAGTGGGCGTGCCGCCTTCAGCGGCGGGTGATGACCGCTTCGAGGTATTCGCTCGGCACGACCAGCGACCGCCCGCCGGCGAGATTCAGACGCTGCAGCAGGTCGGTGATGTCGCGCTCAAGCGTCGCCGCACCGTCGGCAGGCAGCGCGGCGAACGCCTTGTGCACCGGCCCGTACCAGGTGCGCAAGACCTCGATGAAGTGCTCGGGCGAGCGGTAGCGGAAGCAGAATGTCTGCGGCGTTGTGCGCAACTCGCCGACAGCGTCGCCGAACAGCTCGCGCAGGTGCGCCGGCACACCCCAGGCCGACGGCGGCTTCAGTCCGGCCGGCGGCGGCAGGTGCCGGCCGAGTGTCCTGAAGAGCTGGCCGATGAAGCCGTCCGGCGTCCAGTTGGCCAGGCCGATGCGGCCGCCGGGCCGGCACACGCGCAGCATCTCGGCTGCCGCCCGGGGCTGGTCGGGCGTGAACATCACGCCGAAGGTCGACAGCACCACATCGAATGAGGCGTCGGCAAACGGAAGCGCCTCGGCGTCGGCGGCCTGGAAGGCGATGTCCAGTCGCTCGGCGCGGGCGCGCTCGGCGCCGCGGTCGAGCAACGCGGCCACGTAGTCCGTCGAGGTGACGCGGCAGCCGCGCCGTGCGGCGGCGAGGCTGGCATTGCCATTGCCGGCGGCGACGTCGAGTACGCGCTCGTCCCAGCACAGGTCGCAGGCCTCGGCGAGCGACTCGCCGACGCCTTGCAGAGTGGTGCCGATCACGGCATAGTCGCCACTGGACCACGCGGCCTGCTGGCGGGTCTTGACGGCGGCGAAATCGACGGGGGTGTTGTCCATGGTCGTGTCCTCGGCGGTAGTGGCGGGGTGGGTGCGGAACGCGAAGCCACTGTGCGCCTGGGTGGCCGGCCGCGTCCTTTGACGTTCTGCGCCAAGCTGCTAAAAATCCCTAAATACGAAAGCCGATTACATGCAGGACGCCTACTTCTTCGACCGCGGCGAGTTCCGGCCCACCGAACGGCTGCTGCTCGTCGACGGTGCGCCGGTGGCCGTCGGCGCGCGCGCGTTCGACCTGCTGGCCTGCCTGCTTGCGCACCGCGACCGCGTGGTGTTGAAGAGCGAGTTGCTCGAGGCCGCCTGGCCGGGATTGGTGGTCGAAGAGAACAACATTTCGGTGCAGGTTTCGGTGCTGCGCAAGCTGTTGGGCGACAAGGCCATCGCCACCGTGTCAGGCCTCGGCTACCGCTTCGCGATGGAAGTCCGTATCGGGGTTGCCTCAGCGCCGGGTGCACCGCTGGCACCCCTTACCGCCGCGAACCGGCCGACGATCGCGGTGCTGCCAATTAACGTGCTGGCCGACGATCCGCGCATGGGCTTTCTTGCCGACGGGCTGGCCGAGGATGTGATCGCGCTACTGGCGCGAGTGCCCGGCTTTCGGCTCATCTCGCCCGCCTCGTCCTTCGCTTTCCGCGCGCACGACGCCAGCCTGACCGAGGTTGCCCGGCAGCTCGGCGTGCGCTTCGTCGTCGAGGGCAGCCTGCGGCCCACCGCCACCGCAGTTCGCATCACCACCCACCTGACCGACGCGCAAACCGGGCATGTGCTGTGGAACGGGCGGTTCGACTGCGTCCGCGCCGAGATGGCCGACCTTCAGGAGCAGATCGCGCGCGGCATCATCTCCGAGCTCGAACCCGAGCTGACGCGCGCAGAGATCGCCCACATTCGCCGCCAGCGGCCGGACAACCTCGACGCCTGGGCGCACTACCATGAGGCCGTCGGCGCCATCGCGCTGCAGGGCTGGAACGAAGACGGCATCGGCGAGGCGCGCACACGGCTGCGCGCCTGCCTGGCGCTCGACCCGCGGTTCGGCCTGGCGCACGCCCATTACGCCATGCTCACCGCGCTGGCGCGGAACATCGGGCTGCTGCCTGAGGCCGCGGCCGACGACGCCAGGCAAGCGGCCGAGCGCGCCGTCGAGTTGGACGACGGCAGCCCCGAGGTCCTCGGCCTGGCCGGCTGCGCGCTGTGCGACCTCGGGCAGCTCCCTCGCGGCATGGCAATGCTGCGGCGCGCGCTAGAGCTGGACCCGAGCAACGCCCAGGCACATGTCGCGCTCGGCGCCGCATCAATCCTCACCAGCGAGTTCGAGGCCGGTTTTGAGCGCATGCGCCTCGGCATGGCGATCAGCCCGCGCGATCGTCGCCTTGGCTTCTGGGGCTGGGCGCTCGGCGTGTTCCTGCTGCGCGCCGACCGCGCCGCCGAGGCGTTGGCCGAAGCGCTCGCGTCGAGCCAACGCGACCCTCGATTCCACTTTGCACGCGTGTTGCAGGCCGCCGCGCTCGACCGCCAGGGGCAGACCGACGAGGCACGCATCGCGCTGGCCGAGGCCCGGCGACTGCGCACCCGGCTCTCACTGAACGAGATCGCACTCACCCACGGCCGGCGCGTGGCCGAGCAACTGGGCCGGTACTGGAATTGACTCCGTCGCAACCCCTAAGCTTCGAGCGACCTGGGGTGATGTTGAGGACGCCTCAACGGCCGCGCCAAGCTCAACGCCTGAGTCCGTCGGGACCGGCCATCCACGAATGCCCGCTCCTGGCCGAACGGCGACGCACATCAAACAGACGTCACCGAGGAACTCGCTTCAATGCCCACAGACAAGCGCCGACTTCAGCGAATCGGCACTGGGAGTTTTGAACGAATTTTGGTAACTATTCAGCAGTTGTAAACCCGAACCAGGCGATGCATAGTGAGGGACATGACGAAGATGCCTGACATCAAGGACCTTACGCCCGAGCAGAAAGATGCTCTCATCATTGATCTGGTGAGGCGTCTGAACGAGCTTGAGGCAAAGCTGGAGAAGGACAGCCATAACTCCAGCAAGCCGCCGTCAAGCGATGGTCCGAAGCGCAAGCCGAAGTCACTGCGCGGCACGAGTGGCGCAAAGCCCGGCGCGCAACCAGGGCACAAGGGCAAGACGCTCAAACGGGTGGCGCAGCCCGATCACATCGAGATCCACCCGGTGGCGCCAGTGTGCAACGCGTGTGGACAGCGGATCGAATCCGATGACATTACGGTGCTGCCTGAAGGGCGTCAGGTGATCGATCTGCCGCCCACGCGCTTTGAGGTCACGGAGCATCGCGTGCAGATCGCGCAGTGCCGCTGCGGCAAGCACCATTCGGGCGTGTTTCCCGACGGCGTGAGCCAGGCCGTGCAGTATGGCCCTCAGGTGCGGGCCGCCGCGGTCTATCTGACGCAGTACCAGCAGTTGCCGGTTGAGCGTACCGCCCAGGCGCTGGAGGACCTGTTCGGTCTGCACGTGAGTACTGGAACCGTACAGCACAGCATTGATCAGGCCGCCCGGTTGCTGGCGCCGGCGGTTGAACAGATCCGGCAGGCGCTATGCGAGCAGCCGGTGGTGCATTTCGATGAGAGCGGCATGCGCGTGGGGCGCACGATTCACTGGCTGCATGTCGCCTCGACCCGCGATCTGAGCTGGTATGGCTCACACCGCAAGCGCGGCAGCGAGGCGCTGGACAGCTTCGGCATTCTGCCCGGCTTTACGGGCATCGCGGTGCATGACGGCTGGGGGCCGTACGCCAGTTATGCGTGCGAACATGCGCTGTGCAATGCCCACCATCTGCGCGAACTGGTCTTTGTGCTGGAGTCCACAGAGCAAGCCTGGGCCCAGCAGATGATCGATCTGCTTTGCCAGGCCAGGCGTGAGGTCGAACTCAGTCAAACCTCGGGCGCCACAGCTCTGGATGAGTCGCGTCAGCGCTATTACAGGCGACGCAATCGGGCACCGATCGCCCAGGCACGCAGGCTCAATCCAACGCAGGCGCGCGAGCCCACACGCCAGGAGCGCCGCGGCCGGATCAGACAAAGCTTTACCTACAATCTGGTCCGACGCCTGCAGACACATGCACGCGAGGTGTGGCGGTTCATTGCGGATCACCGCGTACCGTTCGACAACAACCAGGCCGAACGCGATATCCGCATGCCCAAACTCAAACAGAAAATCTCGGGGTGCTTCCGCGCTGTATCAGGCATGCAGGCGTTCTGCACGATTCGCTCCTACCTTGCCACCCTGCGCAAACAGGGCCGTTCGCTTATCGATGCGCTGGCTTTGAGCTTTGCCGGATTCGTCGTTTCCCCTCTGGCTGCCGCTGAATAGTTACGAATTTTGAACAAATATTGAACAATCCTTGCTGGATAAGGCTTTGCGGGCGACGGGAAATGTCGAAATGGTAGGGGCCGACATCGAAGCTCGCGGCACTGAAACGGTCCGGGTAGGCGCGGCGCAGCAACGCAGTTACACGCTCGCGGAACTCGCCCGGTCGCAATGGCAGCCCGACATAGTCGTCGGCCCCGCCGGCAAAAGCGCGCACCACGCTGTCCTCCGACGTCTCCGTCGAAGCGAACAGGACCGGCAGGCGGTCGCCGCCGACCGCGCGCACCGACCGCAGGACTTCGGCACCGGACAGACGCGAGCCTTGCCAGTCCAGCACCAGCATGTCCACGGTGGAACGGGCGAGCGCTTTCGACATGGTCAGGCCGTCGTCGTAGGCCATACAGGTATGGCTGGCGCTCATGAGGATCTTTTCGATCGACTGACGCATGACCGGGTCACGCTGAAGAATGGCAATACGCATGGGGTTACTCTTAACTGATAGCTCGGACGCGATTCTCAGAGGGACGCCCAAGTCATCCCATAGGAGCATTCCTAATTTGTGCGCCAATCGCCCGGCTCCGACAGCGGTACACAGCATTCCTACACCCAACCACTGCAGCTCGCACGACGCGCAGCCCTTGTGGTCCTGCCCGCCGTCGAAAAGGCGCGTCTCGGGGAACTTTTTCCAATCTAATTAAGTACTTCCCGAAGTGAGCGGCTTTCATCCTGTAAAATCCCCGGCCTGGCCCCAGTCGTCACCGCGCTTGCCCTACCCGGACCGGCGCGCCGGTGTCCCGTGCTCTACCCAGCGCTTGCCACACTTCTCGCCCGACGACCGCCGTATGTCCACGCGCTACGTGTGGCTCCCAATTCAATACAAGACACAAGCAATGCAAGCGACAAATCTGGGTGGAGCGCAGGCTGTCACCCCACGCCCCCTTGGGCGAAGCGATTACAAGACGCTCGGTCTCGCCGCGCTCGGCGGGGCACTGGAGTTCTACGACTTCATCATTTTCGTATTCTTTGCGCCGGCGATCGGCCAGTTGTTCTTCCCCGCCGCGATGCCGGACTGGCTGCGTCAGGTGCAGACTTTCGGCATCTTCGCGGCAGGCTATCTGGCACGGCCGCTCGGCGGCATCATCATGGCCCACTTCGGCGACCTGTTCGGCCGCAAGCGCATGTTCACGTTGAGCGTGCTGCTGATGTCGGTGCCGACGCTGATGATGGGCCTGCTGCCCACCTACGCCAGCATCGGCGTGATGGCGCCGGTATTGCTGCTGGTGTTCCGCGTGATGCAAGGCGCGGCGGTCGGCGGCGAAGTGCCGGGCGCATGGGTATTTGTCTCCGAACACGTGCCGCAGCGGCACATCGGCTATGCGTGCGGCACGCTGACGGCCGGCCTCACGGCAGGCATCCTGCTCGGCTCGCTGATCGCCTCGGCGGTGAACCGCAACTTCGCGCCCGCGGAAATCTCCGCGTACGCATGGCGCATTCCGTTCCTGGTGGGCGGCGTGTTCGGCATGTTCTCGGTTTATCTGCGCCGCTGGCTGCATGAGACGCCCGTGTTCGCCGAGCTCAAGCAACGCAAGGCGATCGCCGCGGAAGTGCCGCTCAAGGCCGTGTTGCGCGACCACGGCCGCGCCGTGATCGTGTCCATGCTGCTCACGTGGATGCTGTCGGCCGCGATCGTCGTGGTGATTCTGATGACACCGACGCTGTTGCAAAAGCAGTTTCATATCGCGCCGGCCACCGCGTTGCTGGCGAACTGCGTGGCGACGCTGTGCCTGACGATCGGCTGCGTGATGGCGGGTTCGATCGCCGGCCGGTTCGGCGCGGGGCGCACAATTTTCATTGGCGGCCTCGCGCTGGCGGTGACGTACTACGTGATGTTCCAGCAACTCGCCATTGATACGTCGGCGCTGGTGCCGCTGTACGCCGTGGCCGGCCTTTTCGTCGGCGTGATCGGCGCGATTCCGTTCGTGCTGGTCAAGTCGTTCCCACCGGTCGTGCGATTCTCGGGCATCTCGTTCTCGTACAACGTCGCCTACGCGGTGTTCGGCGGCCTCACGCCGATCGCCGTTTCGCTGATGATGAAGTCGAACCCGATGGCCGCGCCGCTGTATGTCGGCGCAATCTGCATTGTCGGGGCATTGACTACGCTGTTTATCAAAGACGCGCCGCAAACGCGCTGATCGAGCTGTTCACAACGGCGCACCACGCGGTGCGCCGTTGTTCGCATCTGCTCCACGCTCCACCTTTCCTGCAGTTCCGGCAGTTCCGGCGACATCGACAGTTCACGTCAGGCCGAAACATCGAGCGGCGCATCGGCCTACGATGTATGGCATGAACTCACCCAATCCCCCCCGCTCGCCCGCCCTCGGCCGAATTCTCGCCACCGTCAGTGTGGGCTTCGTCGTCACGCAACTCGACGTGACCATCGTCAACATCGCGCTGCCGAAGATCGGTGCGGACCTGCATGCGAACGTCGCGGGGCTGCAATGGGTCGTCGATGGGTACGCGCTCGCGTTCGCCGTGCTGATGCTCTCGGCGGGCGCGCTCGGCGACCGGATCGGCACACGGCGGATGTACGCGGCCGGCATCGTGCTGTTTGCATTCGCGTCGCTCGCCTGCGGATTGGCGCTCGATGCCACCATGCTGGTCGCGGCGCGCGCGTTGCAAGGCATCGGCGCCGCCGCCATGCTGCCGAACTCGCTGGCGCTGCTTAATCAGTCATACGGTCATGACCCTAAGCTCCGGGCGCGTGCCGTCGGACTGTGGACCGCCGCGGGCGCGATTGCGATCGCAGCCGGACCGGTGGTCGGCGGCGTGCTGATCGCGGCGTTCGGCTGGCGCAGCATCTTTCTCGTCAATCTCCCGATTTGCGTAGCTGGTTTGCTGGCTACTTTGCTCTGGGTGCCGCGGCCTGA
>NZ_JAQQDU010000175.1:0-7678 GCF_046027825.1 Paraburkholderia sediminicola
ACGCGCGCCCGGCAGGTTGTGGTCGTCCTTCTCCGGCAACACGGTGCCGAGCACCGACACGCCGGTGCGCATCACATCCATCGGGTGCGCGGCAGCCGGAATCCATTCCAGCGCGGCTTTCACGTTCGCGGGCAGGCCGCGCAGCGACTTGAGCTTGGTCTTGTAGGCGGTCAGTTCGGCCTGCGTGGGCAGCTTTTCATGGACCAGCAGATAAGCGATCTCTTCGAATTCGCACGCACCGGCGATGTCGAGGATGTCGTAGCCACGGTAGTGCAGATCGTTGCCGGTCTTGCCGACCGTGCACAGCGCGGTGTTGCCAGCCGTCACGCCGGACAGGGCAACGGATTTCTTCGGTTTGAAGCCGCTTTTAGGCTCGTTCTCGCCTTGTGCACCGGCGGTTTGCGTCGTCTCGCTCATCTCCCGCAATCTCCTTTGTGCCTGCTCATTGCTTCTGGTTGAACCGCGCATTCGACGCCTGCTTTCCGCTTCGCCAGGCGATGCTGTGATTCGCTTACACGGCGGCTTTGCGTATGGGCGCCGTCCAGCGCGGCCACGACGGCTCCTGCCTTGACGGTCTTGCTCATCATGCGACTTGCCCGTTAGCGCCCACTTTCGTGAAGAGCGGCGCGGCGTCTTGCGGCACGGCGCGGCCAGTGGATTGCGCACGACGCAGCACCGACCAGTAGTAGCGATAGCTGGCCCGGTCGTGCAGCGTGTCGTGATGGCGCGTCGGCCCCCACTGGGCGGACTGCGCGGCCAGCAAAATCTCAGTGGCGGTGACGATTTCTTCGTCGCGCGGCGCGAACGCGGCGACGATCGCCCCGATCTGCGCCGGATGGATGCTCCACATGCGCGTGTAGCCGAACTCGTTGCGGGCGCGGGCGGCGTCGTTCGCGACCACGCTCATGTCGCGCACTTCGGTGCTGACGTTATGCGACGGCACCTTGCCATACGCGTGGCAGGCCGCGGAAATCTCGAGCTTTGCGCGTCGCACCAGCGGGTGATCGAACTGACCGGGCGAGCGCATGGCGGTATCGGGGATCGCGCCGTCGTGAGCGGAGACGAAGTCCATCAGGCCGAAGCTCAGCGCCTCAACGCCGGGGAGCGCGGCCAGATCGAACACGCGCGTCAACGCGCCATGCGTTTCGACCAGCAATTGCACCGGCACCGGCTGCGTAATGCCGAGCTCGCGCCGCGTCGCTTCGATGAACGCGACCATTTCGGCGGCATCGGGGACGTTGCGAATCTTCGGCAGGGTGATGTAAGCGGGCGCTCGCTTGGCGGCGCGCAGAATGAGACGGACGTCGTCACGCCAGTGCGCGTGGTCGAAGTCGTGGATCCGCACGCCGACGCGGCCGAAGCGGTCATGCTCGCTGCCCAGCAGCGACGCGACCAGCTCCGCGTGTTCGGCTTCCCGGCCGACCTGCGCGCCGTCTTCGCAATCGAGCGTGATGTCGAACACCGGGCCGAGTTGCTGCTGCAATGCCAGTGATTTCAGCATCAGCTTCTCGCTGCCGGCGTAGTGATCGCAGGCAGGCAGCACAGCGGGCGGCACTTCGCCGTCAAACAGCACTTCGGCGGGGGTGAGGGCGCGCATCTTCGGCGTCAGGATTCTGGGTGGTCGGGTGGGTAAATCGGATTCGGACGCGTTCTACTCGGCGATCAGCAAGCCATGACGCAAAGCGCGTTCGAATCAGCGGCGAATACTGGCACGACACATTGCGACGTGAACCGCAATTTCGTGGGACGTACCTGCATTCGCACGTAAAAAACCGGAACCCGCCGCTGTAATGCTTCGGAGTTCCGGTTCGTCTGCATCTGGCGCTTAGCCGAGCAGGTGTTGAACGCCTTCGCGCTCTTCCAGCAGCTCGTTCAGCGTGCCGTCCATCTTTTCGCGCGAGAACGCGTCGATTGCCAGACCTTCGACGCGCTTGTACTCGCCGTTTTCGCACGTGACCGGCACACCGTAGATGATGTCTTCCGGAATGCCATACGAACCGTCCGACGGGATACCCATCGTGACCCACTTGCCGTTCGTGCCGAGCACCCAGTCACGCACGTGGTCGATTGCAGCGTTAGCTGCCGACGCTGCCGAAGACAGGCCGCGCGCTTCGATGATCGCGGCGCCACGCTTGCCGACGGTCGGGATGAACGTGTTGCGGTTCCATTCTTCGTCATTGATCAGCTTGGTCAGGTCTTGACCTTCAGCCGTTGCAACGCGGAAGTCCGGGTACATGGTCGGCGAGTGGTTGCCCCACACAGCCAGCTTTTCGATCGAAGCGACCGGCTTGCCCGACTTGGCAGCCAGTTGCGACAGCGCGCGGTTGTGGTCCAGGCGCAGCATGGCGGTGAAGTTCTTCTTCGGCAGATCCGGCGCCGACTTCATCGCGATGTAAGCATTCGTGTTGGCCGGGTTGCCGACCACCAGCACCTTCACGTCGCGGCTGGCGACTTCGTTCAGCGCCTTGCCCTGAACCGTGAAGATTTCGGCGTTGGCCGACAGCAGGTCCTTACGTTCCATGCCTTTCGAACGCGGACGTGCGCCGACCAGCAGGGCTACGTCTGCATCCTTGAATGCAACCTTCGGGTCGTCAGTGATCACGACGCCCGACAGCAGCGGGAATGCGCAATCATCCAGTTCCATCACGACGCCTTTGACGGCGCCTTGCGCTTGCGGCAGGTCGAGCAGTTGCAGGATAACCGGCTGATCCTTGCCGAGCAGATCGCCATTGGCGATGCGGAACAGCAGGGAGTAAGCGATTTGACCTGCGGCGCCGGTGACGGCAACGCGCTTTGCGGGCTTAGCCATTGAGAAATCTCCAGGACGATGCGTTAGACGCTAGGGAAAACGCCATTCTATATGCGCCTTCAGCGAAGCGTTGTGAAACACGGCGGAATTCACTGTTCGCGTACGGCCCCGGAATGTACCGAGGCTGTGCGGCGCGCTGCGGCAAGTCCGCCATGCCGGAAACCTGTACTACTCAGCTTGAGAGGGCGGCGAGCGGGGCATTCTGGCGCCGGGTAGCCGCTGCACGGTGCGGGCTCCTGCAAACAGCGCGTTTCGGCAAGCGTCTGACCAACGAATGGCGGCGAATCGAAACCTGGACTGCGAGGGAACAGCATGGTGCAGAGTGGCTTCCGGTGCGCTACGGCGCTGTATTGCATCGTGCAAAACAGCCGCCGAAAAACCCGCAAACCCTTGCTCGACAAGGAGTGTAGGAGCCGTTAGACACAAAGTCAACATTATCTTATGTCTTATATAAGACATATCTATTGCGGGGAAAACCCTAGACGCGGCACGGCCCTTTATGATGAAATGCGCGGATGACTTCGAACCAGGCGAACACCGCGAATCCGAACGGCCATGGGGTCGCGGGCGAGGGTGTATCCGCTGCCGCGCCCGCTACGTCGCCCACTTTCAGTCCCTTGTATCAGCAGATCAAGGGCTTGATTACGCAGAGCCTCGAATCCGGCGAATGGAAACCTGGCGAGATCATTCCTAGTGAAGTCGAATTGGCGGCCAGATACAAGGTCAGTCAGGGCACGGTGCGCAAAGCGATCGACGAACTTGCCGCCGACAACCTGCTGGTGCGCCGCCAGGGCAAGGGTACTTTTGTTGCAACGCACAATGAAGACCGCGCCCAGTTTCGCTTCCTCAGATTACTGGCCGATGACGGCGCGGAACATCCGCACGTCAGCCGCCTGCTTGAATGCCGGCGCTTGCGCGCTTCGGCGGACATCGCCCGGCAACTCGATCTGAAACCCGCCGATCCGGTGGTGTTGATCAAGCGCTTGCTGCAGTTCGACGGCGAAGTCACCGTACTCGACGAAATCTGGTTGCCCGGCGCGGTGTTTCGCGGGCTCACGCTCGAGCGGCTGTCGGAGTATAAAGGTCCCCTCTATGCGATGTTCGAGACGGAATTCGGCACCCGCATGATCCGCGCAACGGAGAAGATCCGCGCGGTCGCAGCCGATCCGTCGGTCGCTGATCTGTTGAGTGTGCCGGCGGGTTTCCCGTTGCTTTCAGTCGAACGCGTGTCCTATACATATGGAGACCGGCCGGTTGAGGTGCGCCGCGGTTGGTATGTCACAACCGGGTACTACTATCAGAACGATCTGAGCTGAATCGGGATGAAAAAAGGCGCTGCGTCCCACACGCGCGCCTGTTTGAAGGCGCCTTTATCGCGCACGCTGTAACGGACCGGTAGTGGTTTTCGCTGCAGCGCGATATAAAAAGGCGCTAAAATTGCGGATTAGTGTGACTACATAGTAGGGGTCTAGCATGGCTGAAGCCGTAAAAAAACCGAGGCCGGAATTCCGGAACATCGGTATCGGGCAGATTTTGACGGCATACCGTCTCCCGCTAGCGGGGCGCGTGTCGATCTTGCACCGCTTAAGCGGTGGGCTGCTTTTTGTTTTTCTTCCGTTCCTGCTGTACCTCTTCGATCAGAGCCTGACTTCCGAGCTTAGCTTCGAAGTCTTCAAGGGCTTCCTCTCCAACATCATCGTCAAGCTCATCACGCTCGTTCTCGCGTGGGCCTTCCTGTTCCACTTCTGCGCAGGCGTACGTCACCTGTTCATGGACACGAGCCACGGCCTCACGACTAAAGAGAAGGGCAAGCAAACCTCTATCGTGGTGCTGGTCGTTTCGTCGCTCCTGACGATTGCTTTTGCGCTCAAACTCTTCGGAGCATTCTAAAAAAATGGCAGCTAATAACCGAATCGGTCCGAAGCGTCTCGTCGTCGGCGCACATTACGGTCTGCGCGACTGGCTTGCCCAGCGCATTACCGCCTGCATCATGGCCGTCTACACGGTGATCCTGCTCGCGTGGTTCTTCGGCGCGCGCGATTTCTCGTATGACGGCTGGGCGTCGATCTTCGCCACGCAATGGATGAAGCTCGCCACGTTTGTCACGCTGCTGTCGCTGTTCTATCACGCGTGGGTTGGTATCCGCGACATCTGGATGGACTATGTGAAGCCCGTTGGCATGCGCCTGTTTCTTCAGGCGCTGACGATCGTCTGGCTGCTCGCATGTGCGGGCTACGCTGCGCAGATTCTCTGGAGAGTGTAAAAGAATGGCTGCAATCAAGAATTCTCTGCCGCGTCGCAAATTTGACGTGGTTATCGTCGGCGCAGGCGGCTCGGGGATGCGCGCTTCGCTGCAACTCGCGCGCGCCGGTCTGTCGGTTTGCGTGCTGTCCAAGGTGTTCCCGACGCGTTCGCACACGGTGGCTGCCCAAGGCGGCATCGGCGCTTCGCTCGGCAACATGAGCGAAGACAATTGGCACTATCACTTCTACGACACGATCAAGGGTTCCGACTGGCTCGGCGACCAGGACGCGATCGAGTTCATGTGCCGCGAAGCACCGAACGCTGTCTACGAACTGGAACACATGGGCATGCCGTTCGACCGCAATGCGGACGGCACGATCTATCAGCGCCCGTTCGGCGGCCACACCGCCAACTACGGCGAAAAGCCGGTGCAACGCGCTTGCGCGGCCGCTGACCGTACCGGTCACGCGCTGCTGCACACGCTGTACCAGCAAAACGTGGCTGCCAAGACGCAGTTCTTCGTCGAATGGATGGCGCTGGATCTGATCCGCGACGCCGACGGCGACGTGCTCGGCGTGACCGCGCTGGAAATGGAAACCGGCGACGTTTATATCCTCGAAGGCAAGACCACGCTGTTCGCTACGGGCGGCGCAGGCCGGATCTTCGCGGCGTCGACCAACGCGTTCATCAACACGGGTGACGGCCTGGGCATGGCCGCGCGTTCGGGCATCGCACTGCAAGACATGGAATTCTGGCAATTCCACCCCACCGGCGTGGCCGGCGCGGGCGTGCTGATTACCGAAGGCGTGCGCGGTGAAGGCGGCATTCTGCGTAACTCGAACGGCGAGCGTTTCATGGAACGCTACGCGCCGACGCTGAAGGATCTGGCGCCGCGCGACTTCGTTTCGCGTTCGATGGACCAGGAAATCAAGGAAGGCCGTGGCGTGGGTCCGAACAAGGATCACGTGCTGCTCGACCTGTCCCACATCGGCGCCGAGACGATCATGAAGCGTCTGCCGTCGATCCGCGAAATCGCGATGAAGTTCGCGAACGTCGATTGCATTAAAGAACCGATTCCGGTTGTGCCGACCATCCACTATCAGATGGGCGGTATCCCGACGAACATCAACGGCCAGGTCGTTGGTACGCCGAAGGGTCATAAGGAAGTCGTCAACGGTTTCTACGCAGTGGGCGAATGCTCGTGCGTGTCGGTGCACGGTGCAAACCGTCTCGGCACGAACTCGCTGCTCGACCTGGTGGTGTTCGGCCGCGCGGCCGGTAACCACATCGTCAAGCACGTGCGGGAAATCAAGGAACACAAGCCGCTGCCGGCCGACGCGGGCGATTTCTCGCTGGCTCGTCTGAACAAGCTGGACAAGTCCACGTCGGGCGAATACTCGCAAACCGTCGCGGCCGAGATCCGTTCCACGATGCAGGCGCACGCAGGCGTGTTCCGCACGTCGAAGCTGCTGGCCGAAGGCGTCGAACGCATTCGCGAAGTGGCTGACCGTGTCGACAACATCTACCTGAAAGACAAGTCGAAGGTGTTCAACACGGCACGTGTTGAAGCGCTGGAAGTGGAGAACCTGATCGAAGTGGCACGTGCCACGATGATCTCCGCCGAAGCGCGCAAGGAAAGCCGTGGCGCGCACGCGCAGAACGACTTCGAACATCGCGACGACGAAAACTGGCTGCGCCATACGCTGTGGTTCAGCGAAGGCGATCGCCTCGACTACAAGCCGGTTCACATGCAACCGCTGACCGTCGAATCGGTGCCGCCGAAAGCGCGTACCTTCTAAGGCACAAGTCAAAGGAATTCAGAAATGGCTAAGCGTACATTTGAAATTTACCGCTACGACCCGGATAAGGACGCAGCGCCGCGCATGCAAACGTACGAGATCGAAATCGACTCGCACGAACGCATGCTGCTCGACGCGCTGCTCAAGCTGAAGGCGATGGACGAGACCCTGTCGTTCCGCCGTTCGTGCCGCGAAGGCGTGTGCGGTTCGGACGCGATGAACATCAACGGCAAGAACGGTCTGGCCTGCTTGCAGAACATGAACGACCTGCCGCAGAAGATCGTGCTGCGTCCGCTGCCGGGCCTGCCCGTCGTGCGCGACCTGATCTGCGACTTCACGCAGTTCTTCAACCAGTACCACTCGATCAAGCCGTACCTGATCAACGACACGCCGCCGCCGGAAAAGGAACGTCTGCAGTCGCCGGAAGAACGCGACGAGCTCGACGGCCTGTACGAATGTATTCTGTGCGCTAGCTGCTCGACCTCGTGCCCGAGCTTCTGGTGGAATCCGGACAAGTTCGTCGGCCCGGCTGGCCTGTTGCAAGCCTATCGTTTCATCGCGGACAGCCGTGACGAAGCGACGGGTGAGCGCCTCGACAACCTGGAAGATCCGTACCGTCTGTTCCGTTGCCATACCATCATGAATTGCGTCGACGTCTGCCCGAAGGGCCTGAACCCGACCAAGGCGATTGGCAAGATCAAGGAATTGATGGTTCGCCGCGCAGTCTAGGATGAACACCGAAACATCGCATCAGTCCGACCCTCTCCGCCGCGCGCGCCTTCGCTGGCGTGCGCGGCGGGGCCTGCTGGAAAACGATCTGATCTTT
>NZ_JAQQDU010000176.1:0-7570 GCF_046027825.1 Paraburkholderia sediminicola
GCTAGGCGTCGCCGAGGCTGGCTTTTTCCCCGGCATCGTGCTGTACCTGACGTATTGGTATCCGGCCGCGCGCCGTAGCCGCGTCAATGCGCTGTTCATGATGGGTATTCCGGTCGCCGGCGTGCTCGGCGGTCCTTTGTCGGGATGGATCATGCAGGCATTCAATGGCCTGCACGGTCTCGCAAACTGGCAGTGGCTTTTCCTGCTGGAAGCCACTCCGTCGATCGTTCTCGGGGTCATCACGCTGAAGTATCTGCCGAACGGCATCCGCTCGGCGAAATGGCTCACGGAAGATGAAAAGACCTTGCTCGAACAACGGGTCGCAGAAGACGGCGCCGGAAAACTGCACGCAAAACTGTCGAGCGTACTGAGCAACGGCCGGGTGTGGTTCATGGCCGGGATTTACTTCTGCTGCATGATGGGTCTCTACGGCGTCAGCTTCTACCTGCCCACGCTCATTAAAACGGCCGGCGTGAAGGACGCATTGGACGTCGGCATGCTCACCGCAATCCCCTACGGCTGCGCGATCGTCGCCATGCTGTTGATTGCCCGCAGCGCCGACCGCTTGCGCGAGCGCCGCTGGCATTTCGCTGCCGCGAGCCTGATGGCGAGCGTGGGCCTGCTGGCCGCCACGATTTTCAGTTCGAACGTCGTTCTCGCGATGATCGCGCTGTCAATCGGCACGGCGGGTGTGCTCGCCACGATGCCGGTTTTCTGGGCGTGGCCTAGCGCGATGCTCGGTGGCAGCGCGGCTGCCGCCGGCATCGGCCTGATCAACTCGGTGGGCAATCTGGCGGGCTTCGTCAGCCCGACCGTCGTCGGGTGGATGAAGGACGTCACGAACAGCACCAATGCGGGGATGTATGTGATTGCGGCGGCGCTGTTCGTCGGCGCATGTCTCGCCTTCTTCCAGCCGCGCGAGCAGGTCGGCAAGTAAGCGACGCAGCGGCTTCAGGGGTGCCTGAATGCCGCTTTCAGCGCGCTTCACTAGCGCGTCGATACTGCTCTAATACCGCCGCGTTTTCGCGTGGCGGCTTGCCCCTCAAGCAGAAGCCTCTCTGTCGCGCGATTCGGACACGATCCGATTGGCGGCGTCGCTTGCACCGCCGGACGCTGCCGGTGAAGGGTCGAACCGCATCGCCGCAGGCGGCGCGCTGATCGCCTTGACGCCGTTCACAATGGCGGGCGTAGCGACGTATGGGATAAACGCCGCCACTGCAACGACAAAGATAAAGGTAACCATGGCCGTCATACCTCCCGGAATCTGCGACGTGGAGGTCAAGCAAAGCGCGGCCACACGTCAGGGACGTGTCTTTGATTCTAGAAGCGGAGTTCCGAACGCTGAAGGCTGCTCTCTAAATCAATTCGGTCCACGTCTCTGATCTAGCGGCCAAAAACGTCTATTCAAAACCGCAAGCCGTTCAGAAACTGGAACCAGAGTCCGCCCAGTACGCCGGCCGGGTGGGCATCGCTGGCACTTTCTTCGCGCTTGCCGGGATTGCTGCGTTGAGCAGATGCGCCATGATTGGCCGCGTCTTCGTTCACGCTCGCCGCCTCAGCTTGGGTAGGCGCTTCGGGCGAAACCTCAGGGGCCTGCGCCGCTTTCGCGGCCGCCTCGGCGGCAGCCGCCGCCTTCTCCGCCTCGCGCCGCGACGCCTGCAAGGCCGACACACTGTCGGCAATCTGCGCGGCGCGCTGCGCCTCGCATCGACGTCCTAGCAGGACGCCAAACAGCACATCCCGATTGTGGCCGTCGTCGGCGAAACGCATGGCGAGCGACACCATTTCCGCGTAGGCCGCTTCGTCCGCAGCACGCACCGCCGCCTCACGTTCAGTCTGGGCTTTTTGCTGGCGTGCACGCTGCGCTTCCCAGCCGCGCATCTGCTCGGTGTAGACCGAGTCGTACACCTTGCGCTGCGCGGCGTCGGAGAGGATCGCGTATGCGTCCTTGATTTCCTGGAACGTGGCCCGCGCAACTTCTTCGGCGCCGTTGTTGCGGTCTGGATGCCATTTCATCGCGGCCTTGCGGTAGGCCCGCTTGATTTCTTCGTCCGTGGCGTGCATGGGCACACCGAGGGTGTCATATAGGGTTGCCATCGCTTGCTCGACCTCGCCGTGAATCGCTTCGCGGGCCATCGTAGCACGCTCAAAACGGCTTTATCGTGAAGCGGCAAGCGCTGACGCCACTGAAAGACCAGACGAAAAAAAGGCCCCGCGACAGGAGTAGCGAGGCCGAATCCCATGTCAAGGAGATGTCATGGAGGAGACGACTCGATCATAGCCGTGCATCATCGCGCCCCCAAACAATGGTTCGCCATATGCTTATCCGGCTTGGCTTCAACTGCATAGCACTGAACACCGCATCCGCTGCGAAGCGTCCATCAGACAGCCCGCCAGACCGCCGATACCCCCAACAGTTATATCGTTAGAACAAAAAGTCGCTTCGCCCGGCTCGCGGCCGCAATTAAGATGACACTTCAAAGTCCGGTTCGCCCCGGTGCGTCTGCGCGCAGCCCCGCGCCAGCGTCCCGTGAGCCGCTACCGAAGGAGCATTTCCTTGACCAGTTTCAATCATCAACGCCGGCCGCTCGTCATCGGCATCGGCGGCACGACACGCGCCGCGTCGTCGACCGAGCGCGCGCTCGGCATTGCGCTGCGCGGCGCGGAAGCCGCGGGCGCGAATACCCGCCTGTTCGGCGGCACCTTCCTGCATAGCCTGCCCCATTACGCGCCGGAAGACCCTAAACGCACCGACGAACAGCTCGAACTGATCGAGGCCGTGCGCCACGCGGACGCGCTGATCATCGCGACGCCCGGCTATCACGGCGGCGTCTCCGGCCTCGTGAAGAACGCGCTCGACACGCTCGAAGAGTTGCGCGCCGATGAGCGGCCGTATCTCGATGGCCGCGCGGTCGGCTGTATCGTCACCGCTTATGGCTGGCAGGCTGCCGGCTCGGTGCTGACGTCCCTACGCTCGATCGTCCATGCGTTGCGCGGCTGGCCCACGCCGTTCGGCGCCGGCATCAACACGCTGGAAACGCGCTTCGAGACTGTCGACACCTGTTCCGATGCCAAAGTCGTCGATCAGCTCGCCACGGTCGGCCAGCAGGCCGCGCAATTCGCCCTGGCGTTCAACGCGCATCGCACGCCGACGGCCGCGCCGCTCGGCAATGCAGTCAAGGAAGCGCAACCTGCCCGGTTACTGCACGCGGTCTAAGCGCGAATCGTATGACATCGTGGATCGCGGCTCGCGGTCCACGAACCTTCCTCACCGGCCGGTTTCCTCCACGCGGCCGCGCCGCCCCACTCCAAACCGTGCGCCACATAACAGACCATCCGCCAATCAGGTCGGATAGTGTCCTGACGCTCAGCGACTAAGGTCCGATCCGGCCTTGTGAAGACTGTTCCCGAACCGCGCTGATTTGCTTACGACGAAAGATTGGTTCACCCGCTGCGCGGCGCGGCCTACGCTTGATCCTGCCCGCTCACTCACCGGTGGCCTGACGCACAAGGTTGCGTCCCGCGAGCCGGCTCCCTAGCAATACACGCGGGCACACTCACTGCCACGACCATGAACTCACATATCCGCTACAAGGGCTACGAAGTCGCACCGGCTGCACAACGACTTCCCAATGGCCTGTTCGCCGCCAACCTGACCATCGAGAAAACCTCTGCAAGCCAGGGCCAGGCCTACTCGTTCGACGCGCTCGATTATTTCTTCGACGAAGAACACGCGCTCGCCTATGCGTTCCGATGGGGACGCATGTGGATCGACAGCCGGAAGTAATGTCGGCGGGGTCGCCAAGGCGCACTCAAAGACCCTGTAGCAGCGATCACGCCGGTCCACGGCGCAGAACCAGAAGGCGAGTCGCCGTCAAGTCCGACGACCGGCCACCCGGCAAACCCAGGCCACCTTGCGCCACTCGACGTCGGTTCTCAAACGGCTGTGCCAGAATAGGCGACACTTCAGATCAAGGAGACGCCTGCAATGACATGGACCGTTGATGAACAGTTGGCACTAACCGCAACGGAAGCGGTCGCCGCGATCCAGTCCGGGCGCATCAAAGCCGCCGACTATATGGCTACGCTGCTGGCGCGCGCGGCGTCGCTCTCAAGCCTCAATGCGCTCACCACGCTCGACCTCGACGGCGCGCTGGCCGCCGCGCAACGCATCGACGCGTTGCCGCCCGAAGCGAGAGCGCAATTGCCGCTCGCCGGTTTGCCCATCGTCGTGAAGGACAACATCAACACCGCCGGCCTGCAGACCTCGGCGGGCACGCCCGCCTTGGAGGGCTTCGTGCCGACGACGAACGCGCCTTCGGTACAACGGCTTCTCGACGCCGGCGCGATCGTGCTCGGCAAAGCCAACATGCACGAGCTGGCGTTCGGCATCACCAGCACGAACTTCGCCACCCACGCCGGACCCGTGCGCAATCCGTACGACCCCACCCTGATCCCCGGCGGCTCGTCGGGTGGCACCGCTGCGGCGATCGCCGCGCGCATCGCACCCGCGGGCCTCGGCACCGACACCGGCGGTTCGACCCGGATTCCGGCCGCGTTGACGGGCATCGCGGGGTTTCGTCCGTCGGTCGGAAACGGCGGCGCCGAGCGGCGTTATCACGACCCGAATGCCGTCGTGCCGATCAGCCATACGCGCGACACGGTGGGTCCGATGGCGCGCACCGTTGCCGATATCGCGTTGCTCGACGGCGTGATCACCGGAGCGGGACCGTTGCCCACACTTACGCTGAACGGCTTGCGTATCGGCTTGCCTGCACCGCTCTGGGAAGGGCTCGAACGACAGGTGGAACAGGTCGCGCGCGCCGCCTTGCTCCGCCTCGACGCAGCGGGCGTCACCTTCGTGCCCGTCGCGATGAGCGAACTGGAAACCTTGAACGACCAGGTAGGCGGTCCCATTGCGATCCACGAGCCACGCGAAGACGTGCTCGCCTGGCTCGTCGCCAACCATGCGCCGGTCAAGACAGTGGCTGAAATGGCGGCCCGCATCGCGAGCCCGGACGTGCGTGCGATCTACGACGGCGTGCTTGCCGACGTGCTCGGCGCGCATTACGACGCAGCACTGAAGCATTGGCGGCCGCGCTTGCAGGAGTATGTCGCGGCGACTTTCGCGCACGAGCGTCTCGACGCGCTCCTGTTCCCGACCACACGCCTCGTCGCGGTGCCGATTGACGACCTGAACGGCTCGTCGACGGTATCGATCGATGGCGCCGCGCCGATCGATACGATGGAAGCGTTCCTGCGCAATACCGACCCGGCCAGCACGTCCGGTATTCCGGGCTTGTCGCTGGCGGCAGGGATGACCGACAGCGGCTTGCCGGTCGGCCTGGAACTGGATGGTCCGCTCGGTGAGGACCGGCGGCTGCTGGCAATCGGCGTCGCATTCGAGAAATTGCTCGGTGTGCTGTCGGCGCCTGTGCTCTGATGGCTTTGAAGTTGCCTTGGCAAGGTGCCATCGAAGGTGCCCATTGACCATGCCGTTGAACACTCCAACAAGTAAGCACCGATCCGCATCCGCATGCCGATGACACCGTCAACACCACCCCGCCTTCGACAAACGTTTCTGCGAACCGCCGCCGCCCTGGCGGTCGCCTTCACCGCCGCCTCCTGCGCGCGCCTTGCCGCAGTCGATCCGAACGCGCTCTGGAAAATCGTCGATGTGCGCTGCGTGCCGTCGCAACAGGCTACCGGCACACCGGGCCAATGCACAGTCGTTGATCTCGACAAACGCTATGTCATCCTGAAGGACATCGTCGGCCGCTCACAGCATCTATTGATGCCGACCGACCGCATCACCGGCATAGAAAGCCCGCTCGTGCTGGCGCCGGATGCAAAGGACTACTGGGACGACGCGTGGGCCTCGCGACTTTACGTCGAAAAGTCCGTCAAAAAGTCCTTGCCCGACAATCAACTCGGCCTCGAGATCAACTCGCAATACCGCCGCTCGCAAAACCAGTTGCATATCCATATCGATTGCATGCAGAGCAACGTAAGCGATGCACTCGCACGCCACGCGAAGGACACGCCTGGCGAGTGGCGCTGGGATACGCTCGACGGCCAGCGCTACCGGATCATGCGCGTCACGTCGCTCACGCAGGCGAACAATCCGTTTCGCATCGTCGCGCGTGACAACGCAAACGCCGCGGCGATGGCAATGCAAACCATCCTCGTGACCGGTGCGGGTCCGTCGGCGGAAAAGGACGGCTGGCTCGTCGTGAATAGCGGTCTGGATGTCGACAACGGCAGCGGTACGGCGGAAGGCTTGCTCGATCATGCGTGCCGCGTGGCGGACGATGAATGAGCGGTCTCCCGCGCCTATACCCGAACAGGATCCACAAGGGTCTTGCAAGGCGTTCTGAGCGCCAGGTGATGGCGGCCTGGCCCTGGGTAAGGGCCAGCGATGTGCCCCCCCGCTTTTGCATGTGCTTTTGCATGTTTAAGCAGATGCATTGCTGAACAAAATGGTTCTGGTCGCGTGGATTGGTCCGTAGGATCGGTCTAAACCTGCATTCCGACCGATCCAGCCGATGGCGATTTACCTCGACGATACGCAACGCAACGCACTCGCCCGACGGGCTGCAAGCTGGACATGGCGCACCGAATGGCCGACGTGGCTGCTGATCGTCACGATCTATGGTGGATGGTTCGGTGTGGCGACGCATGCACGCACCCTCGGTCTGCCACTGACCACCGCGCTGTTAGCGTTACTGGGCACGTGGTACATGTCCCTGCAACACGAACTGCTGCACGGTCATCCAACGCGTTCGCCGCGCTTCAACGCACTGCTGGGATTCGCGCCGCTCGCGGTGTGGTTTCCGTATGGTGTCTACCGTGACTCGCATCTTCAGCATCACGACGATCCACATCTGACGCTTCCTGAGCGCGATCCCGAAAGCTACTTCGTCAGCCAACGTGTGTGGCAACGCGCGGGTTTTGCGATTCGCGCACTGCTGACGTTCCGCAATACGTTTATCGGCCGCCTGCTGGTTGGGCCGGCTTTCGCCATTGCGGCCACGGGTGTCGATGCACTCCGAAGTATCAAACGCGCCGATTTTCGCGATGTCCCGATGTGGCTCGCCCATCTCGCCGCGTTGGCCGCGCTGACGATGTGGCTTCAACGCGTCTGCGCAATCCCGGCGTGGGCCTTTATCCTCGGCGCAGGTTATGGATCGTTGTCGTTGGGCTCGATCCGCTCGTTTCAGGAACATCGCGCGGCCCATGCGCACGAGCACCGCACCGTCATCAACGAAGCAGCATGGTTCTGGCGCCTGCTGTTCCTGAACAACAACTACCATCTGGTTCATCACGACTTGCCGCATGTGCCGTGGTTTGCGCTTCGGGAAGTCTATGAAACGTCCCGACGGCAATACATAGAACGCTCAGGCGGCTATCTGGTAAAGGGTTACGGCGAATGGTTGAAACTTTATGCGTTCGCTTCGGTTGCTCCTCCGGCTTATGGCGATCTATCCGATTTGATCCAGAGGAATCCGCCCGCTTCCGACAGTTTTGCGGGTAAATTGCGGGCAAAATTCATGGTAGTTGTCCGTCGAGG
>NZ_JAQQDU010000177.1:0-7384 GCF_046027825.1 Paraburkholderia sediminicola
CCTTTATACCGCTTTCTTCCTTAAGGTTTCCTTCAGCTAGAATCGCTACCATCGCCCCTGAATTGATTACTGTGAGTTACTGTCGCGTGGCCGACACGAGCGCGCGAAACTACGTCGAGTTGTCAGAACATCGCAACTTAATCGTAAGCACATCGATTGAATGTACGGCCGGCGCTTCTGCCGGCGCTTTTTGCCGGCGCATTGCCCCGCAAACCGCGCCGCTGCTCGTCGCTGTGCGTTTCTTCAGGCCACGAGATCACGCCATGAAGCCTCTCACCGTCGACATGCTGCGAGCCCATCTGATGGCGGCTTCGCTTACGGCCATGGGTACCGAAGTGCTCGCATTGCTGGCACTGCTGGTCCTACCGGTTTCCCAACAGGTCTTCAGTTCCACAAGCTTCCAGCTCCTTGCGCTCGCGCTGATCGTGAGTGGCGTCCTCGTGATGCGGCAGATCGCACACGCCGCTTTCGACCTCGCTATTCAGGGTCGCTACGCAACGCGTGCCGGCCGGCCCGTTCTGATTGAGGCGGATTGCCCGCAGCGCTGGTTCGTTGTTCTTCATCTGCGCTTTACGGGCAGACCGTTCGTGCTGGCTGGGCACTGACGGACGCGGACGATGGCGGCGCACGCATTGGCAGCATGGCAATGGATCCTGTTATCCGGCTGCGTCCCGGCTTCGCTCTACGCGATGCTGGCAGCGGTGGCGATGCCGTTTTTCACGGCGCGTCGCGGGAGCGCCGCCAGAGTGGCAGCGGCTGCGAGTGACTCCGGCAGGGCTTTAGATGTTCAGGTGCCTTTTGCCCGTGTCGGCGTCAGCGTGCTTAAGCCGCTGTGCGGCGCCGAGCCGCGTCTCTACGAGAATCTCAGAACCTTCTGCGACCAGCGCCACGGGAATTTCCAACTCGTGCTGGGTGTGTCTTCGCCGGATGATCCGGCGATTGCCGTGGTGCGCCGTTTGCAGGCTGCTTACCCGCGGCACGACATCGATCTTGCGGTCGATACGCGCGTGCATGGCAGCAATCTCAAGGTCAGCAATCTGATCAACATGGCGGCACGGGCGCGTCATGACGTGATCGTGATCGCCGATAGCGATATCGCTGTCGAAGCCGATTATCTCGACACCGTAGCGGCGCCGCTCGCCGATCCGCGCGTGGGGGTGGTGACCTGTCTCTACGTGGCGCACAGTGTCGGCGGTTTCTGGCCGCGTGTTGGGGCGTTGTTCATCAACGAATGGTTCGCGCCGTCGGTGCGCGTCGCGCATGCGGTCGGCTCGCGCCGCTTCGGTTTTGGTGCGACCCTGGCGTTGCGCCGTGCGACGCTCGAGCGTATTGGTGGTTTCGACGCGTTGAAAGATTGTCTCGCGGATGATTACTGGCTCGCCGAACACGTGCGCGCGCTCGGGCTTCGCACGGTGCTTTCGCGCGTGATGGTGGCCACCGATGTCATCGAGCCGACCTTTTCAGCCTTGTGGCAGCGTGAAACGCGCTGGCTGCGCACGATCCGCTCGGTGAACCCGCCTGGCTTCGCGTCGTTGATCATCACGTTCCCGACGCCGTGGCTCATTGCCGGCGCATGGCTCACCAGCGGCCTCGTCAACGGTCCGTTCGACGGCGTGCATCTGTGGGCGGCGCTGGCGAGCGGCGCCAGTACGGCGGCCGGTTTTGCCGCGCGCATGCTGCTGCATCTACGTGCCGCGCGTCATGAACGCACTTTCTGGCGCGACTTGCCGCTCGTGCCGTTGCGCGATACCTTGCTGGCGTTCCAATGGCTCGCGGGCGCGTTCGGCTCGCATGTGATGTGGCGTGGGGCACGCGTGCCGGTCGTGGCGACTGCATCGACTACGCGCGATGCGGCGCTGCGCGTGATGGATGTCATGGAGACTTCGGATGGCGGCTAAGCCACGTGGGCTGATCGTCACTGCCGACGATTTTGGCCTGCATTCACGGGTGAATCTGGCGGTCGAGCAGGCGCACCGGCACGGCGTGTTGACGGCCGCGAGCCTGATGATTGGGGCACCTGCCGCGGATGATGCGGTGGCGCGTGCTCGCGCACTGCCGGAGCTGCGGGTCGGCTTGCATCTGGTGCTTGCCGACGGTGACGCGGTCACGCCGCGCGCCGGGATTGCCGCATTGCTCGACGAGCATGGCCGCTTTGGCGACAACATGGTGCGGGACGGGGTGCGGTTTTTCTTTTTGCCGCACGTTCGCAAACAGTTGGCGCGCGAGATTCGAGCGCAGTTCGAGGCGTTTGCGAAGACGGGTTTGACGCTCGATCACGTCAACACGCACAAGCATTTTCATTTGCATCCGACGGTGCTTGGGTTGATTCTGGAGATTGGCCGCGAGTATGGGATGCGGGCGATGCGTTTGCCGTTCGAGGTGAGCGCGCCGCTGTGGTTGCGGCCGTGGATTTCACGGGTGCGGGCGAGATTGGATCGGGCTGGGATTGCGCATAACGATTATGTTGTTGGGATTGCTAATAGTGGGCGGATGGATGAGGCGGCGTGGCTTGCCGCACTTGCCGATTTGCCCACTGGCGTGGGGGAGATTTATTGTCATCCTGCTTTTGCTGGCGATCGGGTTTTGAGTCAGGGGATGCGGGAGTATCGGCATGTGGATGAGTTGGAGGCGCTCTTGTCGCCTCGGGTCGCTGAGGCTATTCGGGGGTTGGGGGCCCGGGTGGGCGGGTTTGGGGATGTGGTTTGAGGTTTTTTTTGCCTGCGCGGCGCTTGTTCGTTTGTATGCCTGTGGTGTTGGGCTTTGCTTGTTTTGTTTGCCCGGTCGGCGTGTGTTCGGCTGGTCGCCTGCGGCGTTGGCCTTTCCTTGATCTGGCTTTTTGGCCTCTCCTTGAATTGATATTGGATTATTAGCGTTGCCCCTGTGCGGGGCGGCACTTACTTTCTTTGCCGCCGCAAAGAAAGATAAGCAAAGAAAGCGGCTCGCCCCCTGCTAAGCGGGCCCCCTGCACAGTCGCGGTAGTGGTGCATCTGGAATCCGCGCCTTCGCACATTCGGCGCAAGTGACAAAGCAGTCATACATCCGGCGGCGCTGCGCGCGCCGAAGCGTACCTCACTCAACCGGCTGCACGCTTTAGCACTCGCGTTTTGCTCAGATTCTTGGCTCATCATTGTTGCCACAGCCACAGCCACAGCCACAGCCACAGCCACAGCCACAGCCACGGCCACGGCCACGGCCACGGCCACGGCGAGGCGAGGCGAGGCGAGGCGAGGCGAGGCGAGGCGAGGCGAGGCGAGGCATTTAATTCGGACTACGTATTTGCACTTTCACTCGCTAATGGAACTTGCCTTTTGAGAGTTTGAGCGCTTCGCCGGGGCGAAGTCGATGGTCCCCGCTGCGCCCAAACGAAGCCGCTGGTTTCCTACGCAGACGCCTCCGCGACGCACGTAGTGCGGAGTGGGAGCTGATGACACCTTTGTCACTCACGCCGAATGTACGAGGGCACGGATTCCAGATGCACCACTACCGTGGCTGCGCGAGGGACCCGCTTAAGAATTAGCGGATTGAGCCGCTTTCTTTGCTTATCTTTCTTTGCGGCGGCAAAGAAAGTAAGTGCCGCCCCGCACAGGGGCAACACTAATAGACCAATACGAACTCAAGGAAAGGCCAACGCCATAGGCAAACAGACGAAACAAGCGCCGCGAAGGCAAACAAACCAGGCAAATCCCAACGCCGTAGGCAAACAGACAAAAAGCGCCGCGCAGGCAAAAAAACAACGATCAAGACCCTCATCCTTCGCAAACCGCAAAAAAAGTACCGGATCTGCGTGAGCCCCATAAACCGCAAAAGCGGGGGGACATAGCAGGGAAAATCTCGAATTTAATCGTGCCACAACAGAACATTCAGCGCTGCCGGCATACATCCCCATCACCACGCGCCGTGAGCGCGTTTCAACACGCTGCTACAATCCTGTCTTTCTCGATCGATTGTGCGCTATGGGTTTCGAACAACTCGCTGAATTGAAGAAGCAACTGGCTGCGGCACGCGCCGAAGCTGCGCCTGCGGCCAAGCCCGGCGCGAAGCCTGTCCGCAAGCCGTCGCCGCCGCGACGTGGCGCGCCCGCTCACAAGCCCGCAGCCGACGCCAGGCCCACGGCCAACGCCAAGCCCGCAGCCGACGCAAGGCCCGTGGACCCGGTGGTGAAATCGATCGGTCGGCTGCAAAAACGCTTCCCGAACGCATTCCCGAAGAATCCGGCGCCCAAGCTGCCGCTCAAGGTCGGCATCTTCGAGGACCTCGTGGTTCACGCGAAGGAGCTGTCGCTGAGCGAAGCCGAATTGCGCGACGCCATCAAGACGTGGTGCCGTGGCAGCCGCTACTGGAAGAGTCTCGTCGAAGGCGCCGCGCGCGTCGATCTGACGGGCGGCGAAGCAGGCAAGGTCACGGCGCAGGAAGCGGCAGGCGCACAACGTCTGCAGGCGCATCGCGCGGGCCGGGGCGCAGCGAAAGTCGCAGCTTCGGCAACGGACGCATCCGCCAATGCTTCGTCTGATTCGGCCACCGCGGCCGCTTCAGCCGACGTAGCAGCGCAAACAGCGACCACCTCGCAAGGTGATGTAGCAGCGCAAGCAGCGGCCACCCCGCAAGGTGACACAGCAAGCCAGCCGCAGGCCACCTCGACGGACACCCCGGCCGCTGAATCGACAACGCCGTCGACAACGCCGCCAGCAGCACCGTCGGCGACCGCCGAAGCGTAACGAAACCCGCCGCCCCGTCTAGGGGTGGCTGCCTTGCGCCGCCGCCAGCCGGTCGCGCACGAAGCCGACGTGCTCGCGCAGCACATAGAACGCGTCGGCGTATGCAAGCGGCATACGCAGGCGGTTAAGCGACGCTTCGATCTGATCGAGTTCCGCGAAAAGCTGCTTGCGCTCCGCATCGCTCGAGTCGGCGAGGGCGCCGCGCTCAATCGCAATCAGCGCACCGTAATAGCGATAGATCCGCGAGCGCACGCGCCACCGGTACAGTGCCGGGATCAGGCGCATCGCCGGAAACAGCAGCACCGCCATCGGCAGCAGCAGCACGAGCGTGCGGTCGCCAATGCTCGCAAGCCAGAACGGCAGCGTGCGGTATAGAAAACTCTTGCCGGTCTTGTAGTAGCGCTGTGCGTCCTCGCTGATCTGATACTCATGGGCGACCGGACTCGGAAATTCCCCCGCGTGCTGCAACAGCCCAGGCATGCCGTGCACTTCCTGCGCGGCCTCGATCAATAAGTCGGAAATGGCCGGATGCAGATTGCTCCGGGCGACGAGTTCGACCGTCGGGCTGATCAGATGGATGGTGTCGGGCGGAATTCTGCGCTTGAGATCGAGCACGCCGGGCGGCAGGTCGATCTCGTCGAGATAGGGAAAGATGCGGGTATAGGCGCTGGCTTCGCTGAAATCCATCACGGAGATGCCGGGCACTCTCAGAAGCCGCAGCATCAAGCCGCGCGTGGCCGAGTCGCCGTTCAGGATTGCGGCGTCGACGTCGCCCGACACGAGTTGCGTGGCGGCCTGCAAGCCATCGCTCGGCACCAGCACGGTGTCGCCGCCCGGTTCGATGCCGTTTGCTTCCAGCAGTTTGAGCGCCAGGAGGCGCGTGCCGCTGCCTTCGCGGCCGATTGCAATCCGCTTACCTTCCAGTTCTGAAAGCTCACCGATACCGGTGCCGCGATAGAACACCACCACCGGAATATAGAAAACGCTGCCGAGCGACATCAGTGATGAGGTATCGAGCCCGTCGGTCACGCCACCTTGCACGAGCGCGAGATCGACATGCTGTTTCGGGTCCAGCAGCCGATGCAGATTCTGTACGGAGCCATCGGACTCCAGCACCTTCAGCGTGATGCCGTTGCGGGCGAGGATCGTCTTGTACTGATCGGCAGCGACGAGGAACGAACTGTCGTGCGGGCCCGCGCTCATCGTGATGGTTTTCGGCGGCGCCGGATCGACCAGCCAGACGATCAGCGTGACCATCAGCACGACAAGCGCGGCCACGATGACGTAAGGCAAGGTGTGATCGCGCCACTCCGCATGCGAATGATCGCCGGGAAAATGCGGGAGACGCGAGCGAGGCGCTTTCATTGACACTCCTTGCCGATGGCCGGGTTGGGGCATTGTCTACTGTCCGCAGCGTATTAGTGAAATGTCCGGCATAACCGGCGCTTTGCCGGCAAGGATTCGCGATAGACCATTGTCTGTCCGCTAAGGGAATCGCACGGGCGTGAAATACGCGTGAGAAGTACTATGATCCGAAACAGGCAATGGGCGCCTTTGCGCGCTGACACAATAATCTTCGCCACCCGGGAGAGAGCACATGTCGGAGTTTATAAAGGCACTCCAGGGGGCGCAACGCGGCGGCCAGCGCCGTGAAATCGCGTGGGTCTACGCGTTACTACTTAGTTTCAATATTGCGGCATGGGTGGTGGCCCTCATTGCGTTTCGCGGTTTTCCGCTGCTGCTGGGTTCCTGTCTGCTCGCTTATTCATTTGGTCTGAGGCACGCGGTGGACGCGGATCATATCGCGGCGATCGACAACGTCACGCGCAAGCTGATGCAATCCGGTCAACGGCCAGTGACCGTCGGCTTGATGTTCTCGCTCGGACACTCCACCATCGTGATCCTGGCGACGATCGGCATTGCTGCGACCGCCATGGCCTTGCAAAGCCGGATGGACGGCATGAAGGAAATCGGCGGCGTGATCGGCACGCTGGTATCGACCTTCTTCCTGTTTGCCATTGCGCTCCTGAACCTGATCGTGCTGCGCTCGGTGCTGCGTGCTTTTCGGCGTGTACGCCGGGGCGAACCTTATGTCGATGAAGATCTCGACATGCTGCTCGCGAATCGCGGTTTTCTCGCTCGGATCTTCCGGCCGCTCTTTCGCCTCATCACCCGGAGCTGGCACATGTATCCGCTCGGCTTCCTGTTCGGGCTGGGTTTCGATACCGCAACGGAAGTCGGGCTGCTCGGTATTTCGGCCGCCGGCGCCGCGCAAGGCATGTCGATCTGGTCGATTCTGGTGTTTCCGGTGTTGTTCACCGCCGGCATGACCCTGATCGACACTACTGACGGCATCCTGATGCTGGGCGCCTATGGCTGGGCCTTCGTGAAACCGGTCCGCAAGCTCTACTACAACATCACGATCACATCGATCTCGGTGCTGGTGGCGCTCATTGTCGGCGCCATAGAAGGTCTCGGCTTGCTGGGCGGCCAGTTGCATCTGAGCGGCGGATTCTGGCAAGCGGTGGGGAGCCTGAACGACAACTTCGGCATGATCGGCTACGTGATCATCGGCGTGTTTCTGGCGAGCTGGCTATTGTCGATCGCGTTTTACAAATGGAAACGATTCGAAGAGCTGGAGATTCGCTCGTGAATCAACTCAACCCTTA
>NZ_JAQQDU010000178.1:0-7347 GCF_046027825.1 Paraburkholderia sediminicola
CCTAGAATTGCACGCTCAAAGACATGCACTCGCGCTTAGCACGCATGCCATTCCAAGCGCCAAACATTTTAGGATTACCAATCATGCAGTTGTCAAAGCGCCTTGCTGCCGAGCTGTTCGGCACCTTCTGGCTCGTGCTCGGAGGCTGCGGCAGCGCCGTCCTCGCCGCTAACTTCGCCGGCCCGGTCCACGGTCTGGGCATCGGCTTCGTGGGTGTTTCGCTCGCATTCGGCCTCACGGTCCTGACCATGGCTTTTGCGATCGGCCACATCTCCGGCTGCCACCTGAATCCGGCGGTGAGCGTCGGCCTGACCGTCGCAGGCCGCTTTCCGGCTCGCGACCTGCTGCCGTACATCGTTGCTCAGGTGATCGGCGCGGTGTTGGGTGCGCTGGTGCTGTCGCTGATCGCCTCGGGCAAGCCGGGCTTCGACCTTGTCGCCAGCGGTTTCGCCAGCAACGGTTACGATGAGCGCTCGCCGGGCCATTACTCGCTCGCTGCCGCATTCATTTGCGAAGTGGTGATGACCGGCTTCTTCCTGTTCGTCATCCTCGGCGCAACCGACAAGCGCGCGCCGGCCGGCTTCGCGCCGATCGCCATTGGCTTGTGCCTGACGCTGATTCACCTGATCTCGATTCCAGTGACCAACACGTCGGTCAACCCGGCGCGCTCCACCGGCCCGGCGCTGTTCGTCGGCGGCGCAGCGGTGGATCAGTTGTGGATGTTCTGGGTCGCACCGATCATCGGCGCAGTGATCGCAGGCGTGCTGTACCCGCTCATCGCCGAAAGCCGCCGCGGCAATTCGCAGGAACTGGCGCTCGACTGATTAGCGAGTGCGCTATCCGGGCAGTCAAGGCGGGCGCTACGGCGCCCGCTTTGTTTTTGTGCTCACGATGCAGGCGGCCCCGTGGCTTGCCAATGGCCCACTGCTAGAATCGTGCGACTTCCCAAGCTCACACAGGTACGATCGATGACCCGTTTCCGCGGATTCCTGCATGGCGTCGCACTCTCCATCGCCGGACTGTGTGCTGGCGTACTGGCGTTACCCGCTGCCCATGCCGCGGACGGCAATACGGAAACGCTCGTATTCGTGCGCCACGGTGAGAAACCCGCCAAGGGTTACGGCCAACTCAGTTGCCAGGGGCTCAACCGCGCGCTGGCCTTGCCGGCGGTGATCGCCGCCAAGTTCGGCAAACCGGATGCGATCTACGCACCCGATCCGGGCCAGCAAAAGGACGACAGCGGCCATCCCTATTACTATATCCGGCCGCTTGCGACTATCGAGCCGACCGCCATCCAGTTCCAGATGCCGGTGCAAACGCCGTACGGCTTTGCACAGATCGACCAGCTTGGCACGGCGCTCGTCAATCCGGCCAATCGCAACAAGCTGATTGTCGTTGCGTGGGAGCACAAGCTGATCGTGAAGTTGCTGCGCCAGATGATGAGCACGCATGGCGGCAACGCCGCGGATGTCCCCAACTGGCACACCGACGACTTCGACAGTATCTATATTGTTCGTCTCAACTGGCAGAACGGCACGGCCCACGCCAGCTTCAAGCTTGACCACCAAGGGCTGAACGGCCGCGCTGTGGATTGTCCATGCGCGGCACTGCCGGGAAGCTCTTCGGCAGCTCCAGCGGGTGCTTCCGCGAGCGCTGCCGATTAGCCGGGCGTACGGATGTAAGCCTCAATGACGGGGCGACAGCGCCGATTTCAGGACATCAGTTCGTCGTCGAGCGAGAAAAGCTTACGCAGATGGTGCGCAACGCCCGCTTCGAAGTTGTTGCCGATGCGCGGCACGTTCGGCAGACGCGTGATGAGATCGGGATTGGCGTTGTTCATCATGAACGGATGGCCGGCTGTCTCCAGCAGGTCGATATCGTTCATGTTGTCGCCGAAAGCCACGCATTGCGAGGCGTGGACGCCGAGGCGCTCGAGCACGATCTGCAAAGCACGTCCCTTCGAGACGTTCGACGTCATCACCTCCAGACAATCCGGCAGTGAATAGGTGACGTACAGCGCGTCGCCAAATTCGCGCGCCAGGCTGGCCGAGACATGCGCGAGATCGGCGGGCTCCCCGATATAAAGGACCTTGGCGATGTCGACGCCGTCGTGCTTCGGCAAATCGGTCACTTCATAGGTGAAGCCGGAATCCTGGTGGAATTTCAGCAGGTCCGGCGCATCACGGTCGATCAACCACGCCTGGTCGGCGAACAGGTTGACGATCACGCGGCCATGCGCGCCGACGATTTCCGGCTGCACCAGCCGCTGCACGATGGCCGGAGGCAGGTCATCGGCGTGGATCACGGTGTTGTCCGGCGCGTGAATGCGCGCGCCGTTCGACGTGATCAGATACGGGTTGATGCCTAGCAGGTCGCGAATAGCCGCCACGTCGCAGTAGTGGCGCCCCGTTGCGATCACGAAGTGCTGCCCATCGCTTTCCAGCTTACGCACCGTGGCGATCGTGAACGGGTCCACCTGGTGATCGGCGTTGAGCAGCGTGCCGTCGAGATCAGTAGCAATGACTTTGTACATAGTGTGAGCAGCCGGGCAGCATCAAAGATCGCATTTTACCGTTGTGCGCCGCATCCGCGAGATTGCGCCCGGCGCGCCAGCCGATTCTCAACCTGCGATGCGAACCGCTTCGCGCTGCGCCAACTGCAACGCGCCGTGTGCCGAGTCCGCCAACGGCTCGCGCAAGCGAGCCTGATAGATCTGGGGCACGTACTCGCGCAAAGGTGCGCCGAGACCGCCGCTCAGCGCGACTGGCAGAGTCGCCGAAGGGTCGAGCGCGGCAATCATCTTGCCCACTTCGACGCCGGCCTCGCCGAGCAGACGCGCCGCGAACGGATGCGTGCGATGCGCGATGACGACCGGTGCAAGCCGTGCATAAGCAGTCTGATTGGCTTCGCACAGCCAGACCACGAGGCTGTCGTAGTCATGTGCACCGGCGTGGGCGAGCATCGCCTGCGCCAGATCGTCGGTGGGTGCACGGCCGTCGAGCGCCTGCTGCGCGTGCACGATGGCCCGCAGCCCGAGCCAGGCGCCGCTCGCTTCGTCGCCCGACGGGTAACCGAAGCCGCCAGCGACTCGGCATTCACCATTGCCATCAAGCACGGCCGCCTGACTGCCCGTGCCAAGCGCGACCACCACGCCGGGCGCGCCGCCGTGTGCGCCCAGCAAGCTGGTGTAAACATCGCTTTTCACCGCGAGCCCGGCCACTGCGGGGGCCTGCGCGCGAAATGCGGCCAGCCAGTCGCGATTATTGACCCCTGCCAACCCGCAGCCGAGTACGCAGCGCGACCAGTCCAGCGCCACACCGGCACGTGCAAATGCGTCGGCGCACCCGGCTCCGATGGCCTGCCACGCGCGCTCCACACCGAGGCCCAGACCCGACGGCCCGCTCGCCGCCTGCGCCAGTTCGCGGCCTTGCGCGTCGCTGAGTACGACCCGGGTACCGCTGCCGCCGCCGTCAATGCCGATCAGAAAGAGGTCTTTATTCATCGAATTGGGTGAGTTCAGGTGGGGAATAACGCATAGCGTGGCAGGTCAGTTTCAATCCGGCAATCGGCCGAATAGCCAACTTGCGGCGCGTACGGCTTCCGTTATGCTGACGAGCGACATGACAACGCGGGAGCGCGAAAGTGACACAGCGATGCAACTGGGTATCGAGCGAAGCGCTCGCACACTACCACGACACCGAATGGGGCGTACCCTCGCGCGACGATCAGCATTTGTTCGAACTGCTTGTGCTGGAAGGCGCACAGGCGGGTTTGTCATGGTCGACGATTCTCAACAAACGAACCGGCTATCGCCGCGCATTCGCCGACTTCGACATCGACAAGGTGGCGCGCTTTACGCCCAAGCATGTCGATGCACTGGTGCTGGACGAAAGTATCGTGCGCCATCGCGGCAAGATCGAGTCGGCGATTACCAACGCGCGCGCCGTGCAGCAGATTCAGGCCGAGCACGGCTCGCTCGCCAACTTCGTCTGGTCGTTCGTCGATCAGACGCCGATCCAGAACGATTGGGCATCGTATAAACAGGCGCCTGCATCGACCGAAGTGTCGGACGCGCTCAGCAAGGGGCTGAAGCGCTATGGCTGCAAGTTCGTCGGCTCGACGATCTGCTATGCGTTCATGCAGGCGATCGGCATGGTGAACGACCACGAGGCGGGCTGCATGTGCCGGGCGCGCTGCGTGGCGCTCGGCAAAAAAGGACGTAATCGCAAAGCGGGCTGAGGCGGCGTCGCCGAACCGGCGACCCAAAAGCAAAACGGCGATGTGGCTTCTTTCGAAGCTCACACCGCCGTTCGGCGTGCAATGCGCGAAATGCAGCGCGGAAAAGCGTGCTTAGTGCAGCTTTTTCGGCAGCATCTGGCTGCGCAGGCGCTTGTGCAGGCGCTTCACAGCAGCAGCCTTCTTGCGCTTACGTGCCGTGGTCGGCTTTTCGTACGATTGGCGCTCACGCAGTTCAGCGATCAGGCCATTCTTTTCGATTGCGCGACGAAAGCGGCGAATCGCCACTTCGAACGGCTCGTTTTCTTTCAGAAGAATCGTCGTCATGTAATTCCTAACTCAATCACTTGATAGGGGTAAATTGCGTGGCGGATACCGCTCACGCGCCGGCCCTCCGGTCGTTTCGATTCATGGCCAGTAACAGGCAAACGCGGGACAAATCCCGGCCAAACCACGAATGAAACGAGAGGCATAACGGCCACGGAGGCCGGAAAAGAGAGGTGGGGAGTTCACCGCGGAACGCGGACAGACGTAATGCCGAAGCCCCGTCTGCTGCCGTTTCGCCAACCTTTCATCAATGAAAAACATTGACGAAACAGGCAAAGATCTCAATTCACTCCCGATGATATCAGGAAACTCTCCATCCTACCAGGGGTTTAGCGATCGCGCCAGGCCTCCTGCACGGTCAGGCGCTCGCTTCGTCCAGCTCGCGGATATCGGCACCGGTCAGCATTAAATGGACTGCGGCGGCCAGGCTTTTGAGCTGGTCGACCGAGGTCGCGCTGGCAATTGGGGCGGTAACACTTGGACGGGCGATCAGCCATGCAAGTGCGACGGTGGCCGGCGTGCTGCCGTGCCGCCCGGCGACCCGGTCGAGCGCGTCCAGAATCCGCAAACCACGCTCGTTCAGATACTTCCCGACCCGGCTGCCGCGCGCCTTGTTGGCCAGATCGGCCTGCGAACGGTACTTGCCGGACAGAAAGCCGCTGGCAAGACTCCAGTACACCACCACACTGAGCTGATTGGCGAGCGCCACCGGTTCGATGTCACGCTCATACTCCGCGCGATCGTACAGGTTGTACTCCGGCTGCAGCAATTGATACTCGGGCAGCCCGTGCTGGCGGGACACGGCGAGCGCTTCCTCGACGCGCGCGCCGCTGTAGTTCGACGCGCCGATCACCCGCACCTTGCCCGCCTCGATCAGCTTCTGATAGGCGCCGAGGGTTTCGGTCAAAGGCGTTTCGGTGTCGTCGTCGTGAGAAAAGTAGACATCGATGTAATCCGTCTGCAAGCGCCGCAGCGAATCGTCGACCGCAGCGTGAATGTTCGCCGCCGACAGGCCCTTGCGCTGCGGATGCTTGGAAACCTTCGTGGCGAGCACGATCTTGTCGCGTTTGCCGCTCTGCCTGAACCACTTGCCAATGATGGTTTCCGATTCGCCGCCCTGGTTGCCCGGCGCCCACGCGGAATAGACATCGGCGGTATCGATAAAGTTGAGTCCAGCATCGACAAACGCATCGAGGATCGAAAACGAGGTCGCCTCATCGGCGGTCCAGCCAAATACATTGCCGCCGAACATAAGCGGCGCAACCTCCAATTCGGAACGTCCAATCCGGCGCTTTTGCATGATTTCTCCAGGGTTTGCCACAAGAGAAAAAGAGAATACGCCGTCTTTTCAATACCTGCAGTGAATCGTCCGAACAAGGCTGCAAGCGGCTTACAGACAAGCGACGGCGTAACCCGCCGTAAAAACAATTGGGTCGCTATAGCACAAAGTCCCTCAAGTTTTTTTTAGACGCGCCGTCAACCTTCACTGAGGCGGCCAGCAATGAACGAGTGCTTCCGCCGATGCCAACGTGGCGTTTTGGGCTCAAGGCTTAATTAGGAGATTTTCATGCTCGGAATCAATAGCAACATCAACTCGCTGGTTGCACAGCAAAACCTTAACGGCTCGCAAAGCGCCCTCTCGCAAGCCATCACGCGCCTGTCGTCGGGTAAGCGCATCAACAGCGCGGCTGACGATGCAGCAGGTCTGGCAATCTCGACGCGTATGCAAACGCAGATCAACGGCCTCGACCAAGGCGTGTCGAATGCGAATGACGGCGTGTCGATGATTCAAACCGCATCGAGCGCACTGTCGTCGCTGACGTCCAGCCTGCAACGTATTCGTCAGCTGGCCGTGCAGGCATCGACCGGCACGCTGTCGTCGAGCGACCAGGCAGCACTGCAGCAAGAAGTTTCGGCACAGATCTCTGAAGTGAACCGTATCGCGTCGCAAACGACGTACAACGGCACGAACATTCTGGACGGCTCGGCAGGCAGCGTGACGTTCCAGGTCGGCGCGAACGTCGGTCAAACGATCAGCCTGAACCTGAGCCAGTCGATGTCGGCTGCGAAGATCGGCGGCGGCCTGGTGCAAACGGGTCAAACGGTCGGCACGGTTGCTGTCAGCACGGATGCGACCGGCACGTACACCAGCACCGGCGCGACGATCACGTCGGTCAACGTGCTGTCGGACGGCAAGGGCGGCTACACCTTCACCGACCAGAACAATCAGGCGATCTCGTCGGGCGCAGTGGCCAACATCTTCTCGGCCGGTACGGCAGCAGGTACGGGCACGGCAGTCACCAACCTGACGCTGAACGCCACCCTGGCTACGGCGATGGGCGCGACCGCGTCCGGCGTTGCAGCCGCGTCGGTTGCCCAGATCAACTCGATCAACAACCCGCCGACGGTTTCGGGCCTGAACATCGATACGATCACTGGCGCAAACCAGGCCATGGTCTCGATCGACAATGCGCTGCAGACGGTGAACAACCTGCAAGCATCGCTGGGTGCCGCACAAAACCGCTTCACCGCAATCGCAACGTCGCAGCAAGCTGAGTCGACCGACCTGTCGTCGGCACAATCGCAAATCACGGACGCCAACTTCGCACAAGAAACGGCCAACCTGAGCAAGGCGCAAGTGCTGCAACAAGCGGGTATCTCGGTGTTGGCGCAAGCTAATTCGAACCCGCAGCAAGTTCTGAAGCTCCTGCAGTAAGAGCTGATGCAGTAACGGCGATGGGCCCCCCGCGCGCGCGGGGCCGGGGCCCGGTTTAAAAAAACCGG
>NZ_JAQQDU010000179.1:0-7294 GCF_046027825.1 Paraburkholderia sediminicola
CAGTCTTTCACGCTCCAAGATCTGCTCGACCCTGCGGCGCGCGACCTCCTGCGAGCGGTCTTCACCGATCCTTACCGCTTCAAGCCAGGAAAGACCGTACAGCAACTCACGGAGGAGGCCGCGAGTACGGTTGCCGCAATCGCGGACCAACTCCGCGGAAGAGGCGTGTCTGCGCGCGCCGGCGCTCATTTCTTGACGCAGTGCGTGTTTTGTTTTTTTGCGACATCACCCAGCCAATGTCGAATTCGAGAATGACCATCGGAGATTAGTGTGGCCGTAACTAAAGCTCGTGGGGACTTAGTCGAGTACAAGTAATTTTGGCGCAGTCTCTCTATCTAGACGGCTGGTTTGGTAATAGTTCTGGAAGGCGAACGGTTGGTTGTGGTAGCGCACATCTGTGGCGCCGTCCATAAGCCGATTTAGCTCGACGTTCAGTGCGACCTCCAGCCCTCGAATTTCAGTTAGTGAATAGACCCAAACCGTCTGGTTGAAACGACGCGCTGCGCCGCGTCCTGCCAAAAAGGCTTCCCGGTACCAGCGACTCTCAACCTCATCTCGCTTTCCATTGCGCATTACAGTAAGCGGGGCTTTCTGCCACGGCTGGACATCCACCCCGGAAATAGAGATCTCGTAGCCTGCGGCATGCGATTGATGGAGAAACCAGTCGTGCAACAGTAGTTCGAGGTTGCAGGTTAGAAACAGACAGCGATCCTCAAACCTAGCTCCCGCGTTGAGCACCTCGCTGAGATATGCCAGCGTCAGAACATAGCTGTCCCGCCAGTTGTAGAGGCGCACCGATACATCCAGGACTGTGGCGAAGGTACCCACCAGACTCCGCATGCCAGTCGTGGCATGCCAAGGCAGGGTAAATCCGGCCAGCTCGTTCAGAACGGCGTGATCGTCCCCCGCCTTAAGCCAAGGCACCCGATTTCCGTGAGCACCCCAGACGGCCACGTGAGGACGCGTCGTCAATAGCCCGGCATCGTCAAAAGGTGAATCACATCTAGTGTGCCCGACCCAGTCCTGAAGGGAGAGGCCTTCGCAGGCGAGGTTGGCTCCGTTGCTCGCGTAGAGTAGTCCTGGTGAGCCACACGCGGTCCACTGCGCATCGATCATCTCGGCCAGTTTCTCTCCATCGAACCAAGTGAGGGCAGGGTCGGGGCCCTCGATGCGCGCACGCGAACAATCAAGCGATAATGATACGGCCAATTTCTCTTTCAACACTTCAAATGACGGAATCGCGTGTTTCACCCGCACCCGGTGTCGACGCGAGCGAGGGGATGAGGGTGTATCGAGACGCGATTTGTCGACTGGGAAATACTGCCAATCGAACGGAATATCGAACGAAAAGATTCCAGGCTTGTTGTGCGTACCGTTGAAGCGAGGATTGCTCGTCTTGATGAGGTATTTCTCTCGAACAAAGGCATCCTCTTTTGAGATGCATTCGAAGTAGAGGATAAGCTGAGCTTCGTGGTAGCAGGACGGGTCGAGGTGGCCGTTTGAGGTGAAATGTTCTCGGGTCAGGCGTTCGAGTTTGCGCTTCGTCACTCCTACATAAAGAACAACCTCGTCGTCGCCAAGAATCTGATAAACAATATATTTTTCGCGATGGTTCATGTGGCGGCAGACGAAAATTTTCGACATCATTTTAATTCATTGATAGTCCGCTCTCCGGCTCGTACGTTCTACGGGAGATTTACGGTGATCAAGCTACGCTGGACAGTCAGGTGTGGCAGAGGCTATGTCAATCACATCAGTCCGTTTCGGTCCCCCACGCCTACAAACGTTTGATTATCTGCGCCCGAACGACCGCAATCAACAGGTCGGTACGCCGCTGTAACGAGCAAATATGCGATCGTGAAAATCGGCGAGTTTGTGGGACGCCGACCGATCCTGACGTCAATACTTGCGATACGGTGTTGGCTCGTCTATACCGAAAATCATTCCACCCTGGAGGTCGTCATGGTCGTTCCTATGGTGATGCCGCGCCTGTTCTGCGAAGTGTTCGAATGGGCCGGTGCTGTCCATGACGGCGAGTCGCAGGTTGAACACCACGAGGTCATGCATATCGAAGCACACCTCGCCGACTGCTATGGAGATGATCCCGGTCTGTACGAGAAAGCGCTCGTTACCGTAGCGACTGAGGTTTTCAACGATGAGGGCGCTCGAGCTTGCTATCTCGCACGCGCTCGGATTGTTGTTTGCCAATGCAGGTTTGATGAAGGCGTGGGCGGATGGTGGATGGGTGCGTCGCTCCACGACCGATCCGGATCGTTTCGCTCCAGCACGGTTCGTCATCGAGGCGGCTGCGATCTGCCTGCTCGTAGAGTACGGTCCTGGGTTCGATCTGCGTGATTTCCACGCGACGGCATATCCTCGTGCAGCCGCTCGGGGAGTGGAATTCTGGTGGCAGAAAACATTGCCTTAGAAGCTTTTTGATTCCCCTGCCTCGTCAAATCACCTAGCCTGAGAAACGGAGACATCGATAACGCATCGAATACCCATGGGAGTGGAGGTGACCGCCTTAACGCAGTCGGTATCCGCGTCGACTCTCGAACTCTCGATAGTTGTGCGTTACCGAAGGGTCATCGTATCGCGCGGCTTCGTCAGCTGGCTGGTCTACCCCATCAAGTCCGGGCATCTCTCCGACGGTCATCAGCCACTGATTTCTCGGGATCTGCGGGGCGACGAACTGCTTCAGGTATTGATCAAGATGGCCAGAATTGGGTGACTCAATCTCTGCCGTGAGCGCTGTCAGATACGGGAGCTTGTTTGTCTTCGTCCAGTCGATCGACATCCCAGCCCTGAAGCAAAGTTCTGCATGAACCAGCAACATCGCACGGCCATTCCCGTCGAGAAACGGATGCCCATATGCGAACATACCCATGATGAAGCCAGGCCGCTCCATCATCTGCTGTGCATCGTGGCCATGCCTCAACCCCTCTTCGACGGCAAGGCGGCAGTCACGCGGATGGCAAAAGAATACTGACCCCTTGGTGATGGCCCTTTCGGGCAGGACCTCGGCGCGATCCTTCCCTGCCCAGGAGGGATACAACGCGTCAAACAGAAGTCGATGGACTTCAAGGAAGTCCCGGTATTCAATACGCTGACAATCCGCGAGAAATGCCAACGCGGTGGGCAATTACGCCCGAAATAAATTGTGTTCGGCGGCTTTTACGATCTCGAGGTTTTTCTCGGCATAGGCGTTCCGTAAATAACCGGCCGTCTCGAAATCTCCGAAAGGATCAAACATGCTTTGTCGCGCGATGGTGTTCCATCGTGAGCTTCACCATCTCATTCGGCGAGAGCTTCCCAGCTCGTGTTAATGCGACGAGCAAATCGTCCGTAGCGTCACTATTAATGTCGTCGCCGGCGAGACGGGTTACCGCGCTGGCCCACCGGTCAGCCAATGTCGGCACGAATTCGACCCCTGCCTGCTTGGCGAGGTTTTTCACTACGCGAGCAGCGTGGGTCAGGCGAGAACGCTTTCGTTGCTTGACCGATAGCCGAAGTTCGCGGGTTTCCACAGTAGCCACCGCCAAGAGCGCATCGCGTCCCACCTCGGCCAGCTTGGACTGCCTAGCGTACACACCGGGCGCTAAACGGGTAATAACACCCTTTGCGCATAGTCTGTTGAGGGCAACTGACACCTGACTCGGGCTACCGAAAGCGCGAACGTCCCGCCGCAGCAACAACCCATTGCGGCGAGGGCGAACAGACTGCAAGATTCGTTTCTCGATGTCCATGCGGTTATTATACATCAACAGAGAAATCTCTGATAGATCATAGCGTTACCGTATTTTCACATGCCTGCGCTTAGTGGGGTGGCGAAGGTGGCCGGATACAAGCGATCAGCCTAGGCCTCGCAGTGGTTTGCACAATTTTATTCCTGCCTACATCCAGTCGAGTCGGAGCCTGCAGATGCATCGGGAACAAGTTTGCCTCAAGAAGCTTTGCAGAAGATTGTTCCTCCGGCGGACGTTTGAGGCAATTTTGTAAGTTTCCCGACACCTCCCGCACGGGGCCGATCTGAATTCCGACGAAAGTGCTCTCGCTCGAGGGTATCCCGTGCAGTGCTGAACGCGCGGAGGAGCGGCTGCGGGCATCCGAGAAGCGCGCCCTGCTGGAGATCGACCGCGAGCGTAGTACCGCAACGAAGCTGCAGAAGGAACTGGACGAGGCCAGGCGTCGCACGGACCGGAAGGAGGCCGACCACCGCCGTGCATTGGAAACCATGCAGGCGCAGCTGGGCGATGCACGTCATCAGGCGGGCGTGCTGCAGGGGCGGCTGGATGCCGTTCAGGCTGAAAATGTGCGGCTACAGGCGGAAATGATGACGCTGCGAGGGGCGGAAACGCGTGCGCGGGAAGCCCGGTCGTCGGCCACTCTGGCCGTCTCGGCCGGCGTCCGGAAGGCACCACGCCCGACCCGGTCACCTCGCGCGGTGCCGGGCGCCAACGCTGCAACGCGTCGCAAGAAAACGGTATAAACACACGGTAATTCGCCACCAGGGAAATGGACTGCATGGCTGATAGCTACCTGCTCGCCGGACTGACGCTGCCGCAGGGCGTCGCGCATGAGTCCCTGCCCGGGACCGTGACGCGCTTCATGTCGGATTGCTGGCACGGCATGAGTCGCACGCAGATGATTGCCCACGCGAAACGGCGGGGTCTGCGCCTGTCATTCCGCGCCACGGCGCGGTGTCCGTCCGGCGACACTGGCGTGTTCGAACTGCGCTTCAACGATGGGGCGGTGGAGTGCCTGATGCTGGCACGGCTGCAGCGGGTCGGTGGCAGGCGCGGTAAACGGCAAACCAGCCGGACTGACGTATCCCAACCCCCGCCACGCGATCCGAGGCAGCCCCGGTTGTTCTGACGCGACCGTGCCGGTTGCCGCGCAGCGCGCTGCTCGCTATGCTCGCAGGCTTCAACGGATCAGGAGTCAGAAGTGCGGCGCGTGACGGTCAGGAAATCATCGGTGCATGGGCGAGGTGTGTTCGCGCTACGCGCGATTCCAGCCGGCCAGCGGATCCTCGAGTATCGCGGTGAGGTGACCTCGTGGCGACGGGCTTCTGCCAGGTACCGGCGGTCCGGCATGCCTGGCCACACCTTCATTTTCGGACTGGCTGACGGGCGTGTGATCGACGGCAGAGTCGGGGGCAATAGCGCCCGCTGGCTGAACCACTCCTGCCAGCCGAACTGTGAGGCGATCGAGGACGGGCGGGGACGGGTTTTCATCGGGACGCTCAAAGACGTGATGCCGGGCGACGAGCTTTCTATCGCCTATGGACTCACGATCGATGAGGTGAAGTCCCCAGAAATTGTCGATGACGATGTGTGTCGCTGTGGGGCGAGGAAATGCACGGGTTCGCTGCTAGCCTGACGAGCGGATAACGACTTCCGCCAGACGCAGGAGAACTCTGCGCTAGCAGTGTGAAACCGGCACTCCCCGGAAGCCTGGCCGGATCGTTGTTTTGAAACTGAAAGCGCCAAACCGGAAGCGACGTGAAGATTGTCTCCGCACTGCGGAGGGAATTTGAGGGGCAACCCGGAAAGTCGCGCCCAGGTTGCCGTCCAGCGGCGGCTCCGGTAACGTATCTTTCTCACCTTGGCAACGCAATCGCAATGCCCGTTTCAGAGGAAATGAAACCATGAACAAGCACGAACTCGTCGATGCCGTGGCCGCCGCGACCGGAAACAGCAAGGTGGCCGTCGCAGGCGCAGTCGATGCACTCGTCGGGACAGTGACGAGCGCGGTAGCGAAAGGCGAACCTGTGCAACTGGTGGGTTTCGGTACATTTGCGACCGGGGCGCGTGCCGCACGGATTGGTCGTAATCCCGCCACGGGTGCGGACATGCAGATCGTTGCGGCAAAGACCGTGAAGTTCACGGCGGGCAAGGCGTTCAAGAATGCCGTGAACGCAGCGTGAATGATGTGATGATGCATTTTTTCCCGTTGGCGGCCGGAGTGCGGCCTGTATGAGCGCACTCACGCCCGCATTGCTACTGAACGAAGTCCGGCTCCTGATCGATTCGGCCCGTGAGCGCACGGCCGCAGCCGTGAACGCCGAACTAACCCTGTTGTACTGGCGGGTGGGGCGCTGCATCCACGCGGAAGTGCTGGGCGGAATCCGTGCAGAATACGGGCAGCAGGTGATCGCGTCGCTTGCAAAGGCGCTCACCGCCGACTATGGCCGTGGCTGGAGTGAACAGCAACTGCGGCATCGTCTGCGCGTCGCGGAAATTTTCACGGACGAGGCAATTCTCTCCGCAGCGCGGAGAGAATTGAGCTGGACGCACATCAAGGCGCTGATCTATATCGAAGACCCAATCAAGCGCGAGTTCTACCTGGAGCTCTGCCGGCTCGAGCGCTGGTCGTCCCGGCAACTGCAGGAACGGATGAATTCGATGCTGTTCGAGCGCAGCGCGATTTCACGCAAGCCGGCCGAGGCCATCCGGCATGACCTGGCGCAGTTGCGGCAGGAACAGCGGGTGCAACCGGACGTCTTGCTGAAAGATCCGTATGTGCTCGATTTCCTCGGCCTGAACGATCACTACCTCGAAAAGGATCTCGAGGACGCCATCCTCCGGGAAATGGAGCAATTCCTGCTTGAACTCGGCGCCGGCTTTACGTTTGTGGCTCGCCAGAAGCGGCTACAGATCGATAACGACGATTTCTACATCGACCTGCTGTTTTACAACCGCAAGCTGAAGCGACTGGTGGCCGTCGAACTGAAGCTCGGCGCTTTCAAGGCCGAACACAAAAGCCAGATGGAACTCTATCTTCGCTGGCTCGCAAAACATGAGCAGGAACGGGACGAACTGCCGCCGCTTGGCATTATCCCGTGCGCCGGAAAGAAACAGGAGCAGATCGAACTGCTCGAACTGGACAAAAGTGGAATTCACGTCGCCGAATATCTGACCGTGCTGCCGTCGCGTGAGACGTTGCAGGCCAAATTCACCAGTCAATCGAGACGGCGCGGCTGCGGCTGCAGAACAAGCCATAGAAGTAATAGTGGGACGCGCTGTGTTTCAGCACGGGTCGCCCAGTCAAACCGTCGGCGTAGCCGCTTCGCGAACAACCCGACGAGCGCTCGCGGCATTCGCGGCAGGCGCTACAACTTTTACTTCGAAATCACTCTTACTTTCGCTTCATCGGACGGCGCTCATTTTTCCTTCCTCGTTGTCGGTCGTCGCGAAACTGCGGCTGGCCATCCGGCGCAATCCCTTGCCGGGCGGGGCTTCCCGCGCAGTGTAGCAGAGCATGCAAAATCTGCCAGGGAAAACAGACACTC
>NZ_JAQQDU010000018.1:0-122888 GCF_046027825.1 Paraburkholderia sediminicola
CTAGATCTGCTCCTGACCAAACGCGGACAGGCGTTCGAGGTCCAGCACGTCGATCTGGTTGTACGAGAGGCGCAAAATCTGCAGCTTTTCGAGGTTTTGCAGTGCCTGGTTGATCCGTTGCCGCGACACGCCTGCCAGCAGGCCGACTTCTTCCTGCGAAATGGCCAGTGTGCGCCCGGTATCAGGGTAGAGGTCCGCATTGAACAGTTGCGCGAGCGACTGGGCGACGCGCGCGTCGACGTCCAGCAACCGGCTATTCTGGATCGACGCGATGAATTCGCCCATGCGATTGTTCAACTGCCGGATCACGAAACCGGTGAACGGCAGACTCGAGTCGAGCAGCGCGTGGAACGTCTCCGACGGCACGAACATCACGAGCGAAGGCTGAATGGCGGCGACGTCGTATTTGCGCAATTCGCGCTTGATCACGCTGCCTTCGCCAAACCAGCCGCCGGGCGGCACGCCGGAGAGCGTGCAACTGCGGCCCGAGGCGTTGTAGATGGCGAGTTTGATGAGGCCGGAATGAACGCCGATCCAGTAGTCTGACGGCTCCTGACGGCGTGCGATCCATGCGCCCCCTTCCAGATGCTCCGCGTACGCGCTGGCAAGGACCATGGCCTGATGATCGGCGGCGAGCGCCCTGAACCAGGCGCAGGTCGCGAATAGCCGCGGCAGATCGGCGCGCGGGACCCGTTCAGGCCGCTGCGAGCGGGTGTCTGCGAAAGCGGTAAACGGTGTGTCATCCATAAGCGACCAGCGAAGAGCGTGCAAGCGAAGTCGGTTGGGAGGGCGGCAGGGTGTGTCACTCTGTCATTTGAATGACAGACAGTTCACCATGACAGTTGCTAGGCTAGCTCATCAATCAGAAAAAGCGACGGCGCGGCTAGCGCCTCAGGAGACAACGCGATGAAGCACATGTTCGAAGAAGGCCTCCAGCGGCGCGAGGCCAATTATGTCCCGCTGACCCCCATCGATTTCATCGTACGGGCTGCGGAAGTCTACGGTGAGCGGCTGGCGGTCGTCCATGGGGAGATTCGCCGTAACTGGCGCGAGACCTACGAGCGTGCGCGGCGTCTGGCCAGCGCATTGCGCCAGGCCGGTATCGAACCCGGCGATACGGTTGCCGCTTTGCTGCCGAATATTCCTCCGATGATAGAAGCGCATTTCGGTGTGCCGATGGCCGGGGCCGTGCTCAATACGCTGAATACGCGGCTCGACGTGTCGTCGCTATTGTTCATGTTGCGCCATGGCGAAGCGAAGGCGCTGATCGTCGACACGGAGTACAGCGAATTCGCGCACCGCGCGGCGCTGGAATTCCCCGAGTTGCGCGTGATCAGCGTGGCCGACGCGATGCCCGCCGACGCCGACAAGTTCATCCGCGCGACTGACTACGAGGCGTTCCTGCAAACCGGCGACCCCGAGTTCGCCTGGACCTTGCCCGCCGACGAATGGGACGCTATCGCGCTGAACTACACTTCGGGCACGACCGGCGATCCGAAGGGCGTGGTTTCGCACCATCGCGGTGCTTATCTGAACGCGCTCAGCAATATCCTCGAATGGGATATGCCCAAGCATGCGGTCTACCTATGGACCCTGCCGCTCTTTCACTGCAACGGCTGGTGTTTCCCATGGACCGTCGCCGCACGTGCCGGCGTCAATGTCTGTCTACGCAAATTCGACGCGAAGACGGTGTTCGACCTGATCCGCCGCGAAGGCGTCACGCACTATTGCGGCGCGCCGATCGTGCAAAGCGCCCTCGCGAATGCGCCCGTCGAGTGGCGCGAGGGCATCACACATCGCGTCTCGACAATGGTGGCGGGCGCGGCGCCTGCGCCGGCAGTAATCGCCAAGATGAAGGAGATCGGCTTCGATCTGACACACGTGTACGGACTCACCGAGACTTACGGCCCGGCCGCCGTCTGTGCGAAGCAGGAGGAGTGGGAAACGCTCGACGACAACGCGCGCGCAGAAATGAACGCGCGGCAAGGTGTGCGCTACCACCTGCAGGCAGCCGTAACGGTGCTCGACCCGGACACGCTCGCGCCCGTGCCTGACGACGGCGAAACGCTCGGCGAGATCATGTTCCGCGGCAATATCTGCATGAAGGGGTATCTGAAGAACGAGCGCGCCACGGAAGCGGCCTTCCGCGGCGGCTGGTTCCATACGGGTGATCTTGGCGTGCGCATGCCTGATGGCTATATCCGTATCCGCGATCGCAGCAAGGACATCATCATTTCGGGCGGGGAGAACATTTCGAGTATCGAGGTCGAAGACACGCTGTACCGTCACCCTGCGGTGTCGGTTGCCGCCGTGGTGGCGATGGCCGATCCGAAGTGGGGCGAGGTACCGTGCGCCTTCGTCGAGCTCAAGGAGGGTGCTCAGGTGAGCGCTGAAGAGATCATCGCGCACTGCCGGCTGTTTCTTGCGGGATACAAGTTGCCCAAAGCGGTGCGCTTCGGCGAATTGCCGAAGACGTCGACGGGAAAAATCCAGAAGTTCGAATTGCGCGCGCGGATCAAGGCGGAAGAAACCGAATAGATCGCGCGCGATGGTCTAGCGCGCCTGATGGCGCGCTATGGGGGGCTGACGATGCAGGCGCGGGGTTCCGCGCGCATCAGGTTTGACTCGCGCTTAGCCGCGCGTGTCGACCCAGCGGCGTGCCCAGCGTGCCGAGTGCTGCAGTGCCTGTTCTTCGTTCGGGAAGTAGTCGAGCGAATAGAACTGGTAGCGCCCTTCGGTACGCGCGCTATCAGCGCGTTCGAGCAGCAGGTTGGATGAAAAGCTACCGTCGGGCAAGCGATGCGCCGAGGGTTTGACGGCATAGCCGTTGTAATGATGAATAAGTTTGTTTTGCATTTTATTTTTTAATAATGTTCGAGTGCGCGCCTGCCGTGCGAGCCGTTATACGGGCCACGCGGACGAGCTGATTCAAGCCATTGCGAGCCGAATCCAAACGCAGTCGGAAAGCTAAAAAGGGCGTTAAAGCCAGAGGGGAGAATGAGGTGCAACGAGGCGTTTGGCGCTTAGGGCTTGCTGCTCAACAACACATGCAGCTAAAAGCGATCGCGCCAACTGTGGGAGACAAAGCTCCGCGAGGATGTCGCTGCAGCCCGATGTCCGTTGCCGGACACCGAGCCCTTCAAACTTACATCGGCTTGATGTTAGCCGCTTGCAGACCCTTCGGGCCTTGCTTCGTTTCGAAGCTCACCTTCTGATTTTCAGCCAGCGTCTTGAAGCCGTCGCCGCTGATTTCCGAGAAGTGCGCGAACAGGTCGTCGCCGCCCTTGTCCGGGGTGATGAAGCCAAAGCCTTTGCTGTCGTTGAACCACTTAACGGTACCGGTATCCATGAAGAATCCTTGAGTAAAAATAGAAAAATTTGCTCTGTTGAGGAGCGCGTGAAGCGTCAAGGAGGGAGAGGACAACGAATACCGCTGAGGAGCGAGACATTGATGAACAGCAATCGAACTTCTTGAACTTCGGATGCCACAATAACCGCCGGGGCCTATCAGCGTCAACACTTATCTTGTAACTGTTTTGTTATGTACCCTGTTTGCGTATGCCGGGCGCGTGACGATGTGGCCCTCGTTGCCGGGTTGCCGTGTCGCGTGGCACGACAACCCGTTCAAGTCGGCTTTCTATTTCAGATGCCCACTTTATGTGCCGTCAGGATCAGGCGCAATCCAAGCGCGGCAACGGCGCTTGCGGCGACACGATCGATCCAGGCCTTCCACTGTAGATAGATTTCGCGCGGCCGTTTGCTTGAAAAGCACAACGCGACCACGGTGTACCAGCCGGCTTCAATCGCGAAGATCGCGGGGGGCAAGGCAAAGTAGCACCAGAGCGGCGGATGTTGCGGAAGCAGGGCCGCGAAGATACTACCGTAGTACACCGCTGTTTTCGGATTGCTGAGTTGTGTGCTCAAGCCGATCCAGAAGGATTTACGCACATTGGCGGTGGCGGCTTGCGTTGCATCGAACGCGAGCGGTTTGGCCGCACCGCGCCAGATCTTCGACGCAAGGTAGATCAGATAAAGACCACCGGCCACCTTCAAGCCGACGTATAGCCACTCTACTGTGGCTAGCAAGGTGTACAGACCGAGCAAGGCGATGCCGCTGAAGAACACACCGCCGATACCCATGCCGGCCGCCGTCGCGAGACCATCGCCGCGCGAGAGTCCGATTGAATTGCGGGCAACGATGACGAAGCTCGGTCCTGGGCTCATTGCACCGAGCAGCAGCGCGGCCAGAATTGTGACGATGGCGGTCGAGGCGGGCATTTTTGTGTCTCCTGAGCGGGCGATGCGGGTCGGTGAAACATAGCATGAGGGAGCGAGGTTTTGTTTCTGGTCAACGCGAATCGCACCCGTAAGAAGTGAATAGAGCAGTGCCGAACCCAAACGGAACAACGAAGAAAGTCCATCGTCGCAGGCCAACAATCAGTTGCTGCAAGCTGCGGAAATTGGATGCTAGAATTGCCTTCCATACGCTGAAGCAGCCTCGGCGCACCGAGGCCGATCAAGGGCGCGACCCGAGCCGTTTGCCGACGAATTCCCCGAAATCCAGGATTTATTGGACATGATTTCCAGATGCGAGTTGTCACGCATCGGGAGCGGCATCGTGAGTTCGATTTGCACTCAACCCATCTGATTCATGCATAGGCTTCGCGTTGTTTAGCGAAGCCTTTGTTTTTCCAACGCGAGCATTATTAGCCGCGAAACTGGTACGTTATGAAAGAGCGAGAAGAACAACGGCTGTTCGACCTCGACGGGAATGCGCGTGAGCGCCTGATCGTGTGGATCCGCCGACGCATGGACGAATACGGCATTACGATGGAAGCGCTCGCCGATGCGATCGAAGCCGACAAAGCCGCGACCCCAGCCGTGATGTATCGCGATGCCTTCGGTAATACGTGGGACGGTCATGGTGATAAACCTGATTGGCTCGCGCGCGCGATTTACGCCGGACAGAATATCGATCATTTCCGCTGTTAAGCGCGGCCTCGGCTTCCTCCAATAATCGTTTTCCGGCGTGGCTGCGCTATATCGCGTTGTTCGGCTTGGCGCGGCATGGCATGGCTGCATATCGGCTGGTCGCGACGTGCTCACTGAAAAACAAGCTGATCGAGTTGCGCCAATTGATTCGGTATCCAAACGGATGACCGCCCAGGCGAAAAACCAAAAAAAAGCCCGCGCGGAGCGGGCTTAACTACTCGGAGTTTCGCGATCCAGTCGCTAGACGGATCATTGCCAGTGTATGTGAAAGCTATATGAAAGTATAGAAAATCCGCGTTACAGGTCGAAAAACACGGTTTCCCTGTCGCCCTGCATATAGATATCGAACCGGTACACATTGGCCGTATTCGGCTCGCGACGCGCGATCAGCGTGCCACGCCGGTCCGCAGGAACCGCTGCCAGTACGGCATCCCGTTCATTGGCCCCGGCCTCGTCTTCGAAATAAATGCGCGTGAAGGTGTGCAGCAGCATGCCGCGCATTGTCACGATCACATTCAGATGCGGCGCTTCGTCCGGGCTTGCGCGGCCGGGTTTCACCGTTTCAACGACAAACCGCTGGAGCGGATCTGTCCCCGTGCCGACGCGGGCGAAGCCATGGAAGCCCGTCTTCAGGATTTCCTCGCGGGATGCCGGGTAGTGGCCTTGCGCGTCCACCTGCGACATTTCCAGCATCGCGTCGCCGATCACCTTGCCGTCGCCGTCGAAGACCTGACCGACGATCGTGATGTGCTCGCCGGCCGCTTCACGGTCGGCCAGAACCGGCGTAAAGAGGCTTTTGAAGTCGAAATCATATTGCTGCGGGCACAGACCGTAGGCGAAGTACGGTCCAACCGTTTGCGAAGGCGTTTGCTTGAGAGTCGTCATGGCTTAGCGCTCCATCGGGGTTTCGTTGCGGCCGCGCAGCACGATGTCGAAGTCGTAGCCGAGCGCATAGGCCTCCTGCGTCGTATCGAGCGAGAAGTTTGCGACCAGGCGGTCGCGTGCGTGCTCAGGCGTGCCCTGGAAAATCGGGTCGAACGCCAGCAGCGGGTCGCCGGGGAAGTACATCTGCGTGACGAGGCGCGAGCCGAAATGGTCGCCGAACAGCGAGAAGTGAATATGGTTCGGACGCCACGCATTCGGGTGATTGCCCCAGGGGTAGGCGCCCGGTTTGATCGTCAGAAAGCGATAGCGGCCTTCGTTGTCGGTCAGGCAGCGGCCTGCGCCGAGGAAGTTCGGGTCGAGCGGCGCGTCGTGCTGATCGTTTTTGTGCACATAGCGGCCGGCTGCATTGGCTTGCCAGATCTCAACCAGCGTATTGCGCACCGGACGGCCGCCTTCGTCGAGCACACGGCCCGTCACGATGATGCGTTCGCCGAGCGGCTCGCCATTGCGCACCGCATTGCGCGTCAGATCGTGGTCGAGCGCGCCGAGGTCTTCGGTGCCGTAGACCGGCACGCGCTGATCGCGCAGCTTTTCCTTCAACGGAATCAGCGGCCGCGTCGGGCCGCGTTTGACCGATGAACCGTAGCCGGGATAGATGTAGGCAGGATGGGACGCGAAGTCGCGCGCGGTGAGAAAGGACTCGTCCATCAGTGTCTCCTTCGAGGAATTGTGGGATACAGCGTATGGAGCGACTTTATCTAACCTGGAAGGTTATGCAAAATGACGTTTTCGCCCTTTTCGTATAACCTCTCGTTATGCAACGCAGCCTCGCGGACAGCCGCGTCAAATTCCGTCATCTCCAGTGCTTTCTGGCCGTCGCGCAGTTCGGCAGCGTGCAACGGGCTGCCGAAAGCCTGTCTATTACGCAACCCGCGGTTTCCAAGACGGTTGCCGAACTGGAAGCGATACTCGGTGTGAAACTGTTCGAGCGCGGCCGCCACGGCGCCGTGCCGACCCGCGAGGGGCAGTTGTTCATGCCGCATGCGAGCGCCTGCGTCAGTGCGTTGCGACAGGGCGTCGATTTGCTGGCGCGCGCGGAAGGCGCCGCCGCGGCCACGCTGGAAATCGGTATCCTGCCGACCGTCGCGCCGGCGTTAGTGCCACCGGTGCTGAAGCTGTTCGCCGCCCTTTGGCCGCGCGTGATCGTACGCCTTGCCACCGGCGCGAACCCCGAATTGCTCGAGCGCCTGAAGGCCGGCACGATTGAGTTTGCGATCGGGCGTCTGGCAGACCCGGAAAGGATGGTCGGGCTCAGTTTCGAGCAGCTTTTCAGCGAGCCGCTGATTGCCGTGGTCCGCGCCGGGCATCCGTTGGCGCTGGGGGCCGGCTTGCCGGCCACGTCGCTGGAGGATTTTCTGGTGGTGCTGCCGCCGTTCGGCACGCTGATCCGGCAATCGGCGGAGAGCCTGCTGAGCGCGTGGGGCGTGCCGCCGTTGTCGGGGTTTGTCGAGGTGTTGTCGGTGTCGACGGGTCGCGCGTTGACGCTTGAGAACGACGCGGTGTGGTTCGTGCCGCTGAGCGCGGTGGAATATGAACTGGCGCGCGGGATGCTGGTGCGCTTACCCTTGCCGTTCGCGGGCACCGGCGAGCCCGTGGGGCTGATCCGGCGCTCGGACACGCAGCCGTCGCCGGTGGGTCGGGCGTTCATCGATGCCATGCGGGAGGTCGCGCAGCAGCGCATGGCGGCTGCCAATGGCAAGCCTGCGGCCAAACGCGCCTCGAAACGCAGCCGCGGCAGCACGCCCAGGATCTGAGGCATGTCGCGCAGCGGTGCAGGCGCCGTGGCAGACGCAGAAGAAGCACGCTGCCACCCGATTCGCCGCGCGTGAACCATCTGGTACAAAATGAAGCTTGCGAACGCCCTGCTACCCGGTGTACAAACACGGTGCAAAAGCCGTCGCGGGCCGCATTGCTGCGGCACACCCCACATGCGATGTCACACTGCGGGTGGTTGACAGCGTGCACTGAACAGCAGAAACATCACGAACACTCAGAACAGCGTACGAACGTCTGTACAAGGAGATTGCCATGCCCAGCGACTTGCCCACTCCAGACGTCGCGCTGCGCGCCGTGTCGGCGCCTGAGCACAATCCGCTCGGCACCGCCGGCCTCGAATTCGTCGAGTTCGCCTCACGCGAGCCGAAGGCGCTCGGTGAGACCTTCACGAAACTCGGCTTCAAGGCGATCGCGCGCCATATCAGCAAGGACGTCACGCTGTATCGTCAGGGCGAGATGCATTTCCTGATCAATGCCGAGCCGGATTCGTTTGCCGAGCGCTACGCCGAGGAATATGGCGCGGGCATCTGCGCGATCGGTATTCGCGTGGCCAACGCGCAGCGCGCCTTCGACCGCGCGATCGAACTCGGCGCATGGGCATTCGAGGGCGAACGCCTCGGCGCGGGCGAACTGCTGATTCCGGCGATCCAGGGCATTGGCGATTCGCACATCTATTTCGTCGACCGTTGGCGCGGCCGTGGTGGCCAACGCGGCGGTCTCGGCGACATCTCGATCTTCGACATCGACTTCCGGCCGGTCGAGATCGATACCGCGCAAGCCGATTTGAATCACGCCGGCACCGGCCTCGTCGCGGTCGATCATCTGACGCAAACGGTCGGCGAGGGCCGGATGCAGGAGTGGCTCGACTTCTATCGCGACCTGCTCAACTTCCGTGAGATTCACGAGTTGCATGCGAACTGGCATGTGTCGGCGGAATCGCGCGTGATGGTGTCGCCTTGCGGCGCGATCCGCGTGCCTTTGTATGAAGAAGGCACGCGCCGCACGAACCTGATGCATGAGTACCTGCCGGATCATCCGGGCGAAGGCGTGCAACACATCGCGCTGGCCACTGACGACATCTTTGCGTGCGTCGAGCAACTATTGGCGAACGGCGTGGAATTCGTCGAGCCGCCGCCGCGCTATTACGAGCAACTCGATGTACGCCTGCCGGGTCATGGGCTCGATGTCGCGCGGCTCAAGCGCACCCATGTTCTGGTGGATGGCGAGATTGGTGCCGACGGCGTGCCGTTGCTGTTCTTTCAGACCTTTGTGCGCCGGGGTGCCGGCGAGATCTTCTTTGAGATCGTGCAGCGGCAAGGGCATCACGGCTTTGGTGAAGGCAATTTGAGTGCATTGGCGCAGGCACGCGAGCAGGCCGGCGCCTAGCGATCACCGCTCGCTGCTCACCGCTTAGCGCCGAATCAATCGGTATCGGGATTGCTGGCCAGCTCAGGATTCACCGCGCTGTACGCGGCCGCTTCCCGCAGCAGCCACTCGCGAAAGCTCGTGAGCGGCTTGCCGTGACTCAGCTCGGTCGGATAGACGAGGTAGTAAGCCGAGTCGGCGATCGCGGGCGCGTCGAGCGGCAACACGAGTCCGAGTTGTTCGAGCTGTGCGTCGACGAAAAATCGCGGCACTAGCGCGATGCCGAGACCGGCCGCGGCGGCGCTGATCAGCATCGTGTGGAGTTCGTAGCGGACTCCCTGCATCGTCCGGTTATCGTTGACACCGAGACTGGCGAACCACGAGGCCCAGCCGTCCGGCCGGGTGGTGGAATGCAGCAGGGGGTAGTCCAGCAGATCGGCCGCTATCTCAACAGGCCGTGTCAGCAGACTTGCTGCACACACCGGCACGACTTCCTCGCTGAACAGAAAATCTGCCGACGTGCCGGGCCATGTCGGCTTGCCGTAGTGAATCGCTGCTTCGAAATGCGTATCGGCGAACGGGAAAGTGCCGGTGCGCACGCCCATATTGACCCGCACATCCGGATACTGCGTGTTGAAGGCCGTCAGCCGCGGAATCAGCCATTGCGATGCGAAGGTCGGCAACACGGCCAGTTCCAGATAACCGCCGCCGCTGCCATGCGCAATGATCGACAGCGTGTCGCGGTCCAGTTGTTCCAGCGAGCGCCGCACCTGCGCGCTATAGACCTTGCCCGCCTTGGTCAACACCACGCGTTGCTTCACGCGCACGAACAGCCGCACGCCGAGATTGCTCTCCAGCGTATTGATCTGCCGGGACACCGCACTTTCGGTGAGGAAGAGCTCGCGCGCCGCATGCGTGAAGCTTTCGTGCCGCGCGGCGGCTTCGAAAGCGAGCAGCGCGCCCATGTTGGGGATCTTGAACTTTCGCACGTTGATTCCAAAAACGCATCAAGTGGCGATTTTATCTCGCTTTACGGATGACCCGTGGATTTGAATAATCTCGCATCCAACGATGCCGCGCTTGCGTCCTGAAGCCAAGCCGGCAGGCCACCTTCAAACTCACGAAAGCGTGCTCGCCGCACCCCGCCCGGAACCGATATGCGAAACATCAAGAATGCGAATGTCGAACAACTCCTGCTGAAACTGCTCGGCGCCGAGAAAACCGCGAGGCTGTTCGCCACGCTGAACCATCCCCAGATCCTCAACGAATGGGAAGACGGCACGGTCACGCGCGCCGAACTGGCCCAGGCGCTGAACATGGCGCTGTTCGAGGACCTGCTGGCGCGCTCGGCGAATGGCCGCCAGTACACCGAGGAGACGATCGCCGCTGGAGGCAGCGTCTACTTCGACCACGGCGCATTGCGCACGGTGCGCTGGGCGGAGAGCGGCGCGTTGCCGCCGGGCGAAGCGGCTTTCGCGCGCATTCTGCGTCCGCTCGGCTTCAGCATCAACGGCCGCTATCCGCTCGACCGTCTCGGCATGACCGGCCGCGCCTGGGCGCACGAGGACGCCCCCGACGAGATCGCACAGTTCTTCGTCAGCGAATTGCATCCCGAGCGCTTTTCGGTGGAATTCCAGCAGGCGGTGACGAGGGTGATTGGCGCCTCGTGCGATCCGCTGACGCCGCAAGCCGCCGGCCAGTTGTGGGAGCTCGAACGCGAAGGCGTGCTGCCGCTCGAGGCGGTTCATGCACTGCTGCCGGTGATCGTCGGCGCGTTCGCGCGTCAGCACGAGACGCCACGCGAAGCCGATTACGAAGTATTGTTGAAGGAGTCGGCGGAAATGGCGTGGATCGCGACCGAGGGCAACGCCTTCAATCACGCCACCGATCGCGTCGCGGACGTGTTCAAACTCTCCGACGACGAAAAAGCGAAGGGTCGTCCGATGAAGCCGGAAGTCGAGCGTTCGCGTTCGGGCCGCGTGTTTCAGACCGCGTACCGTGCGGACATCGTACGGCGCGAATTCCGCGCGGCTGACTGCAGCATCGTGCCGCGCGACGTGCCGGGTTCGTTCTACGAGTTCATCACGCGCAAGCGGACCTTCGATCAGGACGCGCGCCGCTGGGAAACGGACCTGCGTTTCGACGCGGGCAACGCCCAGGGCATCTTCAAGATGACCGCGAGCCAGGCTGCGTGATGCGCCGTTCGGGCCGTAATGCAAGCGTTGGACATGAGATGTGAGGGCCGCAGTGGGAACGTCATTGGATGAAGAGCAGGGCGCGGGCGTGAGCGCTTCGTTGAGCGATGCGGCTTATGGCACGTTGAAAGAACCACGCGTTGCCAGGCCCTTTCAAGGGACTGCTGCCGTCATGCAGGCGCTCGAAGCCGACCTGCGCCGCCATGTGCGTGGCGAAGTGCGCTTCGATCAGGGTTCGAAAGCACTGTATGCCGCGGATGCGTCGAACTATCGGCAAGTTCCGCTTGCCGTGGTGGTGCCGGCGGACGTGGACGATCTGCTGGAAACGCTTGCTGCCTGCCGCCGTAATGACGTGCCCTTTCTTCCGCGCGGCGGCGGCACCTCGCAGAACGGCCAATGCGTGAACGTTGCGGTGGTGGCAGACGCGAGCAAGTATGTGAACCGCGTCGTCTCGATTGATCCAGTAGCGGGTGTCGCGCTGGTCGAACCGGGAGTCGTCTGCGATACCTTGCGCAACGCCGCGGAAGAGCACGGCCTCACGTTCGCCCCCGATCCCGCGACGCACAGCCGTTGCACGCTCGGCGGCATGATCGCCAACAACTCGTGCGGCGCGCATTCGGTGATGGCCGGCAAGACGGTCGAAAACGTCGAAGCGCTCGAAATCGCGACCTTCGACGGCGCGCGCTTCTGGGTCGGGCCGACTTCGGATGACGAACTCGAGCGCATCATCGCAGCAGGCGGCCGCCAGGGCGAAATCTATGCCGCGCTCAAGCGACTACGCGACGCCTACGCCGATCAGATCCGCGCGAAATTCCCACAAATCAAGCGGCGCGTGTCGGGCTTCAACCTCGATCAACTGCTGCCGGAAAACGGCTTTAACGTGGCACGCGCGCTGGTCGGCACCGAGGGCACCTGCGCGGTGACCCTGCAGGCGAAAGTGCGGCTCGTGAAGAGTCCGGCGAAACGTGTGATTGTCGTGGTCGGCTTCGCGGATATCTACACCGCTGCGGATGCCGTGCCGCATTTCATGCACTGCGGGCCGATTGCGATCGAAGGACTCGACCGCGCGATCATCCGCGGCCTGCAGGCGCGCGGTTTGAAAAAGGACGAGATCGCGTTGCTGCCGCCAGGCGATGCGTGGGTCGTGCTTGAATTCGGCGCGGATACGCAAGACGATGCCGTGCGCCAGGCGCAAACCGCTGCGGCGTATTTTTCGTCGGGCGAAGCCGGGCCGAACGTGTCGGCGATGCTCGTCGAGGATCGCGCGTTGCAGGCGAAGGTGTGGTCGATTCGCGAGACGGGAGCGTCGGCGGTGGCGTTGTCCGTGGAGACGGGCACGCCGGATCCGGTGGTCGGCTGGGAAGATGCCGCGGTTGATCCGATGCGTCTCGGCGATTATCTGCGGGCGTTTCAGGCGCTGGTGGATCGTTACGGCTACGAGACGAGCCTCTACGGTCATTTCGGCGATGGCTGCGTGCACGCGCGCATTACCTTCGATCTGCGCAGCGTTGAAGGTGTCGCGACGTGGCGCAAGTTTCTGCGCGAAGCGGCGGAGCTGGTGGTCGAATTCGGTGGCTCGCTCTCGGGTGAACACGGTGACGGTCAGGCCAAGGCCGAGTTTCTGCCGATCATGTATGGCTCCGAACTGATGCAGGCGATGGAGCAGTTCAAGGCGATCTGGGATCCGGCCAATCGCCTGAATCCCGGCAAGGTCGTGCATGCATATCGCGCCGACGAGAACCTGCGCATGGGGCCGGCCTACAAGCCGGTGACCCTGCAAACAAAGCTCACCTTTGCGAGCCAGGAAGGCGACGGCTTTCAGCGTGAGATTGAACGATGCATCGGCATGGGCAAGTGCCGCTCGCTCGAAGGCGGCACGATGTGTCCGAGCTATCGCGCGACGCGTGAAGAGAAGTACTCGACGCGTGGCCGCGCGCATCTGTTCTGGGAAATGCTGCAAGGTGACGTGATTGCCGATGGCTGGCAAAGCCGCGAAGTGAAAGAGGCGCTCGATACCTGCCTCGCGTGCAAGGGTTGCAAATCCGATTGCCCGACGCATACGGATATGGCTTCATACAAGGCTGAATTTCTTTCGCATTACTACGAGATGAATCGTCGGCCGCGTCAGGCGTTGTTCATGGGCCGGATCGGCGAGTGGGCGCCGTGGGTGGCAAGGTTTCCGCGGTTGACGAATTTTATGACGTCGGCGCCGGGGTTGGCTGCGGTGGGCAAGTGGGTTGCTGGGGTCGCGCAGGCGCGTGAGTTGCCGAAGTTTGCTGAAGAGACGTATCGGCAGATTGCTCGACGCTCGCTTAAGGTTGAGGGCGACGCCCGTGCGCCTCTCGAAGTCAGGAAAGTCATCCTGTGGGTCGATACCTTCAACGATCACTTCACGCCCGAGATCGCACAGGCCGCTGCCGATGTGCTGACACAAATGGGGTGGCACGTCGTGCTGCCGAAGAACCGCTTGTGTTGTGGACGTCCGCTGTATGACTTTGGTTTGCTCGACCGTGCGCGCGCCTTGCTGACCACGATTCTCGATGACCTCGGCGACGATATCGCTGCGGGTGTGCCCTTGGTCGGTCTTGAGCCCGGCTGCCTATCGGTGTTCAAGGATGAGTTGCTGAAGCAGCTTCCCGGTCATGTTTTGGCGAAAAAACTGTCGGCGCAAACTTTTCTGTTCTCCGATTTCGTCGCGCGTCAGCCGTTTGATTGGCCGACGCTTGCAGCGGATGTGATCGTGCATGGACATTGTCACCAGAAGGCGCTGTTCGGTATGCAGGGCGATACTGCGCTGCTGAACAAGCTCGGGGTGAAGTGGACACTGCTCGATACAGGATGCTGCGGGATGGCGGGGTCGTTCGGCTTTAACGAAGCGCATCACGCGCTTTCGGAGAAAATCGGCGAGGACACGCTGTTTCCGGCTGTGCGCGCCGCCGCAGCGGCGAACGCGGAAACGATTGTGCTGACCAATGGCTTCAGTTGCCGTGAGCAGATCGAACACGGCACTGGGCAACACGCGATTCATATTGCCCAACTGGCGCAGCGGGCGTTGGCGGCGCGTCCTTGAGGTGCTGTCGCTTTGGTTCTCGCTTGGGCGTTGAGACGTGGCGCGGCGCGGTCCCGGCGCCTTCGTTATTTTTTCGTCGGTTCTGCCGTGGCCGATGTCTGCGGGATGTCGGCGCTGGTCGCCATCCACAGCACTTCAGCGTCTTCTTCGCTGGTGGAGACCGCGGCATGACCGGTGCGGCTGTCGAAGTAAAGGCTGTCGCCGGCGTTCAGATGCGTCGGTGCGTACAACTCGGAATACAGGCACACGCTGCCGCTGATCACGTACAGGAATTCCTCGCCTTCGTGACGGCCCCAGTCGTCGAACGCGTCGAGCGTGTGCGCCGAGATGCGGATGCGGAACGGCAACATCGCTTTGTGCGCCAGATCCGTGGCGAGCAACTCCATCTGATAACCGCGATAGGCGTGGCGCTGGCCTTCATTTTTGCGGGTCAGCGCGCGGCGGCCGCTGGCGCTGACTTTGGGTGTCGAGCCGAATAGCTCGCCGATTTCAATCTTCAGGCCGAGAACGATCTTCTGCAGGACGTCGAAAGTCGGGGACATCAGGCCGTTTTCGACTTTGGAGAGGGTCGAGCGGGAGACGCCGCAGAGCCGGCTCGCGGTTTCCAGCGTCAAGTCCTGCGCCTGACGGGCGGCGCGGACGCGGCGCCCGAGGTCGGTTGTCGATGGATCGGCGGGTTTGGTGAGGTGGATGTCCATGGGGGCCAACAGCTTGAATGCGCGCCTTGGGAGGCGGGTCGTGTTTCCGATAATAACATTTGAGCCTGATGGCGACTGTTGGTGACTTTGCGGATGCTCTCTTCGTCGTGCGTGCGCCGCCAGGACGGGGCCGGAACGGGGCGCTACCTGCCACACGGTGTCGGCGGGACGGGGCGGACGGCCTGGCGGAACCCTCGCGCGCTCGAATGTGGACGGTGGGTTCGCCCAGCGCGTCGAAGGGCATTTCCCATCGGAAACGTCCGTCATTGCGGTGACCCGTGCTTCGCTTCTCAGGCCATCTGTCAGCCCCGGTCCAGGCTAATACACGCAAGTCCTGAGTCGTTGGCGTTTCAACGTTCCGTTACGCAGTCCGCTCTCGCAATACCCGTGCTACCACTGCGATTGCACGCGCCACATCCTGCGCATTGGTTTGCCAGTTGCATACCGACACTCGCATACAACGCTTCCCTCGCCATGTCGTGTTGCTGAATAGCGCCTCGCCGCTCACCAGAACGGCACTGGTCACCGCGTCAGTCCATCGGTCGTGGTCGCTCTCTGAGGCTTCCGGCCGCGGATCCAGAAAGCGAACCAGGCCCTGATTGATTTGGGGCTCCCACACCAGTTCGGCGCCGGGAAGCGCGGCGATGCCCATCACGAGGCTATGCGCGGCATCGCAACAGCCATCGATCAAAGCGACGACACCTTGACGGCCCAGTTGTCGCAGCGCGGCATAGGGCGCCACCCCTCGCCCGCGTCTTGACCAGTCCGGATTCCAGTCCTTTTGTTCGCGGACCTGATCGTTGTGCGAGATGTAGCTTGCCTCGTAGGACATCGCGTTGCGATGCGCCTCAGGATGCGCGACGAAGGCAAAACCGCTGTCATACGGCACGTTCAGCCATTTGTGTCCGTCGGTTGCCCACGAATCGGCATGCTCGACGCCGGACAGCAGATGTTGATAACGCGCGCTGACGTTGGCCCACAGGCCGAAAGCACCGTCGACATGAACCCACGCGTTGTAGCGATGCGCGAGCGGAATCAGGTCGGCGAAGCAGTCATACGCACCAATGTTGAGGTCGCCTGCCTGCAGCAAGACAATCGTGGCTGTGTCGGGGGCGTTTTGCAGCGCCTGTTCAAGCATTGCCGCGTCCAGTTGGCCCGCCTGATTGGCCGGCAGTCCTGTCACCGCGCCTGTTCCCATCCCCAGCAAGCGCGCTGCTCGCGTGATGCTGCCGTGAAATTGATCGCTGCTCAGGATGCGGATTTTCGGTGCGCCGAACAGGCCGTCCCGTTCAACCTGCCAACCTCGCCTCGTGAGCAATGCGTTTCGCGCTGCCGCCAGCGCGGTAACGTGCGCCATCTGACAACCGCTCGTCAACGCGAAGCTGGCGTGATCCGGCAAACCAAGCAGATCTTTCAGCCAGTCTCCGCACGCTTCCTCAATGACCGCCACTGCGGGGCCGCATGCATACGATGCTGCGTTTTGATCCCAGGCGCTCGTCAACCAGTCCGCTGCCAGCGCCGCGGGCAACGATCCGCCGATGACCCAACCAAAAAATCGCCCGCCGGCACTCCCCATGATGCCGCCGGCCGTGTCATCGACCAGCTCATCAATCACCTGCTCAGCGGACATGCCCTCGCCGTTGAGCGGCTTCACCAGGCGCTCGCGCAACGTTTGCAGACTCGCGCTGGCTGCAACAGGGCTATGCTCCAGGTGTTCCAGATGTGCCAACGAGTGGTTCAGTGCGTGCTCAAGTGCAGGGCGAAAAGCGGATGAGTCGTTCATTTGCATTTCCAGAGGAGATGAGACGTTCCGAGAACGCGCGTCGTTCCCAGCTTGTGCCACAGGCATCGGCGCGATTACCCGGCATGCGCGAGCGGTGATTCGACATCGGTGTCGAGATCCTCGACAATTCTAAGCCGCTTGCAAGGGTTCGGTTGCCTCAGCCCGGCCGCAATCACTTTCGGAGAATCCAATGTCCGTCTCCATGACGAGATTGATCCTGTATGTCCGCGATGTTGCATTGCTGAAGTCGTTCTATCAGACCCATTTTGGTCTTTCCGTCACGGAAGACATTGAAGGTGACTGGGTTGTACTCAAGGCGGGAGAGGTCGAGATCGCCTTACACCGTGTCGGTGAGCCCTATCGTGACCATCCACCCGGGGCCAACACCTCGAATTCCAAGATCGTTTTCTCGATGCAGTCAGGGTTGCCGGCGTTGCGCGAGAAACTGGTGAATGCCGGTGTCCCGATGCGCAACCTGAAGCGCTATGACGGCTTTGCCCAACTGATGTGTGACGGAGAGGATCCGGAAGGGAACGTATTCCAGCTTTCGCAAGCAGACTGACGTCGCTGCATAGCGGGCGCAGTTCGGCCGAAATGAAGTGCTTGCCCGGCAGCGTCCACATTGAATTTTTCAGTTCGTTTCGCAGACTTTGAGCTTCGTCAGTAACATCCTGATTATATGGAAAATTGCTGCGCGAATAGATGTAATCCTCCTGTTCTGCCGTCGGCGTTTTACTAACCTTGAATGGTAGAATAAATTCGTGCTTTGCTTACCAATGAGCTCGCTTACTGTCGACATGTAGCTCAGCGGAGGCGCACCTGTGAGCGGCTGCGACGCCGTCACAGCAATAGCAGAAGACCTGACAGTCCATCCAGTTAGCATAAAAGGAATCCGTGGATTGATGCGCAGTCCCGTAACGGAACACGTTCGGCCTGCCGCGACCTGCTGGGAACACGATGAGTGACACGATGCAACCGCCGTTTTCCGTTCTCTTCGTCGATGACGACGAGATGTCGCGTAACCACTTCGCACGTGCAATCCGTGAGGACTACTGTGTGCATGTGGCGCATAGCGCAGACGCGGCGATTGCCGTGCTCAGCGAGTACGGGCCAGAGATTGCCGTACTGGTGACCGATTTCCGTATGCCGGGGCGCGATGGCGATGATCTGCTGCGCCAGGTGGCGCAGGAGTATCCGCAAATCGTGCGCATACTGGTGACCGCCTACGCCGACAAGGACATGCTGTTGCAGACGGTCAACACCGGCGACATATTCCGTATCCTGGAGAAGCCGCTTCGGACGGAATCGGTGCGCGAGGTCCTGAAACTGGCGACCGCACGCTATACCGAGCGGGAAGCGCGTCAACAACAGTTATTGGCGATGGATGAGACGCTTGCTTTCCTCGCTCACGAACTCAATACGCCACTGGCAGCGATCTCGCTTTTTGCGCGTTCCGTCGAGTCCGACGTTGCTGAGCAATACGATCCGGAGCGCCAAAAGGAAATTGGCCACGCCGCAACGTCCATGCTTAACAACGCGCAGTACTGCCTGACGCTGATCTCGTCGTTCTGGGCGACGGTGCACAAAAGTGGCGGCCAGCAGTCTGCATCGAGCAGTGGACTTCGCGAGGTCAAGGCGACACGATTGATCGCTACCTTGCTCGATACCTATCCGTTTAAGGGTTTGCAGCGCGATTGGATACAGGTCGACGTGCAAGGGGATTTTGTTGTGCGCGCAATGCCCAATTGCGTGGCGCTCGTCCTCTCCTCGTTGTTGTCCAACGCCTTGCGTGCGCTCGACGGTTCAACCGCCCCTTCGTTGCACCTCGAAGTGGCAGGTGGCCCCGAACCGGAGATCCGTGTTCGCGACAACGGGCCGGGGATTGCACCGGAGATAAAAGCGCGTTTATTGCTCGATCCGGTCACGACTCACGCCGGGGCCGGCGGGCACGGTATGGGCATGATCTTCTGCAATCGCATCATGCAATCTTTTGGTGGGCGCCTCCGGATAGATTCCGCATTGGGTGATGGCACCACAGTAACGATGGGTTTTCCCAGTTTAAAAAGTCGAATGCACACCGATCACGACAAGGCGTCGCCCGACAGTCAGATGGTGTGGAAATGAGATCGAAATCTTCTCATTGACCGGGAATGCATCCGGCATGAGCGAAGGGTGCTTTTCCAGTAGCCATTTGAGTCTTGTCGACGAACCCGCATGATGCTCGTGGGCTATCAATCGTTCAGAACGTCCCGATGATCGCGGCTCGCTTTGTCAGAAGCGAAATAGGTCTGCAGCGCGTCGGCTGAACGGCTGCCCAGTGTACAAATTCGCGCAAGCCAGTCGGGCTCCGAAGGCCATGCGCCTTCAACTATCCGCGGATAAATCTGCCTCGCGAACTGATGCAAAGCTTTTGCTCCGATATTGCCGCTGATCCCAAGGAGGAGGTGCAATTCTCCGTGCAGCGATTTGAGGTCAAGGGCTGCTGCGCTGATAGGGAGTCGCGCCACAAGCGAGCGAATCTGCTCAATGCCATTCAGGAACGATTGGTCCAACAGATCAAGCGCCGCGAGTTCTTCGAGGTGTTTCTCGTCGAGCAGACCACCCTCCTCAATTGTCGAAAGCTTGCCGATAGGTTTAGCCGGCGTTTGTGATAGATCTGCTTCCGCCGGCGCATTCAATACGCCACGTTGCTGGGAAAACTGTCTTGCAAGACCGGCATAAAGAGAACCAACCTGCACAGGTTTCACCATAATCTCGTTCATGCCCGCATCCAGGCATGCCTGTACAGCACCGATATCGGACTGGCTGGTCAAGGCAATGATCGGCACGTGGGCGTACGAGTCGGTGCGGGCGCGAATTAACGCGGTTGTTTCCACGCCGCCCATTCCGGGCATATTCATATCGAGGACGATGGCATCAACGGTATCGTCCTCCTGTAGCTGAGCCAGTACGGCCTGCCCGTGTTCGGCTTCGACAACGTTCGCGCCGAATCGCTCCAGATAGGCTTTGGTAACCAGCCTGCTGTAGGTGTCGTCGTCCGCCACCAGGATCAATTTGCCGGCGAACCCGTCGAATCGCTGGCTCAGATGGTGCCGATTGCCGTTTTCGAAGAGCGTCTGGAGCGAGGTGATCAATTCCACCACGTTCGAGGACTTTCTGATGATGTCGTCCATGCCGGCTCGTCTGGCGAGCACGCGTACCACATTGCCCGGCTCTGCCGTGTAGGCGGCGATCAGAACATTCCAGTTCGGGTATTCACGATCGGCACGAATTTTCTCGGTGGTCGTGTAGCCATCGAGAATCGGCATATTGACGTCCATCAATACGAGGTCGTAGAGAGAGGACTGACGGAGCATGGTCAACGCGATCTCCCCGTTTTCCGCCTCGCTTACCTGTGCGCCCACTTTCAAAAACGCGCGACGGGTTGCCGCCCGCTGACCGGCGTCGTCGTCGACGAGGAGGATGTGCTTCCCGTTGAAGATTGGAATGGCACGTTCAAAAATCGTGCGCTCGTGATCGGCGACTTCGCTCTCCGATACGCCTGGAAATTGCAGCGTGAATTGCGTGAATTTTCCAACTTCCGACCGGCAGCTAATGGTGCCGCCGAATGCGCGCATCGCGCGCTGGCAGTAGGCTAGGCCTAGCCCCGTTCCCGCCGCATCTCCTGCGGTACGGAACGGCTCAAACAGATGCGGCAGAATCTCGGGTGAAATGCCGGGGCCTGTATCACGAACGATAACCGACTGCCGGTCGACCGTGAGTGTGAGCGTTGCTGAAGGATGCGTGACAATGTGATGGAGCGCGTTCTTGATCAGATTGAACAGGGTGAACAGATAGACGGTTTCGTCGACCTTGAACGTGAAATCTTCCAGCACCATGAGCCTGACCTTACTGCGCTCCTTTTTATCACCGAAGCCATACTCGTCCAATGCTTTACGTGTGGTAACCGCCGCACTCAGATACGTGAGGAAGTCTGAGCGGATGGGCTTTGCGCTGACCTCGTCCAGTGTCATCGCGATGATGCGCAGGCCTCGCTCAATGGACAATTGACCGTGGGCGAGATGGCGATAGAGCAGTGCCGCACTGTCCTGCGACAACGCCGGCGCCCGGTTGGATTCTGCTGTCGCGGGCAGCGCTTCTTCCACGCGATCCAGAACGTGCTTCAGCTGGCTAAGGGGATTCCGCATTTCATGGGCGATCGAGCCCGCGAGCGCCTTTAATGCCCGGTTCTTTTCAACAAAGATGCGTCCTTTGCTGATTGCATAACTGAAAGCCATACTGCACAACACGACAACCGGCAGCAAGGCGAGATCCGACTGATTGGCCGGGCTTAAAACGATCGGCACAGGCGAGGTGATCACCGCAGCCAGACTGCCGGAAAGTACGCCAATGCCTATGCAGGTCAGTAGCAACAATGGGTTATCGATGCACAGCGCCATAATGAAGATCATCATGACTTCGGTCATCATCCACATGGTGGAGAATGAATTTCTGATCGCGAGGAACGTACAGACGAACGGCAATACGTAGATCAGGCAGCAATGCCAATAGATCAGCAGGAGGCGGTTAAACCGCTGTGGCCAACGCGCCTGAAAAATCAATGGAATGCAGACGGCTGCCGCACTCAATCGAAGGAACAGGCTGTCGTACGGCTGTGGCAGGACATAAGTCCAGACGACGTAGTAAATGGGGTGGCACAGGAGGCCGAGTGCGCCCCCCCATCGAATTGCAAGCCGGCTTCGTTCCAGCATATCCCGCATGCTCTCGCGCGGTATCACCATCTGGCCTCCAATGCCGTTCACGACCCTATCAGTTCATGCTTGCCACGATGCTGGGCGTCCGGGGTGATCGCCGATCCGTTTTTACCGTGGAAAGGTCCGACCGAAAACCCGTACTTCTTCAGAAGACCGTGAGTATATGAAACGGACCACACGGGCGGGCTACCGACGATGAAATCGGAAGCGATGCCTTCCTGCCAGGCTGCGTAGCCTTCGGCGAAACAGGTGTAGCAATCGCGGGTGGTCGGCAGTCTGAACGGGAACACGGTGTTGAGTCCGGCAGGACCACGTGCGAAGCATTCAATATATAGCGTATGAGCCCGTGACGCGAGTTCAGCTTCGACGCTTGCTGCCCGGGGATGGGAGTCGTCAATCCAGAACTGTGCCCGTTTGAGGTCAGAAGCGGTGAGGTAGGGAACACTCGTGCTGCTGGCGAGGATTGCACCATCGAACTTCGGCAGTGGGGTGTCCGGGCTGAAGGTGTGCACGGACACCCGGGTGCGTCTCATCAGATCCGCTGCCATCAGTTCCCGGGCTTGCTCCGTGAGCAGGTTCACCTTGTCCGGCAAATCGATCAGAACAAGCTCTTTCGGCGCATCTTTGTAGAGCAGGTATTTAGCGACCGTCGTGCCGAGCCGTCCGGCTGCGCCAAATAAGGCGAGCTTCGTCCTGCCGAATTCGAGGTCGAGTTCATTGCAGCAGTGAATAGCCCAGTCTTTCAGCATCGCGGCGGTAGCCGCATGACCCGTTGTGATATGAGGCGGCTTGGTATGACGCGGGAGCGCGCCATAGTTGCAGGCATAAGGCGTGGAGGCGCCCATTGCCACCATGTTCAATCCCGCCTGCCTTGCCAGTTCAAGCGCCGGGAAAAATTGCGTCTCGCGAAACCGCTTGATACCACGTGGACTTCCGAGCCATAACTCAAGGGGAACCGGACACGCGATATTGGCCCCTATGATTTGCGATCCGGAATAGATAGGCGATGCAATGAAAGGTCTTGTTTTCCAAAGCTCCTCCTCGAATGACGCGTTTCTGTGTTTTACATTGTGAAATGAAAATGAAAGCGTATCCCAATCCGTAGCGTGAAATAAAAAACCAATGCCGCCTTGATTGGCGGGCAAATTGTCCCGTATTTCTTCGGGATGAATGGTGTGTTTGAGCGCCAAAGGCGCACTATCGGAGTGCGGACCAAGCGTGCCGTGACCGTCGCAATCGGTCGATATTTCCTTATGAAGAGACGTTCGCATTTGTTTTTCCTTAGGTTGACCTTACGCCGAATGGCCAGCGCAGCGTCGCCAGTCAGGATTGACCGACGATTCTTCAACTCTAGAGATTTCCGGTACTGTTTGTCCGTGTGTTCGTTCGCATCACGGAGAGTTACGCTTAATCTCCCTTTCACGGACGGGGCCAAGACGCGCCAACCGCGGCGGTGACGGCGCCGACAAGACACACGGCAGAGCTAGTACTGGCTGAGCAAATACGCGGTAATCATCCCCACAAGCTCTCGCTTCAGGATTGGCGTTCCTAAGGTGCCCCTGTGTGCGGCGTCGTGAATGACGCCCGCAACGGCAGAGGAAAGGACCTGTGCGGCCACGGCAACCGATTCGCGGCCACGGCGGTTCCCGGACGAAGCGACCAGCGCCGTGTAGCGTCGGAGATACTCTGTCCCGAACGTATCGTGAGCGGACTTCAAACCTTCAATGTGGGGCGCCTCCTCAAGCAGCACGCGATGGAGTGCCGGGTTGATGCTATGGACTCCGATCATGCCGCGGACCAGTTGCTCGACGCGCAGTGCGATGGGCATTGTCTCGTCGTCGATCGCGTGTAGTACCGCGAGAACCTCGTCGAAATGACGAGTCGTGATGGCCTCTACCAACACGCCCTTGTTTGGAAAGTACTGGTACAGCGACCCAATGCTCACGCCGGCGGCCTCGGCGACCTCGTTGGTCGTGAATCGAGCCCAGCCCCGGTGCCCCAAAAGCTGAGCGCCTGCCGTGAGAATAGCCTCGACCGTGGCGCGCGAACGCGCTTGCCGCGGGGCTTTGCGCATGGTTAAGGCGCGCGCGGGAATGCGAGTAGCCAAATCGTTGTCCTCAAGTGAATATGAGCCAATTGCTCACATTATCACGCGCGCTTGATTCAACGAAGCACGCCCATCTCTCGAGGACGCTCAGATGAGCGCGATACCTGACACCTGCCGCGAAGTTCGACTAAAGGCCAGACCCGATGGCCTGCCCAGCGCCGACAACTTCGAAATCGTCACGGTTCCGTTGCCAATACCAGCGGATGGCGAGGCGCTTGTTCGCAATCGCTACTTCCTCGTATCGGCCTCGCTGCGCATGATGATCAGCAAAGGGGCCGAAGATGTGGAAGGCGTGCCGTTTCCGGCGCTGCGCGAGGGCGAGACCCTCGCGGGCGAAGCGTTCGGTGAGATCGTCTCAGCACCCGCAGGCAGCGGGTTGTCCCCGGGTGATCTGGTCCTGCACTTTCGGGGCTGGCGCGAATACGCGACGGTGCCCATCGCACAGTGCCGGCCCGTAGAGCCTGGATTGCCTGACCCGGTCGCGTATCTGGGGCATGGATGGACGGCTTATGCAGCGCTCACGCGCGGCGTGCAGATCCGGGCTGGCGACACCGTATTCATTTCCAGTGCGGCGGGCGCGATCGGCTCAATGGCCGGACAGATCGCGCGATTGCTCGGCGCGGACCGCGTTATCGGCAGCACCAGCTCCAAAGAAAAGGCTGCCCGCCTCGTGTCCGAGTTGGGGTATGACGCGGCGGTGTTCCGCGGGGCCACGCCGATCGTCGAGCAACTCGTCGAGGCGGCCCCCCAAGGCATCGACGTCTTTATCGATAACGTCGGAGGCGAGCAGTTGGCGGCGGCCATTGCCACCGCGCGCGTCGGGGCACGCGTCGTGATTCTCGGCGCGCTGTCGGGGCAATTGGCGACCCGCGGTCCGGGCCGAACCGCGCCGGTCGAGCTGGATTCCATCCAGCTTCTTCTGAAGAAGATTACGTTGCGCGGTTACAGTGCCGACGATGATCCTCACGTGCATGCAGAGTGGATCGACCAGTTCGCCCAGTGGCTAGGAGCGGGCAGCATTCGCTTTCCGCACGAAATCATTGCGGGACTCGACCATGCGCCTCACGCCCTGGCGCGAGTGATCAGCGGGGAATACTTTGGGACGGTCGTCGTGAAGCCGTAGGCCTGAGCGTGCGGTGGCGGGCTTTGCGATGCTCCGTGTTTATGCATTATGAATAAATGCGTCATGCAGGGCACGAGCCCCGGTTGCGGCTACAGCCAGCGCCAGATGCCCGCAGCCCAGCCGGCGAGTGGCATATGAGCCCAGGTCGCCACGAGCCAGACGACGAGGCCACCCAACAGCGCGTGCAAGCCGAATCCGCCCAGCCGCGCACGGCCAGCGGCGATCGCCGCGAACGGCAGGTAGCTCGTCTTCGATTCCCATTCGGGCCAGAGATCGGGCTGGAGTTGCTCCTTCTTCCGGTCCTGCAATGCGGAGCCGACGAGTGCGAGGAGGACGATAGCCGCTGCGAGGACGATGTTCTTGGCCACCGGGAACACCGCGATGTGGCATAACCCCCAAAGTGCGAACGACCACATCATCGGGTGCCGCGTCACCGCGAACGCGCCGCGCGCCGTTTCCGGGAATGTGGCGGGCCGGCCGCCGGTGGGAAGCGCTGGGTTGCGGATCAGAGAGCCCATCAGGAGGATCGACGCGATCAGCATGACCACGGTCGCAATTGCCCAGAGCCCATTTCCTACCGGCCATAGCGGTGCGGTCAGGGGCGCCTTCCGATAGGCCACGATCAGCCAGCCGAGTGTCAGGAACGCAACCAGCGAATAGACACCCTGGAACCCGGCTTCGCCAATTGCGCGGACCAAACGGCTGCGCAACGGATGGGACAAGAGAAAGTGACTGCCGACGAAGGCGACTGCCGCCGCCGCAACTGCGCTGGTGCTTCCCATTGGCCTGGCTCCTGAAGTGATATCGTTGGCTGACCGTATTACCCTCATTCGCAAAGATGCGTGGCCGGACGGGTTCGGCGCTGCCGGCATAGACCAAACTTCGGCGCCGAAGAGGGCTTCATTTGGACATGTCGTCATGGCAATGAAAGCCGCCATGGAGGGGTGCGACATTGCCCTTGTTCCATATTCCGTACCGAAGAGTACTACTTCGTGTGCCGCAACAGCCAAACCGCCGCTTTGTCGCGCGGTGGCATCATGCAAAGACGCGGCGAATAACGCAACGTAGCCTTAGTCGGACATTCCTGAGCGTCGCCTCAACCGTCAAGCAATCTGCCCCATATAGACCCGATGATTCACTGGAAAATGCAGTAAGTTAATCAGTGTCGTTCGTGCCTTGAAAGAGATACGGCAAGCAGCGCCGTTCTTTGGAAAAGAAACCGTCAAAAAAGCGGAGACGCGGATGAAAACTAAGCTGTCGTACACCGTATTGGCCATGCTTGGGAACGCGGCATTGCCCGCGCATGCGCAAAGCAGCGTGACGATCTATGGCTTGCTCGACGTCGGGCTGACCTATGTCAGCAACCAGAACGGCCACAGCAATCTGCGGACGGACGACGGCATCAACCGTCCGACGCTGCTAGGCTTTCGCGGCGTGGAAGATCTTGGCGGAGGGAACCGGGCGGTATTCGAATTGACGACCCAGTTCTCCATCGACAACGGCAGTCTTTTACACGGCCAGAGCCTGTTTTCCCGTACGGCGTACGTGGGGCTGGACAGTGACCATCTGGGCCGTCTGACGCTCGGCAATCAGTACGATTTCATGACCGATTCGTTGTTCTCTGGCGGCAACGATCCCGCGGCGGACGCGGGGCACCTATATGGCTTTCGCGCAGGGCCGTTCACCAAACTGGGCATTCCAGACAACCCAACCGGCGACTTCGACTGGGACCGGATGGCGGCCGAGCGGATCGCCAATTCCGTCAAGTACCTGAGCCCGACGTACGCGGGATGGAGCTTCGGCGCGATGTACGGCTTTGGCAATGTGGCGGGTTCGATTGGAACGGGGAATTCAAGCAGTTTCGGCTTGAACTATGTCGGTGCGGCGTTCGGCTTCAATGCCGCTTACACCGATGTCAAATACGTCACGGCAATCGGCGAAATCGGCATTCGCAACTGGGGCATCGGCGCCCACTACAACTGGGAGGGGTTCATCTTCAACGGTATCGTCACAACGGTGCGCAACACGGTCGAGGGTGGGGCGATCGCGGAGACTTCCGGCGGCGTGGTCTACTACTTACGCCCTGACTGGAGCGTGGGCGCAGCCTATATGTACATGAAGGGTAACGATGTGCTGAATAACAATCACGCGCATCAGATCTCCGCGATCCTTGATCATGCGCTATCGAAGCGCACCTCCGTGTATCTGATGTCGGTCTATCAGCGCACCAACGCCGGTGCACAGGCTTTGGTCAATGGGCTTAACGACCCGAACGACTCGTCAAGCGGTCCCAATCAGTTGCTCGTGCGCGTGGGCCTCCATACGCTGTTCTGACCTACGGAAGTTCGGCATCGGGCCAGACGCGGCCATGCTCGGCCATCTACCGCGCCTGGCTCGGGGCGGCCTCGGCGCCTTTTTCGATCAATACCTGATTGACCACCTCGAGGAAAGCCTGCACGAGCCGCGCGGCTTTACGCTCGGCGAGGCAGGCGACGTGCGCGTGAGTCAGCACTTGCTCGCCCTGGATCGTCAGCTTGCGCAGTCGCGAGTCGTCGACATGTTCGCGCTCCGAGACTGCCGCTACGCCGAGCCCAAATATGACCGCTTCGCGCACGGCCTCACGGCTGCCCACTTCCAGCGCAAAGTTTGGTTCGATGCCGTGCCGGCGTAGTGCGTCTTCCAGTGCCTTGCGGGTGGTGGAACCCGGCTCGCGCATGATCATCGGCTCGTTGCGGAGCTCTTCCAGACGGACGCTGCGCCGGCGCGCCAGCCGATGCGTCGCTGGAACGATGATGACCAGCGGGTGCTGACGATAGGGCACGTAATGAAGCAGGGGGTTTTCGCCGTATTGCGCCAGCACCGCGACGTCCGTTTCATACGACAACAGGCCGCGCACGGTTTCCTCCGAGTTGCCGAGCCGGATCGATACGCGCAATCCCGGGTAGCGAAGATGGAACGCCGCGACAATTTCCATTGCATGGAGCGGCCCGACCGCGCCCACGTGGATGATTCCGGTGCTCAGACCCGCCGATTCCTTCAGAAAGTCGATTGCCTCCTGTTCGTTACCGAACATCCGCTGGGCAATCGCAAACAGGGTTTCCCCAGCCGCGGACAGGATGATCCGACGGCCGCTGCGATGAAACAGCTCCACCCCGTAGCTCTCCTCCAGATCCCGCACCTGCGTTGTAACCGTCGGCTGGCTGACGTGCAACGCCCGCGCGGCGGCCGTCACGCTGCCATGTTTGCCCACGGCGTAAAACGAGCGCAATTGAGTGAGTCGCATAGATTGGTTGAATACATCGACAGAAATATTTGTATTTTTACTATACATCGATGTTTCCCATAATTCATCCGTAACGAACACCCATCAAACGAGGGGAGACGATGAACGGTGTCTTTTGGAATCCTGTAGAGGTGAATTTTGGGCCCGGTTGTATCGAGCGGCTGCCTGAGATTCTTAACGGCCGCCGCGCCGTGGTCGTGACATTCGCGGAGGCGGCGCAGATCGGGCTCGTGCAACGTGTGCGGGAGTTGTGCGGCGACAGCGTGGTTGCAGTGATCGACGACGTCCAGCCGAATCCGGACGTCACCCATCTCGCCGGTTTGTACCGCGATTTCTGGCGAAAGCACGAGGATTGCCCGGTCGTGGTCGCGATCGGCGGCGGCAGCGTGCTCGACACGGCGAAAGCGCTGATGGTCGGAACGGCGAGCGGTGATTTCGCTGAACTGCTGACCTTGCTCGACACGGGCAAGCCGTTCACCCCGCCGCGCGTGAAGTCGCTCATCACCGTGCCGACTACCGCTGGCACGGGTAGCGAAGTGACACCGTGGGCGACGATCTGGGACCGCACGATCAAGCAGCGCAAGTATTCGCTGCAGCTCCCGCAGACGTGGCCGGAGGCCGCGATCGTCGATCCGGACCTCACGCTGTCGCTGCCGCACTCGGTCACCGTGCAGAGTGGTCTCGATGCGCTATCGCATGCGCTCGAAGCGATCTGGAACGTCAATGCGAACCCGATCTCCGACGAATTCGCCGTGTCGGCCGCGCGCGACATGCTGGCCACGCTGCCGGAACTCGTCGTGAATCTGCAGGACCGGACGCTACGCGAACGGGCTTCGCTCGCAGCGCTCAAGGCGGGGCTCGCGTTTTCGAACACCAAGACCGCACTGGCCCATTCCATTTCGTATGAGATGACGATCCATCACGGTCTGCCCCATGGCATCGCGTGTTCGTTCACGCTGCCGATGGTGCTGGATCTCGCGCTTGGAAAAAATGCTGCGCGTGACGCCGTGCTCGCGAAAGTCTTTCCGTGCCCGCTGGCTGATGCGCGGGATTACCTGACCGATTTCCTCGAAGCGCTCGGTGTGCAAACGTCGTTCTCGAGCTACGGCGTCAGTGTCGAGGAATCGGACCGGATGATCGCGCACGCATTGAGCGGACCGCGCGGCCGCAATTTCATCGCAGCGGCGGCCTGACGTTCTGGCGGCAGCGAGGCAACGGGATCAGCATCACCGAACGGTGATAGAGGAGGAAAAGACACATCCGGTATCGCACCGGCGTATCTTGCAGCACAACAAAAGCCGCATGAACGGCAAGTGCCGAGGCAGCGGGCGTCAGATGACGTCACGGGCCCGGCAACTATCAGGAGACAAGCAATGGAAGCAGTGGATATTGCAGGAGGCGCTGCGGCTCACGTCGACGCCAGGTCTGTGAAGTCGGTTGCCCTCGCCAGTCTGATCGGCACAACCGTCGAGTGGTACGACTTTTTCCTCTACGGCACGATCACCGGGCTCGTATTCGACAAGCTTTTCTTTCCGACGGGGAACGCTTTCGTTTCCACCATGCTGGCCTATACGGTGTACGCAGTCGGCTTTGTCACCCGGCCGCTCGGCGGTGTGATCTTCGGCCATTTCGGTGATCGCTTCGGACGCAAGCCATTGCTGGTGCTCACGCTTTCCATCATGGGCGTATCCACCTTCCTGATCGGCGTGCTGCCCACCTACGCGTCGATCGGCATCTGGGCGCCGGCCTGTTTGCTCGTATTGCGACTGCTGCAGGGCATTGGCCTGGGTGGCGAGTGGGGCGGCGCGGTGTTGATGGCGTTCGAGTATGCGCCTCGCAAACATCGCGGCCTGTACGCATCCTATCCACAGATCGGGCTCGCAATCGGCCTGTGCCTGAGCAGCGGCGTGGTGGCCGCGCTGACGACCTGGCTGACTCCTGAAGCCTTCCTGCAATGGGGCTGGCGCGCCGCGTTCATGGCCAGCATCCTGCTCGTCGCTGTGGGCATGTTTATCCGGTTGCGCATCGTCGAAACACCCGCGTTCGCGAAGATTCGCGACACGCATGCGGTCGCGAAAGTACCGGCGCGCGAGGTATTCACCGATTACCGCAGGAACGTGTTCCTGGGTTGGGGGGCGCGTTACATCGACGGTGTGATTTTCAACATCTATGCAGTATTCGCGCTGAGTTACCTGATCGGCATCCATCACTATGCGAAGTCGGCGATCCTCGTGGCCGTCACGCTCGCCGCACTGGTGCTGATGTTCATGATTCCCATCGCGTCGCGCCTGTCGGACCGGATCGGCCGCCGCAAGGTGTTCGGCTGGGGTGCGCTGGCCTGCGGCCTGAGTGCGTGGCCAGCCCTTGCAGTCTTTCATTACTCGACCAGTCTCACCGCCGTGACCGCCACCATCGTGATCGTGTTCGGTGTGATCTACGCGTTCGTCTACGGGCCCGAGGCGGCGCTGTTCTGCGAACTGTTCGATACGCGGGTGCGCTATAGCGGCATCTCGATCGTGTACCAGGTGTCGGGCATTGTCTCCAGCTCGATCACCCCGCTCGTCGCAACGGCGCTTCTGCACTACGGCAACCTGCAGCCGTGGTGGATTGCGCTCTATATCGCATGTGTGGGACTGCTCAGCGCTGTCTGCACGTACTGCATCCGGCGCACGTTCTGAACATCGATTCGGGGCTGGGCCATAAAGAAGGTGTCCAGGAAGCGATGAAGAGTTTCACGAACGTGAAGACCTTTACCCTGCCTTGGGGCTGACTGGTGGTTGACAACAGGAGGAGAACGCGATGCCGGGCAATATCGAACTGATCGCAAGGCTGCTCTTTGCCGCGGTGCTAGGTGGCGTCATCGGCTACGAGCGCGAGCGGTTTGCGTTTCCGGCCGGATTGCGCACCCATATGCTGGTGTGCGTGGCGTCCTCGCTGGTGATGATCGTCTCGGCGTTCGGTTTCGAGGACACCCGCTCGATGCCGAACGTCGCCCTCGATCCATCACGTGTCGCGGCGCAGGTCGTGTCGGGAATCGGCTTTCTCGGCGCTGGCGCAATCCTGCTGCGCGGCGAGGTGGTGCGCGGGCTGACGACGGCGGCGAGTGTCTGGGCCGTCGCGGGCATCGGGCTCGCGGCAGGTGGTGGACTCTACGTGCTGGCGTTGGCGGCAACAGTGATCATTCTGACGACACTCACGTGGGTTAAACCTGTCGCGCGTCAGTTGCGGATGAAAGGGAAGTTGCGTCGGGCGCTGCGCCTTCAGGTGGATCGGGGGGCGATTACGCTGCCGGTGCTCTGTCGCCTGTTCGGCGAGGACGGTCCGCGGCTCAGGCACATCAGTGTTCATCCGGACGACGACGAACAGCGGGACTTCGTCACGATTTCACTGTCGCGTATGTCGACGGACGAATTCGTTGCTTATCGCAACATGCTTTGCGAGCTGATTGGTGTGCGTGAGGTCGAGGAGATTGAAATGCACTAACATGGAGTCGCTGCATTCCTATGGTGGTCGTATAAAACGGGACCCGAATTCGATGCCTAACGATCCAATCAATCCGTCAGAACGCATTGACCAACTGATCGCAGAAATCACAGACTGGCGTGGCAAGACGTTTGCCAGCATCCGCAAGAGCATCCTTGAGGCCGACCCGGCGATCATCGAGGAATGGAAGTGGATGGGAAGCCCGGTGTGGTCTCGCGACGGAATGATCGCGGTCGCCAACGCCCACAAAGGGAAGGTGAAGCTTACCTTTGCCCACGGAGCGCACCTCGCCGATCCTGACAAGCTGTTCAACGCGGGCCTCGAAGGCAACGCGAGGCGGGCGATCGACTTTTTCGAGGACGATAAGATCAATGCGCGTGCGCTAAAAGCTCTCGTCCGCGCCGCGATTGATTTCAATCTGAGCAAATTGAAGAAGAATGCGCCTGCGAGTACGCGAGCGAAAGTACCCAAAAGCAAAGAGGCATGAAGCGATAGCTCTTTTTCGCGTGTGTCTCGCTCACCCGAGTCCGCCGCTTCTGAAAGCGTAGGAAGGTCAGGCCCAACCCGACTGCTCACACATGTGACGGTCTCGTGTCAGTTCGTCGTTGCGCGCATTGCCCGATATTCGCGTCGCACGATATCCATCAGTTCCTCGACCGACGTGCTGGCCGCCTCCCGCTGGTAAGTGACACGTCCGCGCTGCATCAGCATCACGCGATCCGCGATGTCGAGCGTTTGGGCGTAGTTGTGCATGATCATGACGATAGACAAGCCCCCTTTGCTCTTGAGCCGAAGGATCAGGTCGATGATCAGTCCCGCCTCGCGGGCGCCCATCGCAGCGAGCGGTTCGTCAAGCAGCAGTATCTTCGCATTCGAATTGACCGCGCGAGCGACCGCGATAGCCTGCCGCTGTCCACCGGAAAGCTGCTCGACCGGCAGGTCGACCGAAGGCACATGCACGCCGATTTCTTCAAGACACTCGGCGGCGCGCTCACGCATTGCGCGATTGTTCAACAGGCGAAATGGCCCTCGACGTATGATTTCCCGGTTCAGAAACATGTTGTGATAGATGCTCAGCGAATTGGCAAGCGCCAGATCCTGGTAGACGCATTCAATGCCGAGTGAACGGGCGTGATCAACGGAGCGAAGCAACGTTTCTTCACCGCCTACAAATAGCTTGCCGCTGGTCTGCTGATGAAAGCCCGTCAGAATCTTGATCAACGTCGATTTGCCTGCGCCGTTGTCGCCAAGGACGCCAAGGATTTCCCCCTGTCTTAGCGTCAGCGACACGCCATCGAGCGCGGTGACCGCGCCGAACCGCTTGACGATATCTTCGCCGCGTAGCGCCTCGAGCACCTCGGACATCACAACTCTCCCTTGCGCGCGAGGCGAACCACGTGGATGTTGAAGATCATGGCCCCGAGGATCGCCGCGCCGAGAATCATGTTGAAGGTGAAGGCGTTGATGCCGATCAGCGTGAAGCCGTCGTTGAGAATGCCAAGCACCGCCGCGCCGATCAGACCACCAATGATCGTGCCCGACCCGCCGGCGAGTGGCGTGCCGCCAATCACGGCTGCGGCAACGGCGAGAAACATGATCTGGTTACCGCCCGCTTGCGGATCGATCGACGTGATACGAAAACCTTCGAGGATCCCGGTCAAGCCGGCAAGCACTGCGGCAAGAATGAAGTTACCGAGCTTCAGGCGCCTGACCTGTATCCCTGCTTCGCTTGCGCCCAGCGGATTTGCGCCCGACGCGATCGTATGCAAACCCCAGCGTGTATGACGAAGCAGCACGTGCATGACAGCGGCAATAACAAGCGTCCAGATGATCTCGCTGTAACCCCATCCCCCCATGAAGGCAGCTAGCGCGGAATCCTCCGGTGGCGAAACCGGCGTACCCCGCGAGATCGTCAGCGTGAGGCCGTTCACGAAGAACAAGGTACCGAGCGTCGTCACGAAGGATGGGATGCGCAGATACACCGTCACCGCGCCGTTAATCAATCCGACGAGGCCCGCTGCAATAACGCCGATACATATCGCGAGCCATGCAGGCAAGCCGGCTTCGATGGCGAAATACATGATGAACGGCGCAAACGCAAAGACCATCCCGGCGGAAAGATCGATCTCTCCACCGATCATCAGCATGATTTCGCCAAAGGCAATGATCGCGACCGGGGCGATGAACTGCGAGAGATTCTGAAGACTCGCGCTGGTCAGCAGGAAGTCATGGTTGACCGTCTCGAAGTAGATAGAGAGGATCAACGCAACCGCAAAGATGCGAATTTCACTGGAACGTCCGAGCGCGCCTGACCAGCGCCTCGGACGTATCGCGGTTTTTTGAACGTCCGTCACGGGAGATGTCACCCTTTGATCGCACCCGTGCGTGGCACGATCTGGGCCTTCGTGCTCTTGCCTTCATAGCGCGTCGACGTGGTGAGGTAAGGATCGACGGTGCCCTTGGTGACGAACTTCAGGCCCGTGTTGACATTGGCCGGCCCAACGAGTCCACCGGAGGCGAGAAAGATGAAGGCCTCCACGACCGTATAAAAACCCTGCACGTATGGTTGCTGGTCGATCGTGAAGTCGAGGAAACCCTCGTGAATCAGATCGACGGTGCGCGGCAACAGATCGAAGCCACCGCCGTGGACGCCTTTGGACGGCAGGTTGGATTCTTTCATGACCTCGGCGACGCCCTGGGTGCTGCCTGCGTCCACCGCGAACATGCCTTTGAGATCCTGGTGACCGAGATAGAAGGACTTGATCTTCGATAGCTCTTCGTTGACGGTCGCGCCGGTTGCGATGGTCTGCACGTCGATCTTCTTGCCCGATTTCTTGATTGCCGCTGCTGCGCCGTCAAGCCGTGGCTGAATGTTGAGCTGGCCCGGCGTGGCGATAAAGAGCGCGACGAGGCCGCTGTCGATGAGGTTCGCGATTCGCTCGCCCATCTGATAGCCAGACAGATAGAGATCCTGACCGATATAGGCAAGCCGCGGATTTGTCGAACCTGACGGTGCGTCGGCGTTATAGGCGAAGACGGGAATGCCGGCGTCGAGCGCGGCCTGGATGGGCTTATCGAAGGCTTTCGGGTCGACGATCGGCACGGCGATGGCGTCGGCTTTCCCGGCTATCGCCGCGTTGACCGCGTTCACCATTTCGCCGATGTCGGCATTGGCCGAACCGGTCCACTGGTAGTCCATCCCCAGCATGGCGGTTGCATCCTGAATGCCGTATTGCGTCGGAACGAAGAACGGATTCGTTGTGACATGGTTGACGAACACGATCTTCCACCGCTTGTGCGCCGGGAACGAACCGCCTTCCGCCGCCTGCGCCGATGTGATCATGCCGCCCATACCACCCACGAGCGCCAGTGCCGCGGACAGGCCCGCGCCCTGCAACAATCCCCGACGCATGCCTTGCACTTCGTCTTTGTCTTCCTTCTCTTGCGCCATTTCAATCTCCCGTTTCTCAATAGTTGAACACTTCACGGTCCATGACGGCGCAAGCAGGAAAAGCCCCGGCAAGACAAGCACCGGAGCCGGGCATCACCTTTCATGAAACCCACGTGCACGCGCGTACGCATGACTACCCACCAGAAAATGCTATATCACGCCCTTTTACCTACTAATCGATGTATACCCTTAACTAGTCGGACTAATTAAATTTTTGCGGTGCAGCGCGGCGTTCCGTATGCGTATTCGGCAGTGCAGCGCAACACGAAGACGGGACAGGTCTGGCTCGTTGGCGGCGGGTCATGCCTTGTCGATACGATCTGCACTATGTAACGCTTTAATAGTATGACTATCGAGCTAACGCCCGGAGGGAGCCGGACATGAAGCGCGGAAGGCGCCTGCTACGCTCTGCCCGATGGGGCGGGCGAGCCGCCACGCTCGGATTAGGGTTGTGTCTGAAACTGGCTGCCGGTTTCCAGAACGCTCTCGGCGTCCACGCGCGCATTGTCGAGCTGGACCAGACTGGCATGCCGCGCGCCCAGTGGGTCCCGGCTCTGGATTGCAGTGAGAATCGCTTTGTGACGCGGCAACGAAAGCGCATGCGTGTCGGGATGACGACTCGTCAGCTTGATGGATTCCGACAGGGCAAGCGACAGCATGTTGCCAATATAGGCCAGCAGGTCGTTGTGAGAAGCCGCCATGATCGCGCGGTGAAACTCGAGGTCCGGATCCAGTAGTGCGCTTGCGGTTTCCGCACGTTCCATCTGTTCGTAAGCCGATGCAATGCGTGCAAGGTCTTCGCTTGTCGCAGCCGTGGCGGCGAGGGCCGCTGCCGCGGGTTCGATCACGCGACGCACGGTCAGGAGCGAACTGAAGAACTCGCCTTTCGGCACGCTGTTGATCGTCCAGTACAGGACGTCGGGGTCAAGCATGTGCCAATCCGCGCGCGGCTTCACCACACTGCCGACACGCGGTTTCGACACGACCAGCCCTTTTGCGACGAGCACCCGGGTGGCCTCGCGCAGGACGGGGCGGCTCACGCCGTAGCGCTCGCACAGCACAGCCTCAGCAGGCAAGCGCTGGCCCGGCTGTACCTTGCCGCCGACGATATCCATGCCGAGCTCCTGCACAATGCGGCCGTGCAGGCTCTTGCGCTGTTGCAGATGACGGTAGTCCATGGTCAGCGATCGTGGTCGTGTCCGGCTCAGTTTGGTGCCGACCGGTGCGGCGTTCTGGATGGCACTGACCTTGTCGTCGACACGGATAGCGGTTTGTTTCGTGGCGATACGTTGCCGATTTAAGCATAGCACGCGATATCTGGCGTGAGCCGGGCGCCGACGCCGATCCTGCTCGACGCTCCTGCGGTGGCGACCCTAAACTACGCGCATACCGTCAGCCTTCCCGGAACTCATGCCCCCTCGCGAAGACCCTAACGACCAGCCGCGTGCCTCGTCCTCTGCACCAGTCGGCGCCGACGCATTGCAAGACCCGGCGCTGCTGCGCCGCCTGCTACGCGCCAAGGACCGGATGGACGCCGCCTCGCAAGAGGCCTGGCCCGTCAGGCGCCTGGCCGAGGTCAGTGGCGTCTCCGAAGCCCATTTCGCGCGCTCCTTCAAGCGGGCCTTCGGCCTGCCGCCGCACCGCTACCTGCTGACACGGCGCATCGAGCAGGCCACCACGCTGCTGCGCGACACCGAACTCAGCATCACGGACATTGCCTTCGCGACCGGCTGGGAGAGCCTGGGCACCTTCGGCCGGACCTTTCACGACATCACCGGCCGAAGCCCCAGCGCCATGCGCCTTGAGGCAAAGGCCGATACGCCTCAACTCGACCGTGTGCCCGCCTGCGTCCTGAAGGCCGCGCAGCGCCCGGATCTCACCATCGCAGTTTTGGAGAAGCGCCGCCGCGTGGCCAAAGATACAGTCCCGCCATCAACCAAGGAGGTGTCATGAACCAGGGTATTAATGTGGCGGGCTTGTACGTCGATAACCAGGATGAAGCGCTCACGTTCTACGTCGACAAGCTCGGATTCCGCGTCCACACGGACGTGCGCAACGGTCCCTACCGCTGGCTTACGGTCCAGCATCCGGATCAACCCTCGTTCCAGCTCGGCCTGTTCGCACCCGGCCCGCCGATCCACGACGAGGCCACCGCGCAAACCCTGCGCGCGATGGTCGCCAAGGGAGCCATGCCGCCTCTCGTCCTCTCGGTGGCCGACTGTCGCGCCAGCTATGCCCGGCTGAAAGCCAGCGGCGTGGAATTCACCCAGGAGCCGGTCGACCGCTTCGGCAGCGTCGATGCCGGTTTCCGCGACCCGGCCGGCAACGGCTGGAAGATGATCCAGGCCCCGAAGAGCACGACATGAAGACCGGCACCAGGATTCGCCGGTTTCACCGGTGGGTGTCCGTCGCTTTCACGCTAACGGTTGTCGCCAATTTTGTCGCCATGGCCCATGGAAACGGCCGCCCGCCGCCGTGGATCACCTACGCGCCGTTGCTGCCGCTGGCCCTCCTGCTGTTCACGGGGCTTTACCTGTTTGCGCTGCCTTACTTCAGCCGCGACCGCACCCGTCAAAGTCAACCCATAGCCAACTGATAGCCAACTGATACCAACTGGTAGCCAGCCGCGGCAGCGCATCACCCGGTCCGGGTGTTTCCTGACTCAGGTATTGCGCCGCCGCGCCGTTAATCAGTGACAACCCTCTGACTGCTCGCGCGTTCGTCGCGACGTCAGTGTGGTTGAACACTGAGCTTGGCGATTGCGCCAGCGACGGCTGGCTATGGAGAAAACGGCGTGAACCGACTCAGCTTGAATACCAAACTGTGGCTTGCATTATTGATTACGTGGCTTGGCTTGCTGGGTCTCGGTGGCTGGGCCGCGTGGCAGTCGCGCACGACGATGCTCTCGGAGCGCAAGGCGGCGGTACAAAACGTAGTCGAAAGTGCGTACGGCATCGTGGCCGACTACGCGAAGCTCGTCGATCAGCATGAACTGACGCTCGATCAGGCGAAGCAACAGGCGATGGCGCGACTGTCGGCAATGCGCTATCCCGGCAATGGCTACATGATCATCACGACGGCGACACCGGTCGTCATCATGCATCCGACGCTCGCGGATCTGCGCAACAAGGACGTCACGCACTACACGGATAGCGACGGCAAGCTACTGTTCGTCGAGATGGTCAAGCTCGCGCAGTCGCAAGGACAGGGCTTCGTCGACTATATGGCGAGATTGCCCGGAAAAAGTGAATACGTACCTAAAATCAGCTTCGTCAAACGCTTCGACGCATGGGACTGGTATCTGATTTCAGGCGTCTACGTGAACGATATCAACAAAGCGTTCCGCGCCGATCTGCTGCGTTATCTCATCACCATTCTCGTGACAGGGAGCTTCAGCACGATCGCGCTTGTGCTGATTATCCGCAACGTGAAACGCAGTCTCGGCGGCGAGCCGGCGTATGCCGCGAGCGTGGCGGAAACCATCGCGGACGGTGATCTATCGCGTACTGTGGCACTCGGTCGCGACGATCAGCAAAGCATGCTGTTTGCGATGCAGCGCATGCAGAGCAGGTTGGCTGACACGATCCGGCGCATTCGCGGCGGCACGGAAACGATTACTGTCGCGGCAGAGCAGATCGCAGCGGGCAATCTCGATCTGTCGGCGCGTACCGAAGAGCAGGCGTCGTCGCTGGGCGAAACGGCAGCGAGCATGGAGCAGTTGACGGCGACCGTGAAGCAGAACGCCGACAACGCATTGCAGGCGAACCAGATGGCGCGCAGCGCATCGACGCTCGCAGGCGAGGGCGGCGAGGTCGTCGAGCAGGTGGTTGCGAACATGCAGAGCATCGCGGCGAGTTCCGCGCGCGTGGTCGACATCATCGCCGTGATCGAAAGCATTGCGTTTCAGACCAATATTCTCGCGTTGAATGCGGCCGTCGAAGCGGCCCGTGCGGGCGAAGAAGGGCGTGGCTTCGCCGTGGTAGCGGGCGAAGTGCGCAATCTTGCACGCCGCAGCTCGGACGCGGCGAAGGAGATCAAGAGCCTGATCGAGGACTCGGTGGAACGCGTCGACGACGGCAAGGCGCTCGTCGAAAAGGCGGGCGGTACGATGCATTCGCTCGTCGATGCAGTGAAGCGCGTCACCGACATCATCAGCGAAATCTCGGCGGCTTCCGAGGAGCAAAGCCGTGGCATCGAGCAGGTCAACGTCGCGATTTCGCAAATGGACGAGACCACGCAGCAAAACGCAGCAATGGTTGAACAAGCCGCTGCGGCCGCGCAATCGATGCAGGAACAGGCGCAAATGCTACGTGAAGTCGTCAACGTGTTCCGGCTGCAAGGCGAAGCCGTCTGACGATGTGCCCGATTGCGACGCGCTTGAAGCATTGAGCGCGTCGTCTTTGCCGCCATATGCGATATACGATCCGCGAGCATCGCGGCCTGCATGTCAGATCGACTTCACTTCTCCGCCGTCCATCCGCAACGTCGAGCCCGTCATCCAGCGCGCCACAGGCGACACGACGAATGCCATTAGCTCGGCAATCTCCTCCGGCGTGCCGTAACGCGCGATACCCGCTTCAACGGGAAACTTTGCCGTCGCCTCTTCGACGGACATGTTGTGCAGCGGCGCCCAATGTTCCAGGTACGAGCGTCGCCGGCCGGTCATCACGGGCCCCGGCAGCACGCTGTTGACCTGCACCCCATCGGCGATGCCGCGATCGGAGAAGGCTTTCGCGAGCGCCACGATCGCCGCGTTGATCGTGCCCACGGCCGCATAGGGCGCCTTGGGAAACAGCGCCGAATTCCCGGACATCAGCACGACCGATCCTGAGGTTTCCTTCAGCGACGGCCACGCCGCGATCGTCAATCGTCGCGCGCCATGAAGCTTTAGCGCGAGACCGCGGTCCCATTGCTCGTCGGTCATCTCGAGCACATCGATCTGCGGCACTGCGCCCGCAATGTTGAGCAATGCGTCGATCCGCCCGAACGTCGCGAGCGTCTGGTCGACGACTTGCTGCGCAGCGTCGGCTTCAGAGAGGTCGGCGTCAATCACAAGCGACTCCGCGCCGGCCTTCTTCACCTCGATGGCCGTCTCCTCGAGGTTCGCGCGGTTGCGCGCTACGAGCACGATCGAGTCAAAATCGCGCGCTAGTCTGATGGCCGTCGCACGACCGATACCCTGGCTTGCGCCCGTTACGATGGCGACTTTGCTGGACATATTGCTTCTCCTGGTTGCGTGAATGAAGCGTGGTTTAGCGCTTCGAATGCCTTAGTGCGTGAGGAAGTCAGAAATGGCCGCGGCGATGTCCGCGGCGTGCGTCTCTAGCGCGAAGTGGCCTGTATCGAAGAAGCGCACCACCGCGGCCGGGATATCGCGCCTGAATGCCTCGGCGCCGGCCGGCAGAAAGAACGGATCGTTTTTCCCCCACACGGCGAGGAGGGGCGGCTGGTGCGTGCGGAAGTACTGCTGAAACGCGGGGTACAACGCGACGTTGCTTTGGTAGTCGCGGAACAGGTCGAGCTGGACCTCGTCCGCACCTGGCCGGCTCAGATAGAAGTCGTCGAGCGAATAGCCGTCTGGCGACACGGAAGCCGCGTCAGACACGCCATGCGTGTATTGCCAGACGGTTGTCTCGTGCGTAAGCAGCGCGCGAAGTGCTTCCCGATTCGCGGGCGAAGCGTCTTGCCAATAGGTGCGGATCGGATTCCAGCCATCGCTCAATCCTTCTTCGTAGGCGTTGCCGTTCTGCGAAATGATCGCAGTGATCCGCTCGGGGTGTCTGACGGCAAGCCGGAAACCGGTTGGCGCACCGTAGTCGAATACATAGACCGCAAAGCGATCGAAACCGATCACCTCGGTGAAGCGCTCGATGACGTTGGCGATGTTGTCGAACGTGTACGCAAAACCGTCCCGGCTGGGCATGTCGGACTGTCCGAATCCGGGCAGATCCGGCGCGACGATATGGAAACGGTCGGCGAGCTTCGGGATCAGGTCACGAAACATATGGCTCGAACTCGGAAAGCCGTGCAGGAGCAGCAGCTTTGGGGCACCCGGGCGACCGGCTTCACGGTAGAGCACCTTGAAGCCATCGACGTCGGCATGACGATAGAAAATAGAACTCATGATTTCACTCCATTGGCGAACGGGGGTAGACGGTTCACGAAAGGCGCCGGGCGATGTTGGGCATCGCAGGTCGCACGCGGCGTGCGGAAAACGTTAGCGAGCGGAAACCGACTGGATTGCTTCGACGATGACATCAGCCACCGCGTCGGCAGCCGTCACCATCGGCGTGTGATCGACCTGGTACGACCGCACGTGTGCATTCATCCGACCTGCCATGAAATGCTGGGTGGTGGGGTTGATCATCCGGTCCTGTTCCGCGATCAGAAACCAGCTCGGACGGTCTTTCCACAGCGGACGCCCAACCGCTTCGCCGATGCACGACACCGAAATGGGGCGCTGCACCGCAGCGAGCACCGCCAACTCCTGCGGCGTTGCGTGCTGCGCAAACGCCTGCGCGAACCCTTCTTGCGGCAGCCATATCAATCCATGTCGATCTGGAGCGAGTTGCGGCGCCTGCGGATGCGTTTCGCCGCGAAAGAACACGTCGCTGACTGTTTCTCCTTCGTCGGGTGCGAGCGCGGCGACATAGACCAATGCCTCGATGTTGTCGGACCGGGTCGACCCGATCACCGCGCCCGCATAGGCGTGGCCGGCCAGCACCACCGGACCTTCGATCCGTTCGAGCGCACGGTCTAGCGCAGCCACGTCGTCACTCAACGACGTGAGCGGCTGCGGCGCCGCAATGGCATTGACCCCCTGGTCCTCCAGACGATTGATTACCTTGCTCCAGCTCGATCCGTCCGCCCATGCGCCGTGCACCAGCACGACATTCACATTGCCAAACGACATGTTTCGCTCCTTTGAAGATCGTGGATGCTGCCTGTGACATACGGCTAACAGCGCCACACCGTGTAACCTGTTTGATGATGTTTTAAAGGTTACTCATTTGACGTGTAACTTGTCAAGAGCGTTTTTAGTGGTTACGATGCGATCATCGTCACTGCGCATTCATCACAAGAAAATGGACTACCGTCAGATTCCCGCGATATTCGTCGCCGATGCGCCGGGCCTCGATTTCCTGAACTCGGTTGCGACGCCGGTGGATGAAGAAGTCGACTGGATCAGCGATGGAGAAGGGTTGCTGGCCTGGCTGGAACAGGCTGAAATGGCGCCGCAGGCCGCGCTCGTGGCGCTGCGCTCGCAATCCACGCGTGCTGAGCTCGACGCTGTCGCGGCGCAGGCTCGCGATCTGCGTGAGTGGTTCAGGGAATTTGTCCAGAAGCGGAAGGGGCGGCCGCTGTCAGCCAGGAATTTGCGTGAGCTCGCTCCCCTGAATCAACTGCTCGAGCGGGACGAGCGCTATGGAGAAATCGTCGCCGATGTCACCGACGGGGTATCGGCCTTTGAATTCCGCGCGAATCGACGGTGGAAGTCGGTGGAGTCATTGCTGATGCCGATCGCCGAAGCGTTGGCGAGACTGGTGTGCGACGAGGACTTCACGCAGGTGAAGGCATGTGAAGGTCCTCGATGCACGTTGGTGTTTGCCGATCACACGCGGGGGCACGCGCGCCGATGGTGCAGCATGGCGATTTGCGGTAACCGCGCGAAGGTTGCGGCTCACCGGAAGCGGCTCAGGGAACAGGAAAGCAGTTGATATGACGCCAGCGGGAATCTGTCATTCTGCTGACGTCCTTTGGGGAGGCGTGACAGGGATCACGTCCAGGCGATTGCGTTCGATCTGGACGGCACCCTGTACGCCTTGAACCGCTTGACCCACTCAGGTTGCTCAAGCCGCCAGGTCACGCAAGCGACCCTTGGCGGCTGGAGCAGTGCGTTCAATGTCCTGAGAGTGTGACCGATCCGGTCAACGCATTCGGGTCGCGTGAGGACGCCCCCGCGATCAGCTGATACGCGCCGTTGTTGAGCTTCCAGACGTGGTTGGTGGCGTCCCATGTCGAAAGCAGCTTCGGCGCAATCGATACGCTGACTTGCTGGGACTGCCCCGGCTGCAGCGCGACCTTCTGCCAGCCGACGAGGCGTTTGGGCGGTTCGCCCAGACCGCTCGGCAGCGCGGCATACACTTCCGCGATTTCCGAACCTGCACGCGAGCCGGTGTTCCTGACGGTAAAAGTCACGGTCACATTGCCGCTGGCATCCGCCTGGGCATTAAGTCCCGAGTAGGCATAGGTCGTATAGGACAAGCCGTACCCGAACGGGAACAACGGCGCGATCTGCTTGCCGTCGTACCAGCGATAGCCCATCAATAGCCCTTCGCTGTAGGTAACGGTGGTATCAGTTGCCGAAATTGTCGGCTGCGGAAGGTCCGCGTCCTGTACCGGGAATGTGATCGGTAATTTGCCGGACGGGTTCACGTCACCGAACAGCAGATCGGCAATCGCCTGTCCGCCCTGAACGCCCGGATACCACGATTCGAGCACGCCGTGCACGTTGCCGACCCATGGCATCAGGACCGGGCTGCCGTTCTCGAGCACGACGATCACGCGCTTGGCTTGCGCGGCGACCGCGGTAATCAGCGCGTTCTGATCGTAGCTCTGGTTAAAGCTGTCGGTCGTGTTGCTCGGCAGGCTCAGGCTTGGCAAATCCGAACCCTCGCTTTCCCATTGCGTTGCAAAGATGATCGCCACGTCCGCCTTTGCGGCGGCAGTCGCTGCAGCCGTCGCGTTCGTGCCGTCCAGGAACGTCACGGTCGCATTGGGGGCCTTGGCCTCGATCGCGGCCAGCGGGGCAGATTTGTACCACGTCGCGCAGGTGCTCAGCAGAGGGGACGCCGACACGCAACCGGATACCGCATTGCCCGCGGCGGCCGGCACGGCGCCCGATCCGCCGCCGGAGAGTACGCCGGCATCGGCGTGACCGCCGATCACGACAATCGACGAGAGTCCCGCTGCGTTTAGCGGCAGCACGGGTTGCGTATCGCCGCTTGCCACAGCATTCTTGAGCAGCACTGACGATTGCTGCGCGACCTGCAGCGCAAGCGCATTGCCGGCGCTCTGATCGACGGTTCCACCGGTTGTCGGCGGCGAATCGAACACGCCCCACCGAATCATCGTGCGAAGCTTGCGCTGAACCATGTCGTTGAGTCGTGACATCGGCACGCTGCCGGCGCTGACGGCGTTCGCGAGCGCCGTGTTGAAATACGACGTGATCGTAAAGCCAGGAATCGACGCGCCGCTGCCGATATCACCGGGCTCTTCTTCATCCAGACCGGCTAGTGCCGACGCCACCGTACTATGGGTTGCGGTCCAGTCGGACTGAACCACGCCCTTGAACCCCCACTCGTTCTTGAGGACTGAGGTCAGCAGATACGAGTTTTCGCATGCATATGTGCCGTTCACGAGGTTGTACGAGCACATCACGTTGCCGGGCATACCTTGTGTGACGCCGATTTCGAACGCCAGCAATTCGGTCTCGCGCATCGTGCGTTCGTCGACGACCGAGTTGCTCGTCATCCGGTTCGTTTCCTGATCGTTCATCGCATAGTGCTTGATAGTCGCGATGACCTTTTGCGACTGCGTACCGATCGTGCGCGCGGCGCTCATCGTACCGGTCAGGACGGGGTCTTCGCCCATGTACTCGAAGGTGCGGCCATCGCGCGGTTCGCGCGTGAGATTGACGCCGCCGCCAAGGCCTTCGCCATAGCCGAGTACGCGCAGCTCGGTAGCGATGCGCGCGCCATACGCATTGGCGAGAGTGGGGTCCCAGCTCGCAGCGAGCGCCACTGGCGCGGGCAGGGCCGTCGCATTCGAGTTGACGACATTGACGCCGCCGGCCGAGTCGGCCATCGCAAGGCCCGGAATACCGAGTCGCGAAATGCCGGGGATATAGCCGGCTCCGTTGACGCCGGCCGGATACGGACCGCCGAGTCCAGCGTTCGGTATGCCCACCCCGTGGACGAGCTGGATCTTTTCGGCCGTCGTCAACTGCGCGACGAGGGCCGCAGCACGCGAATCGGCAATCGCATCGGCATCGGTCGGTGCGGGGGTTGAACTGATGTCGTTGCCATTGCCGCAGGCAGTGATGACTAGTGCAACGCCGCACGCAATCGCGCTTGCGGCAAAGGGAATCGCCAACTTCCTTCTCATCATCTCGCTCCGTTTTGTCGTTCTTTGTGATGTGATTCATGTCGCCTGGCGTTGTGCGAACACCGCCTGGGCGTGGTGATGACGCTGATATCGACGCGCTACCGATGTGTGCGCTGTCCTGTTACGCTTTGCGTGACTGAAACGCGCCGTAAGAAATTCTAGGGATGCGCCCAAAACGCGCTTGACCGACGGGTGCAGGGATTGACCGATGGCGCCTCAGGAAAACCCGCAGACAGGGTTCAATCACAGGAGGCATAGTGGAGTTGCGCCAGAAATCCGTATCAGGACGTCTCTATCGGCTGATGCTCGACGCAGCAGAACGTCAAGGTCTAGATCGAGCAAAACTAACGCGCAATATCGGCATCGACGAGGCCGATATTGCTGCATCTGATGCGCGTGTCTCTGGAGACAAGCACGTCGCAATGCTCAAGCTGGCGGAAACCTGCATGTCGCGCGACGGCTCACCCGAGGGTGATGTGTTGTTCTATCTGTTAGCTTTTCCAGAGCTTGCGGGTGTTGTCTGCAATAGCCTGACGCTGCGCGATGCATTGCGTAATTATGTCTTGTACCGCGACCTGATCGGCAATGTTGACTGGCTCGTCATGCACGAGCAGGGCGATGAAGTCGCATTCGAGTATGTGCTGGAAGGTGAAGGGCGAAGTGCCTCGAGCGCGCTGGGCAATTTCGCGCTGATCGCGAGTATCGCAAGGCTTTACGATGCGCGACTGCGTGTGCGTGAAACAGGCATCACCGACGCGCGGATGGGCGCGGCCTCGGCGCTGGGCGATGCATTCGGCATGAGGGTTCAACTCGATCAGACGCGCAATCGGATGGTGCTGCAGTCATCGGCACTGGATCGCGCGTTCGAGGTCTACAATGCGCCGCTCTCGAAGATCCACTTACATGCCGCGCATGACATGCTGCAGCGCATTCGCGAGCAGGGGCAGTTTTCCCCCACGGTCAAGCGGTGTCTGCGTGATGTGCTTCGCGAACATGAGGATGCGATCGAGCCGAAGAGCCTCCAGGCGCTCGTCTGTGAACGGCTCGCGCTCACGCGCTGGACGTTGCAACGAAAGCTGGCGGCCGAACGGAAGACATTCAGCGAAGTGTTGACGCAGACGCGTATCGACGAAGCGAGGACGCTGCTCGCACACACGCCGATGCCGATCAGCGAGATCAGCGAGCGTGTCGGCTTCGCATCGACGACGGCGTTCACGCGATTCTTTACCCGCGCATGCGGTGCCCCGCCCGCGCGTTACCGGGGCCGGCACCGTGGCGCTGCGCTGCCTGCGCCGAAACCTACCCCTTAAACTCCACAGAAACAAAAATCTTCTTGCACGGCTCAACCACTTCCCACGTTCCCTTAAACCCCGCGGGGATCAAAAACCGATCCCCGGCCCGCACAGTCTTCGCTGTCCCATCCGCATCCCGAATCACGGACACGCCCTCAAGAATCTCGCAATACTCACTCTCGGTGAAGTTCACCGTCCATTGACCGCAAGCGCCCTCCCAAACTCCAGCTGCAAGCTGCCCACACGGACTGGCAAAGTGTGTGTGAACCGCTTGCAAAGGATCGCCAGCAAGCACCGCTTCCGCCTTCGGCATGTACTCAACACTTTCTTTGGCAGGTTGCGCGAAATCTACGATGTTCAAGATACTCATAATGGTTCGAATACAAACAGAGTTAAAAATCAATGCTTCAAAAAGGACGTAGCGCACACACCCACTGCATGCGCTACGCTCGAAAGGACTCACCTGAAGCCAGCCAACAACAACATTAAAACTACAAATCAACTCCCCGATTTCAACTGCGCCCACAGGCGGTTCTCAAGCCGCATGATCGGCGCGGGCTGCGGCCGCATCAACGTCATCTTGTTCAGCACAGCCTCCGGCGGATACACATTCGCATCCTGCTCGATCGCCGGCGTCACAAACTGCCGGGCCGCCCGATTTGCAGTCGGATAGAACACCTCGTTAGTAATCGCTGCACTCACCTTCGGATCTTCGATGTAGTTCATCCACTTCATCGCCGCTTCCGGATGTGGAGCATCTTTCGGAATCGCCATTACGTCCATCCAAAGCAGGCCCGCATCCTTGATGTTCGAGAACCGCACCTCATACGAACGCTTCGCTTCCGCCGCGCGTCGCCGTGCGATCCCGACGTCGCCGGAATAGCCCAAAGCCACACAGATATCGTTGTTCGCCAGATCGTTGATATAGCCGGAAGAATTGAACTGCGTGATATACGGTCGCACTTTCTTCAGCATTTCATAGGCGGCCTGATAGTCGCCGGGATTGGTGCTGTTCGGGTCCTTGTGCATGTACTGGAGCGCGGCCGGGAAAACATCCGCAGCCGCGTCGAGGAAAGACACGCCGCAGCTTTTCAGCTTCGAAAGATTCGCCGGGTCGAACACCAGCGACCAGCTATCGACTGGCGCGTCCGCGCCCAGCGCTTTTGTCACAGCCTGAACGTTATAGCCGACACCGTCGGTGCCCCATGCCCACGGCACGCCGTATTGATTGCCGGGGTCCGCATCGGCGATCAGCTTCATCAAACCCGGGTCGAGGTTTGCAAGATTCGGCATCTTCGATTTGTCGATCTTCTGATACACACCGGCTTCGATCTGGCGCGCCATATAACTCGATGTGGGCACAACGATGTCATACCCGGAGCTGCCCGCAAGCAATTTGGCCTGCAATGTGTCGTCGCTATCGTAACTGTCGTACTTCACCGTGATCCCGGATTGCTTCTCGAAGCCCGAAATCGTGTCTTTGGCGATGTAGTCCGACCAGTTGTAGACGTTGATCGTCGCGTCCGCTGCGCGTGCAGCGTTCATGGCGGTGAGCGCGGTCAGCGAGCACAGCATCGTGCCGGTGAGAGTGAGAAGCTTGGCATGACGGATCTTCATTCGACTATCTCCTTGGTTTCAATCTTCGGTTTTCGCCGCAGCGCAGGCACAGATGCACGAGCGTGACGACGCGCACGTCCGTCTGTCACGCACGAATGCGGACGCAAATGACGCATAGGGACGCGACGCCGCCTGCCGCAGCGCAAGCGCACAGCAGGGCTAAATGGGACGTAGATAGGCGAGCGCTATGAGCCGGCCAACGCTAGCAAGACAACTTGCGCAGCGTGGACGGACCAACGCATTGCAGGCGTTCGACCGCTAAATAGCGGCGCAATCACATGCAACACTTGCTCGCAAAAAGAGAGGGGGGCTAAGGCAGAAGCGACGCGATTTCGTCAGTTCGCACCGCAATGGCTGCGGGCGCTGCAATGACGTTGTGCCGGCGGACGGAGCGACGCGACAACACGGTATCAATGGACAGGGGGCGGGATGGCGAAGCGCAGCGACTCCCCTGATGAGCGATCGAACAGCCGGACAGGAACGTTCTTTCCCGACCAGGCTGATATCTCACCAATGGACCACGGACTTTCACGATGGAACCCGAAGCGACGTTGAGTAGAAGTCCTCGCTGATGCAAACCGACTGCGCTGCGAGAACCACCAAACTGCCGCCCTAGGATATATGAGCCATTATTTTCGTCAAAGGATTTTCTTACACTGTGCCGTCATCGTCATGCACAGTGAAACGCGTTCATGCGAGCGCATGCGTCAAGCATGGCTCGCATCGAACTGCGCAAGGGCAGACAACAACGGCGTTTTACTGACTGTTGTCCATCGGCATGGGTTGAGCGGGATTCGCAACCGGTGTGGTAGTCCCGGTTTGTGACGACCCGTTGGCCGACGAGCCGTAGCCGGTGGTGTCATGCTGTGCGGCTACGCGCGCTTCAGCGGCCTGAATGTCCGCAGGGTAGGTAGAGTCAGTTGCGACAGCCGGGTTGTAGCCTGCCTGTTCAATCTGGACCAGTTGCGCTCTGACCTCCGCGCGCGTCAACGGTTGTTGATCGGACTGTGCGAATGAAGCGACCGGGGCTGCGATGGCAACGATCAGTGCGACTGCCTGGATCAGCGATTTCATGATGCTTCCCTCCGAGAGTTGTTTTATCCGGCGCCGCAACATGGGTTCGGCGACCTCTGGATAAATTCTAGGAAGCAGGCGATCCAGGGCAAACCCCTAAACGGGTAATTCAGTCTTGCAGCAAACGATAAGTCGGCGTTATGTAATGCTCTTCCTAAGATATGAAGAATTGTTTCAGACTCCAGAACGTACACCGACTCGATACGCCGTCACCTGCCGGTATGCGTTGCCGGGCCGCACGATAACCTGCTCCTGCTCAGCCATATTGACCTGGTTCGGAAAGCCGCCCGCTTCGAGACACAGTCCGGCGTACGATGAGTAGGCGATGCCGCCACGTCCCGTGTCGCCATTCAGCGAATTGCCGGTATAGAACTGTAGGCCGCGCTGATCGGTCGAGACGGTCAGTTCGCGTCCGCTGCCGGGGTCGTACGCGCATGCCACCGGGCGTACCTGCGGCCCGCTTCCGGCCATGGTGGCATCCGGCGCGTCACGCAGCACGTAGCAGTGATCGAAGCCACCCGCTCTCGCAAGCTGCGCATGCGGCCAATCGAGCCGTGCGCCGATCGGCGCGCTCTGCCGGAAGTCGAACGCATTGCCCGCCACTTCGGCAAGCTCGCACGGAATCATCGACGCATCGACTTCGAAGAACCGGTCGGCGTCGATCGACAGCACATGTCCGCGAATGTCGGTATCCCGCCGCGCCGTCAGGTTGAAGTACGGATGGCTCGTCAGATTGAGCGGTGTCGCTGCGTCGGTGATGGCTTCATAGGCGATCGCCAACGTGCCATCGTCCTGGAGCGTGTAACGCACTTGCACCGTGACGTTGCCCGGAAAGCCGGCGTCGCCCTCGGGCGATTCGAGGCGCATGACCAACGCACCGTTCTCTTCGCTCACATCCCACAGCACGCGATGAAAGCCCTGTGTGCCGCCATGCAGCAGATTCTCACCTTCGTTGCGATCGAGGGTGTACTCAATGCCGTCGAGCGTGAAGCGCGCATTGGCAATGCGGTTCGCCCATCGGCCGATCAGTCCGCCCATATAGGTGGTGGCCGCAGCATACTCGGCGGGCGTGTCGTGGCCGAGCAGGATATCGCCGAGACGGCCCGCGCGGTCCGGTGCATGCCACGAGACCAGCGTCGCGCCCAGGTCGCTGATGGCGACTTTCATGCCGTGCGCATTGCGCAGGGTGAAGAGCCGCACTGGATCGCCGCCGGGCAGTGTGCCCCATGGCTCAGAAGAAAGAGGTGCAATGCTGATCATGTCGTCGGTGGAGATAGAAGATGAAAGGCATGCTCAGCCCGGTGCTGCCGTCGAATTCACACGGTCCTGGTATTCGCGCGGCGTACAGCCGAGTTCACGGCGAAATACCGCGTACATGTATTGCAGCGACGTGAAGCCGCAACGGATCGCCACCTCGGCGCTCGACGCATCGCGCTTCGCAAGCAGTGCTTTCGCGACGTCGAGTTTGTGGCGCAGGATTTCCTGATGCACAGTGCATTGCCGTTCGCGCCGGAAATACTCTTCGAGCGACGAACGCGATACGCCCACGTAATCGGCAACCTGTTCGGTACGGATGCCCTGGCAGGCGTATTGGCGAATGAAGTGCCGCGCGCGCATCACATACGGGCTCGCGAGCGGCTGGTGTTTCGTCGATTCGAGCACATTGATGCCAACCGGTGGCACGAGAATGCGCCGCCCCGGAAAGCGCGCACCGTGCAGCATCTGATGCAGCAAGTGAGCGGCGGTGCGGCCCATTTCTTCGGTGCCTTGAATCACGGAGGAAAGCGGAATGCGGGTCAACGTCCGCGTGAGCGGATCGTTGTCGATACCGATGATCGCTACTTCTTCGGGTACTGGAATCCCTGCGATCAAACAGGCTTGCAGCAGATGCCGTGCGCGGGCGTCGGTGACGGCGATGATGCCAACCGGCTTCGGCAATTGGCTGAGCCACGCGGTGAGCTGCTCGGTTGCCTGATTCCACGATGGCGCGCTGGTCGACAGGCCGCGATAGATCTCGGTGCCGATCTGCTCGGCACTGTGGCCGTCCGTGCTGCGCAGGTGAGCGAATGCCAACTCGCGTTGCTGCGCCCAGCGATTTCCCTGCGCCTGCGGGAGGCTATACAACGCGAAGTGTTCGAGACCTGCGCCGATCAGATGCGTGTACGCAAGCGAAACGAGCTTGGCGTTATCGGTCGCGATATAGGGTAAGTCCGGGGGGTAGTGCGCTGGATCTTCGAACGATGAACCGACCGCCACCACTGGCAACGGACAATCGCGCAGCGCTTCGCCCACGGCGGGGTCGTCGAAATCCGCGATGATGCCGTCGCCGTCGAAGCGCTCAATACCCGTCAACCGGCAGCGGAAATCTTCTTCGAGGAAGAGATCCCAGGCCACGCGCGTCGACAGCAGGTAATTGCCGATGCCGGTGATGATCTCGCGGTCATACACCTTGTTCGCGTTGAACAGCAGTGCGATCCGATGGGTCGTCTGTGGTGTTTGCGGGCGGGTCATGGCAGTGGGCGGCGCGCGGATCGTCGGGATTCGCGGCGCCTTCGTCTCCTGTTGAGTGCGCTTCGAAGGCGGCACCGTTTTTAAGCGTCTGGTTATTCTAGGCCGCGAAGATCGCGCTGGTGTGAAACAAACTCGTGGGCGGTAAGAAACATCAAGCGCGCTGCGCAATTTCGCAATTGCCGACGCTTCTTGCAAGCGGCAGCATGGCGTCACCTTGTCGACCGGCGCGGCGATGCCGCTTGGGTTGCAGTGCAGCATAAAACAGGAGGCACTGATGTCCTATTTTGAACACATTCCCGAGATCCGCTACGAAGGCCCGCAATCGGACAATCCGCTTGCGTATCGCCATTACGACAAGAGTAAACGAGTACTCGGCAAGACACTCGAGGAACATCTGCGTATCGCCGTGTGTTACTGGCATACGTTTGTCTGGCCTGGCGTTGACATCTTCGGGCAGGGCACGTTTCGGCGTCCATGGCAGCAAGCCGGTGACGCCATGGAGCGGGCACAGGAAAAGGCCGATTCGGCATTCGAGTTTTTCTCGAAGCTCGGCACACCGTACTACACGTTTCACGATACGGATGTCGCGCCGGAAGGCGATAGCCTGAAGTCCTATAGCGAGAACTTCACGCGCATCGCTGACTATCTGGGACGCAAACAGCAGGACACGGGGATAAAACTGTTGTGGGGCACGGCCAATCTGTTCTCACATCCACGTTACGCAGCAGGTGCGGCGACTAGTCCCGATCCGGAGATTTTCGCGTTTGCCGCGACGCAGGTTCGTCACGCGCTCGACGCGACGCATCGGCTTGGCGGCGAGAACTATGTGTTGTGGGGCGGCCGCGAGGGCTACGATACGCTGCTCAATACCGACCTCGTACGCGAACGTGATCAGCTCGCCCGCTTCCTGCACATGGTGGTCGAGCATAAACACAAGATTGGCTTCAAAGGCGCATTGCTGATCGAGCCGAAGCCGCAGGAGCCGACCAAGCATCAGTACGACTACGATGTCGCGACCGTGCACGGTTTCCTGCTGCAATATGGGCTGGAGAAAGAGATCCGCGTGAACATCGAGGCTAATCACGCGACACTTGCCGGCCACTCGTTCCATCACGAGATCGCCACCGCTTACGCGCTGGGTATTTTCGGCAGCGTCGACGCGAATCGCGGCGATCAACAGAACGGCTGGGATACGGACCAGTTTCCGAACAGCGTCGAAGAACTGACGCTGGCCTTCTACGAAATTCTCAAGCACGGCGGCTTCACGACGGGTGGCATGAACTTCGACGCAAAGGTGCGGCGACAGAGCGTCGACGCGGAGGATCTGTTCTTCGGCCACATCGGCGCAATCGACAACCTGGCGCTCGCCGTCGAACGTGCCGCGACGCTGATCGAGAACGACCGTCTCGAACAATTCAAACGTCAGCGCTACGCGGGCTGGGAGACCGAGTTTGGCCGCAAGATCCTGACGGGCGACTATTCGCTCTCGACACTGGCCGCGGATGCATTGACGCGCAGTCTGAATCCGCAGCACGCGAGCGGTCGGCAGGAGCAGTTGGAAAACGTTGTGAATCAGGCGATTTATAGCAGGCGCTAAAACGCAGTCACATAGTAAAGCCCAGTAATAACGCTGGGTAACACCCGAAACAGGGCACTCAGTAAGACATAAAAAGATCGCGCGGCCACGCTGACCGCGCGAATGGGAAAGCTTTGGCTTGTCGCTTGTCCGGTTCTGTGGCTCGCAGCACAGACCGTCCAATCCGGTATTCCGGCTATCAGAACAAGGAGTGAGACATGAAATTCGCAACGCGTCGTACCGTATTGAGTTCGCTCGTGTGTGGAGCGGTGCTCGCCAGCCTGTCGCTTGCGGCTCCCCTCGCGCATGCGAGCAAGGACCATCCGGAAATTGGTTTCTGTATCGACGATCTGCGTGTCGAGCGCTGGTCGCGCGATCGTGACTACTTCGTTGCAGCCGCAGAAAAACTCGGTGCGAAAGTATCGGTGCAATCCGCCGATGCGAGCGAAGAGCGACAGATTTCGCAGATTGAAAACCTGATCTCGCGCGGCGTCGATGTCATCGTGATCGTGCCGTTCAATTCGAAGACGCTCGGCAATGTGGTCGCCGAAGCCAAGAAAGCGGGCATCAAGGTTGTTTCGTATGACCGTCTGATTCTCGATGCCGATGTCGATGCCTATATTTCGTTCGACAACGAGAAGGTCGGGGAATTGCAGGCGCAAGGTGTCTATAACGCGCAGCCGAAGGGCAACTACTTCCTGCTCGGCGGCGCACCGACTGATAACAACGCCAAGATGCTGCGTGAAGGCCAGCTCAAAGTGTTGAAGCCCGCGATAGACAAGGGCGATATCAAGATCGTCGGTCAGCAGTGGGTGCCGGAGTGGAGTGCCTCGACGGCGCTGCGTATCGTCGAAGACGCGCTTACGGCGAACAACAACAAGATCGATGCCATCGTCGCCTCGAATGACGGCACCGCAGGTGGTGCGATCCAGGCGCTCGCCGCGCAGCACATGGCGGGCAAGGTGCCGGTGTCGGGTCAGGATGCCGATCTTGCGGCAGTGAAGCGCGTGATCGCCGGCACGCAGACCATGACCGTGTACAAACCGCTGAAACTGATCGCAAGCGAAGCGGCGAAACTCTCCGTCGCGCTGGCCAGAGGCGAGAAGCCGGACTTTAACGCGCAGTACGACAACGGCAAGAAGAAAGTCGATACGGTGCTTCTGCAACCCACGTTGCTTACAAAGAGCAATGTCGATACGGTCGTCAAGGACGGCTTCTACACCCAGGCCCAGCTCGCGAGCCAATGAGCGTAACGTGAGCGCGGTTCAAGCCGGTGTGCCTGATATACGTCGGGCACACCGGCGCTACCGCGCGCCTTGCAGCGAGGCATAGCGAATGAGCGAACCATTACTGACGATGCGCGACATCGTCAAAGCGTTCTCCGGCGTCAAGGCGCTCGACGGCATCGACCTGACGGTGTCGCCAGGCGAGTGCGTGGGCTTGTGCGGAGAGAACGGCGCGGGTAAATCGACGCTGATGAAAGTGCTGTCCGGCGTCTATCCCTACGGTACCTGGGATGGCGAAATCATCTGGGAAGGCGAACCGCTGAAGGCCGCAAGCATAAGAGACACGGAACGCGCCGGCATCATCATCATCCACCAGGAGTTGATGCTGGTGCCTGAACTCTCGGTTGCGGAGAATATCTTTCTCGGCAACGAAATTACGCTGCCAGGCGGCCGGATGAATTACGCCGCCATGTACCAGCGCGCCGATGAACTGTTGCGCGAACTCGGCATAAGCGGCATCAACTCGGCGCAGCCGGTAATGAACTACGGCGGCGGCCACCAGCAACTGATCGAAATCGCAAAGGCGCTGAACAAGCGCGCAAAACTGTTGATCCTCGATGAACCCTCGTCGTCGCTGACCACTACGGAGATACACATTCTGCTGGATATCGTGCGCGATCTGAAGCGGCGTGGCGTCGCTTGCGTCTACATCTCGCACAAACTCGACGAAGTCGCGGCCGTATGCGACACGATCAGCGTGATCCGCGACGGGCGCCATGTCGCAACCGAGCCAATGTGCGCGCTCACCACCGACCGCATCATCTCCCTGATGGTGGGCCGCGAGATCAAGAACCTGTTTCCGCGTGAACCGCATCCAATCGGCGACGTGATCTTCGAAGCACGCAACGTAACCTGTTTCGACGTCGCCAATCCGCGCCGCAAGCGGGTGAACGATGTGTCGTTTGCGTTGCGACGCGGCGAGATTCTCGGCGTGGCCGGTTTGGTCGGCGCAGGGCGCACTGAGTTGATGCAGGCGATTTTCGGCGCGTATCCGGGTGTGAGCGAAGCGACCGTGGTCATGGAAGGCAAGCCATTGAAAATTCGTGCACCTGTCGACGCGATTCGCGCCGGCATCGGCATGGTGCCGGAAGATCGCAAACGCCACGGCATCGTGCCGGGTCTGAGTGTCGGTCACAACATCACGCTTGCTGTGTTGCAACGCTTTGCGAAGGGCGGCCGGATCGATTCCGCTGCCGAACTCGACACGATTAATACGGAGATGAAGCGACTCTCAGTGCGTGCGGCGCATCCGATGTTGTCGATCGCGAGCTTGTCAGGTGGCAATCAGCAGAAGGCAGTGCTGACGCGCATGCTGTTGACCGACCCGAAAGTGCTGATTCTCGACGAACCAACCCGAGGCGTCGACGTCGGCGCCAAGTTCGAAATCTACAAACTGATTTTTCAACTGGCGCAGCGCGGCATGTCGATCGTGATGGTGTCGTCCGAATTGCCTGAAGTGCTCGGCATCAGCGATCGCGTGCTGGTGATCGGCGAAGGTGAATTGCGTGGCGATTTCGTCAACGACGGCCTCACGCAAGAGGACATTCTCAGCGCCGCAATCCGTCCTGTGCAGCGATCCACGAACCCAACCGCAGCGAGTGCCGCATGACTCCCGACGTCACTTCCCAACCCGCAGAAGGCGCCGTATCGCGAGGCGCATTCGGTGGCCCGCAGCGCATTCAGCAACTGTTCGCGCGCTACAAGATTCTTGCGTTGCTGATTGCCGTCGCCGTGATCTGGATTTTCTTTTCATTCCTGACGCACGGCGCGTTTGTGACGCCGCGTAATCTGTCGAATCTGCTGCGGCAGATGTCGATTACCGGCATGCTCGCGTGTGGCATGGTGTTCGTGATTATCGCGGGTGAGATCGATCTATCGGTCGGGTCCTTGCTCGGTTTGCTCGGCGGCGTCGCGGCGATTCTCGACGTCAACCGGCACTGGCCGATCGGCGTCACCGTGCCAGTGGTGATGTTGCTCGGTGTGCTCGTCGGCATGTTCAACGGTTGGTGGTCGACGTACCGGCGTGTGCCTTCGTTCATTGTCGGCCTGGGCGGCATGCTGGCGTATCGCGGGATTCTGCTCGGTGTCACAGGCGGTTCGACGATTGCGCCGGTCTCCGATGGTTTTGTGTTTGTCGGCCAAGGGTATTTGCCGCGCCTTGCGGGCGATACGCTTGCGGTCATCCTGTTCGCAGTGCTGGCCATTCTGACGGTGCGGCAGCGGCGTAATCGTGAGCGTTATAAGTTGCGGGTCGTGCCGATCTGGCAGGACGCCGCGAAGGTGGTCGGGGCGGGTGTGATACTGGCCGCGTTTGTTGCCACGCTCGATCGTTATGGCGGGATCCCTGTGCCGGTTCTGTTGCTGCTCGCGCTGCTGGGCATTTTCACGTGGATCGCGACGCAGACGGTCTTTGGGCGGCGTATCTATGCAGTCGGCTCCAACCTTGAAGCGACGCGGCTCTCCGGCGTGAATACCAATCGCGTGAAGCTGGCCATCTTCGCGCTGATGGGGCTGATGTGCGCGTTCGCCGGGATCGTCAATACAGCACGGCTGGCTGCGGGCTCACCGTCGGCGGGATCGATGGGTGAGCTCGACGCAATCGCCGCGTGCTTTATCGGCGGTACGTCGATGCGCGGTGGCTCGGGAACGGTCTACGGTGCATTGATCGGTGCACTGGTGATGGCGAGCCTGGACAACGGCATGTCGATGCTCGACGTGGACGCATACTGGCAGATGATCGTGAAGGGCAGCATTCTGGTGCTGGCCGTGTGGATCGATGTCGTGTCGGGATCGAACCGGCGGTGATGGAGCAAAGGTGCGTCAGGCGAACGCTGACGCATCCTGCAGTGCCTCTGCGGAAAGGTACGTAGGCTATACGTATTGCCGCGACTCAGCCGCCAATCAGCGGACGTGCGCGATAGCAGCGGCGGCGCTCTTGCTACGCCGAGCCAGTGTCTTTGTGGCGGGTTTCTTTGCCGCCGCTGGTTTTTTTGCCGGTATTGTCGGCTTCTTGCGCGCGGCTGTCTTGACGCTCGCGTCGCTGCCAGTGCGTTTCGCTGGTGCGTCCGACACGCGCATCTCGATCCGCATGTTCGCTGCGACCGCCATATTGACCAAGGCATCGAGCGAGAAGAGATTGATCTTGCCGCGCATGAGATCCGACACACGTGGCTGAGTGACGCAGAAATGCCTGGCAGCTTCTGCCTGGCTCATTCCGATACGCGTGATATGGTCCTTGAGCGCCATCATAAGCACCGATCGGAGCTTCATGCTTTGTGCTTGTTCAGGCGTGTCTTCGATGGCGTCCCAGACGCTCGAAAATGTTTGCTTGCTCATGGCTTAACCTCTTTCAATTCGCGATAGCGCGCGGTGGCTAGATCAAGATCAGTTTTGCTGGTCTTCTGCGTCTTTTTCTGAAAGCAATGAAGCACATAAACCGCGTCGGCGAATTTGGCCACGTAAATGATCCGGAACGCACCGTTTGCGTCCCGAATCCGGATCTCCCGGACCCCTTGGCCTATCGTGTTCATTGGCTTCCAGTCGTCGGGATCCCCACCGCGCTGGACTTGATCGAGTTGATAGCCTGCGTCACGTCGAGCCGAGAGTGGGAACTCGCGCAAGTTGTCCAATGAGCTACCGCAGAACGTTAGTGGCTTTGCATCGGTCATAGCGCGAATTATACAAAATTTTGTATGGGCAAGTAATCTGCGAGCCCAGATAACGGCATGTCGATGCTCGACGTGGACGCATACTGGCAGATGATCGTGAAGGGCAGCATTCTGGTGCTGGCCGTGTGGATCGATGTCGTGTCGGGATCGAACCGGCGGTGATGCCGTGCTCTCCGTCTCTTGCGCCGCGATTGGCTCAAGATTCGACTAGTTCGAAGGTGGCTGCGGCGCTTTCTTCCTTCTCGTCCCAATAGCCCCGGACGAGGCGGCTCGCAGAATGCGGCGGAACGTTGGGCATTCCATATGGCTCGGCGCGGGACAGGCAGCAGCGTGCCGTAGGCCGTCGCGCATGGCGCTGAGCTTGCGGATCGTCCTGTCCAGTTCCCCCGCCTTGGCTACTAGCACCTGCCGGTCGATGCGCAGCTGTCCGTCCGGCGCGAACATCAGCGCAATCTCGTCCAGCGGGAAGCCGGCCGCGCGCCCCAGCGCGACGAGTGCCAGCCGGTCCAGCACGTCCGCATCGAACAGACGGCGCAGCCCGCGCCTACCGGTAGAGGCGATCAGCCCCTTTTCCTCGTAGTACCGCAGCGTCGACGCGGGAACACCGGATTGCCGCGCCACCTCGGCGATGTCTAGCTTGATCACCGCTTGACCTCAAGTCGACTTGAACTTGCATAGTGTAGCTTCCTCTCACCGAGAGCAAACACAGGACAACGACCATGGATGCCAGGCACCAGAACGCAAATACACAGACGGCGATTTGGAACGGCAGCTCCGGACGCGCCTGGGTGGCGGCGCAGGAGGTGCTCGACCAGATGTTCAAGCCTTTCGAAGATCTGCTCGTCGACAGGATGTGCGCCGGGTCCGGGCCGCGGGTACTTGACGTCGGCTGCGGGACGGGCAGCACGACACTGGCCGCGGCGCGGCGGCTTGGCGCGAAGGGCCAGTGCATCGGCGCCGATATTTCGGCTCCGATGATTGCCGCCGCTCAGGCACGCGCCGAACGGGACGGTTCGACGGCACGCTTCATTTGCGCCGACGCGCAGACCCATGCATTCGAGCCGGCAAGCTTCGACAGGATCATGTCGCGTTTCGGCGTCATGTTTTTCGATAAGCCGGTCGAGGCGTTTGCAAACCTGCGGCTTGCCGCAAGGGAGGGTGCCGAACTGTGCTGCATCGCGTGGCGGAGTGCTTCTGACAATCCGTTCATGACCACCGCCGAGCGTGCCGCCGCGCCGCTGCTACCGAATCTGCCTGCCCGCCAGCCGGGCACGCCGGGGCAGTTCGCCTTCGCTGACCGGCAACGGGTGTCTTCGATTCTCGAACAAAGCGGCTGGGCCGGGATCGACATCCTTCCGCTCGATGTGGACTGCACGCTGCCCGAGCAGGCATTAGTTGGCTATTTCACTCAGCTTGGCCCCGTTGGTCTGTTCCTTGAAGAGGCAGACGAGCGGACTCGCACTCAAGTCATCGAAACTGTCCGCGCCGCCTTTGATCCCTATGCGCACGGAACGGAGGTTCGCTATACCGCTGCGTGCTGGATGATTAGCGCCCGGGCGCCGTCTGCGTGAACCGGGAAGAAAGCGTTAGCAAAAATCCGCCACGTCCCGTATTTTTCCGCCGTTCAAGCCAGTTGCGCTGCAGCGTGCCACCGCGCGACGAATAACATTTAATGAACTGACACAAGGCTTGCGTCCGCCCTTTCCTCGAAGGGCATCCGCCAACAGCGTGCAGATTGGCTGAAACCCTTAGCTTTCAGTCCCCCACCCACTCTGCCGTCTTACTACTGTTCCGACGAAACAAACTCCCGCGCCAACCCGCGCTTTCACAGCTTCCCCGCCACCGTGCAAGCTGATCGAGTCACACGATGCTAAAGCGCAGAACCTTCCTGCTAGGCGGCGCCGGCGCGCTCGGAGCGCTGCTGGTCGGCTGGTCGGTGTTGCCGCCGGGGCAGCGCCTGACCACCTCCACGCCGCTGCCGATGGACGGCAATCAGGTCGCACTCAACGGCTGGGTCAAGATTTCCGCCGACAACAGTGTGACGATCGTGATGTGCAAAGCGGAAATGGGGCAGGGCATTCACACCGGCCTCGCGATGCTGCTGGCCGAGGAACTGGACGCCGACTGGTCGCAGGTCCGAGTGGAAAACTCGCCGATCGACAAGATCTACAACAGCGTGCAGAACGTCGTTGACGATCTGCCGTTTCGTCCGGACGACGACAGCACGGTCAAGCGCGCCACGGTCTGGATGACCAGCAAGCTGGTGCGCGACGCCGGCACGATGATGACGGGCGGGTCATCGAGCATGAACGATCTATGGACGCCGATGCGTGAAGCCGGCGCCTCGGCGCGCGCAATGCTGATTGGCGCCGCGGCTGCGCAATGGACGGTGCCACCTGGCGAATGCCGCACGGAAGCCGGCTACGTGCTGCACGCATCGGGTCACAAGGCGAGCTTCGGCGAACTGTCCACGATGGCCGCACAGCAGCCGCTGCCACGGAAGGTCGCGCTGAAAGATCCTGCGGACTTCAAACTGATCGGCAAACCGATGCGACGCATCGAAGCCGCCTCGAAAATCAACGGCACGGCTCGCTTCGGCATTGACGCGCTACCCGACGGTCTCATCTACGCAAGTGTCGTGATGTGCCCCACGCTAGGCGGTACGGTGGCGCATTTCGACGCCTCGCCTGCCACAAAAATGCCGGGGTTCATCAAAGCCTTCGCGTTACCGCCCTACGCGGGCGGCAGCGGCGCCGTCGCGGTGATCGCGGACAACGCGTTTCGCGCGATGAACGCAGTCAGCGCCGTCAACGTGGTGTGGAATGATGGGGCTGCAGCAAATCTGTCGAGCGCAGGCGTGGACACCCAGCTCGCGCAGGCACTGGCCGACAGTGACGGCCACGCTTACTACCATCGCGGCGACGTCGATGCCGCACTGAGCGGCGCGGCGCGAACCGTTACTGCCGAGTACCACGCACCGTATCTCGCGCATGGCGCGGTCGAACCGGTGAATTGCACGGTGCAGGTCGCGGACGGCGCAGCTACTGTTTGGGTCTCGACGCAAATTCCGGCCCTCGCGCGCCAGCACGTCGCGAAAGTGCTGGATATCGACGCCGACAAGGTCGACGTGCAAACGCAACTGCTCGGCGGTGCTTTCGGGCGCCGTCTCGAACTCGATTTCATCGCGCAAGCCGCGGCGATCGCCCGCGAGGGTGGCGGCCGTCCGGTGCAAACAATCTGGTCGCGTGCGGAGGATTTCACCCACGATTTCTATCGTCCGGCGTGCGTGTCGCGACTGAAGGCCGGTTTCGACAGAGACGGCAAGCTGCTCGCGTGGCATGCCACGTCCGCGAGTCAGGCGATCGTGCCGGAAGCGCTCGCGCGTTGCTACGGCGTGCCCCGAGTTCCCATCGACAAAACCACCTGCGAGGGCGCGTTCGATCAGCCCTACGAATGGCCCACCGCGCGTGTGGCGCACAAGATCGTCGAATTGCCCGTACCGGTTGGATTCTGGCGGTCGGTTGGCCATTCGCACCAGGCGTTTTTCACCGAGGGTTTTACCGACGAACTCGCCGCAGCCACAGGTCAGGACCCGATTGCATTTCGCGCGGCGCTGCTCGCTCAGCATCCGCGCCATCTGGCTGTGTTAAGACGCGTGGCAGCGTTATCGGATTGGGGACATCCCCTGACGCATGCCGCCGACGGCACCAGGCGGGCGCGTGGCGTTGCGCTGCACGAAGCGTTCGGCAGTGTCGTCGCGCAGGTGGCGGAGGTATCCGTCGGCCCTGACAAGCAGATTCGCGTGCACCGGGTAGTCTGCGTGATCGATTGCGGACTGCCGGTGAATCCAAACCTGATTCGTCAGCAGATGGAGAGCGGCATCGTGTTCGGTCTGTCGACTGCGTTGCAGGACGAAATCACTATTGTTGGCGGGGTGGTGACGCAGAAGAACTTCGTCGATTTCCCGGTCGTGCGGATGAACGATTGTCCCGTAATCGAAACCGACATCATGCCGAGCCAGATGCACCCGCAAGGCGTCGGTGAACTGGGGGTTCCACCTATAGCGCCGGCGGTGGCCAACGCTGTGTTCGCGCTGACCGGCCAGCGCTTGCGAACGTTGCCGTTGAAGCTCGCGTGAAGCGCACTGAATTGACGGAGAAAAGCATGGGATCGCTAAACATCAACGGCCGGGCGGTGGCCGTGCAAGCCGAACCGGATATGCCGCTCCTGTGGGTGCTGCGGTGCGACCTCGGTATGACCGGCACCAAGTTCGGCTGCGGTGTGGGCATTTGCGGCGCCTGCACGATCCACCTGGACGGCAAGGCGGGCCTTGCCTGCCAGACTCTCATGTCGAGTCTGCGTACGCAGAAGATCACAACCATCGAAGGCGTGCAGGGCGCCGAAGCAGAGGCGCTGAAGGCGGCGTGGATCGATCTCGACGTGGTGCAGTGCGGCTATTGTCAGAGCGCGCAACTGATGGCGGCCTGCGCGCTACTCAAGCAGAAACCCAATCCCACCGATGCGGACATCGACGCGGCGATGTCCAACATCGTGTGCCGTTGCGGGACGTATCCGAGGGTGCGCGCCGCGATTCATCAGGCGGCCGCGAAGCACCGCCCCGCTTAAGGCCGGCAGCGCCGCGGCGCAGGTGCCCGCGCCTGCCAATCGCGAACCGATCGCCGCGCAATCGGGCTCAATTCGCCAGCATCTCCACGAGCGCGACGACTACCGTAAAAACGCCGATACAGCCGCCCAGTGTGGCTGCGCCTTGCATGAAGTGCGACATACGTAACCCCGTAACGAGTAGTTGAGGCTCGTATTTAACCTGAATTGAAAGGTAAAAGAAAGCTTGTCAGTAATAGTGATTTACCCGAAGGCGACCAGCACGGATGGCGGCCGTAAGTCGATCCCACTGGCGCCGGCCAAGCCTGTCAGGGCGCTTTGGTGGCCGCCGTCGGCGCATCGGTCTCCCACCCGCCGCCGAGCGCGAGGAACAGGTTGACCTGATCGATCGCCACCTGGCCTTCCGCGGCCGCCACCTGAGACTTCGTCGAGGTCAGCGTGCGGGTCGCATCCAGATCCGAAATGAACGACTCGCGTCCGGCGCGATATAGCCGATGGGTTTCATCCGCGGACTCGGTGGCCGACTTCAACGCGGCACCTAAAGCGTCAGCGCGGGCGGCGTCGGACGCGTAGGTTGCGAGGCTGGTTTCGGTTTCGCGCAACGCGGTCAGCACCACGCCGTCGAACTTCGCCAACGCCACGTTGCTCGACGCTTCCGCCTCTCGCACACGGCCTCGTGCGCCATTCGTGGGGAAGGTCCAGCTGATCAGCGGACCGAAGGCCCAGCGCGCCGTCGGCGACGTGCCGAGGTCTTCCAGAATCCCGGTCAAACCCGCCGATGCCCCGATGCTCACAGTCGGATACAACGCGCCCGTCGCGACGCCGATGCGCGCCGTCGAAGCCGCCAGTTGACGCTCGGCCTCGCGCACGTCCGGACGGCGCTTGAGCAGCGCGGCACCATCGCCGACCGGAATCGGCTGACGGATCTGCGGCAGCGTGCTGCAGGCCAGCACGGCCGGCGGCAAATCGGACGGTGCGCGAGCCAGCAGCGCCGCGAGCCGGTATTGCGCAATCTGGCGGCGCGCCGTGTAGCGTGGAATATCCGCCGCCAGGGTATCGACCTGGGTCTGGCCACGCGTCACATCGGGCTGATTGCCGCGGCCCGCGTCGCGCAGCCGGCGCGACACATCCACACGCTCCTTCTGCAGCGCCAGCGACTGCTGCGCGACTCTGAGCTCCTCGGCCGCCGAGCACTGTTCGACATACGAGCGCACGACATCCGCGACCACGGTGATCCGCGCGAGATCGCCGGCTGCCTGCACCGATTCCGTATCCGCCGCCGCCGCTTCGACGCCACGCCGGAGCTTGCCGAACAGATCGATTTCGTACGAAATGCTGATGCCGAGGTCGCCTTCGTTAGCGACCGGCAGTTTGTTGAAGAGCAGATACTGCTCGGCCGATTCCTGCGCCCGCTCGACGAGCGCCGACGTCTTGCCGGAGAAGCCGCCCTGCGCCTGCGCCACACCCAGTGCTTCACGCGAACGCGCGAGGTTGGCCGCCGCGACGCGCAAGTCGGTGTTCGATTGCAGCGCTTCGTCGACGAGGCTGTTCAGCACCGGATCGTCATAGAGCTTCCACCAGATCGCGGGCACGTTCTGCCGGGTGGTCAGTTTGGCATCGGCGCCTTCGATCGGTGCGTTGGCGAGGGGCGCGTTGACCAGCGCCTGCTTCGGCAGCGAGTAATTCGGGCCGACGTTCATGCAGCCATTGAGCGCGACGGTCAAAGGCAGCAGCGGCAACAGCGGCAATAAGGGCAGGGCACAGGACAGCTTCATTGCGACGCGCCCGAAATAACGGCAGCAGATGCCGGCTGCGCAGTAGAAGCAGCCGGAACAGCAGACGTAGCCGAAGACATAGCCGACGTCGAAGCCGACGCCGCCGATGCATCCACCGCCCCCGACGCACCCGCAGCCGGCCGCGGCTTGCCGGTCGGCGACAGATCGAGCACCGACACCGTCGCCGTGCGTCCGGCGATCATGCGGAAGTCGGCCGGCACCTCGTCGAGCGCAACGCGCACCGGAATCCGTTGCGCAAGCCGCACCCAGCTGAACGCCGGATTCACGTTCGGCAGCAGATTCGAGCCTTGCGTGCGGTCACGATCTTCAATCCCCGCGACGATGCTTTGCACGTGACCGCGCAGCACCTTGGGCTCGCCCATCACCTGGATATCGACCCGCTGGCCGATGTCGATGCCACGCAGCTTGGTTTCTTCGAAATAACCGTCGACCCGGAACGAATGCATATCCACCACCGCCAGCACGGCCCGGCCCGCGGAGACGAACTCGCCGGTCCGCGGCGCGCGGTCGTTCAGATAACCGTCGACCGGACTCACGATGGTGGTGCGTTGCAGATTGAGCTTGGCCGTATCGATCGCGACGTTCGCATCGGCGAGCGCGGCCTCTGCCGTTTCGACACGCGAGCGGCTTTCTTCGGCGACTTCCGCCGCGACGAGGTTGCCGAGCTGGTGGTTACGCGCGTCTTCGCGGCGAGCCTGATCGAGCGTGGCGCGGCGTTGTTGCGCGGTGGCCTGCGCCTGGCGCAGTGCGAGCGCATAGCGGGCCTGATCGATCACGAACAGCACCTGGCCTTGCTTGACCTGCTGGTTGTCAACCACCTCGACCGATGAGATCAGCCCGGAGATATCCGGCGCGACCTGGATCACGTCGGCGCGGACGTGGCCGTCGCGAGTCCACGGCGCGAACATGTAGTAGGCGACCAGTTTCCACAGCACGAAGGCTGCAGCCACGACGACGATCAGGGTCAGCAGAATTTGACCGACGGAGAACCAGGTTTTTTTCACGTTATTAGTCTGTGCGAAACGACGACGGCAAGGCCCAGCACCAGCACATAGATGCCGAGATCGAAGATGGAACGGTGCCAGACGAAGCGGTAAAAGCCGACGCGTGCGAGCACCGTGCGGATGGCCAGGTTGATCAGATAGGCGATCAACATCAGCACGAGCACGGCCGGCACGAACACGCCGAAGATATCGATTTCACCGATCATCGCGGGAACTGGAAAAAGGGTGGATCGGGTTGCGGGACGGGCGCATCAGGCAGCGGCCTCCGGTTCGGGCGGCGTGGGTGTGATTAGCGTGGCCGGAAACAGCGAAAGACGCAAGCCGACCAGCGCGTGCAGCGCCTCGCGCAGCCGGCGTGCCGAGGTTTGCGAGGTCGGGCTCGGCGCGCCGGCATTGGCGAGCCCTTGTGCCGTAACGCGCGCCACGGCTGCATCGATCGACGACATCAGGCTCTCGGGCACCGGTTGGCGCACGCGCCGGTCGATGCAGGTTTCGAAGTATTGACGCACGTCGTCGAGGACATGCTCGATCGCGGCCGGTGCTTCGCCGCCGAGCCTGGCGGTCACGCGGCGCAGATCGAGTGCATTGAAGGCAATGCGCAGATCGCGGAAGCTTTCGATCGACGGATGGCGATGGTCATCCGTGGCGGCAAGGCGCGGGATTAGCTGCATCAGACGGTCGAGCATGCGTGCGGCGAGATTGCGGGGGTCTTCGATCGGCCTTGTGGATGCCGTCAGCGCCACGTCGGCCCAGCTCGAGCGCAACAGCCGGGAAGCCGCGAATTCGGCGCCGAACGGGCGCGTCACGCGGGTCCACAGATAGGCATAGAGCAAGCCGGCGAGGCCCGCGAGATTGCTGTTCAGGAAGATCAGAAAGTCGGCCGAGTAGGCATCCTGAATGCTGATGAAGGTGGCGGTATTGACGGCCACCAGCACCGTGACCATATTGAACTGCGGGCGCGGGATCAGCGTGCCGACGAGAATGAACGGCGCGGCGAACAGGATGACCAGCATCGGAAAATCATGCACATGCGGCAGTACGGCGAACAGATAAATGCCGGCGGCCACTACGGCGATTGCCGTGGCGACGAAGAACCTGAACACCATGGGCGCGGGTTCGTCGAGCGCGGCGAAGAAGCAGCAGGCGATCGCCGCCAGCGTCACCGCACTGGCGCCGTCCGCCCAGCCTGAGCTGATCCACAGACTGCACGCGATAATCACGGCAGCGCCCGCGGAAACCGTTGAAAACAGCATGATGCCGCGGTCGAAGAACTGCTCGGTGCCGCCCAGCCGCCAATGGCGGAAGCGTGGCCGCCACGAGCCTTCTTCGCGCGCGATGATGATGCGCAGCGAGCGGCAGTCTTGCCACACATCGATCACCTGTTTCATACGCCACAGTGCGTTCGAAAGCAGCGCGCTGTCCCAGTTTGCGAGGGCGGCCGGCGTCGGCTGCATCGCGGCGATGCGCTCGCGCAATGCGTTGGCGACCGCGTCGGGGTGATGACCCCCGCTGGCCGCGGGAAGCGGCGTATTGAACCACTTGATGACGTCGTTGAGCAACGCTTCGAGACCCTCTGGCCATGTCTGCCGGCCGCTGTTGTACAGCGCGATCAGCGGATCGGCCAGCGCCGACATCATCGGCAGCAGTAACTGCATGCGCCCGCGCAACTCGTGAGCGTGGGTCAGGATGTCCGGCCGGGTATTGTCGTAGGCAAGCTGGCTCAGCAGCAGTTCCAGCCCGTTGATGGTGGACGCGATCCGCTGGCGAGCCCCCGAGATTGCCGAGCCCGCAATGCGCCCGGACAGCGTTTCGGTCGCATAGAACGCCGCGTCGCGAAACCACGCGTCGGTGCGCTCGATAAGGGTGGGCGCGAGCCGGCTAGGAAACAGCGAACTGCCGACAATGCTCGCGCACACTATGCCGAGCAGAATCTCCTCGGTGCGGCTGATAGCCAGATCGAACACGCCGCCTGGATTGGTCACCGAAGGCAAGGCGATGATCGGCATGGTGTACGCCGCCAGCATGAACACGTAACTGCGCGCGGTACGGTCAGACACGGCCAGATACAGCAGCGTGCCGGTCCACAACGCGACGATCACGCTGAACAGATAGGGCGATTCGACGAACGGCGGTACCAGCAGCACCGCGGCCGACGCGCCGAGTGCAGTGCCGAGTGCGCGATAGAGCGCCTTGGAGCGGGTCGCGCCGACAAACGGATTCGATACGATGTAGACGGTGGCCATCGCCCAGTACGGCCGCGGCAACTCGAGCGCGAGACCGATATAGAGCGCGATCATCGCCGCGGCAAACGTCTTGACCGAGAACAGCCAGTCGCGAATGGTGGGATAGGCCATAAACCGTTACTTGGCGTCCCTGGTATTGGGTGGCGCCGCTGTGTCGGCCGTGAAAGCGGCCAGCACCCGCAAGGTCGCTTCGAGATCGCTGCGCGGGATACCTTTCAAAGCCTGCGCGCGCAACGTATTAAGTTCTTCTTCCATTTTCGCGGTGACGGCGCGGCCCTCATCGGTGAGCACCACGGTCTTGGCGCGCCGGTCTTCGGGATCTTCGTCGCGGCGCATCAGGCCGGCGGCGCACAGTTGATCGAGTAGCCGCACGAGCGAGGGCCCTTCAATACCGATGTGATCGGCCAGCGTGACCTGCCGCACCGCTTCGCCGAGCCGGCTGGCGGTCAGGAGCGGCGTGGCGCACGCTTCGGAGACGTTGAAGGCCGCGAGCACGCCATGGCTTGTGCGCCGCCATTTTCTGGCAGCGACGACCAGGGTGCTGCTTACGGTGCGGCGCAAGGCATCGAGATTCGACATGGCCGGTATTGTATTTCTAAAATATTCGTTAGCAAACTATTGAATTGCGGATTTTTTGTGACACCGGTCTGTGTGGCGCTGGCGCAGGAGCCCGGCACATTCAGCCGTGAATGCGCGCCTTCACCAGTTCGATGAAGCGGGTCGCAGCGCTATTGCGTAGTCCCGCAGGGTAGGCAAGATGCAATGGGGCGCTCAACTTCGCGGGATTCAGCAACGTGCAATACACCGTTCCCACCTGGTCGTAACGTTGCATCGACGCCGGCACCAGCGTGACCCCTAACCCTGCTGCGACCAGATTGATCCCCGACACCATGCGCGGCACCTCGCGCGCAATCCGCGGCACGAACCCGGCTTGTCGGCACGCTGCCAGGATGTCCGCATACATGCCAGGTGCTCCCGGCCGACGGACCAGAATGAAGTCCTCGTGCGCCAGCGCCTTTAACGACACCTGTGGCCGTTTTTTGCCCGCCCCCTTTAGCAATGGATGCCCAACAGGCAATACCACCACCATCGGCTCGTCGAGCAATAACTCGAACGCCACGCCCTCGCGCGCGTCGACCGGCTTGCGGAGAAACGCGGCCTGAATCTGCCCCGCGGCCAGACGCTCGATAATCTCCGCCGCGTTGAGCTCGGCAAGCTCCACGGCGACTTCGGGACACACCGCGCGAAAGGCCCGGATCGTCTCCGTCGTGAAGGGATGGAACGCAGCCGAACTGGTGAGGCCGATCGAGATCGTGCCGAGTTCGCCGCGCGCGATCCGATGCGCCTTGTCCACCGACTGCTGCAGGTCTTGCAGCAAGCGTTGCGCGTCTTCCGCAAAGGCCTGCCCCGCGGGCGTCAAGGTTACGCCGCGCGGCATGCGCACGAATAGTTCGAAGCCGATCTCTTCTTCCAGCGTTCGAATCTGCTGCGAGAGTGGCGGCTGTTGCATCGCCAGCCGCTCAGCCGCACGCGTGAATTGACCTTCCTCGGCAACTGCCAGGAAGTAGCGCAAGTGGCGAAGCTCCATGGTGTTCCGTCTCCCTGGCCGCTTTACGTTCTGTTCATTGCCATATTTTATAAATATGGAGGGTGCGAAAAACAGGTATTTTACATTTGGCCCGTCCGGTCCTACGATCTGGTTCATCGCGTCGGCTGGTGCTGGTTCTGGATTTTTGGGCTTATCAACGACGGATTCGACGATGCACCGCGTTCAAGACGGTGCACAGCAATCAGGAGCAAGGTGCATGACATTCAATCGTTTACGATGTTTGGCGAGGGGCGGCCTGGCCGTTGGCGCAGCGATGCTGACATGGCTCGCACCACCGGCATTCGCGGTGAATGCTCACGCATCCCATCTGAAGCCGGCGGCGGTGATCTCGGATACCCGGTTCACGATCGACACGTCACAAGGGCAAGCTGAATTCCCGCTGTATCTGTCGAAGGATTGGAACGTCGCGCAACCCCAGGTGACGCGCGCGGTGATCGTGGTTCACGGCAAATTGCGCAACGCCGACGTGTACTTCCGCACTGCGCAAAATGCACGCGAAGCGGCTCATGCGGACGCCGACGCCACGCTTCTGATCGCACCGCAGTTCCTTGCCACGCTCGACATGCGCGCGCATGACGAGCCGGCCGATCTGCTGCGCTGGAAGGGCGACGCGTGGATGGGCGGCGAGGCGGCGCGGGCGCCGCTGCCTATCAGTTCGTACGCGGTGCTGGACGCGATCGTTGCGCGTCTCGCGGATCGCAAGCTGTTTCCGAATCTGCAACACGTGGTGTTCGCAGGACATTCGGGCGGCGCACAGGTCGTGCAGCGTTACGCCGTGGCGGCGCGTAACATCGACGTGCTGACCCGCGAAGGCATCGACGTGCGCTACGTGGTCGCGAACCCATCGACGTATGCGTATTTCGACGCGCAACGGCCGAATGCGCAAGGTGTCGCGGCGCCGTTCGACGCCGCGCAATGCGCTGACTTCAATCAGTGGAAATACGGCATGGACAATCGGCCGCCGTACCTCAATGACCGCTCGCCCGCGCAACTCGAAGCGACCTATGCGTCGCGCCGGATCGACTACCTGGTCGGCGGCGCGGATACCGATCCGCAGCAAAGCGCGCTCGATAGAAGCTGTGCTGCCGAAGCGCAAGGTCCGCAGCGCTTCGCGCGTGCAGAAGCTTATTACCGGTATATCCAGTCGCGTCATCCTGAAGGACTGAACCAGAGCTTTCATATCGTGCCGGGCGTCGGCCACGATGGCGCGCGCATGCTGACATCCGTCTGCGCACTGTCGGCGATGTTCGATACCCAGGGATGCGAGCAATGAGTGAGGCGAGCTTGAATCAGCGTGACGGTGCGGGGTCCGCTACGGAGGCATCCAACGGCTTGAGCCCGTCGATGGTGCGGCGCGCGATCTTCGCCTCGGTGCTCGGCAACGGGCTCGAGTGGTTCGATTTCCTGATCTACGGCTACTTCGCGAAGATCATCGCGCAGGTATTCTTTCCCAGTGGCAGTGGCTTCGTGTCGATCATGCTGACGCTCGCTACGTTCGCCGTCGGCTTCATCGTACGGCCGATCGGCGGCATTCTGTTCGGCATCTACGCAGACCGGGCGGGGCGGCGCACAGCGCTGTCGCTGCTGATCATTTCGATGGCGGCGAGCACGCTGTTGATGGGCCTCACGCCCGGTTATGCCAGCATCGGCATCGCGGCGCCGTTGCTCGTGGTGCTCGCACGGCTCTTGCAAGGGTTGTCGGTGGGCGGGCAGTTCGCGACCGCCTCGGCGATGCTCGTCGAGTATGCGCCGCCGCACAAGAAGATGTTCTATGGCAGCTTCAATATGTCGGCGCAGGCGTTTGCGTTGCTGCTTTCGTCGGGTGTCGGTTATCTGCTGACCACGCAACTTACGCACGAGCAACTGGTGGCATGGGGCTGGCGTCTGCCGTTTCTGTTCGGCGCGCTGGCAGGGCCGTTCGGTTTCTACATCCGGCATCGTGTGGCTGAGTCGCCGGAGTTCGAGCGTTTGCTTGATCACAAAGACAAGCCGCCGCGCGTGACGGTGCGCCAGTTCTTCCGCGATAACGGCGATGCGGCGATCTGCGCGATGGGCGTGATCATTGTCGGCGCAGCGACCAATTACGTGTGGCACTCGTATCTATCCGTCTATGTCGAGCGGCAACTGCATCTGCCGCTCTCCACCGCGCTGCTCGGCGCGTTTGTGTCGGGCGTCCTGAATCTGTTTCTGTTTCCTCTGTCCGGCAAGCTCGCCGATCGCTACGGCGCATACCGGCTGTTCTATCCGATCGTGATCGCGTGGATGGTGTGCGTGTATCCGCTTTATCACTTCGTCGTGACCAATCCGACACCGGGGCATCTGTTCATCGCGCAGATGGTCGCGACGGTGTTCCTCGCCGCCATGTCCGGTGCGCATCCCGGCATGCTTGCGACGCTGTTTCCGGTACGTAGTCGTTCGGCGGGTGTGGCGCTGTCGTACAACATTGCGGTGACGGTATTCGGCGGCATGGCGCCGCTCACCATCACCGGCCTGACGCATCTGACCGGCAGCAGTTTGACGCCGGCGTTCTATCTGATTTTTGCCGGTTTCGTATCGCTTGCGATGGTGTATTTCACGCGATCGGGACGCGAGGCGGGCAGCGCAACTGCGAAGTTCGTCGCGCCGCGTTAGCCGTCACTCGTTAGATTTATTGGATTAACCAGAGCTTATTGCATGACCCAGCCTTTGATCACAGATGACGAACGCGCGCCGAATGAGCATCCGGTCGCGGTCGTCGCGAGCCGGCATCTGAGTGTCGCGACGCAAGCGGGCGGCGGCACCGTGCCAGTGCTCGCGAACGGCGACTGGCTTGTGCCGACGCGTGACGTTAAGCGCGCGGTGATTCTGATTCACGGACGCTTACGCAATGCGGATACGTACTTCGATCTGGCGGAGCGCGCGTGCGCGCTTGCCGGTGGCGACGCGGCCGATACGCTACTGATCGTGCCGCAATTTCTCGCGAGCGCAGACGTTAGCGCACATGCCTTACCGCCGTCCATGCTGCATTGGGAGTGGACGAGCTGGATGGGCGGTGAGAATGCCGAAGGTCCGGCGCCGCTCAGTTCGTTCGATGTGCTTGACGCGATCTTGCATACGTTGGCGTCGCGCGAGCAGTTTGCGTCGCTGAGCGAGGTGGTGATCGCAGGGCATTCGGGCGGTGGCCAGGTGGTGCAGCGCTATGCCGTAGTGACGCAGGGTGAAGCAACGCTCGTTGCGCGCGGGATCGCGCTGCGCTATGTGGTCGCGAATCCATCATCGTATGTGTACTTCGATGCGATGCGGCCGACTGCATCCGGCGAGTTCGCAGCGTTCGATGCGGCGGCGTGTCCGTCGTTTAATCGCTGGAAGTATGGGCTTGAGGGGCTGCCTGCCTATGTTTCGACTAGCGGGGACGCGGGTTCTGCTCGTGTACTCGAGTCGCGCTATGCGCGTCGTGATGTCACCGTGCTGCTCGGCGGCGCGGATTGCGATCCGCAGCATCCGGCACTTGACCGTTCATGTGCCGCGCAGACGCAAGGGGCTCATCGGCTGGAGCGTGGACTGGCTTACGCGCGTTATATGGCGTTGAGGCATCCGGAAGGATTGGCGAAGCATCGTACGCTTGTGATCGACGGCGTTGGGCATGATGCGAAGGGGATTTTTTCATCGGCGCAGGGATTGGTCGCGTTGTTCGGCGTCGGCAGTTGACGTGTGTTCTCAAAACGCTGATCGAGGCGTTCGGCGCATGCCTATCCAGGGGCATGAACTGCGTTAACCAAGGTGCGGTCGGCGGGTATGGGCACGAAGCGTGCTACTCCACTCATGCCATCCGTGAGCCACCTTCCGAAGGACTGCGCCGATATGAACAAGACCAGAATTCTCGCCGCCGCGATCACCGCTGTATCGCTGAGCGCCTTGCTGCCGTGCGGGGCGAATGCCGACGATGCGCCGAGCCCGTGCGCGTCGCTCAAACGGATTGTCGCAGCGGCACCGGACGGTTTGGCCTCGCTGACACCGGAAGACGGTAAAGGCGTCGCGCAACCCTACGGCGATGACGCGCAATGCTCGGCGAGCCGTGGCAGCTACCAATGCACGTGGACGCCGCACCATGACGCCGGCTCGAGTGCGGACGCGCTGCAGTCCGTCGCGGCGGACATCGCAGCGTGTCTGCCGGACGCGACGCATGAGCAGAATTCGCCGGGACGTCAGCACTTTTATCTAGGTACACGCGCGAGGCGGACCGATATCACGTTGACGCGGGCCGGTTCGAACAAGCTGAGGTTGGTTGTATCGGGTAAGTGATGGGGTACGTAAGCGGGTACGTGGGCTTCGAGTCAGCTATTCGCACGCGGCAGATGTCCGGCCGTCGTTACTGTGACGCCGGCCACCACGTCCAGCCGCGTCGCGAGTGTCGCAACTCAACCATCGAAAGCGGCGCGATCTCAATGCGCGGAAACACCGCCGGCGATGCCTCGAGCGCATGAACAATCGCGGCCCTGATTACCGGCGCGTGCGTGATGGCGACGACATGTTCCGTATTACGCTGCGCGTTGCCTGTTCCTGCGCTTAACGCGCGGTCTTTTGTCCCGTTCGTTCTATCGCTTGATGCACTGTCCGTTGCTCGGGGCACGCCCTCGCTCAACGCGTCGTCTAGCGCATCGAGCCACTGTCCTACCCGCTTCACGAGTTGACTGAATGACTCGCCACCGTGTGCGGCAGCGTCCGGATCGTGTGTCCACGCGGCGACGTCTTGCGGTGCTTCGACGGCGAGATCAGCGAGGCAGCGGCCATGCCACAGGCCGTAGTCCATATCCGCGAGCCCCTTGTGGACCGATGCGCTGAGACCCAAGGCCAACGCCGTATCGCGCGCGCAAACGGCAGGGCTGACGAAAGCCGCCGCGTCGTCCGGAATCGACAGACGCACACGTGTCGCGCCTGCTTCGGCGATGCCGCGTGCATCGAGCGGATCATCGGCGGGGAAGCGGGCCGCGCGCATCGCCGCGGTCGATGCGTGGCTGATCAGTAACAGCCGTGTGTCCATTCAGTTGAGTTCCATAGAGGCCTGATTAACGCGAGACGCATGCATTGCGTTTCCGGGAGGCGAAGTTTAGCGCGTAGAATAACGCGCACTGCGAAGTACGGAAGCCGGTGAGAGCCCGGCGCGGTCGCGCCACTGTAATCGGCATTTACTGCCGAAAGCCAGACCTGAACTTCGCACTATCTTTCTTCAATCGACTTTCGGGGCGCGTTACCCCCAGGAGATGTCCATTATGTCCAACGCTGTTTTCGATTCTGCGACTCAACCCGTCGCTCAACCCACGCCGATTCCGCTGCGTGAGTTGTTGCCGTGGGTCGTGTTCGGCGGTTTGCTGCTGTTGCTCGCCATTTATTTCGTTGGTGCAGAAGAAGGTGCCACCTCGCTGGTGCCGGGTATGTACGTGCATGAATTCGTGCACGACGGCCGCCATCTGCTCGGCTTTCCTTGCCACTAACGGAGTTAAACATGGTTGGTAAATTGTTGGTACGCGGGATGCTTGCAGGCATCGCCGCAGGGTTGCTCACGTTCGGCTTCGCCAGAGTGGTAGGCGAGCCGCAGGTCGATCAGGCGATTTCCTTCGAAGAAAAAGCCGATGCCGCCAAAGGCGAAGCGCCCGAACCCGAAATCGTGAGCCGTGAAACGCAAGCCGGGCTGGGATTGTTGACGGGTGTGGTGACGTATGGCGCTGCATTCGGCGGCCTTTTCTCACTGGTGTTTGCGTATGCATATGGACGCGTCGGCGCATTGAGCGCGCGTGCGTTGTCCGCGTGGTTGGCGCTTGGCGCGTTTATCACGCTGGTGATTGTCCCGAACATCAAATATCCGGCGAATCCACCCTCGGTGGGCGACCCCGAGACGATCGGGATGCGGACCGGCTTGTTCTTCCTGATGATTGCGATCTCGCTGGCCACGATGGTGTTCTCGCTGAAGGTGCGACGCCGCGCGGCGCTCAAGCTGGGCGCGTGGAATGGCTCGATCGTGGCCGGTGTGGTGTTTGTTGTGATCATTGCTGCTGTGCAGTTGTCGATGCCGGTGATCAACGAAGTACCGGCGGCCTTCCCGGCGGTGCTGTTGTGGAAGTTCCGCGTCGCGGCAATCGGGATGCAGGTGATTATGTGGACGACCGTTGGGCTGCTGTTCGGCGCCATGGTTGAGCGGAGCAAACTGCTGGCGCCTGCGAGCCGCAGCGCGGCGAAGTCCGCTTACCTTTGATGTACGCGGCGTGACCGCGCAATCCGCGGTGAAGCCGCTTACCCTTTGGCGCTATTGGCGTGACCGCGAATGCGGTCACGCCGACGTGCAGCGCAAGAGAAGCCAACTACATCAAGTACTTGGCGCGCTTGCCAGAATGTTATCCACAGGCTTGCGAACAAAATCTGTGGATAAGCTGCGCCTCCGCAATGCGCTGTCCTCGCGAACCGCGTAGTCGATCATCACTGCATCCCCCGCACCGCAAGCAACAAACCGATCTGCGTCAAGCACTTAGGTGGGTAGCCCCGTTGTTATCAACAAGCCTATGAACATTTTCTGTGGACAAGTTCCGTGGCTGCATAACGATATGCGAATCGCTTGGTTGCCCGAACCCCGGGCGCATCCGACACTCACTCCAATCTCAAGCAAACCGAGCCTGGAGCCATGTCGAACACATCAAGCCTGCGCCCATCATGGGCCACTCGCATCACGGCACTTCTGCTGCTGGCCGCATCGGCAATCACGGCGACAACAACGGCCATAGCAGCGCCACCTTCGGGCGATCCGATCCTGATCGGCGTGAGCGGCCCGCTGACCGGCCAGAACGCTCAGTACGGCGCGCAATGGAAGGCCGGCTTCGATCTCGCGCTGGATGAGATCAACAGCCACAACGGCATCAACGGCCGCCCGCTGAACTACGTTTTCGAGGACAGCCAGAGCGACCCACGCCAATCCATCACGATCGCGCAGAAGTTCGTCAGCGACCCGCGCATCCTGATTGAACTCGGCGATTTCTCCAGTCCGGCTTCGATGGCCGCCTCGCCGATTTACCAGCATGCCGGCCTTGTGCAGCTCGGCTTCACCAACTCGCATCCTGACTTCACCAAGGGCGGCGATTACATCTGGAGTCCCTCGGTCAGTCAGGCCGACGCCCAGCCGCTGCTCGCCGATCTCGCTGTGAAAACGCTCGGCCTCAAGCGTATTGCCGTGCTCTATCTGAACACCGACTGGGGGCGCACGAGCAAAGACGTCTTCGTCAAAGCCGCCAATGAACGCGGCGCGCAAGTCGTTGCGGCCGAAGGCTATCAGCCGGCCGAGAAAGATTTCCGCGCGACGCTGGTGCGCGTGAGCGCTGCCAACCCAGACGGCATCGTGCTCATCTCGTACTACTCCGACGGCGCGCAGATCGCCCGCCAGGCACGGACGAGCGGCATCAACCTGCCGATCGCCGCGGCCAGTTCCGTGTATTCGCCGAAGTTCCTCGAACTCGGCGGTGAGGCCGTCAATGGCGTGGCGACGAACACCAGCTTCTTCCCGGGTGAGTCCGGGCCTGAGGTGCAGAGCTTCGTCAACCGCTTCGAAGCGAAATACCATCGCGAGCCGGACGCGTTCAACGCCTATGCGTACGACGCCGTCATCATTGCCGCCTACGCGCTGCGCGCCGGTGGCCCCGACCGCAAAGCCGTGCGTGATGCGCTGCCGAAGCTGCATGACATTCCGAGCGTCGTGTTCGGCAAGGCTAATTTCGATCCGGCGACGCGTCGTGTGATTGGCGTGAAGAACATCAACGTGGTGGTGAAGAACGACAAGTGGGTGTTGCTTGACAGCAAGGCGACGGTTGCGCAGAAGTAGGCATCCTATCCCTTCGCCTATCGAACTATCCGATCATTCACGACATTTGCACCATGAGCCTTTCACTCGACCACATCGTGATTCGCGTCCACGACCTGATGCAGACCATTGAAGATTTCACTGCGCTCGGTTTCACCGTGCAACAAGGCGGCACCCATGCCGATGGCGTGACGCACAACGCGCTGATCGGTTTCGCCGACGGCAGTTACATTGAGCTGATTGCTTTCTTGCAGGCGGCGCCGCAGCGTCGGTGGTGGGACGTGGGGCAGCGTCACGGCGATGGTTTTGTCGATTACGCGTTGTTGCCGTCGAGCGTGGGCGCCGTGATTGACGCCGCGCAGGGGCGTGGATTGCAATACGACGGTCCGCAGGCGGGTGGGCGTGTGCGTCCGGACGGCGCGCGGCTCGAGTGGCAAATCGGCCGGCCGCGGACCAGTGACTTGCCGTTCCTGTGTGCGGATATCACGCCGCGTAATTTGCGTGTGGCTGAAGGCGCGGTGCGTGAACACGCGAACGGCGTGCGAGGGGTGGCGAGTTTGACGGTCGCCGTGGAGGATCTCAAGGCGAGTGTGCAGCGATATCGGGCGTTGCTCGGTGTGAGTGAACGGGAGACGCGGGCGGTGGCTTTGCCGGGGCTGGGAGCTGTGTCGGCGACGGTGTCGATTGGCGATGCGTCGGTCGTGTTGTTGAGCCCCGTGCGTGTTGATGCCGCGAGTGTCACTGTTGAAGGCGCGGCCTTGCGCCGGCAACTCGCCACGCGTGGGGAAGGGGTGTTCGGTGTTGCGCTATGCGCCGACGGTCATGCGGAGTCACGAGTGCTTGATCGTGATCGCACGCATGGCGCGTGGTTCGAGATTGCTGCGGGGTGAGGGGGCGCCTTTTGGCGCCCAGTGTGCAGGAATGGTTTTACATCAATGGCTTGGGGTGGTTGTGGGGGTGTTATCCACAGCCTTGCGAACATTTTCTGTGGACAAGTTCACAAGAGCAACTGTCCCGCCAGCGCGGTAGGCAAACAAAACCAGACTCGTCGCCTATCGCCGCTTACGCGCTTTTCCCCCGAAGCGTCCAATTGAACACCCTCCGCGTTTCCACAACCGGCTGCGTCAACCGATCAAACAACTGGGCGACGGCGCCATCTAGCTGAGCGAGGGCCGGTGTCTTTGCCGGATCGACATTAATGGCAGCAGTCACCAACACACGCTCATCCAACTCGCTGCGCGCAGAATCCGCTACGCCGCCGTCACCGTTATACCGTGCGATCAGCGAATCCAGCCGCGCCACAATCGATTCCACATGCGCCGCGCCGACATCCGCCGCATTGAGCGCCACCTCTCCCGACGACGCGCCGCGCCGCGAAGGATCACTCAACACCCGCGCCCAGTGCAAACAACAAAGCAGCGAACCGGTGGCCAATTCAACGCCAGGATTCCACACCACTACCCGCTGAGTCTGTAGCGGTTTCAGCGCGATCCGCAGATCATGCCAGGCGCGATCAAGCTTGCGCATGGCCGGCGCCGTCTCAGACGTCTGAGGAGCGGACCCAGCAAGCCGCACCACCTCGCGCAGTGCGCCAAGCACAGCCCCAAGTCTCGTCTCAACATGGCGAGTCGCTGCTAGCGGCATCATCAAAATCGCGACCGCAAACGACACAAGGCAACCGATCAGCACTTCTTCGATCCGCAACTCAACTAGCGGTCCCATCGCGAAGCCCAGCTCGCCATACACGAGCCCGACGAGCACGGTAATGAAAAACACCCCTGGCGCATACGCACTCAGGATGTAGTAGGCCCAACCGAACACGCACAGCACCATCGCTGCCACGAGCAGCACCGGCGAGTCGTGCAGCGGCGCGGCCAGCAACACGCTGACTAGCGCGCCAGCCAGCGTCCCCGCGAGGCGCTGGGCGCCGCGATAGACCGTGTCAGCGCGTGACCGCGTGCCGAGGAACACCACGAACGTCGTGATGACCGCCCAGAACCAGCGCTCTGGAGACAGCGAATGGCCGATCAGCATGGCGAGAAAAGCTGCGGTCGTGGCGCGCGTAGCCGGCAACCAGCAGAGCCTGGTGCGCAAATCGGCAAACCATTGCGCCACGGACTGAGCGCCTGCACCGCCAGCCGACAAAGTCGAAGCGTGGCGCCGCGCATGGCCCCGATGCGCAATCTCCCTGAGCCGGCCAATCGCATGACGCAGCACGTCCGCACTCGCTTGTGTGCTGCCACCTGCAGCCGATGAAGCAAACACATGCTGCCCCGCCGCGACTTCCACTTCGACTATCCGTTCACGGATCGTCTCGGTATCCGGCGGATTCAGCAACGCCAACTGTTCTTCAAGCGAGAGCGCGGCTTCGTTCAGCGCCGACAGATGCACCGCACTCGGCGCGGCGAGTACACGCGATGCGCGCAACGTCACCGTGTGAATGGCAAGCCGGAAGCTGGCAACCGCCCGCATCGGCACGATCACACGGCCGACCAGCGTGACCATCAGCGGTCCGAACGCGGACAGCAAGAGCGATTGCACAAGGTGCAAGGACGAAGGATGCAGGTACAGCCCCAGGTAGAAACACACCACGCCCAGCATCGCGCAGCCCAGCGCACGCGGACCGCACGCCTGAACCAGCATGCCGACGAACATCACGACCAGGAAGCCCGCATCCCCAGCAAGCGGATAACGGCTCAGTACGCTCGCTGCCGCAAAGCACACGCAGGCGCAGAGATAAAGACGGAACAATGTGCCGAACCACGCCGGCGGCCGCGCATCGCGCACGAACAACGGCGCCACCATCGCAAAGAGGATGCCGGGTGCGGCGAGGGTAATCGGTTGGTGATGAAAGACGGTCCACGCGATGCTGGCAAGGCCGGTTAGCAGGCAGGCAAGCGCAACGCGTAGCGCAGTATGGAGACGCACGAGTCCCGGGTCCGCAACCAGCAGGCGGTCGGCGACGCGCGAAAACGCGGAAGCAATCATGATCGATGATATCCAGGCTAAATGGCCGCCACCGGCTTTTGGCCGATTGCGACAGGGCGGGCATGCGAGCTCGCCACCTTCGTATCGTCGAATGAGGCTGCCGTGCCGGGATCACCGGCTGGAAGCCCCGTCCGACGACAGGCAATAACACGCGAACAGGCACGCCGAATACGCTGCAAAGGGTGGCGCAGCGCGTCCGGCGGATTCGGGTTTTCCCGGATGATACCGGGTCAAAATTACGTTTGTCGAATTTTTTGCGGCGGTGCAGCAGGGCAGCACCAGTAAGGATGAAGCCCGCGCGAAACGGTTTTGCGGCCTGGCGGCGCGGTCTTCGAGACCGGTGCGCGCCGTGTTGAACTCAATCAGGTCGCGTCGTGGAAAATCACCCCAAGGGTATGCCGGTGGCCCGACCGCAGGCGGCTCACGCCATGCCGCAGATTCACGCGATACACGCCGCGCGACCCTTGCACTGGCCGTTGATGCACCGCAAACACCACGGCGTCGCCCTTGCCGAGCGGCACGACTTCCGTGCGCGACTGCATCCGTGGACGCTGCTCCGTCATGACGAACTCCCCGCCCGTGAAGTCCGCGCCGGGCTCGGACAGCAGAATCGCGACCTGAAGCGGGAAGACGTGTTCGCCGTACAGATCCTGATGCAGGCAGTTGTAGTCGTCGGTGGCGTATTGAAGAATCAGGGGAGTCGGGCGCATTTGACCGGCGGCGTGGCAGCGCTCGATGAATTCGTCGTGCGCTGCCGGATAGCGCACATCGATCTTCATCACCTCATTCCAGCGATTCGCCACTGGCGCGAGGCGCGGATAGAGCGCCTCGCGCAACGCCGCCACCGGTTGCGGCAGCGGATACGCAAAGTACTTGTATTCACCGCGGCCGAAACCATGCCGCGCCATCACGACGCGACTGCGATACAGGTCGTCGCGCGGATAGAGTGCGGACAGCGCATCGCATTCCTGGACACTGAGCAGATTGCGCAGCATCGCGCAGCCGCAGCCATTCAGTTCTTCTTCGACATTAAACCAGTCGACGGCGTCGACACGGCGCGTAAGCGAACTGGTGACGGTGCCGGAGTCTGTCTCCGTTGGTCCAGCGTGTTTCAGTTTGGGCGCGAACCCCAGTTCCAGCTCCCCCGACTGCGAGCGCAGACCCTCCGCAACCGTATTCATCAGTATTCTCCACAAGGCGATTCATCGAACGATGACTGAGTGTAAGCACATGCCCAACGCGCCGCACCCCGACTCTTGCTCTGCAATTCCCCCGTTCGCCGGGCACGGTGAGTTCGGCGCCGGGGCGTCGGTAAAACTACCAGGTTAAGCCAGGCCGAATCCCCACTTCGCTGAAAACAAATTGTTAGGGCCGCGTGGCTCGAACACACTGGCATCCAGTCGAGCGGCGTATTTCTGGCGTCGCGCAGCACAGAGGATAGGGAACATGACATTGGCTGCACTGGAGCCGCACAAGATCAGCGACATTCCGCGTTACTGGGCAGCGGCCGCGCCCGATGCCATCGCGATTCGCGAAGACGGCCGGCAGTTGAGCTTTGGACATCTGTGGCAAAACGTCGAAGCAGCAGGGCAATTTTTGCGCGAGCAGGGCGTCGACACCGGTGACCGCGTGATGATCGTCGCGGAAAACTGCACGGCGGTGATTACGCTGCTATTCGCCTTGTCGGAGCTGGGCGCATGGCCCGCGATCGTCAACGCGCGCTTGTCCGAACGCGAGATCGAGTCGATCCGCGAACATTGCACGCCGCGTCTGATGATCTTCACGCACGCGGCATCGCCCGATGCGGTGCGTCACGGCGTCCGGTATCGGGCGCGTGAAATCGCCCCACCTGGGCTCGGTCCGCTGATGATTGGCGGCCATGATGCCGATATCACACGCGAACCGGAGGCGCTGGCCCGCAAGGTGGCGTTGCTGATTTATACGTCGGGCACTACGGGCAAGCCCAAAGGTGTGATGGCGACGCATCGCGGTCTGCTGCATTTCGCGCGGGTTTCGGCGACCTCGCGCAACATGGGTCCGGCCGATTGCGCGTACGCCGTGATGCCGATCTCGCACATTTTTGGCCTCGCGACGCTGCTGCTCGCTACTTTCCAGGCCGGCGCGAGTCTGCTGCTAGCGGCGCGTTTCAGTGCCGAAGAGGTCCTCGCCGCGCTCGCCGCCGATGAAATCTCGATCCTGCAAGGCGTGCCGACCATGTTCACGCGAATCGTCGCGCAGGCACGCGAACAAGGCGGCGTGCGTTTCACGCCGAAGCTGCGTTATCTCTACACCGGCGGCGGCCCGCTCGATCTGACGCTGAAGCAGAACGTCGAGGCGCTGTTCGGCCAGCCGCTGCACCACGGCTACGGGATGACGGAATACGCGGGCTCGCTGTTCATTACGCGGATGGACCGGCCGCGCCAGGATTGTTCGTCGGGCGAGATCGTCGAGGGCGCGGAACTGCGCATCGTCGACGCCGATGGCGAAGACGTCGAGCGTGGCACGCCTGGCGAGCTCTGGGTGCGTGGGCCAGGCGTGATGTGCGGCTACTACCGCGCCCCTGAACAAACCGAAGAAGCGTTGCGCCCCGGCGGCTGGCTGAACACCGGCGATATTGGCCGTCTGGCTGACGACGGCGCCTTGTTTATCGTCGGCCGCACCAAGGATCTGATCATCCGCTCGGGCTTTAACGTCTATCCGATCGAAGTGGAGTCGGTGATCAATACGCACGATTCGATCAGGCAATCGGCCGTGGTGGGCCGCGCGACCAGCGACGGCAACGAGGAAGTGATCGCCTTCGTCGAGTTGAAAGAGGACGCCGAATTCGACGTTGAAGCATTGCAGGACTATCTGGCCGACCGGCTGTCCGCCTACAAGCGGCCCGCGCAAATCGTCCGCGTCGATTCGATTCCGACCACCGCGAGCGGCAAGCTGCTCAAGCAAAAACTGCGTGCGCTAGCCGAGGAATTGCAAGCGCACGAGTAAGCGTCAAAGCGCCACGCCGCCGCGCAGCGCGGTTTCAGGAGGCGGCCGCAGCACCTCAAAAAACAGGCCAATCAGGCCACGGAGGAGACATGAAGCAGTTCGCATCGCGCGGCCGGCTGGCCGCGAGCTTTCTCGGTAGCGCTCTGTTATTGGCCGGCTTGCCTGTTCAGACGAACGCCGCTGAGTGGCGTGTCGGCGTCGAGTTGCCGCTGACCGGCTCGCTCGCCCAGGCCGGCACAGAGATGTATCGGGGCATCCAGGTCGCCGCCGACGTCTACAACCGCCGCAATCCGCAGAACAAGATCACGCTGGTTGCGATCGACGACGAATCGAATCCCGCCAAAGCCGTAGCCGCTGTCGAAAAACTCGCGTCGCAGAACGTGGTGGCGATCGCGGGCGCGGCCAATTCGAATTGCGCAGGGCCTGCATCGGAAGCGGCGAGCAAGGCCGGTATCGTGTATGTCACGTCGGGTGGCACCAGCGACGACATGGTGCGCCGCGGCCTGAAGAATTTCTTCCGGGTCAGCAATACGCCGGGCTATACGAAGGGCATGCTCGGCCTGTTCGAAGAACTCGGCGTGAAGTCGGTGTCGATCGTCTACTCCACTAAAGATGCGACCAGCGACCTCGCGCAGCAACTCGATACCGCGCTCAAAGCTAAAGGCATGACCACCACGCTGCACGCGTTCGATCCGTCGATGAGCGACTTCAAGCCGATCATCAACAAAGTCAAGCTGCAGGATAAATCGGATGCGATGGCGATGATCGGTTACGAGAACGACTACGTCGGCATTCTGCGCGCCGCGAAAGTGCTCAAACCCAATCTGAAAGCGATCGCCGCGCCGTGGGCCTTCGCGAGCCCGAAGATGGCGACGTCGTTTCCCGATCTGGTGCCGAACGTGTACGGCGCGACCGTGCTCGCCTCGCCGGCCGATTACCGCTCGGCCGATCAGCGGGAGTTTTCCGACACGTATCGGCGGCTCTTCAAAACCGACTCCAACTATCAGTCGCAGACGTCGTTCGCGTACGCGCAGTTGCTGTTCGACGCGATTGCCCGCGCACAGAAGGCCGGCACGCTCGACAAGGGCGGCCTCGCCGACAGCCTGCGCCAGAGCGCCGGCAACGGCACCTTCCTCGGCAAGGTGAGCTTCGACGCGCGCGGCGACAACCCCGGCTACGTCGCGCACATGGGCCAGTTCACGCACGACGGCAAGCTCGCCGTGGTATGGCCTGCCGACTATGCAACGGCAAAACCCGTCTATCCAGGCGTGCCATGGTAAGCCGCGCGCTGCACAACCCATTCACGAAAGAGGAAAGCCGCGATGATCCGCGATCAGGAAACCATGAACGTTCTGCTCGACAACGTCGCACGCTTCGTGCGTGAACGTCTCGTGCCGAACGAAGAGCGCGTTGCCGAAACCGACGAGATTCCCGTCGACATCGTCAACGACATGAAAGCCCTGGGCCTGTTCGGCCTGACGATTCCCGAGCAGTACGGCGGCCTCGATCTGACGATGGAAGAAGAAGTGCTCGTTATGTTCGAACTCGGCAAGACCTCGCCCGCGTTCCGCTCGATCATCGGCACGACGGTCGGGATCGGCTCGCAAGGCATCGTGATCGACGGGACCGAGGAACAGAAGGCGCAATGGCTGCCGAAGCTCGCGAGCGGCGAGACGATTGCGTCGTTTGCGTTGACGGAACCCGAGTCGGGTTCGGATGCGGCGTCGCTGAGAACGCGTGCTGTGCGGGACGGCGATCACTACGTGGTCAACGGCACGAAGCGCTTTATTACCAACGCGCCGCAGGCCGGCATCTTTACGCTGATGGCGCGCACCAATCCGGACGAGCCGCGCGCGGGCGGCATTACCGCGTTCATTGTCGAGGCGAATACGCCTGGCATCAGCTTCGGCAAGCGGGATCGCAAGATGGGTCAGAAGGGCGCGCATACCTGCGACGTAATCTTCGAGAACTGCCGTGTGCCGGCGCACAACGTGATCGGCGGCAGGGAGGGCGTCGGCTTCAAGACGGCGATGAAGGTGCTCGACAAGGGCCGCATTCATATCGCGGCGATCTGTGTCGGTGTCGCGCAGCGCGTGCTTGACGATGCCTTGCGCTACGCGATGGAGCGCAAGCAGTTCGGTCAGCCGATCGCGGAATTTCAGCTGATTCAGGCGATGCTCGCCGATAGTCAAACGGAATTGTATGCGGCGCGATGCATGGTGCTCGATGCGGCACGCAAGCGCGATGCGGGCGAGAACGTCAGTACGGAGGCGTCGTGCGCCAAGCTGTTTGCCTCGGAAATGTGTGGACGGGTCGCGGATCGCGCGGTGCAGATTCATGGCGGCGCGGGCTATATGGCCGACTACGGCGTGGAGCGCTTCTATCGCGACGTGCGGCTGTTCCGTATCTACGAAGGCACCAGCCAGATTCAGCAGATCGTGATTGCACGCAACATGATGCGCGCCGCGGCGCAGTGATGACGAAAGGCTCGCTAGAGACCGAAGCCTCACTGGATAAATACAAAAGCAGGAGACAGGTATGAAACGTAGTACTACTGCACCGCTCGCCGTGTCGCTCAAAGCCGTGGCCGCTGTGTCCGCGCTTGCACTCGCCACATGGGCGCAGGCCGCGGAACTGCCGGTCGGCGTGGAGTTGCCCTTGACCGGCAGCATGGCGCGCGCCGGCAATGCGCAACTCGAAGGCATCCAGGTCGCGGCCGACGTCTTCAATCAGCGCGACCCGCGGCATACGGTGAAGCTCACCATCGTCGACGACGAAGCGCAGCCGGCCAAAGCCGTCTCCGCCGTGGAGAAGCTCGCCTCGCAAGGCGTGCTGGCCATTACAGGCGGCTACGGCTCCAACGCCGTGAGCCCGGCGTCCGAGGCCGCCGACAAAGCCGGACTCGTGTACATCACATCGGGCGGCGTGGATAGTGCGATGACCTCACGCGGCCTGAAGAACTTTTTCCGGATCGGTCCTGCATCTGGCTATTCGAAAGCGATGGTCGGCCTGCTGACCGACATGAACGTGAAATCCGTCTCCATCGTCTCGTCGACCAAGCAGGCCACCACCGACCTGTCCAAAGATGTCTCGGCTGCGCTGAGCGCAAAGGGCGTCAAGGTCACGGTGCATGAGTTCGATCCGGCGATGACCGACTTCAAGCCGATCGTCAACAAGATCAAGCTGCAGGACAAGCCCGACGTGATGGTGATGATGGGCTACGAGAACGACTATATCGGCATTCTGCGCGCGGCGAAGGTGCTCAAGCCGCAACTGAAGGCCGTGATCGGCTGCTGGTCGCTCGCCACACCGAAGATGGCGAGCGAGTTCCCGGATCTGGTCAACAACGCGGTCGGTAACGCGATGCTGCCGCATCCGGTGCAATTCGCTTCGCCTGAAGGCAAGGCGTTCGTCGCCGCCTATCAGAAGGCCTATAACAAGGACCCCGACTATCTGGCCGAGTTCTCCTACGTGCAATCGATGGTGCTGTTCCAGGCGCTCGCGAGCGCCGCGGATAAGGGCACGCTCAAGAATGGCGGTATCGCCAGCGAGTTGCGCGCGCGACCATTTGATACGCTGATCGGCACGGTTCACTTCGACAGCAAGGGTGACAACCCCGCGTTCCTGAACAACATGGCGCAGATTCAGGACGGCAAGGTGGTCGTGGTGTGGCCGAAGGACAAGGCCACAGGCAAGCTCAACTATCCGGCACAGCCGTGGTGATGCCACGACCGATGCCTATGCCAAGGTTGCCCACGCCGTGTCGGCAATCCATACGCCGGCAAGCTACGCGCTGGCCGATCCGCGTGCCGATTGAGGAGTTGCCATGACCGATCTGATCTTGCAGTCGCTTTACTCCGGCGTGCTGGTCGGCGGCGCGTATGCGCTGGTCGCGCTCGGCCTCGCGCTGGTGTTCGGCTCGATGCGCATCATCAATCTCGCCCACGGCGAACTGGTGCTGCTGGCCGCTTATATCGCGTACTCATTCGAAACACGCCTCGGCCTCAATCCGATGCTCGCGATTCCCGTTGCGATTCCGGTGGTGTGCGCGGCGGCCGGCACGGCGTGGTTTCTCGTCAGCAAGATTGCGCGTGACCGTGAGTTGAATTCGCTGATTCTCACCTACGGGCTCGGCATCATCCTGACGAATGGCGTGTTGCTGATCTGGGGTGCCGACGTTCGTTCGAGCAATTCCGCGTGGCTGCAGGACAGCGTGATGCTCGGCAACGTGCTGAGCATGCGCAGCGAACTGCTGTCGTTCGGACTCAGCGTCGTGCTGATGGGCGCGCTGTGGTGGTGGCTGTCGCATTCCTGGTACGGCCGCGCCGTGCGGGCGATCTCCAGCAATCGCGATGCCGCGCAGCTAATGGGCATCAATCCGCGCAAGACCGAGTTGGTGTCGTTTCTGGTCGCCGGTGTGCTGGCCTCGTGCGCCGGCGTGGCGATGTACGCAAGCAGCGCGGTCCAGCCTTCAATCGGCGAGGCGATGACGGTGAAGGCCTTCATCATCACCGTGCTGGCGGGCGTTGGCTCGATCCCGGGCGTGCTGCTCGGGGCGCTGCTGCTGGGCATTGCCGAAGCCTTGACCGTCACGCTCTACAGCTCGGCGTTGCAGGAACTGGCGGGCATGCTGCTTTTTCTGCTGGTGTTGTATGTGTTGCCCAATGGTCTGTTCGGCGTTGCCCGGAGAAGAGGATGACTCGCAATCTAACGTTGGCCGTGATCGTGATAGCGCTGTATATCGGCGTGCCACTCGTGCTTGGACACGACCTGTATCTGATGAGTCTGGCGGTCGCCTCATTGACGATCGCCGGTGTGGCACTGGCATGGGCGCTGCTCGGCAACCTGGGTGGCATGGTGAGCTTCGGACATAGCGCGTTTTTCGGTGTCGGTTCGTACCTCTCCGCCTTGTTGACGCTCAAGGCCGGCTGGCCCGTGTTTCCCGCCATGTTGGCGGGTGGACTGGGCGCGGTGGTCGCGTCGTTGGCCATGTTGCCCGCCTTACGTCTCAAAGGTCCGTACTTCGCGCTGGCCATTCTGGCGTATGCACAGATTTTCCGGATTCTGGCGACGCAGTTCTCCGGCATCACCGGCGGCTCGAGCGGTTTGTCGAGCATTCCCAGTCTGCCTAAAGTGGCGGGTTTCGACTTCGGCTCGAAAACCGGCGGCTACCTGGTGATCCTCACGCTGGTGCTGGTGTTCGCTGTGGCCTACCACTTCCTGCGGCGCAGCTATGTGGGCCTGGCACTGCGTGCGATGCACGAGTCGGAAGACGCCACGCGTGTGGTTGGCGTGAATAGCGTGATGCTCAAGTTGTCGATGCTGATGCTGTCCGCGTTGATGACGGGGCTCGTCGGCGCGTTCAACGCGCACACCATCAACTTCCTCGAACCCGACTACGCGTTCAACTCGACGTGGGCCGTGGTGCCGATCATCGCGGCGATCTTCGGCGGCTACCGCACGATCGTTGGGCCACTGGTGGGGGCGGTCGTCGTGTATCTGGTTGATCAGTTGATCCTGAAGAGCCTGCTGCCCACGGGGCATCAGGTTGTGCTCGGCATGCTGCTGGTCGCGATGATCATCGTCAGTCCGGCGGGGCTCACCGCCATGGTGTTCAGGAAATCCAGGCGAGGTGCCTATGCCGCAAGCTGAACTCCAATTGCGCAACGTGACGATCCGCTTCGGCGGCATCACGGCGGTGAACGACGTCTCCATGGAGGTCGGCACGAACGATCTGGTCGGGCTCGTCGGGCCGAACGGCGCGGGCAAGACGACGCTCTTCAACGCGATCTCCGGACTGGTGCGGCCGACACACGGCTCGATCAGCTTCGAGGGCGCCGACATGCTGAAGACCTCACTGCATCGGCGTGCCCGTCTGGGCATCGGCCGTACCTTCCAGGTGCCGCAGCCGATGCATGAACTGACGGTGCGCGAGAATCTGATCGTCGCGCAACGCTTCGGCGCGGGGCAGGTCGATCACGCTCGCATCGACGAGATTCTGGCGTTCCTCGATCTGAGCGGCAAAGCGGAACGCAATGCCGCCACTGAACTGGCGCTGACTGAATTGAAAGCGCTGGAAGTCGCGAAGGCCTTGGCCACCGGCCCGAAACTGCTCCTGCTCGACGAAGTGCTCGGTGGACTCGAAACCGCCAGCAAGCGCCGTTTCATGAAAACGCTGATGGATGTGCATGAGCGCTACCGGGTCGGCATTCTGATCATCGAGCACGATATCGAAACCGTGATGAATTTGTGCCGTCGCGTGTGCGTGCTGAACTTTGGCCAGTTGATTGCAGACGGCCCGCCCGCCGAAGTGTTCCGCGATCCGGCGGTGGTGAAGAGCTATACCGGTGAGGTGATCGATGCTTGAGATGAATGCGGTGCGAGCCGGCTATGGCGCGATCAACGTGCTGTGGGACGTGTCGTTGAACGTGGCGCGCGGCGAGGTGACGACCATCGTCGGGCCGAATGGCGCGGGCAAGACCACGCTGTTACGCGCGATCATGGGCTTGCTGCCGCTGCAGCGCGGGCAGATCGTGTATGACGGGGCTTCGCTGGCAGGCGTGCCGACGTGGGATTTGCCGGAGCGTGGCATCGCGATGGTGCCGGAAGGCCGGCTGATTTTCCGCGACATGTCGATCGAAGAAAACCTGATGCTCGGCGCCTTTCCGAAGGCACGCCGTGCCGCGGCGAAAACCCAGCTGGAAGAGGTGTTTTCGTTGTTTCCTCTATTGAAGGAGCGGCGTGCGCTGCCTGCGGGCACGCTGTCGGGCGGTCAGGCGCAGATGCTGGCGCTCGGGCGCGGGCTGATGTTGTCGCCGCGACTGTTGCTGATCGACGAGCCCTCATTGGGACTGGCACCCGTGGTGGTGCAGGACGTATTCGAAATTCTCACGCGCCTGAAAGCGGAGGGGCGCACCATCGTGCTGGTCGAGCAGAACACGAATATGGCGCTGCGCCTGGCCGATCAGGTGTACCTGATGCAAGGCGGCAAGGTGACGCTAGCGGCGCGGGCCGCGGAGGTGGATGTCGACACGCTGCACGACAGGTACTTCGCGCGCTAAAGCCCCACAAGCTAAAGGCTTATGTACCTACTCGAGGCGGCCGATGCCATCGGCCACCAGCAGATCGACGAGCTTGCGTGCGAACAGCGGTAACGCCTGGCGATCAGCGACGCAGATTTGCAGCTTGCGTACCGCCCATTCGTCGGTCAGCGGAATGATGCGCAACGCCATGGTCTGCGCATGGCGGCGCGCGGTGCCCTCAGGCAGTACGCCGATGCCGATGTTCGCTTCGATCATCCGGCACGCGGCTTCGAAATTACTGACCTGAATACGCCAGCGCATCGAGCGCTGCAAATCGGCTGAAGCACGCTTCAGGAAGCCGTAGATTGCGCTGGCCTCCGGTGGCCCGACAAAGTCGTAATCGAGGGTATCCGCAAAATCGATCTTTTTGTTCTGCGCGAGCGGGTGGCTCAATGCGGTGGCCAGCACCAGCCGATCACGCCGATAAGGCATCACTTCCAGCCCCTCGGTGCGCACGTTCCCCGCGACGATACCGATATCGACCGTGCCTTCCTGTACCGCCTTGACGATATCCGGACTCAGCCGTTCATGCATATCGACATACACGTCGGGGTGATTGACGAGGTAGGTGCGTAAAACGGCTGGGAGGAACTCGCTCATTGCCGTGGTATTGGCGTACACACGCACGTGGCCCTTCACACCTTCCGCATATTCCTGCAGATCGCCGGTCAGCTTTTCGAGTTGCTGAAACACGCGCCGTGCGTGCATCAGCAGCGTCTCGCCTGGCGCGGTCAGCGTGACACCCTGGCTCGTGCGGCTCAGCAGCTTCACGCCGACCTGTTCCTCGAGGTTCTTGATCCGCGTACTGGCCGCGGGTAGCGACAGGTGCGCCCGTTCTGCGCCGCGTGTCAGGCTGCTTGCTTCAGCAATGTGAATGAAGAGCTTGAGATCGACGAGATCGAAATGCATGGGGTGTCCGTTGGAGGGCAGGGCCATTATTGCGCTGCCGTTGGCTTTCCGACATTAGGCGAACTACGGGTTAATGCTAGCCGAATTGGGGATTCGGCATATCCAAATTGTCCTTGCGCGATCAATGCGTCAAGCTGCATCGAAACGAATCGTGACCGAATCAGCATTGACTGAAACAAGAGACAGCAAGGAGCGAGCCGCATGACGACGCAGCAGATGATGGATGGCAAGGTGGTGATCGTAACCGGCGCGGGCGGGGGCATTGGCCGCGATATCGCGCTGCTGATGGCGCGTCAGGGCGCACGGGTGGTGGTCAACGACATCGGCGCGTCGCTGGAAGGCGAGGGTCGAAATGCGGGTCCGGCGCAAGGCGTCGTCGAAGAAATCGCGGCGTTCGGCGGCACGGCCACCAGCAATACCGATAGCGTTGCCGACGCGCAAGGCGCGGAACATATCGTGCAAAACGCGCTGGATGTGTTCGGCCGGGTGGATTGCGTGGTCAATAACGCCGGCATCCTGCGCGACCGCTTTTTTCACAAGATGAGCAGCGACGAATGGGATGCGGTGTTGAAAGTGCACTTGTACGGCACTTACAACGTATCGCGTGCCGCTGCCGGACATTTCAAGGAACAAGGCGCCGGTGCCTTCGTGCATATGACGTCGACGTCGGGACTGGTCGGCAATCTCGCACAAGCCAATTACAGCGCGGCGAAGCTCGGCATTGCCGGCTTGTCGAAATCGATTGCGCTCGATTTGCAGAAGTTCGGTGTGCGTTCGAACTGCATTGCGCCGTTCGCATGGAGTCGCATGATCAGTTCGATCAAGGTCGATTCGGCGGAACAGGAGGCGCGCGTCGCCAAAATCAAACAGATGACGCCTGCCAAGATCGCGCCGCTCGCGGTCTACCTTGCCAGCGATTCTGCGCGTGAGGTCAACGGCCAGATTTTCGCGGTACGCAACAACGAGATCTTCGTGATGAGTCAGCCGCGCCCGGTGCGCTCGGTACATCGTGGCGAAGGCTGGACCCCTGAAAGCATCGCCGAGCATGCGATGCCGGCCTTGCGTTCAGCGTTTCATTCGCTCGATGTGTCCGCGGACGTATTCAGCTGGGACCCGGTGTGACGACGCGCGACGCGCCCAAACCAGCTAGTCCGGTGGCAAACGCGGTCAGAACAAACGAGGAGCAGGAGACATGCTCGATCGATTGAATGCGCAGCTCGAGCGGCTGCGGCAGCACCCGTTTTATGCGGGACGTCTGCCGTCTCACGTGACGAGTGCGGCGGATTTCGCGGAGCGCGTGCCGTTGATGTCGCGTGCGGATCTGGTTGCCGAGATGGGACGCACGGGCTATGGCGCCTTCGCGCCGCAGGTGCCGCCGGTGCGAGTCCATCTCACACCCATGGGCGCCTCGCTGGTGCCGATTCTGCATAGCGCCGCCGATCTTCGTGCAATCGAAGCGGCGTGCGGCCAGCATCTCGATGCCTGCGGCATCGGCCCCGGCGACGTTTGCATGGTCACGTTCGGCTATCACCTGTTCGTCGCAGGGCTCTTTTATCAGAGTCAGATGGAAGCGCGCGGCGTGGCGTGCATTCCTCACGGCCCTGGCGAAACGGAGCGCGCGGCGGATATCGCCCGGCGTTGCGGCGTCACGGTGCTGGCGGGTAATCCATCGCACGCACTCAAGCTGATCGAAGCCGGTTGTCCCGTGCCGCGCGTGTTTTTTGCGGGCGGCGAGGCCTTCACCGGCAATGAGGCGCTGTATCGCCGCGTTCGTGAGGAGATGCCGGGCGCGCTGCTGATCGACAGCTTTTCCCTTTCCGAATGTCTGCCCGTCGCGCGTACGTTTCCCGGCGGCACGGGCGTGCACGTGTTCGACGAGTTGCTTTACGCGGAAGTGATTGATCCCGACAGCGGTCAGCCAGTCGCGGAGGGCGAGCGAGGGGAACTTGTACTTACGCACCTGAAGAAGGAACTGCAACCGCTCGTGCGGTATCGCACCGGCGATCTGACCGTGCTGCAAAGTACCGAACCGTTGTTCGGCCGCACGGTGTCGTTACCGCGCGTCGTGTTCGGCCGTGCCGACTCGATGCTGAAGATCAAGGGCGTGAAGGTGTATCCGTCCGAATTGCGCACCGTCCTGCTCGGCGTCGACGGGCTGAGCGGTGCTTATCGTCTCGTCGTGTCACGTCACCCACATGGCGGCGATCACCTTGGCTTGCAGATCGAAGGCACACCTTCTCCCGCCGCTATCGAGGCCATTGCCGCTCGCTTCAAACGCCAGACGCTCATCAGCGCCGACACCGTCCAAGCCATTGCGAAGCTGGAGGGCACGCATCTCGTCACCGATCAAAGGAGCACAGCATGAGCAGTGAAGCGAACCGGGCGCCGTGGCGTTTTATCGTTGGCCACGACAGCTATGCAGATTTCTCGATATCGGTTTCGCCGGCCGTCGAGCGTGCCGTGGCGGATGGGATCGCACCGCCCACCGTGTATCTGAACATCTTCAACGAAGACAGCATTACGATCGGCGTCAACGAAGATCCGCAGCAGGTGCTCGATCTCGCATTTTGCCGCAGCCACAACGTGCTGACCCGGCGCCGGGTGAACGGTGGCGGCGCGATCTACGCGGGTAAGGGCTCGGCCTTCCTCGCCCTGTATCTGCCCACCAGTGTGCGCGGTGTGCCGCCGACCGCCGCTATCGCCTTTCCTACGATTCTCGGGCATGTCGCCGAGAGCTTGCGTGAAGTGTTCGGTTTGTCGGCTTCCTATCGCCCCTTGAACGATGTCGAAATCGATGGCCGCAAATTGGTCGCCACGTCGTTGAAGATCGAAGGCGGCGTGCTGACATTTCGCATCCTGCTGAACATCAAGGCGATCAATACGGAGATCGCGGCGCAGGCGATGCCGCTTGCGCCGGAGAAAACACGCGACAAGAAACACAAGGATCTCGGCTCGCGTTACACGTTTCTGGAAAAGGAACTGGACCGCCCGATCACCCATGAGGAATTGATTGCATGGGTCGATGGGTGCATGCGGCGCGCCTTCGACAGCGCACCCCTGCGGGATGGCGCGCTCCTGCCGCAAGAGCACGCGATGGCCGGGCAGTTTGCCAAGGAGTTGATGAGTGACACCTGGTTCTACGAGAAGAGCGAAGCCGTGCGCTACGGGTCGTTGATGCGCGCCGGCGACCGCATCGGACGAGGTCGCGAGAAAGCACCCGCCGGGCTGATCTGGTTGAGTCTGCTGGTGCGAGACGGCCTCGTCGTGCGGGCGATCGTCAATGGCGATTGGCATCCGCGTCCGATCCGTTCGGTCGATTGGCTGGAAGACGGTTTCGGCGGCCTGCCCGCCACGCGTGAAGCGTGCGAGCACCACATCAACGCGTTTCTCGCGCGCGCTGACGTGGAGTTCGCCGGTGTCGAAGCCACTCATCTGATGAAGGCACTTGATCTTGCTTTGGCGAACCTGGATCAATCCGAGGTCGCGGTATGAGCGACACGTCGTTGCTCTATGACGTCGATGGCGAATCCGGCATTGCAACGCTCACGCTGAATCGTCCGCAGCAGAAGAACGCGCTGGATATGTCGGTGCGCGTCGCGTTGCGTGAGGCGGTGTATGCGATCCGGCAGGACCGGTCGATTCGTGCGGTTGTGCTGTGCGGCGCAGGCCAGGACTTCTGTTCGGGTGGCGACTTGCGCGAGATGAAGGTGGGTAGCGCTGAGGTCGGCCGCAATCGCATCGACGATCTGCATGGTTGGATCAGCATGCTGATCGATCTGGACCGGCCGGTGATTGCCGCGGTGGATGGCGTTGCCTACGGTGCGGGATTCAGCCTCGCATTGGCGGCGGATTTCCTGCTGGCCACGCCGCGCGCGCGATTCTGCATGCCTTTCATGAAAGTCGGCCTTGTGCCGGATTGCGGCGCTTTCTACACCTTGCCGCGCGTCGTCGGCCTGGCGCGTGCGAAAGACCTCGTATTCACAGCGCGTGAGGTCGATGCCGGCGAGGCGCAGCGGATGGGCGCTGTGTTCGAAATCGTCGCGCCGGAAAGCCTGCACGCGCGCGCGATGCAGATCGCCGGCAGTCTGGCCGCCGCATCGCCGATCGCATTCGCACTCGCCAAGCGCGCGTTGAATCAGTCATTAGGCGCCGATCTGCGCAGCATGCTCGAGATCGAATCGGCCGCACAAGGCATCGCGTTTTCGACCGACTTTCATCGCGAAGCCGTGCAGCGCTTCAAGGACAAATCGACGCCCCTGTTCCAGTGGCCCGCTACCTGAATCATCATGACGATCGACTACCACACGTTGCGCAACTGGCCGTTCGAGGACATCGAACAGACCTACACCCAACGCGATGCGATTCTCTACAGCCTCGGTCTCGGCTACGGCAGCAATCCACTCGATCCCGACGATTTGGCATTCGTGTACGAGAAGGCGCTGCGCGTGCCGCCGACCTTCGCCGTCGTGCTCGGCTATCCGGGTTTCTGGGCGAAGCATCCCGGCACGGGCATCGACTGGGTCAAGCTGCTGCATGGCGAGCAGCGGCTGCGGATTCATCGCCCATTGCCGGTGGCGGCGACCGTCGTCGGGCGCTCGCGCGTGGCGCGGATCGTCGATAAAGGGGCGGGCAAGGGCGCGTTGGTGCTGATCGAGCGCACCGTCACCGATAAGGCTAGTGGCGAATTGCTCGCCACTGTCGAACAACTGAATTTCTGCCGTGGCGATGGCGGCTTCAGCGCGAACGGCCAGCCTTCCGACGCACCATTGCCTGGGCCTCCGCCGATGCCCGAGCGGGCGCCGGACGCCGTCTGCGATCTGCCGACGCGCCCCGAGACGGCGCTGATCTACCGCCTCTCCGGCGACGACAATCCGTTGCATGCCGATCCGGTTGTGGCACGCGCAGCGGGCTTCGAGCGACCGATACTCCACGGTCTCGCGACATGGGGCGTGGCCGGCCACGCGGTGCTGAAAACCGCTTGCGCAGGTGTGCCGGAGACGTTGGCCTCGCTGTATGCCCGTTTCACCGCGCCGGTTTATCCGGGCGAAACCATCCGCACCGAGCTCTGGATCGACGGCGACGTGGTGAATTTTCGCTCGCGTGTGCTGGAGCGCGATGTGCTGGTACTCAACAACGGACGCGCTGAACTATGCTGAAGTTTGACGCCTATCTTTATCGATGTGCTCACAGGATTGACCCTACTTATGTCCAGAACGCCTAAACCTCTGATCCGCTCGGATATCGCCTATAGCACGCCGGATCGCATTGTCGTGCGCGGCAAGGATTTGCCCAATGAAGTGCTGGGCCACATGAATCTCGGTGACTTCGCCTTTCTGCAACTGACCGGCAAGGCCGCCACCCGCGAACAGTCGGCAATGTTCAATGCGATTCTGATTACGCTGGTCGAGCACGGCATGACGCCGAGTGCGATCGCCGCGCGCATGACCTATGCGGGTGCGCCGGAATCCTTGCAGGCCGCGGTCGCGGCTGGGCTATGCGGGTTGGGCTCGGTATTCGTTGGCAGTATGGAAGGCGCATGCCGGATGCTGTCGGAGGCACTCCCCCTTGACGCCAGTGCCAATGCCAATGCCAATGCCGATGTCACAGATGCCGATCTCGAACGGATCGCCCGGGACACCGTGGCCGCCTATCGCGCGCGCGGCGCCGCTGTGCCGGGTCTGGGTCATCCACTCCACAAGCCGATCGATCCACGCACGCCGCGTCTGTTCCAGCTTGCCGGGGAGAACGGCATGTCGGGCGACTACGTGAAGTTGATGCAGTTGATCGGCGCCGAAGCTGAGCGCGCGTCCGGCAAGGCACTGCCGATCAATGCCACGGGGGCGATCGGCGCGATTTGCTGCGAGTTCGGTTTTCCATGGCGCATTGTGCGTGGCTTCGGCGTGATGGCGCGCGCGATTGGCCTCGTTGGCCACATCATGGAAGAAGGCGAAAAGCCGATGGCAATCGAAATCTGGCAGCGCATCGAAGACGAAGCCGCCGCCCATCTGCGCGGCGAAGCCTAGCCGGTGCGCCCGCTGGGCGGGCCGCCTGCGTGCCTTAAGCAAAATCAAAGGCCCGATTCGAAAATGCAAACTTCGCGGAATGCATCGCCTCGTTCATAGTAAGACCGTATTAAGCCCAACACGTGTATCCGGAGATTTTGCCCATGTCTGCTTCCCCAGAGAAACTCGACGACTGGCTCGACAAGGAGGCGGTAACCGAAGACGACATCACGGCCTTTCCGCTGACAGCGATGGCCGCGACGCTCGACCGGGAAGAAAGCGGCGATACGGTGCCGCCGCTCTGGCACTGGCTGTACTTTCTGCCGATCTCGCCGCTGTCCGAGGTGGGTCCTGACGGTCATCCGAAACGCGGCGGATTTCTGCCGCCGGTACCGTTGCCGCGTCGCATGTGGGCCGGCGGCCGGCTGACGTTCCATGCGCCGCTCAAAGTGGGCGAGCACGCGAAACGTACCTCGACCATCGCCAATATCGAAGACAAGACGGGCCGCTCGGGCCGTCTCGTGTTCGTGACGGTGCAGCACACGATCGAAGCCGGTGGTGAACTGAAGCTTGAAGAAGAGCACGACATTGTCTATCGCGACGCGCCGCAGGAGGGCGCCCGCCCCCCGCAAGCGGCGCTCGCGCCGGAGGGTGAAACGTGGCGCCGCACCGTCGATGCGGACGCGGTGATGTTGTTCCGCTACTCCGCGCTGACTTTCAACGGCCATCGCATCCATTACGACTACCCGTACGTGACCGAGGTGGAAGGTTATCCCGGCCTGATTGTGCACGGGCCGCTGATCGCGACGCTGCTGGTCGATCTGGTGCGCCGCGAACAACCGCAGGCGGTACTTCAAAGCTTCGCGTTCAAGGCGCTGCGGCCCACCTTCGCGGGTCAGCCTTTCACCGTATGCGGCAAACCTTCTGCCGACGGCAAGACCATCGACCTGTGGGCCAAAGACCACGAAGGCTATCTGACCATGCGCGCGACGGCCGCGCTCGCCTGAACTCCACGAGATTCGTTTATGCAAACCACGCAGCAGGATTCGTTTCAGGACATTCGCGAGGCGGTTCGCGACCTTTGCCAGCAGTTTTCCGGCGAGTACTTTCGCAAGATCGACGAAGCCCGCGGCTACCCCGAAGAATTTGTCGATGCCCTGACAAAGGCCGGCTGGCTCGCCGCGCTGATTCCGCAGGATTTCGGCGGCTCGGGGCTGGGGCTCACGGAAGCATCGGTCATCATGGAAGAAATCAATCGTGCCGGCGGCAATTCGGGCGCTTGCCACGGGCAGATGTACAACATGGGCACGCTGCTGCGTCACGGTTCGGAGGAGCAGAAGCGCAAGTATCTGCCAAAGATCGCAAGCGGCGATCTGCGGCTGCAGTCGATGGGCGTGACCGAGCCGACCACCGGCACCGATACGACCAAAATCAAAACGACCGCTGAACGGCGCGGCGACCGCTATGTGATCAACGGCCAGAAAGTGTGGATCTCGCGCGTCCAGCACTCGGATCTGATGATTCTGCTGGCGCGCACTACGCCCCTTTCGGACGTGAAGAAGAAATCGGAAGGCATGTCGATCTTTATCGTCGACCTGCGCGAAGCCATCGGCCACGGCATGACGGTGCAGCCGATTCTGAACATGGTCAATCACGAGACCAATGAACTGTTCTTCGACAACCTCGAAATCCCCGCCGAGAATCTGATCGGCGAGGTAGGGCAGGGCTTCAAATATATCCTCGACGGCCTGAATGCGGAGCGCACACTGATCGCGGCGGAATGTATCGGCGACGGCTACTGGTTTGTCGACAAGGTCACCGAGTACGCCAAGGAACGCATCGTGTTCGGCCGGCCCATCGGTCAGAATCAGGGCGTGCAGTTTCCGATCGCGCGTTCGTTCATCAACGTCGAAGCGGCCAGCCTGATGCGTTTCGAAGCGGCGCGCCGCTTCGATGCACACGAGCCTTGCGGTGCCCAGGCGAACATGGCGAAACTGCTTGCCGCCGACGCGTCATGGGAAGCGGCCAACGCGTGTTTGCAATTCCACGGTGGCTTCGGCTTTGCCTGCGAATACGACGTCGAACGAAAATTCCGCGAAACGCGTCTGTACCAGGTTGCGCCGATTTCCACCAATCTGATTCTTTCATACGTAGCCGAGCATATTCTCGGGCTGCCGCGTTCGTTCTGAGTCCCGGACTGAAATAAACATGAGACCACTCGACGGTATCAAGGTCGTCACACTCGAACACGCGATCGCCGCGCCGTTCTGTACGCGTCAACTTGCTGATCTCGGCGCGCGCGTGATCAAGATCGAACGTCCCGGCGTCGGCGATTTTGCGCGTGGCTACGATGAGCGCGTGCATGGGTTGTCGTCGCACTTCGTCTGGACGAATCGTTCGAAGGAAAGTCTCGCGCTCGATCTGAAACAGCCGGCCGCGCTGGAGATTCTCGATGCGCTGGTCGCCGATGCCGACGTGCTGGTGCAGAACCTCGCGCCGGGCGCGGCGGATCGGCTTGGGCTCGGTTACGACAGGTTGAGCGAGAAGTATCCGAAGTTGATCGTCTGCGATATATCCGGCTATGGTGCCGATGGCCCGTACCGCGACAAGAAAGCGTACGACCTGCTGATCCAGAGCGAATCGGGTTTTCTTTCGATCACCGGTTCGCCCGGCGCGCCTGCCAAGGCGGGGTGTTCGATTGCGGATATTGCGGCCGGCATGTACGCGTACTCGAACATTCTCAGCGCGCTGTTGTTGCGTGGCCGCACGGGGCGAGGATGCCGGATCGACGTGTCGATGCTGGAGAGCATGGTTGAGTGGATGGGTTATCCGCTGTACTACGCGATCGATGGCCAACCACCGCCCGCGTTGTCCGGCTCGGCACACGCGACCATCTATCCGTATGGACCTTTCCCCGCTGGCGACGGCAAGACGGTGATGCTCGGTCTGCAAAACGAGCGCGAATGGACGCTGTTCTGCGAGCACGTGCTCGCGCAACCCGAACTCGCAACCGACGAGCGCTTCGCGTCGAATTCGAAGCGGACCTCGGCGCGCGAGGTGTTGCGTGATGTGATCGTGACGGCGTTCGCCAGGCTGACTGCTGCGCAGGTGATCGAGCGGCTCGATCATGCCGGTATCGCTAACGCGCAGATGAATACGCTGGCCGATGTGTGGGCGCATCCGCAGCTGAAGGCTCGCGAGCGCTGGCACGAAGTCGGCACACCGGCGGGTACGGTGCCCGCGTTGTTGCCGCCGGGTTTGCCGACGGACTTCGATCCGCGCATGGATCCTGTGCCCGCACTCGGCGAGCATACCGATGCGATCTTGCGGGAACTCGGTTACGACAGCGCACGGATCGACGCGCTGCGTGAAGCCGGCACGATCTGAATGGTCCTTTGTGCCGGCGTGTGAGCCACGCCACGCTGTCGGCCTGAACGAACCTGACGCGACCTTAAAGCGACACCTAAGCGACACTAAACCGACCTCGCCATGACCGATCATCCCAGCCTTACGCTTGCGACCTTCGCCGCCCAACTCGACTTCGACAGCATTCCGCCAGCGGTGGTCGAGCGCACCGTCAACCTGTACGTCGATTGGCTCGGCTCGGCACTCGCCGGCAAGGGCGGGCGCCCTGTCGAAACGATCGCGCGGTTTGCGCGTCATGCTGGCGGCGCTGCCGTCAAAGCCGTTCCGTGCGAAGTCCTGATCGATCGCAGCCGTACCACGCCGTATTTTGCGGCGATGGTCAACGGCGCCGCATCGCATTTTGCCGAACAGGACGATGTGCACAACGGCTCGGTGTTTCATCCGGCGACCGTGGTGTTTCCGGTGGCGCTCGCGTTGGCGCAGGCCAATCGCGCCTCGGGGCGCGAAATGATTGTGGCGGCGGTGGCGGGGTATGAAGTGGGCATTCGCATCGGCGAATTTCTCGGACGCTCGCACTACAAGGTGTTTCATACCACGGGCACCGTGGGCACGATTGCGGCCGCTGCCACCGCCGGGCGTCTACTCGGGTTGTCGCCGACACAGATGCTCGACGCTTTCGGCTCGGCGGGAACACAAGCAAGTGGCCTGTGGGAGTTCCTGCGCGACGCCGCCGACTCGAAGCAATTGCACACCGCGATGGCCGCCGCCAATGGCCTGATGGCCGCGCAACTCGCCGCCGACGGTTTCAAGGGCGCTACGCATATTCTCGAAGGCGCACAAGGCATGGCCGCAGGCATGTCGAGCGACGCCGATCCGGCGCGACTCGTCGACCGGCTCGGCGTGCGCTGGGCGACTGCGGAGACCTCGTTCAAGTACCACGCTGCGTGCCGTCACACGCACCCTGCTGCGGACGCATTGCTCGCCGTGGTGCGGGAGCATCGCCTCGACCTGCTCGATATCGCGAAGGTGGTCGCCCACGTTCATCAGGGCGCAATCGACGTGCTCGGGGCAGTCGTCACGCCGCGCACCGTGCATCAGGCGAAGTTCAACATGGGAACGGTTCTGGGCCTCGTCGCGCATCACGGCTATGCGGGCGTGACCGAGTTCGAACAGGGTTTCGACGCAGTGTCGATCGCGGCCTTCCGCGGTAAGGTCGACATGGTGTTCGACGCTGAAGTCGATGCCGCCTATCCGGCGCGCTGGATCGGCAAGGTGACGGTCACGACGACTGACGGCCGCACGTTCAAAGGCCGCGTCGACGAACCGAAAGGGGATCCGGGCAATACGCTGTCGCGTGACGAGATCGCGACCAAGCTGCATCGCTTGGCGGCGTTTTCCGGTGCGGCGACTGAGAGCGAGGCGACGAGCTTGCTCGACAATGCATGGCAGATTGCGGAGCAGACCCATGTCGAGTCTGTGTTCGGTGCTGAGGCTAACGCGACGGTGGCAGCGTGAACGCGCCGCTGCCGCGTTCGTACCTGTTCGTGCCGGGCAACCGGCCGGAGCGCTTCGCGAAAGCGCATGCCGCTGGCGCGGACGCGGTGATTCTCGATCTCGAAGACGCCGTGCAGCCCGATGAAAAACCGGCAGCGCGCGCGGCGGTGCTGGCTGCTGTTTCGAGCGGCGTTTCTGGTGACGCTTCTGGCAGTACTTCCGGCAGTGCTTCCGGGCTTGCATGGGTGCGGATCAACGGCTCGGATACGTCGTGGTTTAACGACGATATCGCCGCGCTCGTCACGTATCCGGGTGTCACCGGCATCGTGCTGCCGAAGGCTGAAACGCGCGAGCAGATCGAGGCTGTACTGGCGCATGCGCATCCTGGACTGCGCGTGTTACCCATTGTCGAGACCGCGCGTGGTTTCGCGAATCTCGCCGAACTGTGCGCTGCACCACGCGTTGCTCGCATCGTGTTCGGCACGCTCGATCTTCAGCTCGATCTCGGTATCGACGGCGACAACGAGGAGCTGCATCTGTTTCGCTCCCAGATCGTGTTGTCGTCGCGGCTGGCAGGCATTGGTGCACCGGTGGACGGCGTGTCGACCACCATCACCGATCTGGAGCAGATCGAAGCTGACGCGCGCCGGGGGCGGCGTTTTGGATTTGGCGGCAAGCTGTGCATCCATCCGAAGCAGATCGATGCGATCCATCGCGCTTATGCGTGGAGCGAGGCAGAGCAGGCGTGGGCGATGCGCGTGCTGGCCGCGGTTGAGACGAGCAACGGCGCGGCTGTGGCGGTCGATGGGAAGATGGTGGATATGCCGGTGATTCTGAAGGCCCGGAGGATTGTGGGAGCGACGACTCGCTAGCTCATCGCAACAACACCCGTTTCGCGCGGTAGTTTCGTGTCCGGTTAAGATTGCATTTTGCAATTCGAGCGGCCGCTGGCGCTCCTTTTCCGGCAGTCACCATGCATTTCGATTTCGTGGATTTGCGTTTGCTCCTCAATATCGCCGACACGCGAAACCTGGCGCGCGCGGCGGAACGCTCGCATCTTTCTGCGCCGGCGGCCAGCACCCGGGTCAAGAATATCGAGGAGCAGCTAGGTTTCAAGCTGCTCTATCGAACCAGCCAGGGCGTGACGCTCGCGCCCGCCGGCGAAGCCTTCGTTCATCATGCGCGGCTCGTGCTGGAGCGGGTCGAGCATCTCGCGGGCGACATGCAGGAGTACGGCGAGGGCATCAAGGGCCACGTGCGCATCTGGGCCAACACGACTGCGATCAGCGAGTTTTTGCCGGCCGTGCTGAGTCATTTTCTGCGCGATCATCCGGACGTCAACATCGATTTGCGTGAAGTGCTGAGCGGCGAAATTGTCAAAGGCGTGACGGATGGTGCGACGGACATTGGCATTGTCGCGGGCAACGTTCACGCCGAACATCTGGAAATGCTGCCGTATCGCGACGACCGGTTGGTCCTGGTGACGTCGCCCGATCATGCACTGGCGAAGCACTCCTCAGTCGAATTCGCGCAATTGCTCGATGCCAATTTCGTGAGCCTGCCTACCTCGAGCGCGATTCACGCGTTCATCACCAGTGCGGCCGATGCGCTCGGCGCGCGTTTGAAGTTGCGTATCCAGGTGGGCAACTTCGAGGCGGCGTGCCGGATGATCGAGGCGGGCGTGGGTATCGGTATCGTGCCGGAATCGGTTGCGCTGCGGCACATGAAGACGATGCAGATTGCGATCGTCGGCCTCAACGACGTGTGGGCCGAACGCAAGCTGAAAATCTGCGTGCGCAGTGTGAAGGATCTGCCCCCGTTTGCGCGCGTGCTGGTTGATCGGTTGATGGCCGGCGTTTGATGCCATCGCGAAGGCGGGCCGGGCGCGGGTGATTGCCGTCCAGAATTTCCAATAAGAAACGAATGGCCCGGCGGCGGTGCACCACCGACTGATCGACAACCGCCTGTGCGTCAGCCACCCGCATCGGGCATCTATACGGTTCCGTCAGGCCCAGAAGGCTTGTCCGCGCGTTCGGGCAAGCCCCCCGGGCAAATACCCTTGCCGCCATAAAATCCCGCGTGTATAGTTTCCTAACTTACTCTTGTTTCGCATCGGAAATTAAAGGGATTCTCATGGACGCTTCCACCATCCTCGCCGACCTGGGCATCGCCCACGCGGCGCAAGCCGGCGACATCGCGGTTCATTCGCCGATTACCGGCGAACTCATCGGCCGCGTGGCCAGCAACACGGTGGCGGAAGTCGACGTGGCCCTCGCCAACGCGAAAGAGGCGTACACGGCCTGGCGCAACGTCCCGGCGCCGCGCCGCGGCGAGCTGGTGCGCCTGCTCGGCAACCGTCTGCGTGAAAAGAAGCAGGCGCTGGGCAGCATCATCACGCTCGAAACTGGCAAGATCCTGCAGGAAGGCATGGGCGAAGTGCAGGAAATGATCGACATCTGCGACTTCGCGGTCGGTCTGTCGCGCCAGTTGTACGGTCTGACAATCGCCTCGGAGCGCCCGGGCCACCGTATGGCCGAAACTTGGCATCCCATGGGCACGTGCGTCGTGATCTCGGCGTTCAACTTCCCGGCAGCGGTGTGGTCGTGGAATGCGGCGCTGGCGCTGGTGTGCGGCAACGCGGTGATCTGGAAGCCGTCGGAGAAGACGCCGCTGACCGCGCTCGCCGTCAATCAGATTCTCATCGAGGCGCTGCAGGAATTCGGCGACGCGCCGGCCGGGCTGACCGCGCTGATCAACGGTGGCCGCGACGTCGGCGCGAAGCTGGTGGCCGACCCGCGTGCGTCGATCGTCAGCGCCACAGGCAGCACGGAAATGGGCCGCACGGTCGGTGTCGAAGTGGCGAAGCGCTTTGGCCGCTCGCTGCTCGAACTCGGCGGCAACAATGCGGGCATCGTCGCGCAAACGGCGGATCACGAACTTGCGATGCGCGGCATCCTGTTCTCGGCCGTGGGTACGGCCGGGCAGCGTTGCACGTCGCTGCGGCGTCTGTTCGTGCACGAGAGCGTGTACGACAAGACCATCGAACGTCTGAAGCAGTTGTACAGCAAGGTGCCGATCGGCAATCCGCTCGAAAAGGGCACGCTGATGGGACCGCTGATCGACAAGCAATCGTACGCCCGCATGCAGGAAGCGCTGCAGCAGGCTACGGCTGAAGGTGGCAAGGTGTTTGGCGGCGAGCGCGTCGAGGTAAAGGGGTATGAGGGTGGTTACTACGTGCGTCCGGCGATCGTCGAAATGCCGTCGCAAACGGCGGTGGTGCTGAAGGAAACCTTCGCCCCGATTCTCTACGTGTTGCGCTATTCGGATTTCGCGGATGCGGTCGAGGCGAACAATGCGGCGGTACACGGTTTGTCGTCGTGCGTGTTCACAACCGATCTGCGCGAAGCTGAACGCTTCCTGTCCGATTCGGGTAGCGACTGCGGTATCGCTAACGTGAACATCGGACCGAGCGGCGCGGAAATCGGCGGCGCGTTCGGTGGCGAGAAGGAAACCGGCGGTGGTCGTGAGTCGGGTTCGGATGCGTGGAAGGCTTACATGCGCCGCGCGACCAACACGGTCAACTATTCGTCGGCATTGCCGCTGGCGCAGGGCATCGACTTCAATATCGGCTGATCTGGTAAGCGCGAATACCGCAAGAACAAGCAAGCGGTAGAGCATTCAGCAGAAAGCAGCGGCGTATTCACGCGCCGCTGTTCACACCTTCTTTCAGCAATCCGTTTGCGCCGCCCGCCGTTTCTGAGCGGCCACGCTACTCGTGGAGTAAGACGTGAGTTCCAAAGTCGTGATCGTCGGCGGTGGGGTGATCGGCAGCGCGATTGCGTATTTTCTACGGCGTAATGATCCGTCGGTCAGCGTCACGGTGATCGAACGCGATCCGACGTATGCGCGCTCATCGTCGGCATTGTCGGCGGCATCCATTCGTCAGCAATTCTCTACCCCGCTTTCCATTCAGATGTCGCTATTCGGCATCGAGTTTCTGCGCTCGATCGGCGAGCGGCTCGAGATCGACGGCGTGAGACCGTCGATCGATCTGCACGAAGGCGGCTATCTGTTTCTCGCCACGCCCGCCGGCGAGACGACGCTGCGTGAGAATCACGCGCTGCAGAAGAGTCTGGGCGCCGACATCAGTTTGCTGGACAAAGGCGCGTTGCAAGCGCGCTTTCCCTGGCTCAATACGGGCGACCTCATTGCCGGCGCTTTTGGCGAAAGCGGTGAGGGCTGGTTCGACGGCTATGGTCTCGTGCAGGCACTGCGCAAGAAAGCGCAGGCGCTCGGCGCGCGCTACGTTGCCGCCGACGTCACCGCGCTGCATCGCGACGGCAAACACGTAACACAAGTGCAAACCGCGAATGGCGAGGTCTACGCGTGTGACTTCGTCGTGAACGCTGCGGGCGCCTGGTCGCGCAAAGTCGCGCAGATGGCCGGTATCGATCTCCCGGTATTTGCACGACGTCGAAGTATCTTTAATGTCACATCGCCCGCGCGGCTCGAACAGTGTCCGTTGCTGATCGATCCGAGCGGTGTGTATTTCCGGCCCGAGGGCAAATCGTTCATCTGCGGTACGTCACCGTCAGCGGACAACGATCCCGACGATTTGCCGCTCGATGAAGTCGATCACGCGCTATTCGACGACGTGATCTGGCCGGCACTCGCGCATCGCGTGCCGCAATTCGAAGCGCTGCGCGTGCAGAACTGCTGGTCCGGCTACTACGAATATAACGTGCTCGATCAGAATGCGATCATTGGCTATCACCCGGACGTGGATAACTGCATTTTTGCCAATGGCTTTAGCGGGCACGGTTTGCAACAGGGACCGGCAACCGGCCGTGGCATCAGCGAATTGATTCTGTATGGCCGCTACACGACGCTCGATCTGGGTTCGCTGAGCTTTACTCGCGTACTCGAGAACCGGCCGATCGTGGAGAAGAACGTGGTCTAGCGCGGGCCGGAGGTGATGCGGAAAACGCAATACGTAGTGCGTAGATATCGTTTGCCGCTCACCCTGACGATGGCCACAATCGATGCCGAACTTCCATCGACAAGCATCGACACGATAAACGGCCCGTCACCATGTTCACGTTCAATCCCGCATTCGAAGCGCCGACCGGTTCGCCGATCCGCGAGCTGTTCAAGTATCTGGCCCAGCCCGGCATGATTTCGTTTGCCGGTGGCTATCCGGCCAGCGATCTGTTCGATCGCGAGGGCCTGGATGCGGCCGCGGCGCGTGCTTCGCAGCAGCCCACGCCCTGTCTGCAATATGGTCCGACTGATGGCCTTGCCGTCCTCAAGGAACAACTGGCTCATTTGATGACGCGGCGCGGTACGCCGTGCACGCCGCAGGAATTGCTCGTCACGACCGGTTCGCAGCAGGGCTTCGATCTGCTGCTGCGCGTGATGGTCGCGCCGGGCGATGTGGTGCTGGTCGAACAGCCGGCCTATCCAGCGACCTTGCAGGCACTCAAGCTGCAGGAGGCCGATGTGGTGACCGTGCCGGTCGATCAGGACGGACTCAATGTCGCCGCGCTCGCCGCGTTGCTCGAAGGGGGCACCGAAGCGGGCAAATTGGCGCGGCCGCCGAAGCTGCTCTACACCGTGCCGACCTTTGCCAATCCGACCGGCGCGACGTTGTCGCTCGAACGCCGCATGGCGTTGTTGAAACTGGCGGCGCGGCACCATTTTCTGATTGTCGAAGACGATCCTTATGGTGACCTGCGTTTCAGCGGCGCGGCGTTGCCGTCGTTGCTCGCATTAAGCGATCAGGTGCCCGGTTCGCGCGACTGGGTCGTGCATTTTTCGAGTCTCTCGAAGATCGTCGCGCCGGGTTTGCGGGTCGGCTGGATGGTTGCGCATGCGGAAATCTTGCGCCGATGCGTGGTCGCCAAGCAAACGGTCGACCTGTGCAGTTCGCCGTGGACCCAGGCCATCGCCGCCGAGTACCTCGCGAGCGGCGCGCTGGAACGGCATCTGCCGCGGATCATTGACGCCTACGCCGTGAAGTGCCGCACGCTGTGCGATGCGCTCGATGAGCATTTGGGTGACGCCATCGCGTTTCATCGTCCCGCCGGCGGCATGTTCGTCTGGGCGCAATTGAAGAATGGGCAAAATGCGTCCGACACGCTGCGCGCCTGTATCGAGCGCAATGTCATGTTCGTGCCAGGCGTCGCGTTCTATAAAGACAATATCGATCCGGCGGCACTGCGCCTGTCATTTGCAGCGCCGGGCGTAGCCGATATCGAAACCGGTGTGCAGAGAATGAAGCAGGCCCTTGCACTCTTTTGATCGCGGCTAACGCAGTCGCGCGGTATTCGATGAAAAGCAGTAAGCGCGATACTTGAGATAACCCGGCGAGCACGTGGTGCGCAGCCGGGTTTCTTTATGCAAGTACTAAATCGCGGAGATTTGGCATAACCATCCCGATGCGGTAAAGCAGCGAAAAATCATACGCGGCCTGATCATGCGCGTCGGCGCTTCGTTGCTCTGTCGAGGACGCCAGCCGGCGCACGTGCCGTTTCCTTCGTGTGTCGCCTCCTTCATTACATACCATTTTAACTCAAGCGCCGCTTCAAACGAGCGCGCTTTCTGAAGATTTAATTTCGCCCGTTCAATATTTCCGTCAAACTCCTGAAACATGGCTGATTGTTAGAATGGCGAGTGTGACTGGTTTTGAGCTAAAAATATCGGTTATCATCGCAGCCTTCGGCGAATGATTTCGATGAGTTAATTCATCGGGTATCCACGTTAATACCGTCGCATCGAACCAGAAAAAATCAGATGAAGATGTCGCGTAAAAAGATTGCAATCCTGGTAGTCGGTCTTCTGGTCGTGGCCGGCGTGGTCATTCAGGCGGTGTGGCGTCCATTTGCCCATCGCAAAGCCACCGGGACCAGCGAAATCGTGCTCGATATTCGTCACCCGGATGCGGTGATCGACAGCGAAGCGCTCTCGCGTTTGCCGCGCGACATCTTGCGTGTGCCGCTGTTGCACGACGTGCTGACGCAGGACTTCGTCGACTATTACGAATCGAACGATACGCGCCTGTCCACAGAAGGCGCACTGCGGCGTCTCGCATTCGAACATCAGTTGGACTGGCGCGACGAACTGATCCGCCGCGTATTCGACGAACCCGCGCATGTGCTGCTGTGGCGCTCGCCGGACGGCCGCCTCGGTTACTGGGTGATGTCGATGCACCGTAACGGTCTGGCAAAGCTGCTGCAAGGCTTCGGCAACGTCGCCGCGAGCGACTCGCAGTTGAGCCAGGTTGCCAAACTTTCCGGCGACGTACCGGTTTACGCGTTGAAGCTGGCGGTCGGGCGCACGATTCTGTTCGCAACGAAGGACGACCGTCTTGTCGTGTTGTCCGCACCGGGTGTGTTGCTCGACGCGAAAGGCGGCTTGCTGGGCGAGCGGGCCGACGCCGTGTCCGAGATGCTGTCGTCAGGCCGCGACGATGCGGCGCGCGCCTATCAACTGGACGCACCGGGCGATGCACTGAAGGGCCACCGGCTAGTGGTGTCGGCTAATTACTTGTCGTTTGGTTATCAGGCGTTTTTCTCAGGCATCGACGCCCTGCGATTCGATTTTTCGCCGAATGGCAGCGCTGCGGCGAACTGGCAGACCTCCGCCTTGATCGAACCGGACAAGTTGCCTCAGGCGTGGAATAGCGCCGACTTGTGGCGCGCGTTGCCGGCCAATCCGGCGGCGTGCACGAGCTTGCCGGCTGACTGGAAAGAAGCGTCGGGCTTGTTGGGCAAGGTGGCCAGTGTGGGCGCCGATGGCGCTGCCGCGATCGGCGATCAGCTCGCCGGCCCCGCAGCCGTCTGCTGGTATGCGAAGTCCACGCTGGTCGCGCCGGTGTTCGTCGCTCGCGTGAAGACGCAGGACGCGGCGAGCATCGATACGCTAAAGACCGCGCTTGGCAAGACCTTTGGCGAAGTGATTGGCGCGTACGAGGCGAAGGCCGCTCAATCCGCCGACGCTGATTCGGGTTATCGCCGCTTGCCGGTTACGAAGCACGAGCAGGGCACCGGCGTTACCGTGTGGCAACGGCCGGTCAGTGCGCGCTCGGGTACCGCTTTGTCCAGCAAGGCGTCGTTCGCGTCGCAACTATCGGCGGAGCGCTATTTCCCGGTGACGCTCGCACTGGCGCACGGTTATCTGATTTTTTCTCCTGACTCGCGTCTCGTCGACGATACGCTTGCCGTGCTCGACAAGCGCTATCCGGCGCTCGCCGATACGCTCGCGCCGCAGCGTCTGCCGCGCACGATTCTCACGCTGACGCCTTCGTCCGCGGCTGCGTTGATCGAACGCGAAGCGGGCGCGGCGTTGCCGGCGGATCAGGAAGCGGTGTTCCGCAATGCGTCGCGCACGCACCTTGTGCCGAAGCTGCATGCGCTCGCCCACTACCCACCGGTTTCGTTGACGCTGCCGCAGAACGTGCCGGGTTCGACGGGTTGGGTGCCGGTGGAGTGGTGGTTCGATCGCGCGGCGGCGGGTGCAGGTGGCGGTACGGACACCGGTGCGGCTGATGCGCCTGCGGATCAACCCGGCACTGAGGGCGATTGAATGCGCCGCCTTCACGTCGGTGACGTGGTTTCCGCGAGGAATGCGCGCGTGCAGGCGCAGGCGTGTGAATGTGCGACGCGTGAGCGCGCACGGGTCGTGCATTTTGCCACTGGCACGGGCAACGCAGCCGCCGCGATTGACACGACCACTCCTTCGTCGATGACCCGCGCCATCTGTGCCGCGCGCCGCACCTGGCTCGCACGCGCCGCGTCAGCGCTCGTCATGGCCAGCCTTGCGCCCTATGCGAATGCGCTCAACAGCACCACCGCATCGCCTGACCCCGACGCGCTCTCACCGCAGCAATCCGCCGCATTTCGCGCCTGGTTCGTGCGCATCGTCGACCAGCAAATGCGCCGTGGCCCGACGCCGCGCTGGACCCAACGCGATTGCGCGGGCCTCGTGCGCTTTGCCGTCGGCGAGACGCTCAAGCCGCACGACACTAAATGGCTGCGCGCCAACGGCATGACCAGTCTCGCGGACACCAGCAGCATGCCGCCCGAACTCCAACTGTCCGTATCGCAACGCACGATTGCCAATCGCTGGACCCAGCTCGACGGTTCCACCGGCGCCTACGCGTCGGCGATCGCACTGATTCAACGCAATAGCCGTTTTGTTTCGAAGGACGTGAACCAGGCGCTGCCCGGCGACCTGTTGTTCTTCGACCAGGGCGACGACCAGCATCTGATGATCTGGCTGGATCGCTACATCGCTTATCACACAGGCACCGTTACGCCGACCGATACCGGTCTGCGCGCCGTGGCCGTTGCCGACCTCATGCAATGGAAAGATTCCCGCTGGCAGCCGCTCGACGGCAATCCGAATTTCGTTGGCGTGTTTCGTTTGGACTTTCTGACACCATGACCCGAATGAATTCCGTCACCGCGTCGCGCGCCTGGCTCGGCAACTTGCATCGTCGTGCGGGCGTCGCCCTGGTCGCGCTCTTCGCGGCCATGGCGCTCGTCATCGCGCCAACGGCCTATGCCGACGACGACGCCTCGAGCACCGCCGCCGATACTAACATCGCCGCGAGCCCGACGCTGCAAACAGCGCCATCGAGCAATTTCGCTTCGCAGAAGATCGACGGTCAGCCGTTCTTCCTGCTTTCGGATGCGAGCTTCGGCAGCGATCAGTTGGCGCAGGTGCGTCTCGAGGCGCCCGGCCGCGACTTCAAGGACGCGCTGCAAGGATATGGCGGCGCGGACATCGTCGTGTATCGCGTGCCGAAGCCGTTGGACTTTCTGAAGGCGCAGAAGAATCTGCATCGCCTGAATGTCGCACCGAATTACCAGGGCGAAGGGCTGGCGAATACGCTGGCCTATCTGTGGGACCGCTGGTTCACTGAAGCACGCCGCGCGTGGCAGCGCGTGCTGTCGTTCGCAACGCGCAGCAAGGCGACCGCAGCCGAGCCGCAATTCAAGCTCGGCGAGGAGGCCGGCAAGCAGACGCAATTCCAGCAGAACTCGCAGTTCGCGCCGCTGAAAGGCTATGACATGGTCGCGCGCTTTCGCTATCCGATCTGGGACGCGAAGGTGATCGAGCCGCCAAAGGGCGTGAATCTCGAAGGCAGCAGCAGTAACTTCATCGAAGCGAGTGCGGGCAACGTGATGATTCCGGTCGGCAAGCTGCCGCCGGGGCTGTATATCGTCGAGGCGGTGATCGGCAACTATCGTGCGCATACCTTGCTGTTTGTGTCGGACACGGTCGCGGTCGTGAAAGCGGCGTCGAGCGGCATGCTGGTGTGGACCGCCCGGCGCGATAACGGCAAGCCGGTGCCGAATACCGACGTAAGCTGGACCGACGGCGTAGGCGTGCTGCAAAGCGGCACGACCGGTAGCGACGGGGCGCTGGTGCTGCAGCACGTGAGCCCCGAGCGTAGCTACATACTCGGCACCGATCCGCAAGGCGGCGTGTTCGTCTCGGAGAATTTCTATTACGACAGCGAGATCTACAACACCAAGATCTATGCGGTGACCGACCGTCCGATGTACCGTCCGGGCGACGCGGTGCATGTGAAATTCATCGGCCGCACGTTCCAGAACGCGACGCAATCGACCGCGCCCGCCGAGGCCGATATCAAGCTCGACGTGCTCGATCCGAACGGCTCGCCGGTGGCGACCAGCAAGGTGCATTTTGCTTCGGATACGGGCGGGGATACCTCGTTCACGCTTCCCGCCGATGCCACCGCCGGCGGCTACACGCTGCGCTTCGATTACAACGGCGATGTATACGGCAGCGCATTTCGCGTCGCCGAATATGTGAAGCCGCATTTCGACGTCAACCTGTCGATGGATAAAGCCGACTATGCGACGGGCGAGCAACTGAAGGGCAAGATCCAGTTGCGCTACTCGGACGGCAAGCCGGTGCGCGACAGCAAGGTCTCGGTCACGCTGCGTGCGCAGAAGGTAACGATCGTCGATGGTGAACTGCGCTATGCGGGGTTGTTCCCGGTCAAGCTGGAACAGCAGGAGCTCACGACCGATAGCGACGGCAACGCGAGCCTTACGCTGCCCGCTGCCAGGGAACCGAGCCGGTATGCGTTGACGCTGTTCGCGCAGGACGGCGCGGCCTACAAGGTGCGTGTGACGCGTGAGGTGTTGATCGCGCGCGGTGCGACACCTTATCGCCTGTCGACGGCCAAGTCGTTTTCGCAGCCGAAGGAAGCGGTCAATTTCGATCTGCAAGCACTTGGGTCGATCGACCCGTCTTCGCATGCGCCGGCCAAGTGGGAATGGACGCGCCTTGAATCGCAAACGCATGCCGAAGGCGCAATCAAAGGCGCAACGGCGGGCGGCAAGCTGTCGTTCCCGGTGCAATTCGACGAACCGGGGTCGTACATGCTGTCGGTCAAGGACGACACCGGCAATCTGCTTGCCGCCGCGAGCCATTGGGTCGCGGGCGATGGCCTGAAGGCGATTCCGGGCAGCGTCGAGATCGTGTTCGATCGCGACAGGTACAAGATCGGCGACACCGCCGAAGCGCTGATCACCTTCCCGATGCCGGTCGACGATGCACTTCTGACGCTGGAGCGTGACAACGTCGAACACCGCGCGTTGCTCACAGCAGGCGGCGACTGGCTGCAGCTGCAACGCGTGGCCCCCACGCAATGGAAGGCGCGCATCAAGGTTGGCGAAGAATTCGCGCCGAACATGACGTTCTCGGTGCTGTACGTGCATGCCGGCGAATACGTGTTCCAGAACGCGGGCATCGTGGTCGCGCAGCCGCAGATCGAACTGAATGTGAAGAGCGACAAGCCGGTGTACGGCCCGGGCGATACGGTCACGCTGAACTTCGACAGCACGCTGAACGGCAAGCCGGAAGCGGCGAATCTGACAGTGAGCGTGGTCGATGAAATGGTCTACGTGTTGCAGCCGGAAATCGCGCCGAATATCGTCGACTTTTTCTATCACCCGCGCCGTAACAATGTGCGGACGTCGTCGAGTCTCTCGTTCATTACGTACGACCTTGCGCGCTCGCCGTTGAAGGGCGCGCCGGGCGGCCCGCAACGCGCGAACTACAACGAGCGCGGTGTGAAGGTGCTCGAACGGCCGCGTCGTGACGATCAGGACACGGCCGCTTGGGAAGGCACGCTGAAGACCGACGCGAGCGGTCACGCCACCATGACCTTCAGGATGCCGGACTCGCTGGCCCGCTGGCGCATCACCGTGCGCGCCGCGGCGCCGGACGGCATGGTCGGTCAACGTACCGCGTATGTGCGTTCGGACAAGGCGCTGTATCTCAAGTGGAGCGGGCCGTCGCATTTCCGCGTGAACGATCAGCCGGCCATCGACATGATCGCCTTCAATCAGACCGACGCGGATATGGACGCCGAATGGGTGGTCAACGGCGGCGGTCTCTCGCTGAACCAGAAGGTCACGCTCAAGCGCGGCGCCAACTATCTGCGTTTGCCGACCGGCGCGTTGAAGGCGGGTGTGATCGACGCGAGCTTGCGCCGTGCCGGCAAGGATGTGGATCGCCTGCAGACCACCATCCATCTCGATGCGAGCGGCTGGCTCGATCTGCATCAGAACACGGTGGCGCTCGACGGCTCGAACAAACCGCTCAATCTGCCTCCCGATGCGCAGGACGTCAGCGTGCGGTTCATTGGGAATGCTGCGAGCCAGTTCGCGCGTGTCGCTGACGATCTCATCAACTATCCGTACGGCTGCGCCGAGCAGACATCGAGCCGCCTGATTCCGCTGGCACTCGCCCACGACGCCATCGGCCGCGGCCTCGGTAGTGACGGCGGTGCGAGTTCGACACAAGGGCTCGAAGCGCTGCTGCGCAATCAGCGGCAACGTCTGGCGATGCTGGCGGGCGTCGGCGGTACGTTCGGCTGGTGGGGCGATACGACCGGCGGCAGTTCGCTGATTACCGCCTACGCGTATTACGCGGACTGGCTCGCGAGCCGCAGTCTTGGCATTACGCTGCCGGCCGACAACTGGCAGCATGCGATGGATGTCTATCGCGATGCCGGTGCGAAAGAGCCGCTGTTGCATCGCGCGCTGGCGCTGTGGTTCATGCAGCAGATGGGCCTGCCGGTCGCGACGCCGGTTTCAGGTGTCGCTGCTGACTTGACGAACGACGCAGCGGCCGCCGGCAAGGTGCCGTCTGGCAACGTCACGTATGGCGCGTCAGACAGCATCGTGTTCGCGCAAGCCGATTCGCCGCGCGGCAAGCAGATGGCGACGCTGCTGATCGCGAACATGGCACGCAGCACGAGTGCTCAACTGCCGGACGGTTTCGATGCGGCGGCGAGCGCCGCGCGTACGGCATTGACCAACGATCCCGCACCGCTCGTGCAAAGTCTGCTTTACATGACAGGTGGCGACGGTGGCGCGGCGGTCGATGCGTCGGCCCTGCTCGCGAAAAGCAGTGCTGACTATCCGACGCTCGATCGCGCATTGACGTTGCTGTGGGTGCGTAAAGCGCTCGGCGGCGATGTGGCGGTGGCTTCGCTGCCGTCGCTGCAAGGCGCGGGCTGGACGCGTGCTGCGACGCCGACCGGCACACCGCTGTGGAAGTGGACCGGCGCTGCCTTGCCGGCCACGCTCGATGCGGGCGCTGCGCGCACCGACGTCAACGCGCTGGTCTCGTTCCGCAGTCATACCAGCGAGGACAGTCGCCTGAACATCACCGTCGAACGGCGTTTCTACAAGCTGGAGCCTCTGGAAGTCAAGGTCGATCCGAAGAAGGCGAGCGCCGAGAGCCAACTGGGTCGCTCGGCATTTACCGCACGTCTCGTGAAGCAGGGTGATGCGATCGACAGCAATGCGCTCTACGTCGACGAAGTCACGCTCACGCCGCGCTCCGGCAACGCGTACCACTACGGCCTGCTCGACGTGCCGCTGCCGCCGGGCGGCGATGTCGAGGCGACCAGTTGGGGCGTGTCGATCGACGGCTTGCCGGGCGAGAAGGAGGGGGTAAGCGGTCCGCAGCCGTTCGCGCGTGCCGCGTCGTACGAGATGGGCGAGTTGGCTTATCACCAGCCGGTGCCTTTGCTCGATCGTCCGGTGACGCTGCGGCAACTGGTGCGCTTTGCGTTGCCGGGCACGTTCGCGTTGCCGCCCGCGCGCTACTTCCGCATGTATCAGCCGGACGCCAAGGCGTTCGAAGGCGGCAAGAGCGATCGCGTGACGACCCTGCGCATTCAGTAAGCGAGACCGCTATGTCTTCCGCCTTCTCCGCTCTTCGGCACTCGCGCGATCGTCTGGCAGTGACGTTGCGGGTCGCACTCGCTGTGGGGGTGGGGTACGTTTTTGGCGGTGTGGGTGTGCCCGCGACCGCGGCTACTGCATCGCCGATCGCGTCGTTGGCGGCTGCGTCAGGCTCGTTGCCGACTTCGTCGCTAGCGGCTGCGCCAAGCTCGTTGCCGATTGCATCATCAAAGTCGGCGCCAGGCTCATCGTTCAATGCGCCGTCAACGTTGTCTCCAAGCTCGTCGCCGATTGCGTCTTCACAGTCGACGCCAAGCTCATTGCCAAAGTCGGCGTCAACCACAATGCCACCCGCCGCGCCGGCCGCACCCTCGGCGCAAACGCTGCACTTCGCCTGGTTGCGCGACGGCCAATCGCAGTTTTGGCAATTCAACGCCGGCGCCACCGGGGACGGACTTGCGCCGAAGTCCGCACACCCCTTGCCGTCGACACTGGAGACGCCGCTCGGCAGCGTGTGGAAGCTGTTCGTCTACGGCTATCTGGTCGACCGCAATATCGTCACGCCGGATTACACCTGCAGCGGCGGCGATCCCGAAGAAGTGTATTGCTGTATGACGGGCGGTCACATCGACCGCGAACATGCGCTGGTGCAATCGTGCGGACGCTTTTTCGAGCCCGCGCGCCTGCAACTCGATCCCGCCGATTGGCGCAAGTATTGGACGGCCGCGCATGCGCCCGCCTGGCTGCGTGACCTCCATGCCATGACGCCGACGCGCCGCGTGCCGGTAACCGATCTGCTCGCCGCATTGCAGGCGATGCCGGTACGGCCGCGCGAAGCGGCGGCGAGCACGCTGGTGTCAGTGCTGACGAGCGGGCGCGGTGAGGGCACCGTGTCACTGTACGGCAGCGTGCTGCGCGCCAAAACGTGGACAATGCCAGACCCGGCGCGGCCTGGCGCCTCGATCGGCGGAGCGGCGGGCTGGCTCGCCGACGGCACGCCGGTGTGGTTGGGCGGTCCAGGCGGTAGCGCGCGCGTGCTGGCGGCCGCCGCGCCGCGCATTGCGCCGTTGCTCACGCAAGTCACCGTACCGGACGACAACGGGTGCGTACTGGTCGATTTCTTCAGCCGTTATCCGATTCGCCAGGTACTTGGCGACAAAGGACCGGCAGCGGTGCCGGACGGTCCGCTGCGTGGCGATTTCCGGATCGGCTTTATCAACGGCAACTGGGCGCGTGTGGAAAGCCGTGGCGAGTTGCGGCTGGATCGCGACGCCGCAGGTGCGCCGCAAGTGGTCGGCCGCTTCGGCATGAATGACTATGTCGCGCGGGTGGTGGAGCGCGAAGGCGATACGAGCCAGCCGGAAGCGGCGAAAGCGTTGGCGGTGGCGGCGCGGTCCTACGTCGTGCAGCATGGCAATCACGATGAAGGTTGCTTTCGTATCGAGGACAGCAGCAGCACACAGCGCGTCCTGCCGCGCGCGCCGACCGCGGCCGCACGCCGCGCGGCTGATCTGACAGATTCGCTGGTGCTGATCGGCGTGCCGGTTCAGTATCACCACGACAAGGCTGCGCCCGGTCAGATGAGCTGGCTTGCCGCGAAGGCGTCCGCACAAACCGGCCTCACCTTCGACGCCATTCTCGCGCGCACCTGGCCGCAAGCGACCTTGACGTCGTTCGAGAGCCCGTTGTCCGGCGATTGCATCCAGGTGGCCGGCGCCCAGCAATGGCTGGCGCGCAACGCGCCGTTGTGGGCGCGGCGCATGGCCGGCGCGGCCGGCTACGAGACGCCCGATTTGCCGGCCGTGTGCGAGGTGCGCGAAGGACGGCCCTATGAGGACGCGCAGCGTAATCGGGTGTACGTTTATCGCTTGCAGACGGAGGAGGACCGTATCGCGTTGGCGCATGAATATATTCACCTCGCGTTCCAGCATCATCCGCGTGGCGTCGATGAAGCGTTTGTCGAACGTACCGCGCGTACGCTGATCCGCACGGACGATCCGATCCAATGAACACCGTCTTGCGCTCGCTTTCGCAAATGTTCCGCGTGCCGCTTGCAATGCGCCGCGTTCGGATTCCTGCGGCTGTTGCGTTGCCCTCACGTATGCGCCGCCGTCGGGTTCGCACGGTAATTACCTTGCCGCCTCTTACGCGCGGTTTTCGAATTCGCATGGCCATTGCTGCAGCCTCGGCTGTGCTGGTGGCGGCCACGGCAACGAATGTGCAGGCCGCAGGCGCGGATGGCGGTGGCGGTGCGGTTGCCGATCTCACCGGGGCGTTCGGCGGCTGGCGCCACAGCGGACTAACGAACGAAGGCGAGCAATTCGTCGCGGCGTATCCCCGGCCGCCGGTCGACCGTGGCGCGCAGCGCTATCGCACGCTGATCGAAGGACACCTGAAGCACATCGACAAACACGCGCGCAAGCCGCCGATGCTGGTCGTCAACGGCAACCCGACGCCGCTCTATACCGACGACGAAGGCGCATTCGCGCGTCCGTGGGCATTCGGCGCGGGTTCGAACAGCATCGAGTTTATTTCCGCCGACGGCAAGCAGCACCAGCGCATGCAGTTCTACGAAGCCGACAGCAGCAAGCCGCAGGCGAAGCTGCGCGCGATCGTCACGTGGGACGATCCGAAAGCGCAGGTGGATCTGCACGTGATCACACCGGACGGTCTGCACGCGTTCTTCGCCAACCCGACGTTCGAAGACGGCAGCGGCTTCGATGTCGATTCGGTGGATGGCGCAGGGCCGGGGATATTTTCATCGGCGGCGCCCGAGCACGGTACGTGGCTGTTCTTTCTGAACTACTGGGGCAACTTCGATTCGACCGGCTACAACTTCGACGCCGCCGCGCACGAGCGCGACGTGATTACCGCGACGTTGACGCTGGTGTTCAATGAAAACACGCCGAATGAGCGGCGTGAAACGATGGTCGTGCCGCTGCGCAAGATCGGCGACCTGATACTCGTGAAAAGCGAGCGACTCTGATAGCGGGATGGGAGCAGTGACAATGAAGGTCAAGGCGACGGGTTGGGTGAAGGCTGGCTTGGTGCTCGTCGTCGCCTGTTTGCAGGCTGCAACGGTGGCGCACGCGGGCGATATCGACTTCGGCGCACCGTTGAACGGCTGGCGCAACACCAGCGGCGACAGCGAGCGCTATACGCAGGACGTGCACTACCCGGCGGTGTCGGTGTCGACGCCGGAAGGGCAGTCGAAGTTTGCGATGATCGAAGGGCAAATCCGCAACGCGCCGAAGAAGAAGGGCACCACGGTGGGCACGCTGGTAGTCGACGGCACGCCGTTACCGCAACGGGTGGAAGAAGACGGCAAGTTCTCGCGGCCTTACGCGTTTCCGTCCGGCAGCAACAGCGTCGAACTGCGGGCGCCGGATGGGTCGCGCAAGCGTTTGCAGTTTTACGACGCCTACAGTGGCAAGACTCAGCCGAAGTTGCGCGTGGTGCTCGCGTGGGACACCGACGGCACCGATCTGGACTTGCATGTGGTGTCGCCCGACGGAGTGCATACCTGGTACGGGGATCGCGTTGCGCCGAATGGCGGCTCGCTCGACGTGGATGTGACGACCGGCTATGGGCCGGAGATTTACTCGTCGGCCGCGCCGCTAAAGGGCACGTATCTGGTCTACGTGAATTACTACGGCAACGGGAACAGCGGCAGCGATATGACCGTTGCTCAGATAACGATCATCACGAACGAGAATACGCCGAACGAGAAGAGCGAAACGATCCGCGTGCCAATGCGCAAGCCCGGCGAGCTGATGCTCGCGAAGACGTTTGTGATTCCTTAGCCTGGGGCGGTGTATTTTGCGTGCGGGGCTGTGTGCTCCGCCGCTTGCGACCTGGTGCGATCAGAGGGTGAAATCCCAACGCGCTCAACAGGTTGCGTGACTCTTGCTCAGGATATCCACAGGCTTGCGAACAATTTCTGTGGACAAATCGGGAGGGGGGGAGAGATGCGCTTGTCGTGCGTGGTGCACGACAAGCGCAGCGACCGGCTTAGCGGTCGAGGAACGACTTCAGGCGATCTGCGCGGCTCGGATGCATCAGCTTACGCATGGCCTTGCTTTCGATCTGACGAATCCGCTCGCGCGTGACGTCGAACTGCTTGCCGACTTCTTCGAGCGTGTGGTCCGACTTCGTGTTGATGCCGTAGCGCATACGCAGCACCTTCGCTTCGCGCGGCGACAGCGAGTCGAGCGCGTCGTCGATGGCGGCGCGCAAGTCGGCCTGCATCGCTGCGTCAGCCGGCGAGGAAGCCGCCGAGTCTTCGATCATGTCGCCGAGCGTGGCGTCGCCGTCATCACCAACCGGCGTTTCCATCGACACCGGCTGCTTGGCGATCTTCAGAATGCCGCGCACCTTCTCTTCCGACAGTTCCATGCGCTCTGCCAGCACCGACGGATGGGCTTCCTGACCGGTCTGCTGCAAGATCTCGCGCGAAATGCGGTTGAGCTTGTTGATCGTTTCGATCATGTGCACCGGCACGCGGATCGTGCGCGCCTGGTCGGCGAGCGAGCGCGTCACAGCCTGACGAACCCACCATGTTGCATACGTCGAAAACTTCCAGCCGCGGCGGTATTCGAACTTGTCCACCGCCTTCATCAAACCGATGTTGCCTTCCTGGATCAGGTCGAGGAACAGCATGCCGCGGTTCACGTACTTCTTCGCGATCGAGATCACGAGACGCAGATTCGCCTCGATCATTTCGCTCTTAGCCTTGCGCATCTTCGACTCGGCCGCGACCATCTGACGATTGATCTCTTTCAGCTGCTTGAGCGGCAGCGAAACGGTGGCTTCGATGTCGATCAGCTTTTGCTGTTCCGATTGGATCGCCGGCAGATGACGCTCCAGCGCCGCACCGAACGTCGACGCACCGCGCGCGGCACGTTCGGTCCAACCCAGGTCGGCTTCATGACCCGAAAACGACTCGATAAACTGCTCGCGCGGCATGCCGCTCTTCGCCACGACGATTTGCAGAATGCGGCGCTCGATCGCACGAACTTGCGCGACCTGGCTTTGCACGTCGCCGCACAGGCGGTCGATCGTGCGAGCCGTGAAGCGGATCTTGGCGAGGTGTTGCTGGATCTCTTCGCGGGCGCGCAGGTAAGCCTTCGAGCTGACGTCGCCGCGCGCGTGAGAGGCGTTCTGCTGGTCGGACAGGATGCCGACTTGCGCGAAAATTTCGAGGCAATCGCTGGTGAGTTGCTTCAGACGTGCTTCGTCCGCTGCCGAGGAGTCGGCCGGACCGGCATCGTCTTCGTCGTCGCTATCGCTGTCGTCATCGTCGGTTGCGTCGGCGTCAACGTCCGCTGCGGCGTCCGCGCTCGCGTTGGCTTCTTCCGCGGCGACCGTCTCTTCATTCAGACCGTCGACCAGTTCGTCGATGCGCAGTTCGCCGTCCGCGACCTGTTGGGCGCTCGCCAGAATGGCGGAGATCGCGAGCGGGCAAGCGGCAATCGCCTGCACCATTTCGTGAAGACCGTCTTCGATGCGCTTCGCGATCGCGATTTCGCCCGCGCGGGTCAGCAGCTCGGTTGCGCCCATTTCGCGCATGTACATGCGCACCGGGTCGGTCGTACGGCCGAACTCGGAATCGACGGTCGACAGTGCGACTTCGGTTTCTTCGTCTGCCTGATCGTCCGACACCACGGCGGGGGCGTTCGAGTTGAGCAGCAGGGTTTCCGCATCCGGAGCCTGCTCGTAGACCGCCACGCCCATGTCGTTGAAGGCGCTGACGATGCTGTCGATCGCCGCCGTCTGCGCGAAGTTGTCGGGCAGGTGGTCGTTGATCTGCGCGTGGGTCAGGTAGCCTTGCTCCTTGCCCAGCTGGATCAGCGCGCGCATCTGGCGCTGGCGCTCTTCGGCTTGTTGCGGCGGCAGTTCAGCCGCTACGGGGATCGCTTTGCCTGCGCCTTTGCCCTTGGCTGTACGGCCTGCGGGCGCCTTGGCGGTGTATCCGGCATTTTCGTGTTGCGAATCTTCGCGATCAAAAGGGTTCACGTATTCTCCTCTAGAGGCTTCGCTATGAGACGCAAGACGCTACCGTCAGGCGTTTCGAGCATGCGGCTCAACATCACCTGAGTGACTCAACGCGGTTGTTTGGCTGTGCTCTTGGGGAGCAAAAAGATGAGCCCGCGCGAAGCGGGCCGATAGGAAATGTGCGAAATTCGCGCGGCTCGTAGTATATACGAGCTTGCGCATTCGCGCTCATTGTGAGCACACCATTTTGTTGTGTGCTCTTGTCGATCCCCGCTCGTGCCCCGCTGGTCATGGGCGGAGGCGCATCACGGGCGACGCGCCGACAGCTCACCGAGCCTAACGACACGCTTCCTACTATAGATGAACTCGGGCGTCCTCACACGGCGTACTCACAATCTGTTGCCTGCTATATATAGGGGCGCCATGCGCGGATGCAAGTTCTGGCGCTGATTCGCACTTGCCCCAAGGAAAATTCGCAGAAGGGGGTTGACGACGTGCCAGACGTTCGCCATAATCTCGTT
>NZ_JAQQDU010000180.1:0-7105 GCF_046027825.1 Paraburkholderia sediminicola
CGGTATCTCGGGTGCGATCCAGCATCTGGCCGGCATGAAAGACTCGAAGGTGATCGTCGCCATCAACAAGGACCCGGAAGCGCCGATTTTCAGCGTCGCCGATTATGGTCTGGTGGGCGATCTCTTCGAAGCACTCCCGGAACTCGTCACCGCGCTCTGACGCAACCGCACCGATCACCACGTCGTCCCGACCCGAATAACAACAACAGACAGCCATCGATCGTTACCCAACCTTGTTCTCATTGCTGCCGCAAGGCGGCGTAATGACATGTCAGGAGAGTCACATGGCAACATCCATCCCGCGCGCGGCAGCGCCTTCGCTGATCGAGCAGCGTTCAATCGACTACATTCCGGAAGAGGAACGGCACGGCAGTCTCATTAGTCAGTTCACGTTGTGGTTCGGCGCGAACCTGCAGGTCACAGCGGTGGTCACCGGCGCGCTCGCGGTGGTACTCGGTGGCGACGTGTTCTGGTCGCTGATCGGCTTGCTGGCCGGTCAGATTATCGGCGGCGCGGTGATGGCGCTACACGGTGCGCAGGGACCGCAACTCGGCCTGCCGCAGATGATTTCGAGCCGCGTGCAATTCGGCGTATATGGCGCGATCATTCCGCTCGCGCTGGTCTGTGTGATGTATGTCGGCTTCTCCGCTGGCGGCACGGTGCTCGCCGGGCAGGCAATCGGGCAGTTGCTGCACGTTGACAACACAACGGCCATTGTGATCTTTGCGTTGCTGATCGTCGTGTTGACCGCGCTCGGCTACCGCACCATTCACGCAATGGGGCGCATGTCGACCATCGTCGGCGTACTGGCGTTCCTGTATCTGTTCGCGAGCCTGCTGCACGGCCACGATATCGGTGTGCTGCTGAGCAACCGCCACTTCACGCCCGGCACGTTCCTGCTGGCGGTCTCGCTTTCCGCCTCGTGGCAGATTGCGTACGGACCTTATGTTGCTGACTACTCCCGCTATCTGCCCAGTTCGACCTCGGCACTGAAAACGTTCTGGGCGGTGGGGCTTGGCTCCGTACTGGGCGCGCAGGTCTCGATGGTATTCGGCGTGTTCGCGGCGGCGCTCGCAGGGAATCGCTTCGCGGGGCATGAGGTGTCGTTTATCGTCGGGTTGGGCGCGAGCGGCATGCTTGCCGCGGTGCTGTACTTCACGATCGCGCTCGGCAAGCTCACGATCACCACGCTCAACGCTTACGGCAGCGTGATGTCGGTGGCTACCATCATGACCGGGTTCGGCGGGCAACGGTCGATTTCGAACCGCACGCGGCTCTTCTTCATCTTCCTCATGGTCGGTGCATCGACAGCGCTGGCGCTCGCCGGCCACCATGCGTTCCTCAAGGAATTCTCGGCGTTCCTGCTGTTCCTGCTGGCGTTTTTCACGCCGTGGAGCGCGATCAATCTGGTCGACTATTACTTCGTCACCAAAGAACGCTATGACGTGCCGGCGCTATTCGATCCCGACGGCCGCTATGGCCGTTGGAATATGACGGGCATCGCGGTCTATGTATTCGGTGTGGTGGTCCAGATGCCATTCATCGCGACCGGTTTTTATACCGGCGCATGGGTGGACGCGCTGGGCGGCGTTGACATTTCGTGGATCGTCGGTCTGATTGCACCCGCGCTGTTGTACTACATCGTCGCACGCATAAGAGGGAGCGACGTTCCTGACCGGATGATCCTGCCGGCCGAGCAGGGCGCGGTGAACCAGGCGGGGCGCTAGCGCGGATGGTGGCGTGCAGCTACGTCGCCATCACGTAGCCGCCGCCGACCACCGTTTGCAGATAGCTGGCCACGGCGCTCGCCCGCATCGGTCGTCCAAACAGATAGCCCTGCATCGCGCGAGCGCCCAGCGCCTTGACGACGTCGGCTTGCGATGACGTTTCGAGTCCTTCCACGATGCATTCGAGTCCGAGATTTCTGCACAGATCGAGCACCGACTTGACGATCTTCTTCGACGCGCTATTGGAATCCACGTCGGTCATGAAGCTGCGGTCGATCTTGATCGTGTCGAAGGGCAGGCGATGCACGTAGCTGAGGCTCGAATAGCCGGTGCCGAAATCGTCGAGCGAGACGCGGCAGCCGGCTTGCTTGATCATCGTGAGCGAGCTATGGGCCTGTTCGAAATCGCGGGTTACCGCGGTTTCGGTGATCTCGAAGTTCACGTAGTGCGCGGGCACACCGCTGTCCAACACGATATCGACCAGGCGGCGAGCGCGCGGCGAAGTCGAAATATCGATCGCGGAGAGATTGAACGACAGGTAGAGGTCGGACGGCCAGCGCGCGACTTCCGCGAGCGCTTTGCGCAGCAGCACCTCGGTGACGCGCAGAATCAGATCGGTACGCTCGGCAATCCGAATGAATTCCTCAGGCCTGACCGCGCCTAACCGCTCGTTGTGCCATCGCCCGAGCGCCTCCATGCCGATGGTGCGTTGGGTGAGCACATCGTAAATCGGCTGAAACTCGAGGAACAGTTCGGACTCCAGGTCCGCATGGCGGAGTTCCTGGGCGACCAGACTCGAGCGCCGGATTCGCGTCTCATGTTCCGTCGAGAAGATGACCGGCGTGCCGCGGCGGCTTTCCTTGCCGACGTACAAGGCGGCATCGGCGCGTTCGAAAACTTGCTGGACGGTTGTGCCCGCTTCCGGGAACGCGGCCCAGCCGATTGTTCCGGTCAGCTCGGCGACATTGCCGGCCACCCGATAGGGCTGGCTCAGCGCTTCGCAGACGCGCACGCCCAACTCGACCAGCGTCTCGTTGGCCAGTTTGTGCTGGGCCAGCACACCGAATTCGTCGCCGCCCAGGCGCGCGAAGAAAATGCCAGGCTCCGCGAGCGCCAGTAGTCGCACGCCGACTTCCTGCAGCACGAGGTCGCCGCTTGCGTGTCCGTAGATATCGTTGACCTGTTTGAAGCCGTCGAGATCGATCAGCCCGACGTTGAAGCCGCCGCCGGTACCGAGCGTTTGTTCCGATAGCGCGCGCAGCGAGGCGAAGAAACTGCGCCGGTTGGGCAGATCGGTCAGGCTGTCGATACTCGCGAGCCGGAAGTTGTCGTCACTGAGCGTTTGCGTTTTCTGCTGGCTCACCTGCAATTCGCGCTGGGCGTGCACGACGCCGGCGAAAGTCCGGTAATACAGTTCGATGATGAAGGCGAGCGCGACGCCGACCAGCGTCATGTCGATCGCCATCGCGATGAAAATAGGCGAGCGCGTGTAAACCAGAAATGCCGCAAAGCTTAGGACGACGATTGAGAGCAGAAGCAGGGCGGCGGCCCGCAGATGCATGAGGCAGAATACGCAGCCGACCAATGTCGTCGCCATGTAAAACGTGACTTGCGCCTGCTCATAGGCGGTGCCGTAGGGAAACAGCAAAAGCGACCAGCAGCTGAAGGCGGCGCCGAAGATGCCTGTGAGCCAGACCAGCTTGCGCAGTTCGGGCACGGCCTTATCGTGCGTCAGAACCCGGTGCCGGCCCCGCCACCAGCGCACGCAACGGATGATGCACAGCGTGCAGAGCACCCCCGGGAAGTAGATGGACAACCATGCCGGCGCCGACCCCAGATGGGTGATGGCGACAGCTAGCGTGTTCACGAGCAGAATGAAATAGAGCAGCGGTATCTGGCGGCCGAATGCCTGGAGTTGCGAGCGCACGAGCTCAGGGTCGCCTTCCGCGACCGACAGCGCTTCCCTCAATCTGGCTAACCGAACCATTCCCGTCCTTGTAACGTTTGCGCCGCACACGCAGCTTTGTATAACGGCCGCGCCGACGAGACCTTGAGGGCGTGTCAGGGGAAATAAAGCGCGCGCCTTAAACGAGCGGTAAATACGCCCGGCGAACGAGTCGGCCATGAGTCATTTGTGCAGTGTCAGCTTGCACGGGATTTGCTGATCCAGGGCGTCGGGGCGTGGCCGGATTCGCCGTGCCGGCTGGCGTTGTGCCGGCGGTATCGCCGGCCGTCGCGGTGGCGCAGGACCATGCGGCGAGCATCGCGCATGTTGCAATATGGAGAATTTTCATTGTTTTATTGTTTCCGGATTCTTTATTGCTGAGTGTGGCGCGGTGCTGAATGCCGAATCGTGGCAATCCAACATAACATAGTAAAAAAGCGTGGCAGGAGCGAGTTTGCCACCGTAAAGCACTGAAATTGCAACGGATTGTGAAGCGCCGCGAGCAGCCGTAAAACGGGGGAATCACGTAAGCGCGCGATTCTTATAGCGATTTGGGACAAAAAAACGTCAAATTGCCGCTGGGCGGGCGATACAAGGCTTACATCCAACGTTTGCGCGAATATGCGCCTATGCGTTAGTGTGTCGGTCCCGGCGCAACAGATGTGGCGCCGGTTCCATGATTACCATACGGGAAGTGCTATGAACAAACAGGAACTGATTGATGCAGTCGCCGCAGCGACGGGCGAAAGCAAAGCGGCCACCGGCCAAACCATCGACGCTATCGTCGAAGCGGTGACCAAAGCCGTGGTGGGTGGTGATACGGTGCAACTGGTCGGTTTCGGTTCTTTCTCGACCGGCGCGCGCGCAGCACGCGTGGGCCGCAATCCGTCGACGGGTGCCGAGATCCAGATCGCGGCAGCCAAGACGGTGAAGTTCACCGCCGGCAAGGCATTCAAGGAAGCCGTCAACGCGTCGTAATGCAACGCGCCTCGCGCCGGAGCATCCACGCGCGTTGTTGTAGCGCGCGGCGCCCGATGCATCGGGTGTGAGGAATCACGCGCCGCCCACCCCCCGTGAGCGTGTTTAATCGGTGGTTGGTGCGGCGCGTGTGGTGCGCGTTGGCACTTGTGCCGTTGTTGTTTGCTTCTGTTTTTGCGTCATGCACGCTCGCCTTCCGGTTGCTGGTTGTGCGAGATCGTGCAGGCCGCGTTGGTGAGGTTGGTGAGTTCAGCCCGCGCGTCGTTTCCGGGTCGCTTCGGCCAGGGTGTCGAGCGCCGGTTCGGTTTGCGCCCAGCTCACACAGGCATCTGTAATCGACACGCCGTGACGCAGCGGCACACCGGCTTTCAGATCCTGACGGCCTTCTTCCAGATGACTTTCGAGCATGACGCCGATAATGCGGCGCTCGCGCTGCGAGAGTTGCTGCGCCAGATCCTGCACCACCTCCAGTTGACGCAAATGCGATTTGCCTGAGTTCGCATGCGAGCAGTCGATCATGACCTGTTCGCGCAGGCCCGCCGATTTGAGCGCCGCGCAGGTGGCTTCCACGGACGCGCTGTCGTAATTCGGACCTTGCTTGCCGCCGCGCAAAATAACGTGCGCGTCGTCATTGCCACGCGTTTCGAAGATCGCGGCCATCCCCATCTTGGTCATACCCATGAACGCATGACTCGCGCGCGCCGCCACGATGGCATCCGCGGCGATCTGCACACCGCCGTCCGTGCCGTTCTTGAAGCCGATCGGGCAACTCAGCCCCGACGCGAGCTGCCGGTGACTCTGGCTCTCCGTCGTGCGCGCGCCGATCGCACCCCACGCGATCAGATCCGCGATGTATTGCGGACTGAGCAGGTCGAGAAATTCGGTGGCCGTGGGCAAGCCGAGACTGCTGATGTCGAGTAGCAGTTGCCGTGCGAGACGCAGCCCCTCGTTGATACGGAAACTGCCATCGAGACGCGGGTCGTTGATATAGCCTTTCCAGCCTACCGTTGTGCGCGGTTTTTCGAAGTACACCCGCATGACGATCAGCAGATCGTCTTTATAGGTCTGCGCCGCGACCTTGAGTTTGTGTGCATATTCGATCGCCTGATCGTGATCGTGAATCGAACACGGGCCGACGATCATCACGAGCCGGTCGTCACGGCCGTGCAGAATGTCGGCGATTTCCGCGCGGGTTTTCTCGACGAGCGTCTGCACCGCCGGCGGCACAGGCAACTCGTCCTGCAGCAGGGCAGGCGAAATCAGCGGACGTACCGCGCCGATACGAACGTCGTCGATGCGCGTGGTGTCCTGGGTGGCGTCGGCCGAGCCGACTTCCTGATCGTGCAGGGGATTGTCGATGGCGCTCAAAATATTCTCCCGGACCTTGTATGTGGGGTGGCCTCACGGCCTGGATGGGTGAGTGCCGGTGCGTCGGTGCGTTTGGGTTACCAGTGCCGGGATTATGACACTCGCGCGTGCGGGCCGGATGACCGTTACTCGAGGCGTTTGATCAGCGCCATGGCGGCGGCCGGATTGCGTTCCTTGAAGCCGCTGATGACATAGAGGTAGACATCGCGTGCCGTGGTTTTTGCAGGTGCCGCGGCCGAGGTTTCCAGATCGTCCGGTGTCGTGCCTGCGGCGAGTTGGCGGGCGCGTTCGACCCAGGTGTCGAGGGCCTGGGTTGAATAGCCTTTGGCCTGCTTATCGCTGGTACCCATGATGCGGGCGTAGACGAACGGTGCGGTGATGTCGGCGATTTGCGGGTAATCGCTGTCGGCTGCGAGCACGATGGCGACTTTGTACTTTCTGGCTAGCGCGATGAATTCGGGGGTCTTGAAGGTGTCGTTGCGGACTTCGACGGCGTGTCTTAGCGATTGGCCTTCGATGCTGGTGGGCAGCAGTTTCAGGAAGGCTTCGAAGTCTTCCGGATCGAACTTTTTAGTGGTGGCGAATTGCCAGTTGATTGGGCCTAGCTTCTGTTTTAGCAGGAGCACGCCGCTGGCGAAGAAGCGTTCGATGGTTTCGTTGGCGTCCGCCAGAACTTTTCTGTTTGTTGCGTAGCGGGGGGCTTTTAGCGAGAAGACGAAATCTTCCGGGGTTTCCTGATACCACTTTTCGTAACTTGCTGGTTTTTGCAAGCCGTAGAAGGTGCCGTTGATTTCTATCGAGGTGAGGTTGTTGCTCGCGTGTTGGAGTTCACGGCTTTGCGTGAGGTCTGACGGGTAGAAGGTGCCGCGCCAGGGGGCATAGGTCCAACCGCCTATGCCGATTCGGATTTTGCCGGGTTTGGGGGATGGCATGTCTCTTTGCCTCGTTTGGGGTGGCTTCGCCGGGAGGGTAGATTAACGCATTTGGTTGTTTGCCTGGTCGGCGCTGTTTTGTCTGTTTGCCTACGGCGTTGGGTTTTGCTTGGGCTGTTTGGTTGCGTGGCGCTTTTTGTCTGTATGCCTGCGGT
>NZ_JAQQDU010000181.1:0-7079 GCF_046027825.1 Paraburkholderia sediminicola
CGCGCGCTCGTTGGCCGGAATCTTGCGCCAGGCTTCGAAACCGCGCTGTGCGGCGGCCAGCGCCCGGTCCAGATCGGCAATGCCAGCGTGAGCCACCTTGCCGATGGCCTTGCCGGTGGCGGGATTGATGACGTCGAGGGTTTTGCCGCTGGCAGCGTCGCACCACTCGCCGTTAATCAGAAGTCGGGTATCGGTATAGCTCGAGGTGACCATGCTGGGTTCCTGTAAGTGGGGAAAACGATAGGTCGCGCGGTCATGATGCATTGGGCTGGACCTGCGCGGCCAAGGATGGACTGCCGATAGCAAACATCTTATCTGATTGCACGCGATCGCATCGGCGGTGCGCCCACGGGGGTTGCCCGGGATGGGCTTTGCTGCTCCGGTTGCCGCGGCAGAGAGGCGACAGAGAAGCATCTGCCTGAGCGCCGCCGCGCAAACAGGCGTAAAGTCAAGCAGCAGTAGCAGGAACCGGCAGGAGCCAGGTGCAATGGATGGGGTCGTGAGTAGGCAAAAAGCTGCACTCACAACAACGGTCGAAAGCAACAGGCGAAAGACGGCGAACGCAACCCAATCAACCAAGGTGCAAGCGAGGAATCGACATGCCAACCGGTACAGTGAAGTGGTTCAATGACGCGAAGGGTTTTGGCTTTATCACACCGGACGACGGTGGCGAGGATCTGTTTGCCCATTTCTCGGAAATTCGCAGCGAAGGTTTCAAATCGCTGCAGGAAAACCAGAAGGTCAGCTTCGAAATCAAGCAAGGACCGAAGGGCAAGCAGGCGGCGGATATCAAGCCGGTGTAAGAGCAGTGACCGGTCCGCGCGCGCAGGCGCGCGGACTGGGCGATTTTTTTCGTGCAATGCCCGCAGCGGCACCACGATTGTCATATGTTTCGCTTATAAATGACGGAAGCGCAGGCGAGGCGAAGCCCAGGTATTAACCGTGTGGAACAGCACGGCCCAAGCTTATTTTTCTTAAGGTTTCCTTCAGCTTTGCTCCGTACTATTTGCGCGATTCCTTGTGCCCGTGCGCATCTCCGCGGGCAATAGTTCCGATAGTTTTCCGACAGAAAACTGAAAGCGCCGATCAAAGGCTTGCTGGAGCATCCATGAAAACCCTGTTCTTGCAGGCGCCGTCGTACGACGGCTTCGATGGTGGCGCGGGTTCGCGCTATCAGGCCAAGCGTGAAGTGCGCTCGTTCTGGTATCCGACGTGGCTCGCGCAGCCCGCGGCACTCGTCCCCGATAGCCGTGTACTCGACGCCCCCGCCGACGGCCTGTCCGTCGAAGCATCGCTTGACATAGCGCAGCAATATGACCTGGTGGTCATCCACACCAGCACACCGTCCTTTCCCACCGACGCGCTGTTTGCCGAAGACCTGAAGAAGCGCAAGCCTTCGGTGCTGATCGGCATGGTCGGCGCCAAGGTCGCGGTCGATCCGCATAATTCGCTGACGGCGAGCGAGGCGATCGATTTCGTCTGCCGTGAAGAATTCGACTTCACCTGCCAGGAAGTCGCCGAGGGCAAGCCGTTCGCCGGGATCAAAGGCCTCAGCTATCGTGCCGCCGACGGTTCGATCGAGCACAACGAAGCGCGCCCGATCCTGGAGAACATGGACGAGCTGCCGTTCGTGGCGCCCGTCTACAAGCGCGATCTGAAGATCGACAACTATTTCATCGGCTATCTGAAGCACCCGTACGTGTCGATCTACACGGGCCGGGGCTGCCGCTCGAAATGCACGTTCTGCCTGTGGCCGCAAACGGTGGGCGGGCATCGCTACCGTACGCGTTCGACCGAGAACGTGCTTGAAGAAGTGAAGTGGATTCGCGACAACATGCCTGAAGTCAAGGAGATCATGTTCGACGACGACACCTTCACCGACTTCAAGCCGCGCGTCGAGGAAATCGCCCGCGGTCTTGGGAAATTGGGCGTGACGTGGTCGTGCAACGCAAAGGCGAACGTGCCGTACGCGACGCTGAAGATCATGAAGGAAAACGGCCTGCGCCTGCTGCTGGTGGGCTACGAATCCGGCGACGATCAGATTCTTCTGAACATCAAGAAGGGTCTGCGTACCGACATCGCGCGCCGCTTTAGTGAAGATTGCCGCAAGCTCGGCATCAAGATTCACGGCACGTTTATTCTGGGGCTGCCCGGCGAGACGCAGGACACGATCCAGAAGACCATCGAGTATGCGAAGGAAATCAATCCGCATACGATCCAGGTGTCGCTCGCCGCGCCGTATCCCGGCACGACGCTCTACAACCAGGCGGTCGAGAACGGTTGGCTGGAAGAGAACAAGGTCATCAACCTCGTCAGCAAATCAGGGGTGCAGCTTGCGGCGATCGGCTATCCGCATCTGTCACGCGACGAGATTTACCACCAGCTCGAGAACTTCTATAAGCGCTTTTATTTCCGTCCGTCGAAGATCTGGGAAATTCTGCGCGAGATGCTCACGAGTTGGGACATGATGAAACGGCGCCTGCGGGAAGGCGTCGAATTCTTCCGCTTCCTGCGCGCTCACCAAGCGTGAGCGCTGTGCATCTGCTCGCCGTCACGCTTGCCTATGCGTGTGCGGCGGGTGCGGTTTTCGGCATCGCCTACACGATGCTGGCGGGCGCCTTGATCGGCCGGTTCTTCGCGAGAGCGGTGTCCGAGCCGACCAGTTTTCCGCCGGTCACGATCGTCAAACCGTTGCACGGTAATGAGTGGGCGTTGCTCACCAACCTTTCGAGTTTCTGTCAGCAGGACTATCCAGGCCCCGTGCAATTCGTGTTCGGCGTGCACGATTCAGCCGACCCCGCCTTGCAAGCCGTCGACGATCTGCGGCGGCTGCATCCGGAGGCGGACATCACCGTGGTCGCCGACGCGCGCCTGTACGGTCCGAACCGCAAGATCAGCAACATCCTCAATATGCTGCCGCAGGCCCGGCACGACGTGCTGGTGTTCGCTGACAGCGACGTGAGCGTGGGGCCGGATTATTTGCGCAATGTGATCGGCGAATTGCAGAAGCCTGGCGTCGGTCTCGTCACCTGTGTGTACCGCGGCGCGCCGGATCCCGGTTTCTGGCCGCGACTGTCGGCCAAAGCGACCAACTACCAGTTCCTGCCCGGCGTGGTGACGGGGCTTGCGCTCGGTCTCGCGCGTCCTTGCTTTGGACAGAGCATCGCGATGCGACGCGATACGCTGGAAAAAATTGGCGGCTTCACGCCGTTCGTGCAGCACCTGGCCGAGGACCACGCGATCGGCGAGGCCGTGCGCATGATCGGCGAGAAGGTGGTGATTCCGCCGTTCACGATCTCGCATGCCTGCGTTGAAAACAGCGCGACGAAACTGATCGCGCATGAACTGCGCTGGAGCCGCACGATCCGTAGCATCGATCCGCTCGGCCACCTCGGCTCGGTGCTGATTTTTCCGCTCGCTTTTGCGTTGCTCGCCACTGCGTTCTCGGGTGGCGCATGGTGGGCGTGGTCGCTTGCGCTGGTCGCCGTCTGCGCCCGGCTCGTATTGAAACTGCTGTCCGATCGCGCGTTGCGGCAGCCGCATCGTGACCTGTGGCTATTGCCGTTATGGGATATCGTATCGTTTGCGATTTTTGTGGCGAGCTTCTGGTCCTCGCGCGTGATCTGGCGCGGTTTCAGTTTCAAGGTAGATGGCGACGGCCTGTTGTCGGCGGCACAGGACGGCATGACGGATGAACAACAGGTTGGGTAAGCAATGATGCGCGGGTATCTGGCAGTGGGTGGCGAGGGCAATGCAGCGGGCTTGCAGCGGGCGCAAGGGGTGGTCGCGTGATGAAGCATCTTGGCCGCGTCGCCGCCCTTGCTGGCTTGCTGGTGTCACTGTGGCTGGTCTGGCAGGACAATCCCGGCGCCGTGCTCGGCGCACTGCGCGCCGCGGGTGCCGGCCTTCTTCTGGCGGCGATCGCGCACGTGTTGCCGATGATCGCCAATGCCTGCGACTGGCGCTCGCTGATTCGCGGCGCGAACCGGCCGGGCGTCGCCAATATGCTGCATCTGGTCTGGGTGCGCGAATCCGTCAATTGCATGTTGCCGGTGGCGCGTATCGGCGGCGAGGTGGTGTCGTTCCGGATGCTCAAGCGCTGGGGCGTACGGCCGTCTACGGCGGTCGGCAGCATCATCGTCGATATGCAGCTCACGGTGATCAGCCAGTTGCTGTTCACGATGGTCGGCATCGGTTTTCTGTTCGCGCATGCGCACTCCGACACGCTGCGGCTCGCCGGGCAACTGGCGTGGGGTGTGGTGGTACTGACGCCGCTGCTGGTGTTGTTCGCGCTCGTGCAGCATGCCAGTCCGTTCGAACGCATTACACGCGTGCTGAATCGTATGACGAGCGGCAAGCTCGCCACGCTCGTCGGACAATCCGCTCAGATCGACCAGGTCATCAAGCTGATCTGGCGCCGGCGCGGCGTGATACTGCGCTATCTGTTTTTCTGGCAACCCCTGCAATGCTTCCTGACGTCGCTGGAAATCTGGCTCGCGCTGTACTTTCTCGGCGTTCACGTCACGCTGGTCGAAGCGGTGGTGATCGAATCGCTGATCCAGGCGATCAGCAGTGCGGCATTCTTTGTGCCGGGCGGTTTGGGTGTGCAGGAGGGCGGTTTCATTCTGATCGGTGGCGCGCTGGGTCTCGATCCTTCCATCTGCCTCGCGCTCGCCGGCGCGCGGCGCATTCGCGATCTGCTGATCTTCGTGCCCGGACTGATTGCGTGGCAGTTTGCCGAGTCCTCGAATCGCGCGCCTAAACGCGCAGAGCAGGCAGAACAGGCAGGGCGAACGGTCGTGAGCGAAGCAAGCCAGCGCTAGGGCGGCGTGAGCGCGGGATACATCCCGCGTTCGAGCGGTCCAGCAATCTCCGTATCCGCGCCCCGATAGACACCCTCGGTAACCCCTTCACTCCGCTCCCGCATAAGCAGGAAACGACACTTCCACTGCGAGGCCGCGCTCGCCGATTCCCACGCCGAGACGCAGGCTCGCACCGAAATGCTCTGCGATCCGCGCAACGATCGAGAGCCCCAGCCCGCTACCGGTGGCGTGATTACCCGTCGCGCGGAAAAACCGGTTCGTCAGGCGCGCGAGATCGCCAGGCGCGACGCCGGGGCCATCGTCCCGCACGGTAAGCAGCACCCGGCCGAACACATACTGCACCGCCACTTCGATGCAACCGCCGGCGCGCCCATACTTGATTGCGTTGTCGAGCAGGTTGTCGAGCAGGATGCCGATGAGTACGGGCTCCGCATTGATCTCGGCGTGCATGTCGCCGGTGAGCGTCACGCGAATGTCTTTCTGCTGCGCATTGCGTTCGTTGGCAAGCAGTGCATCTTTCGCCACGGCCGCGGGCTTGAGCGGCGCGGTGGAGAGTTTTTCGTGCACGTCCAGACGCGCGAGCAACAGCAACTGCTCCGCGAGCCGCGCGCTGCGATCGACGCCTTGCACCACGCGTTGCATCGCGAGGCGCTGCAATGCCGTGTCCGGTTCGGCCAGCGCGACTTGCGCCTGCACCTTGATCGCGGCGAGCGGCGTCTTCAGTTCATGGGCGGCGTCGGCTGTAAACGCGCGTTCGCGTTCGATGGAGTGCCGCAAGCGCGACAGCACCAGATTGATCGCGTCGACGAGTGGCCGCACCTCGGTCGGCGCCCGGCCGATGTCGACCGGTTCCAGCCGGTTGATGTCACGTGCTCGAATAGCGCCGGAGAGCACCTTGAGCGGCGCCAGACTCCAGCCGATGCTGAACCACACCAGTAGCGCCAGCACCGGCAGCGCGAACAGTGTGGGGCGGGCGATCCGGCTGGCCACACCACTCACCAGATCGCTGCGCGTATTGGCCGGTTCGAACACGCGCACCGTGTGGCCCAGCGCGGTATCGCGCAAGGTGAATGAATGCCACAGTTGACCGCCCAATATGATGTCTTGCGTGCCGCTTGCGGAGGGTACCGGTAGATCCCACGCTTTGAGCGCGCGCAATTGCGGGCTGCCGGCCAGCACGTCGCCGTTCGCGCTGCGCACCTGGAACAGCGCGTCGCGTGGCAAGGCGTCGTCGTCGTCGCTGTCGTTCGCGCCGGCTTCGCCGCCTTCTTCTTCTTCGCGCACATCAATGCGCGCATTGGCCAGGGTGTTCAGGTTGCGCTGATCGAGCAGCGCGAGGATTTGCGTGAGCTCCGCGAGGCGCGCCTCTTCCCATTCGCCGACTTCGTGTTTCGCCTGGCGATAGCTCGATATCAGCGCGATGCCCCAGATCAGCACGATGCTGGTCAGGACCAGCAACACCAGGCGGCGGCGTATCGATGCCGACATTACGCTTTCTCGACCACGTAGCCAATATTGCGCACCGTTCTGATCAGCTTGGCGCCGAGTTTTTTGCGCAGATTCGACACATGGACTTCGATCGCATTACTTTCGATTTCTTCCTGCCATCCATACAAACTTTCTTCGAGGCGCGAGCGCGACTGGGGAATGCCCTGGTGGGTCAGCAACTGCATCAGGATTGCCCATTCACGCGACGTGAGGGGCACGCGTGCACTGCCCACCTCGACGGTTTGCGCGGCGGGATTGACCGTCAGATTCTGATAGCGAATCACTTCGACGCTGCGCCCTTGCGCGCGACGCAGCAAGGCCCGGCAACGGGCAATCAGCTCGGTCAGGTCGAAGGGCTTGCCGAGGTAGTCGTCGGCGCCTGCTTCGAGGCCGCCGACGCGGTCCACCACCGTGCCTCTCGCTGTCAGCACAAGCACCGGCACGTCCTTGCCGGCGTCGCGAACCCGTTTCAGCAGTTCCATACCCGATACCTTGGGTAAGCCGAGATCGAGCAACACCAGCGCATAGGCAGTAGTATCGAGTGCGAGACTGGCCTTGTGGCCGTCGCGTGCCCAATCCACCGTGAAACCGGCCTGACGCAGGCCCGCTTCGATGCCGCAGCCGATCAGGTCGTCGTCTTCTACGAGGAGTACGCGCATAGGGGAGAAGTTCCGTTCGATATTTCTATTGCATTGTGATGACAGCTTTTAAGTAAGCGCCGACCCGCCTACCCGAAGTGTAACCGTCATGTTCATGACACCCTTTATA
>NZ_JAQQDU010000182.1:0-6718 GCF_046027825.1 Paraburkholderia sediminicola
AACTCAGTTTGAACTGCTGACCCGTGTACTTCAACCCGGCTATATCACGCCGGCGACGACCAGCACGATCACGACAATGACCACGATGCCAAGACCGCCCGTCGGCCCATAACCCCACGAACGGCTGTGCGGCCACGTCGGAAAAGCTCCGATGAGGAGCAGGATCAGCACAATTAGAAGAATAGTTCCCAACATATCAATTACCTCCGCTTGGTTTGACAGGACCTGCCTGTCACGACAGCCGTGCAGCGCGCGGTGGGGCGAGCTTGCGAAAAGGCAGTATCGATGCCTTGGGATTGAGCAATCCATGTGCCCAAAGGCGAGCGTCGCGCACGCGAATTTGTTTGAAACGACCGTCCGCGTCTGTGCGAGGCGTTGTTCCGATTAATCGGGACGCCAGGCGGTTCGCCCCCTACCCAGGACTTGCTCCTGCTGCCTTAAGGGGCTGTGGTGCAAATTACGGGTGTGAGCGAAAAACGGTGTATTCACCATTGCATCATCGTGCTGAAAGGACTGCCTTCCAGACAGCGGGCGCAGTGGTATCTTCGAGGCGCAACCGTGCGAGGCCGAACTGACCTTTGCGGATGCGATGCATCAACTCGACGCCCGATATCGTAATGGCCGCATTCCTGAGGCGTTTGAAGCCAAGCATTGCATTGACCCTGGGCTTGATGTTGAGATGATCCTGCTCGATCAAATTGTTCAAATACTTCGACGATCGCAACGTCGTGTCCGCAGGCAAGAACTGGTCCGCCTTCATTTCGCGCACCGCGCGGTGAGACGCAGCGTACCCGCCAGCGTGATGGTCTTCGGAGCGAGCCCTTGACTGCTGGTCGCTTTCGCGAGGAAGGCCTTGGCCGCAGCGACATTGCGCCTGGCGCTGAGCCGGAAGTCGACCGTCTTTCCCGCGCGGTCGACTGCACGGTAAAGATAGACCCATTTGCCGCGGACTTTCACATACGTCTCGTCGACTTTCCAGGAACGACCAGCGGATTTCGCAAACCGGTCTCAGCGCTTGACGAACTCCGGTGTGAAGCGTTTGACCCAGCGCATGATCGTAGTGTGCGCCAGCGACAGCCCGCGCTCGGCCATTATTTCAACGAAGTCTCGAAGGCTGAGCTCGTAACGCAGATACCAACGCACACACAGGACGATGACTTCGCGGTCAAAGTGGTGGCCGTTGAACAGCCTGTCGATGTCTGCCAGCTTACTCATAGCTTGCTCGGGCTCGTCAAAACCCGAGCTTAACCTACCGGAGGCTCCGATTTGCACCGGAACCTGAGATGCGACTTGCCACTTCCAGGAGGGATGGCTCGGTCCCGGTTCGTCGGCCCTATGAAAGCATAGGCATTAAAAAAATTTGCCAACTTCGTGTAAATTGATCGAATATGCCGTCAAAAATTTGGTAATTCGACTGTCAGGTAGGATGGCGGAGAGGGCGCCCCGCAAGGGTGCGGGCTTATTGTTATTAAAGTTATAGCCCTGTATAGTGCGACGACGATGCGTGAACCCTGTAATTGGGCGCCGTCGGCGAGTTGGAAGGCATACGCGCGTTCCCTCGCGGCAAAGGGAACGGAAAATTAAAGCCAGAAAAGTCGGCGCAAAGCTGAGTAATCGCTGCGCGTACCGGGTTTCATCTCCGTCGATAAATCGACCGGCTTGAATTGGCGATATAGGTCAAAACTTGGAACGAGCGACGCATGCTTGGTGAGACATCACCGGGCTGTGTCATGCTTGCAGTTTGGCAAATAAGCGAATCGCTAAGAATAGCGTTAATTATCGAAGTCATGGCAAACCAATATTGTTTGCAATCGGGGGCCATATGAAGATCGGCGCACCGCGTGTCGTGGTTATTACGGGCGGCAGCGCCGGGCTTGGGCGCGCACTCGCGTTGTGCTATTGCGCTCCGGGCATCACGTTGGGGCTGGTTGGCAGAAATATCGAGCGACTCGAATCCGTTGCGTCGGCGTGCCGCGCGCGCGGCGCAGAAGTCGTGGTCGGCTGCCTCGATGTGCGTGATTCGGCTTCGGTACAGGACTGGATGCTCAATTTCGATTCGCAATACCCGATCGATCTGCTGATCGCGAATGCCGGTGTCGCGAGTACGCTGAGCTCGCAGGACGATTGGGAAGGTGTGGAGAAGACCTCGGAGGTGGTCGATACAAATCTGTATGGCGCGTTGCACACGGTGCTGCCGGCTATCGAACGGATGCGCACGCGGCATGCTGGACAGATCGCGGTCGTCAGTTCGCTTGCCGCATTGAGGGGCATGGCCATTTCACCGGCATATTGCGCGAGTAAGGCGGCTTTGGTCGCGTACTGTGATTCGGTTCGCCCGATCCTCGCTCAAGATCGTATTGGCATGTCAATCGTCATGCCGGGATTTGTCCGTACGGCAATGAGCGACGTTTTCCCCGGTAACAAACCATTCATGTGGAGCGCGGAGAAAGCCGCCCTGCATATCAAGAAGCGTCTTGCGCAGGGTCGTGTGGAAATCGCTTTCCCATTCACTCTGGCACTAGGCATCAAATTGCTGCGTCTGCTGCCAGTGGCTGTGGCAGACCTGATTCTCGGCCGTCTGTCCTATCTTCCTCGCCGGATGATGTGAACGTGGTGATCGGAATTGCAATTGCGGCCATTGTGGTCGTATGCTCGTTTGGCGTAGAGGCAATCGCGGTTCCTCGGTCGTCGCTCAACCGGCCATTGGCAGCCCTGGCGCTACACGTTGCAGCGCTCGCGATGGTGGCTGGCGGCAGTCTTGCGGTAACGGGGCGCGCGTTTTTTTCCTGCGCCGTTGCTGTCGTGCTGATCGCACTGCTCGCGGTCATTAGCAACGCAAAATATGAGTCGCTGCGCGAGCCCTTTGTTTTTACCGATCTGACATTGTTCGGTCAGGCATTTTCCCATCCGCGTCTTTATTTGCCGTTCCTCAGTTTCGGGAAGGTTCTTGCCATCCTGGCTGGCGTGGCAGCGGTAACTGCAGGGTTCCTCATGGAAACGCCGCTGGCACTGCCGGGGCGTTGTGTAGCAGGCTTGATCGCGATTGGTTGCGTACCGCTCTGTCTCGCCCTCTCGCGCCGCGTGTCGCCGACGCTGCAGCCCTTTGCGGATCAATCGAGACTGGGTTTCTTCGCAGCCTTCCTGGCCTATCTGCTGAACGGACTGGCGAGCAAGGAAAAACTTGCGTTCGCTCGTACCGTCGAGGTGGGGCCGTTTTCGAGCGGCCATCCGGACACGCATCCCGACGTCATCGTCATTCAGAGCGAATCGTATTTCGACGCTCGCCGGCTGGGCGACTCGATTCTGCCCGGCCCCTATGTCCATTTCGACCGCGTCAGGCGCGAGGCTTTCGAACACGGCCGCCTGACGGTGCCCGCATGGGGCGCGAATACCATGCGCAGCGAATTCGCGTTGCTAACGGGTTTGCCGTCGGCAGCGCTGGGCTACGCGCGCTTTTATCCGTATATCTATGTGCGCCAGGCGTGTGCGTCGCTGGCAGGCTATTTCAGACGAGGTGGATATCGAACGGCCGCGATCCATCCCTATTACGCGGATTTTTTCGGACGGAGTAGAGCCTTTCGACTAATGCATTTCGACCGCTTTCTGGATATTAAAGACTTCGCCAATGCGGACCGTGTAGGGCCTTATGTCGGAGATGATGCGGTGGCGGACGCTATCGTCACGCTCCTGCAGGAGCGTGACGACAAACCGACGTTCGCGTTCGCGATTACCATGGAAAACCACGGTCCACTGCATATGGAGCCGGTTGCCGCAGGTGAGTCCGCATCGCGGCACAGCCTTGGGGACGATCCCCGCTGGCACGAACTGACCGCCTACCTTCGCCACGTCGAAAACGCGGACGACATGCTCGGCAAGCTGACCGATTACCTTCGAAAACGGCATCGTCCTGCCGTCTTATGTTTTTACGGCGATCACGTTCCTGCTTTAAGCTCTGTCTTCGATGAGCTCGGAAACGAGCCGACCCATAGTGATTACCTTATTTGGCGCAACTTTGGGGGCGATCTCGGTGATCAACGAGACGTCCCCGTTGAGAGTCTCGGTTTCGCGATACAGCGCGCAATGATGTACGAAGACCGCATCGGAACCGAGTTGCAGCAGGCGTCAGCATGACGATGAAAAAAAAAATTGCGATTATCGGGACAGCATGCCGCTTTCCCGGCGGAGTTGAGGGAGCCGATGACTTCTGGCAACTGCTTTGCGACGAGCGCGACGCGGTCACCACCGTTCCGTCGGACCGTTTCGGCATTGCCTTTCACCAGCATCCCTCGAAACAGGAGCCTGGCAAGAGCTACACGTTTGCAGCGGGCGTGCTTGACGACGTAGCGGGTTTCGACGCCGCTTTCTTCGGCGTCTCGCCGCGCGAGGCAACCCAGATGGATCCGCAGCAGCGATTGCTGCTCGAACTCGCGTGGGAGACTTTCGAAGACGCGGGCGTACCGCCGGCGACGATGCGCGGTCGCGATTGTGGCGTATTCGTCGGCGTTGCCGGCATGGATTACGGCAACCGCAACATGCTGGATGTGAACTCGACCGATCCATATTCGGCGACCGGCAACACGCTTAGCATCGCGTCGAATCGCGTCTCCTACATGTTTGACCTGCGCGGTCCCAGCATGTCCGTCGACACCGCATGCTCGTCATCGCTCGTCGCGCTTCATCAGGCCATTCAGGCCTTGCAGTCGGGCGAGACAGAGATGGCGCTCGCCGGTGGTGTCAATCTGCTGCTGCATCCATTTGGTTTCGTCAGTTTCTCGAAGGCGTCCATGCTATCGCCGCGCGGACGCTGCCGCGCATTCGACTCAACGGGCGATGGCTACGTGCGCGCCGAGGGCGGCGCCTTCGTTCTGCTGAAGCCGCTTGATAGGGCGCTGGCAGACGGCGACACGATCCATGCGGTGATCGCCGGGTCCGGAGTGAACTCAAACGGTCATTCTCACGGTGGTATCAGCGTGCCGTCGGCAGAGACGCAGGCTGAACTGCTACGCACGGTCTATCGGCGCGCGGGTATCGATCCCCGTTCGCTGGCGTATCTGGAGGCACACGGCACGGGAACCGCGGTAGGCGATCCGATCGAGGCGCGCGCGCTGATCGACGCCGTCTCCGGCGGCCGGCCCGCGACCGATCCGCTGCTGATCGGCTCGGTCAAGACCAACATCGGCCACCTCGAGACCGCTTCGGGCATGGCTGGCCTGCTGAAGGCCATCCTGTGCCTGAAGCATCGCGCGGTACCGCGCTCGCTGCATTTCGACACGCCCAATCCTGGCATCGATTTTGATGGCGGCCGCTTGCGCGTGGTCGATCGCCTCACGCCGCTCAAACGGACCGGCAATGCGCCATTGACGATCGGCGTCAATTCGTTCGGCTTCGGGGGCACGAATGCACATGTTGTCCTGACCGAGGCCGTACAGCAGGACCGCCTCGACTCACCGCCGGTGCATCGGGCCGACGGGCCATTGCCGTCGCTGGTGCTGACGGCACGTTCAGATGCCGCGCTGGCGGCACTGGCGACACGCTATCTCGAGCGTTTGCAGGCGGGCGCCGAATGGACCGCCCTCGCGGCTAACGCGGCCCGCAGCCGGCAATGGCTGCCGCACCGCGCGATCATTGCGCCGGCCACGTCAGACGAAGGACGCACCGCGCTGACGGCCTTGATGGCGCAGCAGGAGAGCGTCACGCTGCCCGCGTGCATCGCGCGGGGCGAGGCGACGGAAACGCCATCCCGAGTGGCGTTGGTCTTTGCGGGCAATGGCTGCCAATGGGCCGGAATGGGCAAACAGCTCTATGTCGAAGACCCGGTGTTCCGGGCCGCGCTCGACGAGGTCGATACGCTCTGGCGCGCGGACGGCAGTGCCTCGCTCGTCACGGCGATGCGCGAAGGCGTCAGCGAGGCATGGCTTGCGGCAACGGACCATGCGCAGCCGCTGCTGTTCGCGATCCAGGTGGGTATCACGCGCGTCCTGACGGCACGTGGCGTATGTTTCGACGCGGCAGTCGGCCATAGCGTCGGCGAGATCGCCGCCGCGTGGGCAGCGGGCGCGCTGACGCTTGCCGGAGCCGTACGCGTGATCAGGACTCGTAGCAGCGCGCAGGCATTGACGCGGGGGAGCGGCCGGATGGCCGCAGCCGGCATCGGCGCAGCGGCCGCGCGTGAGTTGATCGCGCAGCTGGATCTGGCGTCGGCAGTCGAGGTGGCCGGGACCAACAGTCCAGAGGCCGTGACGCTAGCCGGTTCACGGGAGGGACTGGCGGAGATCGGCTCGGTGCTTGCCGCCAGCGGCGACTTCTTCCAGATGCTCGATCTCGACTATGCGTTTCACAGCAGCCGCATGGACGCCATCGAGCCGATCGTGCGCGAGGGCCTGGCCGATCTCGCGCCGTGCGACGGCGACAAGCTTTTTGTGTCGACGGTAACGGGTGACGTGTTGCCAGGCGGAGCGCTCGATGCCGCCTACTGGTGGCGCAATATCCGCGAGCCCGTCCGCTTCGGCGAAGCGATCGAACGCCTTGCCAACGACCGCGTGCGGGTGTTCATCGAGGTGGCGCCGCACTCGACCCTGCGCACTTATGTGAAACAGACGCTCGCAGCTCACAACGTGCCCAGCGCTGTGGGGGGGGGGGGGGGGGGGGGGGGGGGGGGGGGGGGGGGGGGGGGGGGGGGGGGGGGGGGGGGGGGGGGGGGGGGCGGGCGGGGGGGGGG
>NZ_JAQQDU010000183.1:0-6168 GCF_046027825.1 Paraburkholderia sediminicola
GGTCGGACGAGACCTGGGCGGGTTCTTCAAACGACAAAAGGCCGCTTCAGGCGGCCCTTTGTCGTTTAACGTCTCGGGAAGTGTCCCGTCGGCTAACTGCTCAAACTCATCAGCGCATGCGTTGCCGAATCCGTTACCTCGACAAACCCATCAATTTCCATCTCCAGTTCCCGCGGTAGCGCGAGCATATTGCACGACACCAACTTGCCGTAGATATTCTCCATGCGATCAAAGAAATTGCCCGGGTTAAAAACAAAGGCGGCAAGTGCCACCACATCCGGTATTCCTTCGACCACAACCACTCGATCAACGCCTGCGACTGATCGAGCCGGTCGTTCTCCACATAAATCACGGGCCGCGAGCGGGCAATCGTTTCCTCCGCCCCTAGCAGCGCGTTCAACTCGAACCCTTCCACGTCGAGCTTCAGCAGCCCCACCGTATGCGAGCGCAGCACATCGTCCAGCCGCACGCACGGAACCGGAAGCGTAGTCGCCGCAGCCTCCGTTTGCATCGACACGCCGCCGAAGTTGCCTGGCGCGTCATAGTCGGGTCGCTCAAAATGTAGCGTCCCTGCAGTCGCCCCACACGCATACGGCCACGCCAGCACGTTGCGCACACCATTGGCCGCGAGATTCGCACAGAGGTTCTGAAAGATCACCGGCTGCGGCTCGAACGCAACGAGCACCTGACGGCGCACCTGCGCTTCGCGCGCCAGCATGATCGTATGCACGCCGATATTCGCGCCGACTTCCACGACGATGCCCGGCTGCACCAGTAACTGTCTCAACACGGCAGATTCGAGCTCGCTGCATTCACCGTATTCGATGAGTGCGCGGCCGAGATAGAAGTCGTTCGGATTGGCGAGCATCCAGCCATGACGGGTCTGGACGAGTTGCGTGTGCTCGCCGAGCGGTAGCGGAACAGAAGAGGGCGTGACCATGGACATTGAGCGGAAAAAAGACCACGCAAATGTACGGTTCGCCGCTGTCCTTGTATATAAGACGGGCTCTTAAGGATTCTTATTTTTCTGCAAAAATTCGCCGCCAAAACCTAAGGCTCCGAGACGATCAGCCCGTCAGCCGATCGTCATCGCAGTCAGATCAGGTCGCGGCCAGTTCGATCTTTGGCGCAAACGAATCGCTTTGCGCCATAGGCCAATATTTCTCGTACAGCGTGTAGCGATAGTTGCCGTTCAGCAGATCGTTCGGCTCGAGATACTTCAACAGTTCGGACATCAACCGCACCTCATGCGACGAGACACGCCTCACGATGTGATGCGCGCGCAGTTCCGACGGATGCTTGAGCCCCGTGGCCTGAATGATTTCCTTCAACGCATGCAGTGTGTTGTGATGGAAGTTGAACACGCGGTCGGCCTTGTCCGGTACAACCAGCGCGCGCTGACGCACCGGGTCCTGCGTCGCGACGCCGGTCGGGCAGCGGCCGGTGTGGCAGGTCTGTGCCTGAATGCAACCGACCGCGAACATGAAGCCTCGCGCCGCATTGACCCAATCCGCGCCGATCGCGAGCGTCTTCGTGATGTCGAAAGCGGTAATCATCTTGCCGCTCGCGCCGATGCGGATGCGTTGACGCAAGCCAATGCCGACCAGTGTGTTGTGCACCAGCAGCAGGCCTTCCTGCAGCGGCACGCCGACGTGATCGGTGAACTCCAGCGGCGCCGCGCCCGTGCCGCCTTCCGCGCCGTCGACTACGATGAAGTCCGGCAGAATCCCTGTCTCCAGCATCGCCTTCGCAATGCCGAAGAATTCCCAAGGATGCCCGATGCACAGCTTGAACCCGGTCGGCTTGCCGCCGGACAGCGTGCGCAAACGGTCGACGAATTCGAGCAGGCCGCGTGGCGACGAGAATTCGGAGTGGGTAGCGGGCGAGATGCAATCGCGCCCCATCGGCACGCCGCGCGTCTCCGCAATCTCGGGCGTGATCTTCGCGGCCGGCAGCACGCCGCCGTGACCGGGCTTCGCGCCTTGCGAGAGCTTCACCTCGATCATCTTCACTTGCGGCTCGGCGGCCTGCTTGGCGAACTTCTCCGCGCTGAAGGTGCCGTCGTCGTTACGGCAGCCGAAATAACCGGAAGCGATTTCCCAGATGATGTCGCCGCCATGCTCGCGGTGGTATTTCGACATCGAGCCTTCGCCCGTGTCGTGCGCGAAGTTGCCTTTCTTCGCGCCGAGGTTCAGCGCCATGATCGCGTTCGCCGACAACGAGCCGAAGCTCATCGCTGAGACGTTGAAGATCGACATCGAATAAGGCTTTGCGCGGTCGGGCCCGACGACGACACGGAAGTCGTGGTTGTCGACTTTGGTCGGCGCGAGCGAGTGGCTGATCCATTCGTGCGCGACAGCTTTGACGTCGAGTTCGGTGCCGTACGGGCGGCTATCCACGTCGTTCTTCGCGCGCTGATAGACGATGCTGCGTTGCGCGCGCGAGAACGGTTTCTCGTCGGTATCGTCTTCGACGAAATACTGGCGGATCTCCGGGCGAATGAATTCGAACAGGAAGCGGAAGTGGCCCCACAGCGGATAGTTACGCAGAATCGCGTGGTGTTGCTGCGTGAGGTCGAACAGGCCGAGCGCGACGAGCACTACCGGGACGATGATCCAGAACCACGAAATGTGATGCGTCGCGGCCAGCACCGCACAGACTGCGAGCAGAGCAACCGCGCACCACATCGCCAGATAACGTCGAGAAAACATGGGGACTCCAGTGCAGTGAAGATCGTCGCGGAGGGATCGTCGACGCTGTCGGCGCAGACGGAATCCGTCGCGAAGGAAACGAACAACTGCTTGTTATGGTGAAGCTAGCTGCGGCTCAAAGGTGAAACGCGTGGGTGAAGCGTGAAGTCTGAAGCTTGAAGGTGAGACATGCAGGTGAGGCATGGAAGGTGAAGCGGGGTGCGGCGACACCAGGCGTTGCCGCACGATAAAACCCATGGATCAACGGGCGGTTAGCAACGCTGCCTTTTGCGGCTGGCGCGCCGTGGGCTGCCCGGTCACCGCGTGTTCGATGATGCCGCCGCCGAGACACACGTCGCCATCGTAGAGCACCGCAGATTGCCCGGGTGTGACAGCCCATTGGGCGGCGTCGAAATTCAGTTCGAAGAGGCCTTCACCGACACCCGCCGCGCTTGCAGCCGCAGTTGCACCCGCGCTGAACGTGCACGGTGCATCCGCTTGCCGGTAACGGGTTTTCGCGCCGCACGCGAAACCGTCGGCCGGCGGCTCGCCCGCCACCCAGCTCGTATTGCCCGCGCTCAACGTATGGCTGAGCAGCCACGGATGGTCGTGGCCTTGCGCGACATACAGCGTGTTCGACGCAATATCCTTACCGGCGACGAACCACGGCTCGCCGCTGCCGTCCTTGCTGCCGCCGAGGCCGATGCCTTTGCGCTGCCCGAAGGTGTAGAACGCGAGGCCAATGTGTTCGCCGACCACTTTGCCGTCGGTGGTTTTCATCGGACCGGGTTGGGTCGGCAGATAGCGGTTCAGGAAATCGCGGAACGGCCGTTCGCCGATAAAGCAGATGCCGGTCGAGTCTTTCTTCTTCGCATTCGGCAGCGCGATCTGTTCGGCGATCTCGCGGACTTTGGTTTTCGGGATCTCGCCCAAAGGAAACAGCGTTTTCGACAACTGCGCCTGATTCAGGCGATGCAGGAAGTACGACTGATCCTTCGTATGATCCAGGGCCTTCAACAGTTCGAAGCGGCCGTTGTTCTCACGCACGCGCGCATAGTGGCCGGTCGCGATGGTTTCCGCGCCGAGCGACATGGCGTGGTCGAGGAAGGCCTTGAACTTGATTTCGGCGTTGCACAACACGTCCGGATTCGGCGTGCGGCCGGCGGAGTATTCGCGCAGGAATTCGGCAAACACGCGATCTTTGTACTCGGCGGCGAAGTTGACGGCTTCGACGTCGATACCGATCAGGTCCGCCACCGAGACGACGTCGATCCAGTCCTGCCGCGTCGAGCAGTACTCGCTGTCGTCGTCGTCTTCCCAGTTCTTCATGAACAGGCCGACCACGTCGTAGCCCTGTTCCTTCAGCAGCCACGCGGTAACCGACGAATCGACGCCGCCCGACATGCCTACTACGACTTTCTGCTTGCTCATAAGGTGCTCACTGGGTACTGCGTGACTTCATTGATCGTGGGTGGACCGTGTTGCCCGGCCGCCTGGTTGGCCACTCATGACGATTCAGGCCTGTTTATGACGGGTGAGGCCTGGCTATGCCCGCTTACGTCTATTTACGCCTGCTTGTGCCCGACCGAATGCGTATGCACGAAGTCGAGCGGGAAACGCCGCCCCGCGAGGTAATCGTCGAGACATTGCATGACGAGCGGGGTGCGATGCCGCTCAGGGCACGCGCGCAATTCATCGGCGCTCATCCACAGCGTGCGGACAATGTCGGGATCGAGCGCGCGCTCCAGATCCGCTGCGCCGCTCGTGCCGCAATAGGTGAAGCGCAGATACGTCACGCCCTCACTGCCGGGCCGCTCGAAATGCGTCATATACATGCCGACCAGCGCCTCGGGCGTGAACGGATGGGCGGTTTCTTCTAGCGTTTCGCGGATGACCGCTTCCAGAAGCGTTTCGCCCGCTTCCAGATGGCCGGCGGGCTGATTCAGGCGCAGGCCGTCGGCGGTATGTTCCTCGACCACGAGAAAACGCCCGTCGCGCTCGACGATGGCCGCAACGGTGACGTGCGGCAGCCAAGTTTCCGGTTTCATGGGTGCGCATTTTACCGGTTATGGGCCTGGGCTGCCGGGAAGCGGGCGATCAAGCCCCCCCGGATTGTCCCCGATTTATGCGCACCCCCAGGTTTCGGTTAAAGTGACGCCGTTAGCCGTTGCACTTGCAAGCCGGCGTGCCTCGTCGGCAGGTCTGTCGTAAAACAGGAAGTCGAGGAGGAGCAAAGATGCACATCGGAGTGCCAGCCGAGACGCGCGCGCACGAAACCCGCGTCGCCGCGACGCCCGAAACGGTCAAGAAGTACGTGACCCAGGGCCACCGGGTCACGATCCAGAGCGGCGCCGGCACCGGCGCGAGCTTTCCTGACGAAGCCTTTACAGCCGCCGGCGCGGAAATCGTCGACGCGGCTACTGCTTTTGGGGCCGATCTCGTCCTCAAGGTGCAGTCTCCGACCGATGCCGAATTGCCGTTTCTGAAGCGCGGCGCGACGCTGGTCGGCATGCTCGATCCGTTTAATACCGAAAACTCATCAAAACTGGCGGCTGCGGGCGTCACCGCGTTCGCTCTGGAAGCCGCGCCGCGCACCACCCGCGCGCAGAGCCTCGACGTGCTGTCGTCGCAGGCGAACATCGCCGGGTACAAGGCGGTGCTGCTGGCGGCCACGCTCTATCCGCGTTTTATGCCGATGCTGATGACCGCCGCGGGCACCGTGAAAGCGGCGCGTGTGCTGATTCTCGGCGCGGGTGTGGCGGGTCTGCAGGCGATCGCGACCGCCAAGCGCCTCGGCGCGGTAATCGAGGCGTCCGACGTGCGTCCGGCGGTCAAGGAGCAGATCGAATCGCTCGGCGCGAAGTTTCTCGATGTCCCGTACGAAACCGATGAGGAGCGTGAAGCCGCGCAGGGCGTCGGCGGTTATGCGCGGCCAATGCCGCCTTCGTGGCTGACACGTCAGTCGGCGCTGGTCCACGAACGCGCCAAACAGGCCGATATCGTCATCTCGACCGCCTTGATCCCAGGCCGGGCCGCACCGACGCTGATCTCGGTGGAAACCGTGCAGGCGATGAAACCCGGCTCCGTGCTGGTGGACCTGGCTGCTGGGCGCGGCGCCGAGTACGAAGGCCGGCGCGGCGGCAATTGCCCGTTGACTGAAGCGGACCAGGTCGTCACCCGAAACGGCGTGCAGATCGTCGGCTATACGAATCTGGCTTCGATGGTGCCTGCCGACGCGTCGTCCTTATACGCGCGCAACCTGCTCGACTTCCTGAAGCTGATCATCACCAAGGAAGGCGCCCTGAACATCGATCTCGCAGACGACATCGTCGCGGCCACGCTGCTGGCCCGTGACGGCGAAGTCGCGCGTAAAGCTTAGAGGAGAGCGGCGATGGAAGTCATCAACCACACCGTCATCAACCTGATCATTTTCGTGCTGGCGATCTACGTCGGCTACCACGTCGTCTGGAACGTCACA
>NZ_JAQQDU010000184.1:0-6020 GCF_046027825.1 Paraburkholderia sediminicola
CACGGAAGGGGGGCGGGTTTTCAGGAATATCGTTATGGCATAAACGCCGCGCGACCCGTTATAGCAGGGTTTTCAGCCGGTTCGATGAGCTTGGGACCGTGCTGTTGAATCCGTACCACCCCCCGAGTGTTGCGTCTGCGTGACGCACTATGCGACTAGAGGGGCGCTGATTAATTCAGGGACTACCCTTCAGGCGGGCCGTATTTTTTTCTGATTGAATTGGCAGGCCGAAGCAATAAGCGCTTGCTTCGCGGAAAAAGTCGGGAGGTGTAGCGGGAGAAAGCCGCTGCCTAGGCGCCGTATGGGCCGTTCAGGCCGCTTCCTGCAGCAGGCCCATGAGTTGAGCACGGCGAACAATCTGTCTACGTGAGGTTGCGTCGAGTTTCAGGAAGAGGTTCTTCATATGCCACTTCACCGTCTCCTGCCCAATCCCCATGGCGAATGCGATTTCCTTATTCGTCAGATGGCGGGTGACTAACTCCAACACGCGACGTTCCTTCGGGGTCAGGGCCATACAGGGGGTCGCACGCAGGCCATCGTGACGCTCGGCCGCTGGTGCATCGGCCACAATCGACGATTGCGTTTCAGGCGACGAGGGAAGGCGCGCGGCACCGTCGGTATCGGGTGCGTCCATCCACAGCGCGACGGCAGGATGCAGGTCGACCGGCATGAGCTTCATCCCGCACGCCGCCCCAAGACTCACCGCCTCACGCAGAAGCGCGGTAGCCGATTGCCCGGTGCGGTCCAGAACAAAGGCGCGCAACGCCATGATATCGACACGCACCGCACCGCGCCTCATCTCCTCGGCGACCCGCTGCGCGCGAGTGAGCGCATGCTCGGCTGCACGCCAGTCCTGAGCGGCCATCGCCGCGTAACCATGGCTAATATCCCGATACAAGACCAGGGTGCGACGCGTGATGTGCGCATCTGACACCACGTGCGCGGCGACGATTCGGTCGAGTTGCTCGACAAGCGTCTGGCATGTCGCGGAACGGAAGTGGCCACTGTGTAAGCGGATCTGCTCCGTCAAGCTTGCCACGCGCAGCCTCGGCATATTGCGCACGGCGCCAATGGCATCTAGCGTGCCAAGGAGGTCGACGGCGCGGTGCTCCATGCCCGCCGCGGCTGCGATGCGCGCCGCTGTGCGGTACGCGAGGATCACGGCGTCGGGTGTTCCCCGCCGTTCGAGTACGTCCAGGCGGTTTGCCAGCAAGGCCGTTGCGTCCTCGAAGTCGCCTCGTTTGAATCGGGTCGCGGCGAGAAGCGCGGCCATCATGCAGGAAAACGGGTGCCGCCGGCCCAGGTCGTTGTCGGCACGTTCGAGCGCCGGGCGCAGTGTGCGTTCCGCCAGCAGCATTTGCCCCTCGAACAGGTACCCAAGGCCAGTCATGTAGTCACCCCATCGACTCACGTATCGACAGGCGGCGCTGGATTTGCCGTGTGGTGCGCGCTGCTGCAATCGACGGGCCGCCGCGTAATCGCCGTTCATGAGTGCCCGCGCGGCAAGCCGGTTTGCATGCACCTGTTGCAGCCATAAGTCGCTGACAGGGGGCGTGTCCCCCCACTTGTCCATCAGGCATGCTGCGCGGTCAGGCTCATCGGCGAAATAGGCGGCAGCGCTCAGGATCAGGTCGATCTCATAGCGTGTCGCCTCGTCTGGTTGTGTGCTGAGGAGAATGGCTTGTGCCTGTGTCTCGGCGTCCTTGTGCCGGTCGCTCATGGCGAGTGCCCATGCGATGGCGAGGCGCAACGCCGGATGCCGGTCCAGCACCGCTTCAGGAAGCCATTCGAGCCACTCGGCCACGTCGACAAGACGGCCTTGGGTGACGGCTTCATGCAAGCTGCGTTGCGCGAGCCTATAGGCCGTCTCCTCCTCGCCGCACGCCAGTGCGTGTCGCGCTGCCGCCTCGGTCATGTCATTGTCAGCCAGCCAATGCATGGCGCGGTTATGCAGGCAAGTCAGCTCGGCATGCGGCAGATCAGCGGCACGCTCGCGAAGCACCTCGCGCGCCATGGCGTGCAGCCGGTACCAGCCCCGGCGACCTTGCGCGTTGCAAAGAAGCGGGGTCTCACTTGCAAGGCGCAGTAACCGTTGCCTTGCATCGGGGAAACCGGAGAGCGCAGCGCAGAGGTCGCCATGCAACAGGTCGACGATCGAGATGAGCGTGAGGAAACGGATATCGTCGCTGTTGAGCCGCTCAAAAAGCGCGCTCACGAACTGCGCCTCTATGCCACCGTTGCTGCTTGCGAAAGCGTTGATGCCCGCAACCGGATCGTGTGTCTCGGCGATTGCGTCGAGCGCGAGCTGCAGGCCGAGTGGCCATCCTTCGGTGATGTCGTGCAATCTTGCGCTCGTATCGGCATCGACGTCGGCACCAAACCGGCCGCCGATCAGCGAGACGGTTTCGTCGAGGCGAAAGCGCAGCGTCGCGGCGTCTACCGCCGTGCACAGGCCATAGGGAATCAGGCGCGCGATAAGCTTGTCGTATCCTCCGCGCGAGGCAAGTACGACGCGCAGATTGGCGGGCAGGTTCTCGAACAGGTAAACCAGCGCTTCGTGGCTCGCCTGCGGAAGCGGCTCCACTTCATCGAGTATCAGAACGATATCGAGTGCCGTGCGGGCGACCTCGGCCAGCCAGGCCGTGATTGCTTCAAGCGGCGCAGCCGGTGCCGCGCCGCCCTCGAGCAGATGTTTCCCAAATGCGGCCCGCCCGGAACCCGCGCGTACGGCGAGCATCAGGCCCACGAACAGACGCCTCGGGTCATCGCGTTCATCAAGCGAGAGCCACGCCACCACGCTGCCACGCATCAGTTGCTCGCGGCGCCATTGGGCCAGCAGCGCCGTCTTGCCGAAGCCCGGTGGTGCCTGCACGATCGCCACTGGCCGGTCGCGAAAGCGCTCGCTGCCCGAGCTCAGGCGCGTGCGGGCAAGCATGTGCCGCGGGGCACGTGGGGGACTGATTTTGAGGGTGAGTTCCATCGTGACGGGTAGTCAATGCTCTTGAATGCGACGGTCACGTGGCACTGACCCGTGATCAATCGTAGCGGTAGACTCCGTGCCGGGTCTTGCGGCCGAGACGTCCGGCAGCCACCAGTTCGCGAAGCAAAGGGCAGGCGCGATATTTAGGATCGCCGAGATCCTTCGCGAGTACCTCTAGCACAGCGAGGCAAACATCAAGGCCCACCAGGTCCGCCAACGCGAGAGGTCCGATGGGGTGATTGGCGCCAAGACGCATGCCCTCGTCAATCTCTTCCGCCGTTGCGATGCCCTCCGCCAGAACGAAGAATGCTTCATTGATCATCGGCACCAGAATCCGGTTGACGACGAATCCCGGCGCATTCTTGACCCCGATCGGCGATTTGCCGAGCCGGCGGGACAATTCGTGAATCGCGTCGACAGTCTCTGCGCTGGTCTGCACACCGCGGATAATCTCGACGAGCGGCATCAAGGGCACCGGGTTAAAGAAGTGCATGCCGACGCAACGGGAAGGATCGGCGAGGCCCGCTGCCAGCGATGTGATGGAGATCGACGAGGTGTTCGTGGCGATAATCGCGTGTTGTTTTGCGACCGCTTCGATCTGCTTCAGGATCGTGCGTTTCAGCTCGACCTGTTCGGTTGCGGCCTCGATGACCAGGTCCACCTCGGCGAGGCGTTGATACTCGGTTGAGGTGTCGATGCGCGCGAGCGTGGCGCTGGCCGCATCAGCGGCGATCGTATTCTTCGCTACAAGCCGCTCCAGGCTCGACCTCAATGCGGCCATCCCTCGCGTGAGGGCGGCCTCGGTAACGTCGATCAGAACGACCTTCAGGCCGGCCGTCGCGGCGATCTGTGCGATACCACTGCCCATCGTTCCGGCGCCGACGACGCCGATCGTTTCAATTGTCATGTTCGATCTCTAGCAGTCAAATAGTTCATGGGACTATTGAAGATTTTCGAAGATGGCTGCGATACCCTGACCGCCACCGATGCACATGGTCACCAGTGCGAAGCGGCCGTTAATACGCTTCAGTTCGTGGATAGCCTTGACAGTGATCAATGCGCCAGTTGCGCCGATCGGATGACCGAGTGAAATGCCGGAGCCGTTGGGATTCACCTTGTCAGCGTCGAGCTGGAGTTCCTGGGCGACGGCGCAGGCTTGTGCGGCGAATGCCTCGTTTGCTTCGATCACATCGATATCGCTAATCTTCAGGCCTGCGCGTTCAAGCGCGATGCGCGTGGCCGGCACCGGACCGATGCCCATGTAGAGCGGATCCACGCCGGCATGAGCGTAGGACACGAGGCGGGCCAGCGGCTTGATCCCGCGTTGTTCGGCAGCACCGCGCTCCATCATCAGGACGGCGGCGGCAGCGTCATTGATACCGGATGCGTTACCTGCTGTCACGGTGCCATCGGTCTTCTGGAAAGCGGGTCGCATACCGGAAAGGTCGTCAAGGGAGACGTCCGGACGCACGTGTTCGTCCGTGTCGAACGACACGTCTTTCCCCTTGGCGCGACGCGTCACGGGAACAATCTGCTCCTTGAAGCGCCCTTCGGCGATCGCGCGCGCTGCACGGCGGTGCGATTCCATCGCCAATGCGTCCTGCTGCTCGCGCGTGATGCCATATTTCTGGGCAACATTTTCTGCCGTGATCCCCATCGGAACAGTATGGAAGGGATCGTTCAGCGCGCCCAGCATCATGTCGATCAGACGCGCATCGCCCATCCGCACGCCAAAGCGTGTGTCGGGCGTGATGTAGGGCGCACGGCTCATGTTTTCTGCGCCACCACCAATGGCAACGTCAGCGTCACCCAGCAGAATGGTTTGCGCGGCAGAGATGATGGCCTGCAATCCGGAGCCGCACAGGCGGTTCACGGTCAGTGCCGGCGCTGCCTCGGAGACACCCCCGTTAATGGCGGCCACACGTGCCATGTACATGTCTTTGGGTTCGGTCGCGATAACATTGCCAAACACCACATGTCCCACCTGATCGCCGGCTACCTTGGCACGTGCCAGCACTTCTCGCACGACAAGGGCTGCAAGCTCCGTCGGCGGTACGTCTTTCAGGCTTCCACCGAACTTCCCAATCGCGGTGCGCACACCGCTCACAATAACGACTTCTCTTTGCACGTCGCACTCCTTGATTTAGATGACGTACGCGGGGCATCGCTTTCGATGCCCCGCGTATCGACTCACATATTCGGGTAGTTAGGACCGCCGCCACCTTCAGGCGTCACCCACACGATGTTCTGGGTCGGGTCCTTGATATCGCAGGTCTTGCAATGCACGCAGTTCTGCGCGTTGATCACCAGACGCTCGCTGCCGTCGTCGTTCTTCACGAACTCATACACCGCAGCCGGGCAATAGCGTGATTCCGGACCGGCATAGGTCTGCCAGTTCACGTTCACCGGCACAGAAGGATCTTTCAGCGTCAGGTGGGCCGGCTGGTTTTCTTCGTGATTCGTATTCGAAATGAACACCGACGACAACCGGTCGAATGTCAGCTTGCCATCCGGCTTCGGATAGACAATCGGCTTGCACTGCGACGCAGGTTTGAGCATCTCGTGATCGGAATGCTGGTGATGCAGCGTCCACGGCACATTGCCGCCCAGCAGCTTCTGCTCGATGCCGACCATCAGGGTGCCGAGGTACAGGCCTTTGCTCATCCACTGCTTGAAGTTACGCGCACGATGCAGTTCCGTGTGCAGCCACGACGTCTTGAAGCTCTCCGGATACGCGGTGAGTTCATCGCTGGTGCGTCCGGCCTGCACGGCTTCAAATGCAGCATCGGCAGCCAGCATGCCGGTCTTGATCGCGGCATGCGAGCCCTTGATCCGCGACGCGTTCAGGAAGCCGGCGTCGTCGCCGACCAGCGCGCCACCCGGGAACACCAACTTCGGCAGCGACAGCAAGCCACCCGCGGTGATCGCCCGTGCGCCGTACGACACCCGCTTGCCGCCTTCCAGAATCGAGCGGATCGCCGGATGCGTCTTGTAACGCTGGAATTCCTCGAATGGCGACAGATACGGGTTCGTGTAGCCG
>NZ_JAQQDU010000185.1:0-5984 GCF_046027825.1 Paraburkholderia sediminicola
TTAGGTGCGGCCGCTTTTACGTCCTGCACGCGGTGCGCGGACTGTATGTCTCTGCTCGACTCGCTATTGAGCTGCTGTGAGTTTGAGTCCCAGCCGCGACACTTGTGAGGTTTCCTGTTGACCTTTGCGTTGATCCGCCACCTGCTCAATACCGTTTTTTATGACCTCTTCGCAAAAGGCCAGACGAGCACGGTAGTAATCCGCATGCAACTGCGCATCAAGGATGCGCTGCTCCGCCTGGAAAAGCTCCAGCCGCAGTTCTCGTAACGCTCGTTCCGCTTGTTTCTCCGGCGTGAGCGCATTGTGCAAAGCCCAGTTTGCAATCCACCTCAGCATGGCGAAGTCCTCCTGTCGTTGGATGCTCTTCCTCTGCCACGACTAAGGCTATCAAAATCCGGCGACGGTGTGTGTTAAATAATATTTTGGTGCCGCCTGTTGTGAAAACAGCACACGGTGGATCGCCAACGGATTACCTCACCTTCGTCGCGAACAAACTCCACGCGGCTGCCTTTCAGCTCGCGAATCGCGAAGACGCGCTCACGATAAGGATCGGGACGATAGGTCGGCTGCAGCGTTTCCGGCTGCTCGTCGAGTTCGAACACGCCGTAGTGACGATGAATTAACGCGCCCGACATGCCGCGATAGCGAAATGCAAGCGCATCACCCGCCGCTTCGATCGTTACGCGGCCGTAGGCGGGATGGGCATAGTGGCTTGTGGAGCACATTCAGCTACGCTGAGGAAACGAGCCGCGCACCAGTGCCGGGCCGGGGACCTGCCACTCCTCCATCACTTCACTGACGAGGGTGTCGAGATGTTCGGGATCAGCAAACCGCAAGCGGGATCAATCCACGGCGGGCAAGATATTCTGTTGCGCAAGACTCTGTAAGCGAGACAACTGCGCCATTGCATTCCCTGCGGACTCGAATGGTACAAAAATATGATCGTGAAAGGCCGCTGCGACCACGTTGCAGCTGATACCAGCGTCACCGAGCGCTTTTGCGAATGCCGCGGTCAACCCTACCGCCTGCAGGTCGGAATGCACGGTGAGGGTAATCCAGGCAGCACGAAACAGTATCTGCAGTCCTTCTCGTTGCGCCGTTGCCTCATCTACGATCAGCGTTAATCCCTCCCGCTCACGGAATGTCGCGACCGGAAGCAACGCTTTGATATCGGTATGCAGCGGAATCGACGAGAACACGTAAACGCCGTTGTTTAACTCGGGACGCATGGACGCGAGCAGCGTGTCAAGGTCGGTCATCGGTTGACTCAAGGGTTCCTCCGCCTATGTTGACTGGCACCATACATTCGTCGAATGCCTCGATGTATGGATTGTCGGCGATCCGGGAGACCCTGTCGAATGACTGATCCTGGCCGAACCTTTCACATCGCCAGGTTTTCCGCCAATTCCCGATGAACTTTTCTAGCGCCGGAATCGACCTCTTGCGCACGCCCCCTTAGTCAGCAATCGAACGAATGACCCGCGCCGGATTTCCGCCGACAAGGGTATTCGGGGGAACGTCCCTCGTGACTACCGACCCTGCCGCGACGACCGAATTCTCGCCTACTGTTACGCCACCGATGATGGTCGCGCCGGCCGCGATCCACACGCCTTTCTCAATCACGATGGGCTTTCCGATCGTAGCGGCGCGTCGCTGCGAGGGTTCGAGGGGGTGGCCCGACGTGATGATGCTCACGTTCGGCCCGATCATCACATCGTCTGCGATGTCGAGGCCACCAAGGTCATAGAAAGTGCAGTTCTGGTTGATGAAGACATTGTGCCCGACGCGGATTTCGTCCCCACCTGCCGTATAGAACGGAGGGATCAGTAAAAAGCTCTTGTCCACATCTTTACCGATAAGTTCGCTGAACAAGGTCCGAATTTCGTCCGCATCGTTGAACGTCAACCGGTTAAGTGTGGCGGTGATCGCCATCGCTCGTTTGACGTTTGCCAACATGGCTGCTGATTCCGGCGTCCTGCCGTAAATTATCCTGGTGCGTTCGTCATTCGGCATTCGTTAGTTTCCTCCGGTTACGGTTGCGCGAACGTTCGACGCATGACGGGCGTGCGCGCGCCGAGCGGCATCAAATTTCATGCTGCTGGTGCGGCGCTATCTAACCGGGGTCTGCGGCGCGTGAGAATCAACAGCAGAATCAATGCCGTTCCGGAACACAGAATGGCAACCTCCAGCAAGACGGCGTTCCCAAACCTGCTCAACAGCGCAATGAAAAACGGCGGTGCGGCCGCCGAAATCACATTGAGGGAGAGCGCGATACGCGATGCCGCCGAGGCGTAATCTGCCTTGTCATAGAACACCAGCGGTATCGTTGCACGTGCAACCGCGAGAGATCCGCTCCCTAAACCGTAGAGAACCACGAAGACCGCAACGGCAGTGTGCGAGCCGTAGTCCAAGACGAGCAACGCCATCGACAGGGGTAGAACAATTCCCGCAAAAATGCCGGTTGATACCCCATCCCACCTGGCGCCGCCAAGAAAATCAACTGCCCGTGCACTCACCTGAATGACGCCGAGTGCAGAGCCAAAGGCTACGGCTTGCATTGCCGGCAACCCCGCGGCTTTGAGTAGCTCGATAAATATAGCGTTGAACCCGAATGTGACGAACGCATTCAATGTGATCGCTGTCGCAATCAGGTAGAACGTGCCTTTCCGAGCAGGCGCGCTGGGTGTTGAGTTGGAAACCCTATGCCGATATTGATCTTTGGGCGGCACAGACGCGGGAAGTCCAAACACGTAGAGCGGCAGGGATATCAACATCAGCATCCCCGCGTAAACCGCACAGGTCGCATGCCATCCGACTGCCTTCGCGAGGAGTGATGCAACTGGCCAGAAAACGCTGCTCGATAAGCCCGTTATCAACATAAGGGCGCCGATCGCGCGTTTCGCATTCGGGCCGGCAAGTTCGTTCAGCATGATATAGGCCGCTGTCGAGAGCGTGGCACTCCCCGCCGTTCCAAGCACTACCCAGCCGGAGAAATACAAAAGAGGCCCACGACACACAGCAAGCAACAGGAAACCGAGGGTAGACAAGATCGTGCCGCCGATCATGACGCGCCTCGCCCCGAACCGGGCAAAGACCTTGGCCAGAAACGGAGCCCAGAGCCCCATGACGACATACAGCACGGAACTCGCCGCGAAGACGTATGAAATGTCCATTTTCAAATCGCTGGCCATCTGCCTTCCAACGATTGACGGCAGCCCTACGGTCCCCCAGCCGATTATCTGCGTTACGGACAACACAGAAAGTGGAATCGCAATCTCTTTGTCAGGAAAACGTATGCGCATCGACTGTCCGTCGTCAGAATGGATTGAAACCCACCTTGTGTCTTACCGGCTTCAGTATGTTCGCACGCATTGTCGACGATGGGTGCACGGGCGACATCGCATTCCTTCAAGTGGCGTAATCTGGCGGGATGGCGTCCGCAGTGCACAATGAAGCCCTGACTTCACGGGAGATCGAAGTGCTGGCGATGCTCGCCGAAGGGCTCGGCAACAAGGAAATCACGCGCCAACTCGCCATCTCCGACAGCACCGTGAAATTCCACCTCTCCTCCATTTTCGGCAAGCTGGGCGTAACGAGCCGCACCGAAGCGGTGATGCTGGGTATGCGACACGGGTTCATCATGGTGCAGCCGGTCGACGCAACCTCAATGCGGCTCGTCTATGGCCGGCTGCAGTCCGATGCAACTGGCCCATGTCGACCGACTGCCGATGGTCGCGCATTCACCCGTAAAGTTCCTCCTCTGATGCCCCTCCCTTCCGGGACGCGATGTATCCTCTTCAATATGTCGCGCCGCCGGCCCGCTCATTTGCTCGCGTGCGGCAAGAATTAGACTAGCAACGAGGCGAAGCAGGCGATGAAGACGCTGAAAGGTTTGCACGATCGCACGATGCTGTCGACGCTGCTGCAGCGCCGCCTGAAAGTGCGCCGCATTAACTTACCCCGCGGCGTTCCATGCCTGTGCGAGTGCGGCGCCCAACTACCCAAACTGCTATCGGCCCCATCGACCCGAAGTCTGGGGACGCGAATACCGCGACGCATGAGGCACACATTTTGACGGCCGGAGAATGCCCGTGTTCAAGTTAGCTATTAAGCGGTGCTGCGCACCAACGTAGCGCGCGATCGATTGTTTTTCTCTGAAGTATAAAGAGGAGAAGCGGCCATGAAAATCCTATGGGTCGATGACCACGAAATTCTTTGCGTTGCTCTTGCCGAATATGTCCAAACACACGCATCGGAGTTGAGCGCAATCCCAATCGAAATCACGCCCGTATTTACGCTTGCCAGCGCGCTTGAGGAAGTAAACAAGACACCTCCCCCGGACCTCGTATTCCTGGATCTCAATCTGGATGGTGAGAACCGTGGCGCCACGACACTTGAACGTTTCCAAGCGGGAAATCCATCCAATGTTCCCGTGGTTATCTGCACGGGACTCGCTCCTGGAAACGATCATGAAGTTGAAATTCTACGGATGTGCATGCGTGACTACGCCGCTCGAGGAATTCTTCTGAAAGGAGGTGCGCACAAGAAAATGTTCATTGGACTGAGCAGGATCTTAGGAGGTGAACTCTGGATTCCGGAAGAAGTCTTGCTGCGCTTTGCCTGCTCGACACAAGCGCCCGCAGCTAGCCAGAATCAGCACCATCTTGGACTTTCTCCGCGAGAGTGGGACCTGGCGCGTTGCATTGCACGTGGCCTCTCAGGGAAACAGATCGCAAGAGAGCTTAACGTCTCCGAGGGACATGTCAGACAGGTTTCTTGTGTTGTTTACGACAAACTTCAAGTCAGAAACCGCGTTGAAGCTGCGCTCAAAGTCAATGCCGAGCTGGGTGGAAGTGGACCAGATAAGCGGCTGTCGTGAAGATCTCTGCTACACCACGCTTTATGTTCCGCTGCCATCACGTTCACGCGCCTTCGATCGATGTCTTTGGCTTATGTTTTGCAAGTATGGTCAACAAGGTCTGTTCGGAAACCGGTTTCGACAAAAGCTTCATGCCACTGGCGGCTACTTTTTTGAGCACAGCGGACGAGGTGTCCCCCGACCACAGGATCGCAGGAATCGAAGCGTCAGTAGCAGCGCGGACCGCCGCAATCGCAGCCACACCGTCCTCGTTTTCCAGCCGGTAGTCCGAGAGGATGAAGTGCGGACCACTCGCCAAAGCCTCAATGCGCAACTGCTCGATGACGTCGCATGATGATGCTCCCGCCACGACATAGCATCCATGCTCGATCAGGCGCATCGATATTTCGATTCTTAAGTCGCTATTGTCCTCGATGATCGCCACTACCATATTGGTCAAGTCCGGGTCGCCGTTTTCAACCGTTTGAACCTCGAGCAATTCTGGCGGTATGAGTCCTATGAAGGGGACCGTTACCGAAAAACGCGATCCCCGCCCGGGTGTCGAGTCCACGTCCAGTTTGTGACCAAGAAGGTTCGCGAGACCCTGGACAATGGACAGACCTAGTCCGAACCCTTTTTCATGATTCCTCTCGGGATTATCGACCTGTACATAGCTTTTGAAGATATCCCCTTGTCTACCTTCCGGGATACCGATCCCGTTGTCCCAGACGCTTATCTTTATGCGGTTGCCACGCCTCTGGCAACTCACCAGAATATGTCCCTTCTTTCCTCCCTGTTCGGAAGGCGTGTAACGGACCGCATTGATCACCATATTTCGGACGATCCTGTCCAACGCATGTCGATCCGTACGGACCAGATAGGGTCGGCTATGGAGTCTTAACTTCAGCCCCTTCGCTCCGGCCAGCGGCTGCGTATCCACAACTATGCCGTGTAAAAGGGAAGGCAGCACCACCTCCTGAATTTCTACATGCCAGGTGCCGGACTCGAGGCGGCAGATATCCAGTGCGCCGTTAATCATGCCTTCCATCGCATCCACTTGCCTTTGCGCAATCGAGACGTCCTCGGCCAGATTGCCTGATTCGATGTTCCGCTCGATATAGTTTAA
>NZ_JAQQDU010000186.1:0-5856 GCF_046027825.1 Paraburkholderia sediminicola
CCAGGTGGGGTTTGAGTTCAGGATGCCTCGCTCCACGGCAAGACGCACCTATGTCGCCAACGGAGTCGACGCAGCAGCGGCTGACGTCGCCGGTCTCGACTCGGAGCGAGGCGCTCCGGTTCCGCTTGCCGGGTACTCCGGCGAGCGTCCGGTTCCTGAAGTTGACCCGCGAAAACGGACGCCTATCCTTTTGAAGAGGAGGTGCCGAAATGGGCAAGCATCGTACCCCGTACCCGGCGGAATTCCGGGCGCAAATGGTTGAGCTGGTGAAGGCCGGGCGCAGGCCGGAGGAACTGGAAAAGGAGTTCGAGCCGACCGCGCAGACGATCTACAACTGGGTGGCACAGGCTGGTCGCGATGAGGGCGTGCGCCATGACGGGCTGACCACCGCCGAGCGGCAGGAACTCACGAAGCTGCGCCGCGAGAACCGGCAGTTGAAGATGGAGCGCGACATACTCTCTCACGCAGCGGCCTGGTTTGCGCGGGAGACGGGAGCCGTATCGCCGAAGGATACGGATTCATGAGAGCGAACCGGGCCCGCTGGCCCATCGCCACGATGGCGCGGCTGCTCAGGGTCTCCACGAGCGGCTATTACGCGTGGCTGGTACGGGAGCCTTCGGCACACGCATGCGGTGACGCACAGTTGCTCGCGCGCATCCGTACGCTGCATGCGAGCTCGCGCGCCACGTATGGGGCACCACGTATTCATGCGCAGCTGGCACGCGAAGGCATGCACGTGGGACGCAAGCGGGTGGCGCGCCTGATGCGCATGGCTGGCCTGCGTGGCGCGAGCCGGCGGCGCTGGCCGCACACCACGCGGCAACGCGCAGGTGCACGCCGTGCCCCCGACCTGGTGCGCCGGCACTTCAGCGCCGACGCCCGCGATGTGCTGTGGGTAGCAGACGCCACATACGTGCCGACCGCTGAAGGGTTCCTGTATCTGGCGGTGGTGCTCGATGTATTCAGCCGCCGCGTCGTCAGGCTGGGCAATGTCAACCCATCTGTACACCGAACTGATGCTGCGTGCACTGGACATGGCGTTGCTGCAGCGGCGTCCCGAGGGGGTGATCCATCATTCGGACCAGGGCTGTCAATACACGTCCATTGCCTTCGGGAGGCGTTGCCGCGAGGCTGGCGTGCAGCCGTCAATGGGGACTGCCGGCGACGCCTATGACAACGCCATGTGCGAATCATTCTTCGGCACGCTCGAGACGGAGCTGCTGATGCGAGAACACTTCGCGACCCACGAGCAGGCCCGCGCACGCATCTTCTGGTTTCTGGAAGGCTGGTACAAGTACGTTTCATAGTGCCCAACCTCGCTATGTGGTTGATAAATCTAGAGATCCCTGTTGTGCCGTTGGTAATGTGGGGTGCGCACGCCGGGTGCGGGTACGTGCGACGAACTCGGACACCGCACGGGTGTTCAGCGAATCGCGCTTGAAGATCCATGGTCCGAGCGACAGCGGATGCTCCGCCGCGATCTCGCCGCGCTCGACTGCGAGCCTGAGCGTTTTGGGACTCACGCCGATAAGTGCCGATGCCTCGGTCAGGTTCAACCATCCTTCGGCTGCACGCCGCTCGCTCGAATAGACGGGAATTCGATGGTGACTGCGCAGCGCAGTGACGCGCTCCTGGGTCCAGAAGTTACCTCGTCCGGTTCGCAGCCCATTTCGATTGAGCATGCTGGCGATCACCAGATCCGGGCAGATGCGAGCCAGCAGGCGCACTGCATCGATCGCTTCAGGGGATGTCTGGGTGGCGCATTGGCCGCGACGCCGGCGTGGTACACGGATCTCGGTATGGACGCCACCCTTCCAGTGGATGACGAGCACGATCTCGCTGGTTGCGTCATCGAGATCGACCACGACCTCATGGATCAAGGTGCGCACGATGCGCTTCTTCAGGCGGGCGTCAGCCTGCGGCCAGATCAACTCGAGCGCTGCGGCAAGTTCGTTGAACTCGTCGGGTTGAACAGGCGGTATCTGGCCAGATGCGTGTGAGTGCCGCTCAATGCGCGATTCCAGTTTTTCCACACGCAGCAGCGCATCATTCTATCGGCGCTCCAGCTCGTCGGCGACGAGCCGGTTCTCCGGATCGGCAGTGTCATACTGCTTCTGCGCACGTTGTGCGGCGTAACGGGCTGCCTGCAGATCACGCTGCAATGCGGCCAGTACTTCGTCATGCTTATGGATCTCTTCTTCGCGAGCCACAATAGCTGCCTCAATTGCTGCAGGTTGGACTACCCGCAGGACGGCCTGGGCGATTGCCGCATCCACACGCGTGCCACCGAATGCGATACAACGGGGCAGTCCCTTGTCCAACCACGCGCGATGACAGCTGTAGCGCAGGGCGTCATGCCGGCTACCTGTGTAGTGTACCGTGAGCTTGCTCGCGCAACGCCGGCACCTCAACAGCCCCGTCACAAGTGCCTCGCCATTCTTCGGTGCGCCGGCGTGTGTGCCCAGACGCACGTTGGCAAGAATGGTGCGCTGGATCCGTTCGAATTCGTCCCACTCAACGTATCCGTCGTGGGCATTGGGGATAAGCGCAAGCCACTGGTCCCGTGGCTTTCGCCGATCGCGTTTGCGCGGTTCTCCAGCCTCATAGTGGACGGTACATTCGGTCTTCCCATACGCATAGGCACCGCCGTACACCGGGTTGGTCAGGATCTGATGCACGGTCCCGTAAGACGGTCGCTTCCAGTGGATCTCACCACGCGGTGTGCATGCGGGCAACTGCAGGCCGTGCTCCAGAAACCATAGCAGGGTCTGCCTTACCGAGCCAATCGCGAGGAACTGACGGAATACCGAGCGGATGGCTTCCTGCACACGCAGATCCGGATCCTTCTCCAGGCGCTGATCCTCGGTCTTGCGATAACCAACCGGCGCTATGATGATAAGCTCGCCCCGTCGGGCTTTCTCGCGCCGCGCTTCCAGCGATCGCTGACGCAGAAGATCAAGTTCGTATTCGTTGAGGCTACCTTTCAGTCCGAGCAGCAGGCGGTCATTGCTTAACCGCGGCGCATATACGGTTTCCTGATCGATCAGCACAGTGTCGACTACGCGGCACACCTCAACCAGTTGCTGCCATTCGCGACTGTTGCGTGCAAATCTTGATACCTCGCGGGCAGCCACTGCACCAACACGCCCAAGACAAACCTCAGCTACCATGCGTTCGAAACCCGCGCGCGTCTGCGTGCCAGCCGCAGAGCAGCCCAGATCCTCATCGATTACTTCGACTTCCTTCCAGCCCAACTGACGCAGACGATCCTGCATCGCGTACTGCAGTTTCTGGCTCTCCAGATTGTGGCTGACCTGGTAGGCGGACGACTGGCGAACGTACAGCACGGCCTTGCGAGCCAGATGTTGAACCCGAATCTTGTCACTCATCGCACACCTCCTGTTCGCGTGCCGCGACGTGCAGTTCGCGTCGGTGTTGCCGCAGTAGTTGCACCAGCAGGCGCAGTGTCTGTTGCCGCACTTCCAACGGCAGATGCGCCCACTCGGGCGTCTCTGGGCAACGCTGAAACAGATCGGGCTGATCGCCCGGATGGGTGCTCGGAACGCGTCGCATCGGCTCCTCCTGTACAGGACAAAGGACGGTGCTCGGCTTGTACCACATTGAGTTGTGAGGCGAGAGTTTTATCGGACAACAGGCGTTTCAGTTCGCGCAGCGCGTCGCAGTCGACGATTGGCAATGCTGACGATCTAACGTGATGGCAGGCAACTGGATCAAACATCCACTGCGGCATCTCCGATACACTCGCTGTCTCGAGTGGGTCACGTGCACAGCGCAGAACGACCTCGCCATTCTTCTCGACCACGTTGAAAATCCAGGCCATTCGACCGAACCACGGGTGCCAGCGATAGAGAACCTTTCGTGACTCGGTAATGTGGGTGTTGTGTTTGCGGCTTGTACAACCCGTTTCGCCTTCACAGCGGGCTCGGCCATCGCTCGCCGCTCGAATTCGAAAACCTGCATTCGCAGGATCAAATGTCATCGCCGCGCGGGTTGCCCACCGCCGGGCAGCGCCATGGTCGTGACAGGCGACCCGCCGCCCGGCCGTGGACAACCCGCGACTCAACACTCCCGGGAGGTTCAACATCACACTAAACCCACCTGCAAATCTGTCCGTTGAACCGGGTCAATCTCATCCGGCAGTCCGGCTCCGACCGGCGACTGTCTCTTCAGGGTCGACCGGAGCCGGTCGTTGTCGGGCTCAGTTCGGCCATGAAGAGCCATTGGCACAGTCGAGCGCAACGGCAACAACCCTGTTCATAGCAGCCATTCGCCTGACCTCGAACTCCAGTCAGCGCAAGAATTGCATCGGCGTCCTTCAATTGGACGACCAGGCATCGACCCGGTTCTGGCAGTTGGAGAGAGGGCCAGCGCTGGCGACGAGATAGCGCGATTTTTTCTCGAACGTCCGCAACACCGATCGCTGGCGTTGCCTATTTGGCATCCTTGGCCGTGTTATGAGCGGCCGGGCCGCATTTCGACATGTCGTCGCCCGCGCCCGCAACAGTGTTGCAGCCCGCGAGGGGAGTGGTAATTGCGATCAGAATCAGAGCGATGAGTCCTATCATGTTGTCCTTCTTCGAAAGGTTCTTGGTGCCGGCCGAAGTTGCGAGCCCGGTATTTTTCTATCGGAACTAGAGCGGCAGGAACAGGCTGATTCCAGGCGCTTCTTGCGATACATAGACAACAGGTAGCGTACAGTGGGCATAGCCCTGATCGCCGTATGAGTGACCATCGCGACGATGATCGTCATGCCGGTATGCCTGCCGGGGAGCGGCTGGCATCTGGCTATGCTGCAGGCCTCCGTGATGAACGTCTTCCGCTTGCACAGACGTTGTTGTGAAGAGACGGGCCAGTGCTAATGTGAGCCCAAGTGCACTCAGGCGTCCTGCTCTCGTTGTGCCCTTGTCCGGCGCATGATTGATTGAGGTTTTTCATGTGGCATCCCTTATGTTCAGACCGGAGGCCAAATGGTTCCGCGTGGCGTCGGTTCGGTTGCCGACTGCCCGGCGCAGCAGCTCCGAGCCATCCCTTAGTCGCTGTGTGGTGAGTATCGCTGTGAAAAATAAGATCCGCGTTGTGCTTCTGCGTATCCGACATGCTGTTGTAAAGCGCCTCGAAGGCCGACGTGAATTTCTTGATACCGTCCGCATGGACATCGACAACCTGGCCATAAGACCGGAAATCGTCGACGGCGCTCATGGTGTTAGCGTTGGCGGCACGGGGCTGCCTGAGTGAATCCATCGTGCTGGCGTTGTCATGCATGACTGCGCGACCGGTTGCCAGAGGGATTCCTGATCCGCTGTGATCTGAAGCCTTGTGTGAAGGTTGTTGATTTGTGTATCGACAGGGGTATGGGCCGCTACTGTCATGACATGCCCGCTCGCGTGAGTCTGCCCCGGCGTTGCGGCGCTTGTCGGAGCAGGGAGCATCTCAATGCCGAGAAACAGCGCTGCCGCGAGCATTGGCACGGGTCGGCGTTGGAATGGGGTGGGTGTACGCTTCACGGTTTGTCTCCTAGGAAATTCGGTGTGGAATCGAATCGCCCGCGAGTTTCCGATGCGGCAAGCACACTGCAAGCGAATTCGATTGAACAAATGAGTTGTGCCCACATTCCCAATCGAAGCCTGTCCGATGGCGGACGTTTGCGCGCAAGGTAGCGAGACGCCGTGCGTGGAATTCTGAAGGAATGACGACAGGAATCGCCGAGCGGTTTGATTCGAGTGATCAGGATGGAGACGTATGCGTTGATGTCGGGCGGTGCTCAATCCGATTCCGGATGTCGAACCGGCGACCGCCCACGCGTCAAACGGCGCCAGCTCGAGTATTGTGGGATCT